>CAZBPG010000198.1:0-2517 GCA_964493695.1 uncultured Chitinophaga sp. | reverse complement strand
GCTTCGCATAGCTCCACATCATCAAAAAAGAAACGCGGCTCATACAGGGCTAACAGGGCGCGGGCTATAAATACCCCCTCGCCTGCTATGTAGGGGCACTGTGCGCTCAGGTCTTCCATAAAGGCTTTGTCCTCGCTGCCGAACAGCGCGGTATCAGGCTGTTGCAGCATGTTCAGGTAAATGCCGTTAATGCGCTTGTAGTTATATACCATATCACCCGTATCGGGCAGTTGCGTTCTGGCATATCCGGTAGCAGCATACTGCGCGGCAAAGGTGGCGCTGTCGGCAAACACCGCGCTGTCGCACAGCAACAGCAGTTCATCTTCGTAGTTGCTTATCTTGCCGTAGTCTTCCGCCATTTTTGCGTTGTAAAAATCTTCAAACAGCTCTTCGTTCAGCAGTTCGGGGTTTTCTTTCAGCCTGCGCAGCAGGTGCATCTCTGCCATCCGCGTTCCCGTTGGCTCAAAGCCTTCTTCCATGTATTTCCACGCTTCGCCTCCGGCTACCTTATGGTAAAACCAAGTAGTAAAGGGCCACTGGACGGGGGTGCAAGACGCGGATTCACTTCCATCACTTGGTTCGGAAACTATTGATGCTAAACTATTGGGTTGCCCATTAAACATTCCCCCGCTCGGGTCGGTGGTTTCATTCGCCATGTTAGCAGGGTTATAGTAGAAAGTTGGTCTGGTATAAGCCCCCATCTGCGCCACGTTAATAAAGCTCATGGTACGCAGGTTGGGGTCGTAAGTGGGGCTAAAGTCGTTATCGTAAGTGCCGGTAAACGCGTTCTCATGCGAGCGGGTAGCGCTGCCTTGTTGGTTCAGCACCTGGGTGGTGCCACTGCTGCGCAGGGCTATGGCAAACTTGCTGTCGCCAAATTCGTTCAACTGCACTTCGGCATCCATACAGTTGGCGGCAAACAAATTGCCGTAGCCTATGTCCGTAAACGTATTGCTGCAAATTTCACCGCCACTGTTGTAAAAGCTAAAGCCGCTTTTTCTAAACTCGCTGTTAATGCTGCCTGCATTCAGCGCATCGTGGTAGGTAGCGCCATTGCCCGTTACCGTGTTGCCTTCTATAACTAACCTGTTGCAGTTAGCCGCATACAAGCCCGCTTGGTTGCCCTGCACCTGCACCGTGCGGGTTTGGTGCAACTCATTTAAAAACACCTGCGCCCCGTTTACGTTGTTCAGGTGTATGCCGTTGCGGCCGCCTGTTATATCGTTCAGCAGTATGTTGCTTACCACCGGCACATCGTTGTTTATTTCCGTTTCGTAAATGCCGTAGGTATTCAGCCTGCGTAAGCCAAGGCTGCCGCCCACCGCTACAAAAGTAGCGGTAGGTTCGTTTACTTCAATATGGTTGCCTGTTACACGCATAGCAGCCCCTGCATTATTGGCTAAAGTTACTCCGTAATTAGTATTCGTCAGCCAATGGCCGCTTACATCCACGCTGTTGCGGCAGTTAGCGGTGTTTATACAGTGGGTAACATTATCCATACGGGTGTTATACACTAAGGTTCTCAGGCGTTTGCTGTAAACCCCCAAATCACAATCTTCAAAATCAGGGGTGGTATTCGCATCAGCCGCAGAAGTGCGTGGCTGCACCATAAGGGTTTGGTCGGCAAACCATCCGCCAAAAGGTATAGCGCTGGCAAATATGGCGGCACCTGCACCGGGGGTTGTTGCATTTTCATAGTTGCGTATGTTGTGGAAACTGTTCTCTAAAAGGTTAACACGGTGGCACATACCTGTTACAATTCCGTGGTTCATGTTACTAAATACATTCGGTGTATTTCCGGCAAAAGCGGGGTTTGGTATGCTTAATGTCCCATCACATAAAAAAGTAAATATCCCGCTCAACGGGCGGCTGTAATTAGCAAAACCCGCAGGTGCAGGTAGCATTTGGTTGTAACTGCCCATACCAAAAGTGCAGTTGCTTATGTTGTAGTCGGTAGCGTTAGGGGGGGTGTAGCCAATCAACCGAATACTGCTTTGGTTGCGGGCAAAGTCCGTATTGCGGATGTGCAGCCCGGTAGTTAAGGTAGCCGAGGTGGTAGCGGTTATACCGTTCATCGCATCTTCAATACGGCTGCGCTGGTGAGTAGTGAGGTTATCGCTCACTATTATAGAGCCGCCCGCCTCTACATAAATGCCGTCCCACATTGTTTTACAGCCGTGTAAATAGCTGCCAAGTATATTCAGCGTTGTTCCGCTATCCACTTCTATCCGTGCATTCGCGCCAAGCACTACCTCGCAGTTTTGCAATGTGAAGTTGGAGTTGAGGGTGAGGGTTGTGCTATCCGATATATATACAACACTTTGTGCAGGAATAGTTATTTCAGACGAGGAAATATTGTCCTTAACGAAAACGGCTTTAGAATTTTCATCGAAGAACATTTGTAAGAAAACAAGAACAGCCAACAGCATATCTTATCAGTGCCTCACCACCACTTGTAAGGTTGAAAGAACCTTCCCGCTTTTATCTTTTACAGAAAGAAAATACACCCCGCTCTGC
>CAZBPG010000197.1:0-2538 GCA_964493695.1 uncultured Chitinophaga sp. | reverse complement strand
GTGCCGGAATTATTTTTGACAATAACTTACCTGTGGTTACACAAACCGTTATTACCCGTGTGGTTAACACTACAGGCGTTTACACTCCACAAAACAATGCTGCCATATTGCTTTATCCAAATCCTGTTAGCAGCTACTTTACAGTTGCCAACAAAACCAATCATAACTTTATCTTAAATATTTATGATGTAACAGGAAGACTGGTACTTACACAAACAGCCAACCAGCAAAAAATAAATGTTAGCAACCTCAATGCGGGTATTTATTCTTATGAAACGATAGATCACCAAAACAAAATCACCAAAGGAAAATTTATTAAAAAATAAACACCTTTGAAAAAAAACGCTATTGGCAGTAATGCTGCTAGCATTTTCATTTATAGCCACCAATTGGTAAATTACTAATTGGTATTTCATATTTCACTGGTTCAGTATTTACTATCACAATATTCAATCTTCCATACTCCCAAAATCTCCCGCATTTCAGGGGACTTTGAAATAATGGACAAAAAATTAGTAACAAAAAAGAGGCTGTCTCAAAAGTAGGCAGCCTCTTTTGATTTTTTAGAAAATCAAAGGTTATTAACAAAAAAAGAATAGTTATCCAAAAGGGAAAGAAGGAAAGGTGATGCAACTAAATTTGTTGCATGAGCAAAACCAATATAGTATTCAAACCATATCAGTTTAATCCGCAAATGTTGTTGCCACCGAGTTTTGATGAACTCATTGATAAGAATCATCCGGTGCGTGTAGTACAACAAATCATCAGCGAAATTAAAATAGATGGGCTGATTGATCAGTATAAAGGAGGTGGTACAAGTTCATATCATCCACGTATGCTATTAAGCGCCATTGTGTTCGCTTATTTAAGCAATACGTACAGCAGTCGTAAAATAGAAGCGGCCCTGAAAGAGAACATCCATTACATGTGGCTAACGGGTATGAGTACACCGGATCATAATACGATTAACCGTTTTCGCAGTTCGAAATTAAAAAATGAGATTAAAGAAATATTTGCCCAGGTGGTAACCCTGTTGGTAAAGGAAGAACTGGTTAGTATAGAAGAAGTTTATACCGATGGCACCAAGATAGAAGCCAATGCCAACAAATACACCTTTGTGTGGGGCAAAGCCATCAAAACGCAAAAGGAAAAAATAGCAAAACAGTTAGAAGCGTTGTGGAACTACAGCCAGCAAGTTGCCGTAGAAGAATTAAAAGATACCGAACCGATTGATTTTAAGAACATCGATGCAGCAAAAGTAAAAGCTGTGGCAGCGCAGATTGATGAGGCATTGAAAAACAAACAGGTTGAAAAAAAAACTCTTGACCAAATCAAAAAAGCAAAAACCGATTTTGTAAAGCGCATGGAAAAGTATGAGCAACAAGAGGCCATACTGGGTAATCGAAACAGTTACAGCAAAACCGATCCGGATGCAACTTTTATGCGTATGAAGGAAGACCACATGCGTAACGGACAACTTAAAGCCGGATATAATTTACAAGCCAGTTCATGTCCCGGTAAAAAAATATTTTGTGTGAACTACAGCTTGCATCAAAAACCAACCGACACCACTACTCTCATTCCGCACATCAATCAATATCAACAACTTTACGGTAGTTATCCAAAGAGCATCACAGCAGATGCCGGATACGGGTCGCACGAAAACTATCAGTTCCTGCAAAACAACAGCATTGAGGGCTATGTTAAATACAACACCTTTGATAAAGAACAAAAGCGCAAAGCCACCTATAAGAAAGGATTTAAGAGTGATGAACTTTATTACAATAAGGAGCAAGATTGCTACTACTGCCCAATGGGTCAACGCATGCAATACATCAGTACTTCAACACGCACAACCGAAAATGGATATACACAACAGGTAAAAAAATACCAGACGCAAAACTGCAACGGATGCCCGTTAAGAAGCGTATGTCATCAATCAAAAAACAACAGAACAATCGAAGTCAATCAGCAACTGATCCAACTGAAAAATAAAGCCAATGAAAATTTGAAAAGTGAACAAGGCATCGCCCATCGAAAAAAAAGATGCTACACCATAGAGCCTGTGTTTGCTTGCCTCAAGCAAAACAAAAATTTTAAACGGTTCATGCTGCGATCTATTCCTAAAGTAGAGATAGAGGCCGGATTGTGCCTGATCGGATTTAATCTCAAACAAAAAGCACTCTTGAACTGAAAAAAATCAAAAAAAGGATGTCATAATCATTAAAAACATCTCCTAATGCACCATAACGTCCTTCAGGAATAAAAATAAAACTTGATTTCTTTTTAATCATCTGCCTCTATAAAGCAGTATATAAAAAAAGGCTGCCTCAATTTATTGTTTTGAGACAGCCTCTTCATTTTTTTTGAAGAGGATTAGTTGACAAGAAACTTTTTACCCTGACTATTTTGGTTTTGATCAATAATCTGGAAATAATACAATCCTTTGGCAAGGTTAACTGGCAGGCGGACAGAATTTATTCCTGAGGTAAGTGAAATTTGTTCTTTAAAAATAATGGATCCTTTAAGGTCAAACAA
>CAZBPG010000196.1:0-2547 GCA_964493695.1 uncultured Chitinophaga sp. | reverse complement strand
AACCCCTTTATCTACCAGATTAAGGGGTGTGTACTATTATCCGAAGAAGTCTATTCTACCGTAACACTTTCCAATCTGGCGGTGTAACCGTCTTTTACACTCACCACCATATTAAAATAACCCCACACCCATTTGTTGTCGGCATCGGTTTGTACATCGCTCAGCCACCAGCGAAGGGCAGGAGTTTTAATTATCCGGTCGGTGCGGATTTGGAGCGGGAATGTTTTGTTGTTGCCCAATGGAATATTTACGGTGGTATCGCGGAAGTTAAATTCAGAAGTGTTCACCGGTATGTCTTTTATGCGCTTAATTCCGTACTGCAGAAATTTCCCGGTGGCCAGATGATTCAGTTTCAGGTAGCTTTTAGTTTCAGATGTTTTAAAAATAAACGGAACAGAAATAGTTCCCACCCTTGGCCGCTGGCTCCAGAGGATAAACCGGTTACTGCTTTCTCTAAAAAAACCAATCATCCATTCCTTGTTAAAGTTGTTGTTTCGTTTTTCATTTTCTGTTACACGCAACCACCACAACCATTCGTAAGGGTGAATTTCGGGGTGGCAGGCGTGATTACAATCCAACACAAAAACACCATACAAACCAACGGTTGGTTTGGCATCTAAGAAATTGGGATGCACATCTAAATTGTTTCCGCTCATGCACGGATAAAACAACAGGTTCACCGAGTCGCGCATTTTCTTTGGCGGAGTTAACTCGCAATGCAGGTCATACACTTCGGCAGTTTCTAAGGTGGGCGGAATAAAAGGAGGACTGCTGATATCTCTTTTGCGCGCTTTTGCCCTTTTAAAATTGTGCTTGCGTTTCATCTGCTCTGTTCTACCGCGGTAAGAAAGATTAAGGTATTGCGGAAGATGAGGGATGATGTTGAAGTTTACATCGTGCTCGGTCAGTTCATCCTTTTCACCGGGCATGGAAAGATTGTTCTTGTTCGTACCCACAAACTTATACCGGTGCCGGTCAACGGCCTGCCACCAAAAACCAATCATGCGGATAAACCAGCCAAAAGTTCCTCCTTGGTGTGTGGTGTACCGGGTGGGAACTTTTTCATCGCGCTCCCTCACTTTCACCATATCTATAATCTCTTCGTTCAGTATATCGTTCTTTGAAATGGAATCGTTGCTGATGCGGAGATTAAGAAAAGGGGAAGGAACAGAAGTAACTACTTCTGCTTTAACGGAAGTTGAATCAGGATTGGAATAAGACGTAAAAAATAAACCAAGCAATAAAATACTAAGCGTAAAGTATGGTCGCATTTAAGTCCCCTTTAGGGGATTTAGGGGTTTTTACTTCTTCGGAAACTTCATTTTGTAACTCACATCTACTATTCCTTTCGAAATTTTTTCGAGTCTTCCTTTCAGTAAACTTCTTTTGAGCGGTTTAAGATGGTCGATAAAAAGTTTGCCTTCAATGTGGTCGTACTCGTGCTGAATAACACGGGCGGTTAGACCTTTAAATTCTTTTTCGTGTTTTTTAAAGTCTCGGTCGAAGTATTGGATGCGGATAGTATCGTTGCGGTAAACATCTTCGCGGATGTTGGGAATGCTTAAACAGCCTTCTTCATACGGCCAGTCGTCACCGGTTTCCTTAATCATTCTGGCATTGATAAAAACTTCGCGTATGCCGTCTTTCTTTTCATCTTCTTCATCGAACATGCGGGTAGAGTCAATAACAAACAACCGGATAGCGCGGTTAATTTGCGGGGCAGCCAAACCAACACCTTTGCTTTTCTCCATGGTTTCAAACATATCGTCAATCAGTTTAGCGAGGTCGGGATAATCTTTCGAAATCTCAACGCCCACTTTCCGCAGCACCGGGTCGCCATAAGCTACAATTGGTAAAACCATTTTTGAATTTTGAATTGCGAATTTGAAATTTATTTCTTCATCTCCAGATACGATTGCAAAATAATATTGGCGGAGATAGCATCAATGTTTCCTTTCTTTCTTCTTTCTTTTTTGTTCACTCCGCTCATCAGCAGGGTTTGCTGCGCCATGCGCGAAGTAAAACTCTCGTCAACCTTGTGCACTTTTTTGTCGGGATACAATTTGTTCAGCTCGGCAATAAATTTTTCGATGTGGGGGATGATTTCATTTTCCGAATGCCCGTGGGTAAACGGATAACCCACTACAAAAGCTTCTACATCTTCTTCGGAGCAATACTTTTTTATGAAAGAAAAAACTTCATTGTTGGGAATAGTCTCCAGCGTATTGGCAATTATCTGCAGCGGGTCTGTTACCGCAACACCAATTCTTCTTAATCCGAAATCGAAAGCCAGCACTCTGCTCATTGTATTTTTGTATTTACCACTAACCTCTTGCTATTCACCACTCGCTATTTATCTTTCGGAACAACCGTTGATTTAATAATAAGCGTGGTGGCAGCCGGTTGTGTGTTAGCTGTAACGGTGATGGTTTTGTCCACTTCGCCTCTTTTATCTTTACTGTCGAACTGCACGGCAATTTCTCCGGTTTCACCGGGCTTTACGGGGGTGCGGGGCCAGTCGGGCACGGTGCAGCCGCAGGTGGTTTG
>CAZBPG010000195.1:0-2613 GCA_964493695.1 uncultured Chitinophaga sp. | reverse complement strand
CTTTCAGGTTTTTACTTTCCAGCAAAGCAATCAGCCCGCCCATGCCGCAGCCAATTATTTATAGGAACAAACGGCATACCGGTAACCGAAATAAATATTTACAACACCACCGGTAGCTTGGTAAGCCAAACCAAACAACCGCAAAGCAAGAGCATAGATATAAGCCAGCTGGGTAATGGAGTTTATATAGCCGAGGTAAAAACCAAAGAGGCAACTGTAAAGCGCAGGTGGGTGAAGATTTAAAAACGTAACAACACTATTTAAAACCATAAACCAACTCAACCACATGAAAAAAGTATTTACCCTTCTCTCGCTTTTTATTCTCGCGTTCAGTTTAGCTTTCGCTCAAACTACGCAATCATTTTTGCATATGTTTTTAGACTCCTACCAACCAGCGGCATCACTTAACGTTAAAGTGTTGCCCCGTTCCGACAAGAAATTGGCGGTGATGGGTTATGCATATGTTGACACTGCCGGTCCGGCAAGCAACGCCACAAGCTATGTGCTATTTGATACCAGCGGAAATATATTATGGACAAAATACTTTTACTATGGTGTTGCTAATTTCCAGGGGTTCATAGATTTTTGTGTTACTGCCAACGATACAGCATATGCTGAAACACATGGGCAGGATGGGGGTAACCCTGTCTTTTACCTTACAAAATTTGCACCAGAAGGTCAACAAGTAATAGGTAAAAAACTTGAGCAGAGTTTTCCCTGTATTAAATCGGATGGCACAAATATTTATCTTATAGGTAGCCGGTATATAGGCTCACCTTACTACGATAATGCGGCATACGTAGCAAAAATAAACCCCGATTTATCTTTAAGCTGGGGCTATGCGTTTTACGATACTTTTGCCACACACCCCACTACTGTACCGAGGTTTACAGATGGTATTGTAACGCATGACAACTTTTTAGTGCTAAGCGGTTTTTCTTCCAATAATGGCTATCAGTTTGCGCGGGTTATCAAATTAAATTTAGGAGGAACAAAAGTATGGGAGCAAAACATCAGGGTAGATTCTATGTCTGGAACTATGACTAAAATTTTAGAGGTAAACGGTAATTACTATGTAATAGGCGGCATTAATGGAACTGATATATTTTATATGAAGTTGAATTCAAATGGCAATACCGTATGGGCTAAAAAAATAGTTGCTGCAAACGGTTACATAAGCGATGCATCAGCTATATCAGACCATGAGTTTTCAATCTACATGAATGCGAATAATAAAGACTATATTTTTGGTATTGACACAAACGGCAATGTAAAGTACCGGTCGCAACTTGGACACCCGGTCTACAATAATACTTCGGGCAATGTCATCAAATTAGACGATAACATTTATGCCACCGGAAGGTGGGGCTTGCCTAGCGCTGATATACTATTTGGCATAAGTGACGCCCGTCCGTTTCTTGCAAAAGGAAATGCAAATGGTGTTTTCGGTTGTTATAACTTGGCAGTTAATAGTGTAACTATCAAAAACGTACCAACACAAGAAGAGAATTTGGCCTCAGTACAAAAAGCAGATGCCGTTAACCCGGTAAAAACCGTATTGTCTAATTACACAGAATTTTTACTTCATAGTGATACTATGCTTTGTAACGATTTAATAGATGTAGATTCAACGTACACTATTAATCAAACGGTCATTACAGATATTGTGAATGAACCGGCCACTACAACTTTTACCATTTACCCTAACCCCGCCACCAGCCAACTATTTATAGAAACCAACGGCACACCGGTAAGCGAGGTAAATATTTACAATACCACCGGTAGCTTGGTAAGCCAAACCAAACAACCGCAAAGCAAGAGCATAGATATAAGCCAACTTGCTAAGGGGGTTTATATAGCAGAGATTAAAACAACCCCTAAATCCCCTAAAGGGGACTTAAATACAGTTATGCGCAGGTGGGTTAAAATGTAAAACCCCTAAATCCCTCTCGTCTCGGCTCAGCCGAGACGAAGCGCTTTGGCGTAGCAAGGTAAAGGGGGCAAACAGCCCTGCCGGTAACCGGCAGGGCTGTTTTATTTACTGCAACGGAAGAATTATATTTGATGCATGAAACAAACAACAAAGGCCACCTACATTACCAACGTAAAAGGCAAAAAAATATCAGTTATACTTTCGCTTAACCATTATCAAAAACTGCTCGATGCCAAAGAGGAGTTAGATGATATTCGGCAATACGATGCTGTAAAAGCAAAAAACGAAACACGGATACCGTTAGAGCAATACCTGAAACACCGCAAAGCAAAAAAACATGCCGCTGTATAAAGTTCTGCTCTCCAAAACAGCGCAAAAGCAATTAGATAAACTTACCAATACCGCAGCAAGGCCTGTTCTGGAGGCAATCAAGGGCTTAGCTCAGAATCCCCGGCCGCACGGCTGTAAAAAACTAAAAGGAAGAAACGGCTATCGTATTCGAAAAGGCGATTACCGCATTATCTACGATGTTTATGATAAGGAATTGGTGGTAGATGTAATTGCTCTTGGTCACCGGAGAGAGATTTACGATTAAACCGCGGTTCGCCAACTATCGCAAGAACGCAGCAAGGCAAATGAGCAAAGCTTCTTGTGCCAAACCAAACAGGCAAGTGTAAAGC
>CAZBPG010000194.1:0-2641 GCA_964493695.1 uncultured Chitinophaga sp. | reverse complement strand
TGGAGATTCCGGTGAAACTGACCAGGGTATGCCGGAACAAACTGACCACTTACCCCGGTTGAAATTGACCACCCAAAACCGGACGAAATTGACCAGGGTAAACCGGAGTAAACTGACCACCCCTGTTGTATAGCAAGTTCATGCTGATTTAGTAACCAGAAATGGAGTTTTTGCGGATTAAATCCAATCAACTCCATATGGCAAATAAATCAATAAGCATGAGTAAAATAAGACAAATACTAAGGTTGTACAGTCAGGGCAATAGTAACCTTGCCATCTATCGGCTGACAGGCGTATCGCGCAATACGCTCAAAAAGTACATTCGTGATTACAAGCTTTTAAATCTGAACATCATTGAGATTGAAGAGCTCTCGGACCATGACCTGGAAGAACTTTTCACTCAATTTAAACCACACCGGCACAGGCTAAGCGATAAAGCACTAACGCTATTTGAGTTGTTCCCGGATATCGATAAACAACTCCGCAGAAAGGGTATCACGCTGCAAATGATGTGGGAACAATACCGCTCGCGATATCCCGATGGATTAAAATCAAGCCAGTTCGGTTTTTATTACAAACTGTGGAAGCAACAGGTTAATCCCGTAATGCATATGGATCATAAAGCAGGAGATAAACTTTATGTTGATTATGCGGGAGAAAAGCTACACATTGTAGATGCACAAACCGGAGAACTAAAGGCGGTAGAGGTTTTTGTATCCATACTTGGATGTAGCCAGCTTACGTACGTAGAGGCCACTTACAGTCAGCAAAAAGAAGACCTGATTGAAAGCTGCGAGCGCGCTTTACATTATATCGGGGGAGTTCCTAACGCTTTGGTAACAGACAATCTTAAATCAGCCGTTACCAAATCAAGTAAATACGAGCCGGTAATCAATGAAGACTTCGCAGCTTTTGCAGACCATTACAGCATAACGGTACTGCCAACAAGAGCATATAAACCAAGAGATAAATCTCTGGTGGAAGGAGCCGTTAAAATCATTTATACCCGTATTTATGCAAAACTTCGTGCAGGCATATTCCATACCCTTGAAGAGCTTAACAGGGCCATATGGGAGAGTCTGGAAGAACATAATAACAAGTTGCTAAAAGGCCGGCACTACAGCAGAAGAACACAGTTCGAAGAAATAGAACGCCCTTCGCTCCATGCATTGCCACTATTGCGATATGAACACAAACAACAGCTCTTTGCAACGGTAATGAAGAATAGTCATATCTGTCTTAGTCCCGACAAACATTACTACAGCGTACCGCATCAATACATTGGTAAAAAAGTTAAATTACTTTATACCGCTACGCAAGTTGAAGTGTATTACCATTACCAGCGAATTGCCTGCCATAAAAGACTTAAAAGCCCTTACAACTACACAACGGAAAAGGATCACCTCCCATCTACACATCGCTTTGTCAGCGACTGGACACCGGAGAAGTTCCTCTCCTGGGCTGAGTCAATAGATGAGGTGGTAAAACAATACATTTATGTTGTTCTCCACAACAAGCAGCATGTAGAACAAGCGTACAAATCCTGTGTAGGCATCTTATCCATGGGCAAACGATACGGTTACACCCGCCTGATTAATGCCTGCAGGCGCGGAATGGAATATGACAAATACTCTTACAAGGCCATTGAGTCCATCCTAAAGCGCGGACTCGATCATCCCGACCCCAACGAAGCACTTCCACTAATGCCCGAACATGATAATATCCGGGGAAAACAGTACTACAATTAATCACCCTTAAACAATAAAAAAAATGAACACAGACACATTAGAAAAAATGCGTAAAATGAAATTTTACGGAATGGCCAGAGCCTTTAAAATGAGTTTAGAGGCAGGAAAAGCCGAACAATTTACAGCTGACCAAATGGTATCCCTGTTGATAGAATCAGAGTGGGACGACCGGCACAACAGAAGCATAGAAAGGCACATCAGTAATGCACGCTTCCGGTACAAAGCAGCCATTGAACAAATTATTTATGATCAGGATCGTTCTGTTGACCGTAACCAAATCCTGCGGTTAGCCGAATGTGATTTTATTAGCCGTAACGAAAACATACTCATTACCGGAAGTACCGGTATTGGTAAATCCTTTATCGCCTCAGCCATCGGACATCAGGCCTGTTTGCTTGGATACAAGACCATGTATTTTAATGCATCAAAACTCTTCTCACAGCTTAAAATGGCCAAAGGAGACGGTACCTACGCAAAAGAAATAAGCCGGATCGAAAAGCAACACCTCATCATTATTGACGACTTTGGAATACAACCCTTAGACGGGCATAACCGTTCAGCGTTAATGGAAATCATCGAGGATCGTCATGCCAAAGCATCCCTGATTATAACAGCCCAGGTACCGGTAAATATGTGGCATGAGGTCATCGGTGAAACAACCATAGCAGATGCTGTTCTTGATCGCATTGTTCACGGAGCGCACCGCATAGAACTGTTTGGTGAATCAATGAGAAAAAAGAAACCAATGGTAAACTGAAATAATTATATATTTTTGAATAACAAATCAGAAATGAACAGCTATACTTCGCCAGACAATCTGAACACTTTTTCGCCAGATGAAAGGGTGGTCAATTTGCTCCGGAAAAGGGTGGTCAGTTTAACCGGTATATCCA
>CAZBPG010000193.1:0-2683 GCA_964493695.1 uncultured Chitinophaga sp. | reverse complement strand
TTAACGGTTCAGCTTCGGTTTTAAGCAGGGTCGTGTTAATCGTGATTGCTTTATTGCTTCTTCTGCTGGTGAAAATTCAGGTAGCCGGTGTGCTGTTGTTGTGTAGTTTGTTGTTGCCGGTAAAGAAATTTCCTGTTCCTGTTTCTTCAAGGCTCATAGTGTTGTCCCTCCTCCTTTTAGTGGGCAGTTACTTTTTCGGTAACCGGGTTTCATATTTGCTCATTGAAAAGCGCAACGAGTTTGTTGAACTCGCTTTACTCGAAAATGCCGGAAGTTCTTTCGACACGGATATTCTTGAACCAACCGCTGCCAATCTTGTAAAGCTTCTTCCCGAAGCATTTGTCAACGCTGTGCTTCGTCCTTTTATATGGGATGGCGGAAAAGTCTTTCAAAAAGTATTTGCGCTGGAGAATTTATTCTTTCTGCTTCTTTGTATAATTCCCTTGCGCTGGTTTAAAAAACCAACCGGTGACCGGCTGCTGCTGGCGCTTTGCTTTTTACTTTTTGCTCTTTGCAATTACCTCATCATAGGCATTACCGTTCCGGTAATGGGCGCCATTGTTCACTACCGCGTAATAGCCGCTCCCTTTCTTTTACTCGCAATTCTCCTCGCCACCGATTTAGAAAGACTAAAGAAAGCTCTCCGCTTTTAACTTCTGCTTACTGCCCCTGCTACTGCCACTGTTTTATATATTCGCGCTCTCAAAAACAAGAACATGGGTCTCCAATGCGGTATTGTCGGTCTTCCGAATGTAGGTAAGTCAACTTTGTTTAATGCGCTTTCGAGTGCCAAGGCACAGGCGGCTAACTTCCCTTTCTGCACTATCGACCCTAACGTAGGGGTGGTAACCGTTCCGGACCCACGCCTGAACGTGCTCGAAGGTTTGGTGAAACCCGAGCGGGTAGTGCCTACGGTTATCGAGTTTGTAGACATTGCCGGTTTGGTAAAAGGCGCCAGCAAAGGCGAAGGTCTGGGCAACCAGTTCCTCGGCAACATCCGCACCGTAGATGCCATTATCCATGTGGTGCGCTGTTTCGATAACGACAACATTATTCACGTTGACGGAAAAATTAACCCCGTAAGCGATAAAGAAATTATCG
The DNA here is from genome assembly GCA_964493695.1 of uncultured Chitinophaga sp. Lineage (GTDB taxonomy): Bacteria > Bacteroidota > Bacteroidia > Chitinophagales > LD1 > Bog-950. The sequence continues at coordinate 1,582 of CAZBPG010000193.1, read as the reverse complement.
ACACCGAGCTGCAGTTAAAAGATTTAGAAAGCGTAGATAAGAAACTGGAAAAAAACAGGCGCGCTGCCAAGACCGGTGATAAAGATGCGCAGCGTTGTGTGGATGTTTTGGAAGCTTATAAAAAACATCTGGAAAGCGGGCAAAGCGCGCGAACACTTGCCATGAGTGCCGAAGACAAAAAATACGTGGAAGACCTTCAGCTCCTCACCGGTAAGCCGGTTATCTATTGCTGCAATGTAGATGAGGCAAGTGTGGTAAACGGAAACAAATATGTGGAAGAAGTGCGCAAAGCAGTGGCTGGCGAAAACGCAGAAGTGGTTATTATTTCTGCCGCCATCGAATCGGAAATTGCCGTGCTTGACGACCCTGCCGACCGCGATTCTTTTCTGGCCGATTTAGGCCTAACCGAAAGCGGATTGAACCGCCTCATTCGCGCAGCCTATCATCTGCTTAACCTGCAAACTTATTTTACAGCCGGTGTTAAAGAAGTGCGCGCCTGGACCATCCACAAAGGCGACAAAGGGCCACAGGCTGCCGGTGTTATCCATACCGATTTCGAAAAAGGGTTTATCCGCGCACAGGTAATGAGCTACAACGATTTTGTGCAATACAAAAGCGAAGCCGCCTGCCGCGATGCCGGTAAACTGCGCAGCGAAGGCAAAGAATACGTGGTGCAGGATGGCGACATTATGCACTTTCTGTTTAATGTATAGCAAAAACTGAGGCAGGGGGTTCCCGCTCCCAAAGCCTCGCGGGCGCGCTATCCGTTACAAGTCCTCGCCCCAAAGCGGGCTGCGGGCTTTCCACTACTATCGCTAACCCAAACAGCCAATACAAGATGCCTCGTTCCTCGGCATGACAAAACGCACGCTTTGTCATTCTGAACAAAGGCTCTGCGGAGTGAGGAAATGGAGCGAAGCGGAATTCACGAATTCCGTTTTAATAAAGATATACGAGTCATGAGTAATCTTGTATTTGTATTTGCATTTAAAATTCCCCTCCTGTTTTAGGAGGGGTTGGGTTGTCATTTGCGTGGTGGGGTGGTAATAAAAAGATTTCCGCTCCATCCTTAACCCAAACAGCCAATACAAGATGCCTCGTTCCTCGGCATGACAAAACTCGCACACTTTGTCATTCCGAACGAAGGCTTTGCGAAGTGAAGAAATGGAGCGAAGCGGGATTCACGAATTCCGTTTTAATAAAGATATACGAGTCATGAGTAATCTTGTATTTGTATTTGCATTTAAAATTCCCCTCCTGTTTTAGGAGGGGCTGGGTTGTCATTTGCGTGGTGGGGTGGTAATAAAAAGGATTTCCGCTTCTACCGCTAACCCGGTGCGCCTTTCATTTGTATTTTGTATTCGCGACTACTCTACACAAACCTGTATTGATGGTTTTGGCTTCCGCTAACGTTTTGGGGGTTTGCGGAGTGCGGGTTTAAGAAGCACTACTTGTCCACCGAAAACTAAACTAAAATAAGAAAGAGAAACATAACGCTTATGACTTCACGCGCCATTTCATTTAACCCGATGTGTGCGCCCTGAATGGTGAATATAGTTCTTTCAAATAAACGAAGAAGCCC
>CAZBPG010000192.1:0-2744 GCA_964493695.1 uncultured Chitinophaga sp. | reverse complement strand
CGCTGACATACCTTAAAGGATACCACCCGGAGGGTGGTAAATTAAAAACAAATGGCAGCAACCATATTTCCAAATTGCAGCTTGCACAACCCGCTTTTAGCGTTTATGCGCTGTTGCACTAAACCACGCTATCGCGTGGAGCCAAACAGAGGGAAATAAAAGCTATATGATTAATTTTCTGAATGGAAAATAAAAACATACCACAAAACAGTGATGTAATAACATTGCTGAGCAAAGCATGTACAGAAGTAGAAGGCTTTGCTGAAATGTATCGTAGGCTTGAACGCAGGATGCATACCCAACGAAGAAGCGAGAGCACCAAAACCAATTATGCCCGGCATCTTGCACAAATCGCTCTTCATTATAATTGTTTACCCACGGTATTAGCCGATGATCAAATCGAAGATTATTTAGAGGGATTGATTTTAAAAGGAAATCCTAGTGCTTCGTATTTTAAACATACTGTTTATAGTTTACGGTATCTTTTTCGTTTAGAGGGGTTGAATGATAAACGTATTCAATTACCAAGCATTAAAAACGACAAAAAACTGCCAATTGTATTAGGACGCGAAGAAGTAAAATTAATGATAAAACAGGCCGAATATTTAAAACATAAACTACTAGTTGGATTGCTATACGGTTGTGGATTGCGCTGTGGAGAAGTAAGAGCAATACGTTTAAGAGATATCGATTTAAGTAGGGCTATGTTACTGGTTCGGAAAACGAAAGGGAATAAAGATCGTTATGTACCACTTGGAAAACTTTTAATCAGAGGCATTCAACAACATATTGAAAGCACCGGAGCCACCGATTATCTTTTTACAGGAAGTGATTATGATAGTCGCTACTCACAAAGAGGAGTACAATGGGTAATTAAATCACTGTGTCAAAAAGCAGGGATACGCAAAGAAGTAAACACACATACACTTCGCCATACCTATGCTACGCATCTTTTAGAAGATGGATTGGATATAGTAAGCATAAAAGAACTTTTGGGACATGCACATATAGAAACCACCATGGTTTATTTACACATTGCAAAAGTTGGAAAGAAAGCACCGTTTTGTCCCTTAGATAATTTGTATAAGGTAAGCTAAGTTCATGCACGCCAAGTATGAACTTGCACACGTATTACGGGGGCAGTGGAATTCTATAGAGCAAAGTGTAAAAAATAGATCGCTTAACACCTGGCAACTAAGAACCTTGTCGGCACTTAACCAATGTCGAACATCCGCATTGGGCGGTCATATTGATGGCTGTACCAATTGTGGTAATTTGCGTATAAGTTATAACAGTTGCCGTAACAGGCATTGCCCCAAATGCCAGGGCAATGAACGAGAAGAATGGATTCGGGCAAGAGAAAAAGAACTCTTGCCCGTTGCTTATTTTCATGTGGTGTTTACCTTACCAAACGAACTCAATGCCTTATGTATGCAGTACCCGCGTATAATGTATGCCAGTTTGTTTGATGCTTCATGGGATACGATTAATACATTTTCCAATGATGAAAAACATCTTGGAGCCACCACAGGCATGATAAGTATCTTGCATACATGGGGGCAACAACTTACGCTTCATCCACATTTGCATTGCATTATACCCGCAGGTGGGTTAAAAAAGAATGGACAATGGAAACATAGTAAAACAAAAGGAAATTACCTTTTTCCGGTTAAAGCATTAAGTGTAGTGTATCGGGCAAAATACATTCATCACTTACGTAAACATATTGCTAATCACAATTTAAAAACAGATAAACCAATTGTATTGCCGAAAAAAGTAACGGAAACTTGTTTTAAAAAGCACTGGGTAGTGTATGCAAAAAAACCATTTAGTGGTGTAAATAGTGTTGTAGAATATTTGGGCAGATATACTCACAAAGTAGCCATAAGCAATCATCGCATTTCAATGATAGATAAACTCAATAACACGGTTACATTCAATTACAAGGATTATAAAGCCCAAGGAATAAAAAAACAACTCACGCTCAATTCAATGGAATTTGTACGTAGGTTTAGTTTACATATTCTACCAAAAGCATTTGTTCGCATCAGGCATTACGGAATCCTAAGTAGCACATCTAAAACAAAAGCGATAGCAGCAATACGAAAACAGTTGCCAACAAAAAAACCGAAATCGGCAACAACAAGAGCAATACACTTTAACCCATTGCAATGCCAATGTTGCAAGAAAGAAACGATGACGAAAATATTGAATTTTGACCAACGAGGGCCACCCAACCATTGGAAAGTAATTAGCAAAATCTATTTACAACTAGTAAAAACAAATTAATTTTTTATTGCCAAAAAGCGATATGGAAGCGCATTGACCTTTTCGTAAAAATATCAGAAACGATAGGTGTTTGAATAAAAAAAAAGTAAATAATCTTCAAAAAAAAGAAGTGAAACTAACTATTTTGCACCGTACCGGCCTCCCCAAAAAACAAAAGTGTTTTAATTAATAAAACGCTTTCCCCATAATGAAATATTACCTTACACACAAGTGGTTCCGTGCAACCGAGGTTTCATTGTTCGTCCTACGGACGCAACGAAACCTTTGCTGTTAGCTGTAGTGCATTGGTCATAGGGTTTCAATTTGTGATTTGAGCCTTATTAAATTAACGTCGTTGTCAAATTCTTTAGTCGATAGTAATGTGTTTAATTTCTCAATGACACTTGGATGCCTTATTCCCATTTCATTTACTATTGCAAAGAGTTCTTTCATTTGTATTGCTTTAGTCCGCGTTG
>CAZBPG010000191.1:0-2749 GCA_964493695.1 uncultured Chitinophaga sp. | reverse complement strand
GTAAACAGGGGGTGTACAAACTAAAAAGCGCTGCTCAGTTTTGAGACAGCCACGTCCGAAGGACGGATGAGGCGTGGAGAGGGAAGCTCCGCGCAGCGGAGCAGGGTGAGGAATTTTTTCTTCCAAAAAAATTCTTTCCTTTCCTTTTTCTTCTTACACTTGTAGCAGACACACCCGCCACCGCAACACACTCTGGCAGGCAAAACAAAAAATGACTGGTAATCTGTTAAAATTGGGGGGGGGGTAAAACCCGCCTGTATTCTTCACCGGCAGAGGTTGCTTTTTTGCTGCCTTGTTACCATACCTTAAACGCTGTTTTTAGCTTTTTTACTGCTGACTTTCCCTTTTTTACGCGTGGCAGTTCCCTTTTTACTGCTGACTGTTGCCTTTTTACAGATGGCAGTTCCCTTTTTACACGTGGCGGTCGCTTTTTTACAGTTGACAGTTCCTTTTTTACACATGGCGGTCGCTTTTTTACGTACGCTGCTGTTTTTGCGGTGCTGATAGTTTCCTTTTTACAAGTGGTGGTTCATTTTTTAATGCTGGCGGATGCCTTTTTAAACATGGCGGTGGCTTTTACACTGCTGATGCTTGCTTTTTCAGCCTTAGTCAACAAAACCAATATTATATGACAAACAAACAAATTGCCAAAAAGAACATGTACGACAAGGTTCGTAAGTTCTTAACCGACAACGGTGCTATCTGGGTATTGTTTATACCATTAGTAGATGCCGTAGCGGCCTTTTTTCACAATGACGATGAACTTGAAAAGTTCATGGGCAAACAGGCCGAAAGCACCAAGGGGGTAACGGCCGATAAGCAGAAAAAGCTGAAAGATGCCGTTGCGCTGGCCGTTAAACTTGCCCGCAAGGGGCGCGCCTGGGCGCATACTACCGGCAACACCGAGCTGGAGGCCGACTTTAATGTGCGGACGGACGATTTTACGCAACAGGCCGATAACGAAGCCCTGAGCGATTTGAAAAACATTCGCAAAAAGCTGAACGATAACTTAGGCTCGCTGGGGGCTTATAACATTACCCAGCTTAACATTGATGCCCTTGACGCTGCCATTGCCGCTTTTGAGGCCGTGATAGGGGCACCCGGTGATGCCGAAAGCAGCAAAATTCTGGGCACAGAAGCTATTGAGGCGTTTATACACTCCATTGATGCAGACCTGGAGGTAATAGATGACCTGCTGGTAAACGAATACTACGACAGCGAGCGCGAAATGGTGGAGCAGTATAAAATTGAGCGCAGAATAGATACCGTAGGCGTGCACCATACCCGCCTCGATGCACACATTACCTACACCGATGGCAGCGGCAATGCACAGGGCATTACCATGCACATTGTAGAGCCGAACAAAACAGCCGTAAGCGATATTGAAGGCAACGCCCACGGCCCTAACATGAAGCCCGGCACTTATCATGTAAATTTTACAGGCCCCGGCATTGTAACCAAAAGCATAATAGTAACCGTTAAGCGCGGCACTACGGTGCATTTGGAGGTGATGGTGCAGAAGAGTTAAAATGAGAACAGCCCTCTCGGTTAAACCGAGAGGGCTGTTTTTTAAAAATAAACCCCGGTAGCCGAAAAGGGGATATAGAGTAGGCGAGAAAACAAAACAAAATGAAAAGAATTTTAGCCAATGTAGTTCTACTTACCTTTCTGTTCAGTCTTAACCTAAGGGCATCAGATGCCGATTCACTTATGCATAATGGAGTTAGCTTTAGCAACAATAACGAGATTGATAAGGCAGTAACTGCACAACTTAAAAAAATAAATAAAGCACTTAAAGTAAAGACAAACTTCAAAACCGATGGAGTCAACTCTGTTGAATGGTTGGATAATACCCATTGCAGTATTAAAAGAGAAATAGAATATACCAGTAAATGTGGTAAGGTTTCTACGGCTATTGAATTGGTGTTTGCTTCAAAAACAGCGATAAATACCGATAATACCGGACCTGCCGTTGCTTATCTGGCAAATCAAAAGACAATGAAATTAGAAAAGACCGCCCTCTACCAACCACGTTGCGAAAATGGAATTACCAGCCCCAATAGCTATAACCTAAAGTGGTTTAATAACAAAGGAGAGTTAACTCAACTGCCATAGAACATAAACAGAAGAAATTAAGTATGATGCAGATTTTAAATTGCTTGCCTTGTTGTTTATGTGGTTGCAAAGGACTTTCATTCTCAGATTGGGGCACTATACTGGGAATAGCTTTAACCATCGTAGCCCTGGTTTTATATTTTGTTCGACCCCGCATTTGCTTATGTGTATTTAATGAAATAGAGGGAGGGCAATTTAAGATTAGAGTCCTAGTCCGGAACCTTAATTTACTAAGAACCATTACTGAAGTAGAATGCGAAGTATGTATAACTCATAACGACTTTGAAGACGTAAAAACTCTCAAATTAGTTAAAGGTAAAACATTGGCGATAAAGACAGGTTATGATAAATATGTTTTTAAAACTTCTGCTCAAAATCCAGAGTTGAACGCAAACCCCATTCCAAATTATAATGAGATTAGAGTGCGTTTATTAATTCCAAATGTAATTGGAGTGAAGAAACTTTACGAATTCAAAGGGGAAATGATGTATCCACAAAATCGAGAGGAAGTGAAAATCGGCTGCAAAAGTTTTTGTTGCTGTTTTTCAAGGCACTATTAAACATTCACATTATAAAATTTTAATGACTGTCCGTTTGCATACCTAAATAAAAAAGGGAACGCAAATAGGATGCG
>CAZBPG010000190.1:0-2832 GCA_964493695.1 uncultured Chitinophaga sp. | reverse complement strand
TGGGTGTTTGCATAAACCAAATATAACACAGCACATCAATTATGGATTAAGCCAATAAAACCTATTGGCTTCCAAGAAATTTCCTCCCAAACATTTGCAACTCTGTGCCAAAAAGATATTTTTGCGTCCCCTAAATGGGGAGGGTGTGCAGAATCACCATTAAAAACTTGAATTATGAAGGTTAAAGTATTAAGCAAAGACGGTAAAGAAACAGGTAGAGAACTCAACCTGAACGATGAGATTTTCGGTATTGAACCCAATGATCATGCCGTTTATCTTTCAGTTAAGTCATTTCTTGCCGCGCAGCGTCAGGGAACACATAAATCAAAAGAAAAGTGGGAGGTTAGCCGCACCACTAAAAAAGCGTTCCGCCAGAAAGGAACTGGAGGAGCCCGCAGAGGTTCTATGAAAGTTTCGGGTGTTAAGGGCGGTGCCCGTGCTTTCGGTCCTAAGCCACACCTTTATGAATTAAAAGTGAACAAAAAGGTAAAAGACCTGGCTAAGCGCAGTGCTCTTACCTACAAAGCAAAAGACGGCAATCTGATTATTGTTGAAGATTTCAATGTAACAACTCCTAAAACTAAAGACTTTTCGGCCGTTTTAAACAACCTGAATCTGAAAGGAACAAAGAGCGTGTTCGTATTGGAAGGTGCTGACAAGAACACTTTGCTTTCTGCACGTAACATTCCTACCGTTTCGGTAAGCGAGGCAAAAAGCCTGAACATTTTTGAAATTATGAACTGCAAGAAGTTGGTGTTGAGCGAAGCAGCCGTAAAATCTATTGAATCTAATTTCTCTAACAATTAATATTAAGAGGAGGAAAACATCATGGCAACAACAGTTCTGGTAAAACCAATTATTACCGAAAAATCTACCAAGAGTGGCGAGAAAGCCGGTAAGTATGCTTTTCGTGTAGCTAAAGACGCTAACAAACTTGAAATTAAGAAGGCTATTGAAGCCACTTATAATGTGCAGGTTGATTCAGTTAATACACAGGTGAACGTAGGGAAGAAGAAGATTCGTCAAACCAAAAAAGGTATGGCAATCGGCATGAAACCTTCTTTCAAAAAAGCACACGTTACTTTAAAGAAAGGCGAAGTCATCGACTTCTACGGAAACGTATAAAACAATAAATAATATTCTTTAACTAAAGTGGAAGCCCTCAACCACTGATAATAAAAAGAGAGGAAGTAAAAAAGAATAATCATGGGAATTAAAAAATACCGCCCGACCACCCCGAGTTTGCGATTTACCGAATTGCTAACTTTCGAAGAAATTACTACTGACAAACCAGAGAAGTCGCTTCTCGCTCCAATGAAATCGAGCGGAGGACGTAACAGCAAAGGTCGTATGACCATTCGTTACTCAGGCGGTGGACACAAACAACGTTACCGTGTTATCGATTTCAAACGCGATAAGAAAGATGTTCCGGGTAAAGTAGCAACTGTAGAATACGATCCAATCCGTACAGCATTCATCGCTTTGATTCAATATCCTGATGGTGAGAAGAGATATATTCTTTCTCCTGCCGGTTTAAAAGTTGGTCAAACTGTAGTTGCCGGAAAGAACGTAGCACCTGAAGTAGGGAACACCCTTCCTCTTTCCGAAATTCCATTGGGAGCAATTATCCATAATATCGAATTACACCCGGGCAAAGGCGGAACAATCGTTCGCAGTGCAGGAACATCGGCACAGTTACTTGTTCGTGAAGATAAATACGCTATCGTAAAATTACCTTCAGGCGAAACCCGCAAAATTTTGTTGACTTGTGTAGCTACTATCGGTTCAGTATCGAATGGCGACCACAACTTGCAAAGCTACGGTAAAGCAGGACGTAAACGCTGGTTAGGCGTTCGCCCAAGAACAAGACCGGTTGCCATGAACCCTGTTGACCACCCGATGGGAGGAGGTGAAGGCCGTGCATCAGGAGGTCACCCTCGTTCAAGAACAAACATTAAGGCGAAGGGTTACAAAACAAGAACTCCGAAGAAAGCATCTTCTCAGTTTATCGTTCAACGCAGAAGCAAATAATAATCAGACAAAAATATAAACCATAAGAAATGGCACGTTCAATAAAAAAAGGTCCTTACGTTCAGTTTAAGCTCGGTAAGAAAGTAGCTAAACTGAATGCTGGCGGAAAGAAAACAGTTGTAAAAACCTGGAGCCGTGCTTCAGTTATTATTCCTGAAATGGTAGGTCACACATTTGCAGTGCACAACGGAAATAAGTTTATTCCTGTGTATGTAACCGAAAACATGGTGGGCCACAAATTAGGTGAGTTTTCGCCAACCCGCCAGTTTAAAGCGCATGCCGGTAACAATAAAGGCGCATAAATAATTTAAGAAAGATATAATAAAACCAATAAAATGGAAGCAGTAGCACATTTAAGAAATAATCCGACCTCTACCCGCAAAATGCGATTAGTGGCAGACCTTATACGCGGCAAGAAAGTGTATGAGGCACTTACCATATTAAAGTTCAGCAAGCAGGAGGCTTCTACCAAGTTAGAGAAACTGCTCAAAAGCGCTATCAATAACTGGGAGCAGAAAAACGATGGCAGCAAACCTGAAGACAGCGAACTGATAGTAAAGGAAATTCAGGTGAATGCAGGAACCATGCTGAAGCGTTTTTTGCCCGCACCACAAGGTCGTGCATACCGTCTTCGTAAAAGAAGCAACCACGTAACTATTAAAGTAGATAGCAAAATTGCATCTGCACCGGCTGTGGTTGAAGAAACTGTTGAAGCAGAAGCGTAATAAAGATAGGTTAGCAATAAAAGAAAAGAAGCCGTCTCAAAACTCAATTTGAGGCGGCTTTTTGTTTTAGAGGAAG
>CAZBPG010000189.1:0-2864 GCA_964493695.1 uncultured Chitinophaga sp. | reverse complement strand
CGCTCCATTTTACTACACGGTTGCTATCGCCAACGGAGCTGAGGGTGCCTACTTTTAGTGAGTCGAGTTCACGGATGGCGCGGATGGTCCATGGTATTAAGCCAGTGTAGTTAACTGCTTTGAAGGTAAACGTATCCATTAACATAGTACCACCAGTATCAAATACGGACGGCTGGATAAATTCACGCACGAGTTGAGGTAACACTGTATCAATTTGTTGTGCAATCAAACCGTAATGCCTTCCTGTCGGCATGTTCATATAAGGCAAGCTATCGGTTTTAAATACAAACTGTTTGGGTTGTAAGCGTGCAATAACTGATAAGGCATTACTGAGATTGCCTATACTATCTTTTAACCTATTATCAGAACCGTTAGGGAAAAAATCACCAGACGTAAACACGTTCCCGTTAAAATACCCCGCAGGGGCAATGGGGTTAATTACTAACGGATTACCATTAGTGGCACTTGCATACAAGCCTATATTAAGAAATGAATTGCCATTAGCCTCAAACACACCCCCTACATTTATACCCGGACTTTCGGCTTGCCCGAGGATACCATGATAAAAGCCGGAGCCTGAAATACTTGGAAAATTGATTGGTGTACTGCCTGCAACGCCTCTTATACCTATTGCTTCAGTAGTATTTTGAACATCTAATTTAGCGTTAGGTGTTGTTGTTCCAATCCCCACTCTTGTACCATCTGCTATATTGCCTAAAATTATACTATTATCTTCCGATACAGTTGCGTTTACTCCAATGGCAGTAGCATTTGTAAGGCCATCAACTGTTGCTTCGGTATTCTCGCCAATGAAAACATTGCCATTACCTGTATAATTACCTATCCCGGAATTAGCACCAATAAATACATTGCTTTCTCCTTCAGTGTTATCAGGGCCTGCTAAATAACCAACAAAGACATTATCGTTTCCACCTACGCTACCAATGCTATTATGTATGCCCGCATTGTTTCCTACCATAACATTATGGTCTCCATTGATGTTGTCGTTTCCAGCACCAGCACCAACCATAGTATTTGAGTTACCGCCCTCGTTATCCTGACCAGTGGCTGCACCTATAAACGTATTAAGTGTTCCATAATCATTTGCGCCACCAGCACTTGACCCAACAAATGTATTATAGGAAGTTGCCAAGTTAGATAACCCCGCATTCTTTCCGATAAACGTATTATCATGACAAAAATTAGAAGACCCAATTGAACTTCCACAGCCCACACCTACAAATGTGTTGCTATTTACACCGGCAGCTCCATGCCATAATACTTTTGAACTATTAATCATATAACTATTAGTGATAGTATTTACATCAATATTACCATCCACAACTTGAAGTATTTCGGTTGGAGTAGTGACCCCAATACCAACATAACCATCATCGCTTCCGTTTGTTCCAAGGATTGTCATTTTCTGAGCCGAACTACCATTACTTCCAGTGGAATTAGTGTAGAAGTCTATAGATTTTCCTGTGAAGTAATTTTTGATGTCTACAGTTTTTGAAGTAGTACCGCCAGAGGCATCCCATCCAACATATTCTGCACCTGCCGTTGATTGGTTATTTAACCTTGTAACTTGACCAATAACAGGGGTTGTAAGAAGAAAAATTAATACGGCAATGAGTAAAACAATTTGATTTTTCATAGGTGAAGGTTTTAGTAGTTAAAAAATTATTTGGTTTGTTATTTTGATAAAACAAATTTCCCTGACTTGTAACTTTTACTTCTTGCGCTGAGCGAATAGAAGTAAGAGCCATTACTAAAATTGGATACGTCAATGGCATAATCTACTTTTTGAGAATTCACCTTTTCTCTTTTTACAACTGCACCGTTATTATCTATAACCGCCAACTCATAATCTTGTAGGTTATCAAGCAATCTTATTTGAAAGGTTAGCTGACCAGAGGAAGGATTCGGAAATATTTTTACCGAAGCCTGATTATACTGTGTGAAATCAAAAACATCGGTTGGCAATTCTCCGCAAAGCGAGTAGATATAAATTTGACGAATTTGCTGGGTAGGGTGTGGCTTCTGCAAATACAATTTTGCACCATCCGAAGTATTTCTTATTGGCACAACTACATCAGTCATTCCTAAGCAATCGCCAATACAATAAGGACCGTTAGCAGTATCAAGGGAAAATAAAACGGTGCCGTCTGTTCTTATTACACGAAACCCTTTGGCAATGTCCTTTGGCGAATAGTATGCATATTCAATGTTAGTTGAATCACAATCGAATAATGAGCGGGTTATATATAAGGCCTGCATAAAAGAATTAGTGCCTTGCCCAAATGGTTGGGGCACCGATATATTTGTCATAAATGGTGTAAAATCCATGTTGTATAAACCGAAGGTATTGTTGAGTGTATTTAAAAGAACATATTTGGTTTCTGTTGCACTTATTTGTGCTAGATAGAAATCATCACCCATGCTGATAGTTGGCGTAATAATAGTGTCAAGAGTAATCTGCGCTTTTACACTTACAGTAAAAAGCATAAGCATACCGGTGGTAATTAATAGTAGTTTTTTCATGTTACATTTTGTTTTTGATGTAGCATAAAAGTAGAACTATTTCGGCCTTACTTGTTTTTACTGTTTTAGTTTTTTGCATATTCCTTTTCAGCTTGTGCTGCCATGTTTTTACAGGTACCGGTTGGTTAAATCACTAAAGGCACTTGCCGTTACACTGCAATCGGAAGCCGAGGCAGGGTAGTTATCAGCTTTGTTGCGGTTGTTTTCCCATTGCAGGGGTTGCAGGTTGCTGAGGTCATCGCTCCCGCCTTTGCTTTTCGGATAGATGTGGTCAATTTCCCAACCCATTGATAAACCGGTGGTGCTTTGCCCGTACATAT
>CAZBPG010000188.1:0-2906 GCA_964493695.1 uncultured Chitinophaga sp. | reverse complement strand
TAGTAATTTCGGTATGGCGAATTTTACCACCGAGGTAGCCGGTGTAGCCCATAAAACCAAACGCAACAGACGATAGCAAGAGTGTTGTGCTCATAGCAATAGTTACTGTATTCTTTTTAAAGAAATGTAGCACTAAACTGATGAGTGCTGAAGCTCCCGATAATAGCAGTATAGCGTTGGCGATTTTGGCAGCATCTTCATGCGCTTCCATAGCTGCTTCGTTAATGCCGGGGATTTTTTCCACCAACTCTTCAGCGGCTTCGCCTGTTTCCATTACTACTATTGAAATAATTGCCATGGCCAGTATCAGCAGTGCGCCCAACACTTTAGTGTCGTTGCTTTTTCTGATTAAGCCGTAAAAAAGAACCATTATGCCTCCCAATGTTCCTATAATGGGGAAGTGGTTAAGTATTAAATGCCAGTGTGCTGTATTCATGATATTGAGTTTTTATTTTGACCACAGATAAAAAGCACAGATACACACCTTCTGCGGATAAAGTGGATATCAGATGAACAGTAAAGAATTACGTACTTAAAATCTGGGCGGCTGCCAGATATTGGAAAGAAGCTGGAAAGAAACAAAAGATGCCCTGTAGAAAGGAAGTTCCACGTTGTTGTTTAGATATGGAACCGGCAATTTAACAGTGAAGTGAGATAAAAACACAGTTACAGAAGATGACAAATGCTCGGTTGTTTTAAAAGGGAGTTGCGAGTCGCGGGCGTAATCTTCATCTTTAGTGTTGTTGCTGTTGTAATGAATAGAGAAGAATTGCGCTAATGTCAAATCAGGTGTTTCACTCTTATGTTCCAGGTAGTGGGCAATTAAAACGGGAACCTTCAGTAACTCATGAAACTCGGTGTTACTGATAAAAAACAAAGTTGTAAGAAATACTACTGCTGCTTTTTTCACGCTACGAATGTAAGTTAGCAATTCTTCTTTCTGTATGAGGGAAATCATTAGTGTGTTAAAAACATGTAAATGGTAGGCGCTAAGATTCCAAACGTAAGCAATACAATAAACACGTTTCGATAGCGCACTTCTTTGTTGTTAAGCAACAGCACATCAGCAATCATAGTACTTATGTACCAAACTGCCAGTAGGATAAGTTGCTGTGTTTCGGTATCGGGCGTTAGTCCGTGCTCCTTTACTAATCCATGGTAGGCTATTTCGAACATAGTGCGACCACCGGCAGCCATGATGAGGAAGAGAAGAAAGAGTAAGTAGTATTTCATATTGCAGACAAAATTTTCCCTGAGCATTCGCCAAAGCCAATACGCACTCCGTCCTTTTCACACCAACCACGCATTACAACTGTATCGTTATCCAGAATAAATTTGCGCTCTGTTCCATCGGGCATTTGCACGGGCTTTTTCCCCTGCCAGCTGATTTCAAGCATGGAGCCATAACTATCGGGTGTAGGCCCGCTGATGGTGCCGCTGGCATACAAATCGCCCACACAAATGTTGCAGCCGTTTACGGTGTGGTGCGCCAATTGCTGCGCCATGTTCCAATACATGTATTTGAAATTACTACGCGAAACAGTTTTGCCTTTTCCGTTTTCAGGAATAATCTCCACTTCTAAATTGATGTCGAAATTTTTCTTGCCCTCAAATTTTAAGTAAGGAAGGACCTCCGGTTCCTGCTTCGGAGATTCCACACGAAAAGGTTCCAATGCTTCCATTGTCACAATCCAGGGAGAAATAGTTGAGCCGAAATTTTTAGCAAGAAAAGGACCAAGAGGAACGTATTCCCATTTTTGAATGTCGCGCGCGCTCCAGTCATTGAACAATACCATTCCGAAAATGTAATCCTCGGCTTCTGCAGTTGAAATGCTTTCTCCTAGTTCGTTACACCTGCCGGTAATAAAAGCCATCTCCAATTCAAAATCTAAAAGCCTGCTTGGACCAAACGATGGAGCCGTTGCATCATCTGCTTTCGTTTGTCCTTTCGGGCGATGAATAGGAGTTCCGCTTACTACAATAGACGAAGCGCGGCCGTGATAACCAACCGGCAAATGTTTCCAATTCGGAAGAAGCGCATTTGCCGGGTCGCGGAACATAATGCCTACATTGGTCGCATGTTCTTTACTGGAGTAAAAATCGGTGTAGTTGGGAACGTGGACGGGCTTAAGCATTTCTGCTTCACTTTGCTTTACCAACGCTTTTGCTTTCAGTTCGGCATTATCGCGTAGTTCGCTGTTTTCAGCATTTAATAAATCAGAAACTCTTTCGCGAACTTCATTGGTAACAGATTTGCCCAATGCGATAAAGTCATTCAACGTACATTTCGAGAAAACAGTTTTATCGAACGATATAGAATTGAAAAGACCTGATTCTGCAATTGCGGCTAAATCCAGAATGTATTCACCAATGGCGATTCCTGCGCGCGCAGTTCTGTCATTAGTTTTAAAAACTCCGAAAGGCAGGTTCTGGATCGGGAAATCGCTGCCGGGTTTTACTTCTACCCAGCTTTTTAACTGAGGATTATTAGCTCTGCTCATACGTCAAAATTCCAATCATTTTCTTGTTCTCCAAACTTCTTGCGGCTCTCGGCCTTTTCAATTTGCCTTTGAATAATCATATCGGCAATTATAGTGGCAGCATCGGCTTCTGAGTTTTTCAACGATTCGCTCAGTTTCTTTTCACTTACATCAATGCGGTATAGAATCCATTTCAATTTTTCCATATCGCGATGAATGAGTTCGTCAATGCGCTGTATTAAAACCTGCCGGAAAGCACGAAACTTCTCGTCATCACTGTTGGTTGCCGGAAGATACTGTTCATCAATTTCAAAAGACGCAAACAGATTTTTCTGAAACATATTTTTGCCCTATGCCTGTTTTAAATCAATCTCCATTTCCAAAAAACGGGGCAAAAAAAAGTAATAATTGTCTTCGGCATAACAC
>CAZBPG010000187.1:0-2973 GCA_964493695.1 uncultured Chitinophaga sp. | reverse complement strand
GCTTCGGTTGAAGCCGCCTGGTATGAGTTTAGGTAAACAAACGGATAGTCATAAATTCTTCCTCATATTATTCTCAGTTCAGCAAGCAGTTCCTTTAGTTTATTCCGGTCGGTTAATTGGTAGGCATGAATACCCAGTGTTTTGGCGGCTTCTACGTTCTCTGCTTTATCATCCACAAAAAACGTTTCCCGGGCATTTAAATTTTCCTGCTGCAGCACCCACTCGTAAATTTCTTTTTCGGGTTTTCTCATGCCCACTTCGTTCGAGTAGTAAGCGCGATGGAAAAAATCGCCAAAACTCCCTGCCCCGAATTGCGCCTTAGCTGCTTGGTTAATACTCTCCACATGAATCTCGTTGATGTTGCTGAGCGCAAAAGTTTTGTAGCGCGTTTTGAGTTCTTTCAGCAAGGCAATTTTCGGTTCGGGGTAATGAATAAGAATCGAATTCCAGGCGCGGGTTATCTCTTCATCGGTAGTTCCTTTCTTTAGAAATTGTTTCAACTCATCTCTGAATTGCTGAGCGGTAACTTTTCCGGTTTCAAACAAATCGAAAATGTGGTATTGTTTGTTGTAAGAAACTATCTCGCTGAAATCAACCGCTGAAAGTTTCTGGAACTCGCCAATCGTGACTATGTAATCAATGTCAATTAAAACATCGCCAATATCGAAGATCAGGTTTTTGAATTGTTGCATATCGTTTCAAAAATAGCCGTGAATATTTAGATTCGCACCGCAATTATAAAAATTGCCGGTCCTATAGCTCAGCTGGTTAGAGCACCTGACTCATAATCAGGGGGTCCTTGGTTCAAGCCCAAGTGGGACCACTATAAAGTATGCCGAAACGCTTGCCAGACAAGGGTTTCGGCACTTTTTAGTCTGTAAGTGCACAGGCAATTACACAGACACTAAGTGATTTTGCTTGAGAAACATGTTCTTAATATTGTAGGTAATTTCCTCTGTTGCATGTAGTGCAGCAGGGACCACTTTTAAATGTTACAAAACCCTTGTTCAGCAAGGGTTTTGGCATTTTATATAGCTACCTAACACAGGCCGCTACACAGACTCACCAGTTACAATTTTTGTAACAGACCCACCAAGAGCCACATTTTCTTCCAGTAAACACGCGACTTTCTTTTCCTATCTGCTATAATGGTTAGATAAAATTGCAGGAAGATGAGCAACAAAATGGAGGTAGCTGTTATCGAAATCAATGTTCTACGCGAATTGATTCGTGAAGTGTTTCAACAAGAAATGGAAGGATTCAGAAGTTTTTCTTCAAAGGAGGCTGAATACAAGGACACAGACCGGTTATCTATATCTCAGGCAGCGGAGTATCTCGGTGTCAGCAACAAGACCATAAGCAATTACAGAAAGAACAGAAAAATACCTGAACCTGAATACAACCTATCAGGCAAGCCTCGATGGACGGTTGCACAACTAAAAGAAGCATTAAACATCCGTAAAGCAAAGCAGAAGTTTCCTGTCAGCTAAGGTTCGTTCCAGATTACATATTGCGTTAAAAATTTTCAATGAATAATGGCAGAGGTAAAGAAATATGCTCGGTTCTATTTACAGATGCGAAAGAAATGGGCAAATGATAAACAGAAAGAAAGACCGGTTATCATGTGGTTCAGTTACAATGGCAAGTATCTCTGCACAACCACCGGTATTAAAACCATTGAAAAGAACTGGGACACAAAGAAGCAGCGCCTGAAAACAACTGTTCAGAGGGCAACAGAAGTAAACCGATACCTTGATTTGCTTGAACAAAAAGTAAACGACATCTACTTCAAAGCACTTTCCGAAGGACTTGTAATCAACAACCGCTACCTACTTGACCACCTAAAGGCAACTGAGAAGAAAACCTCATCATTCTTTGAAGAATGGGACAAATACCTGGTAGTGCAAACTGTGAAACTTCAGAAGAGCACATTGAAATCTGCACGGACAGCATACAACCATTTTAAAGAGTTTTGTTCCTCACACAACAAACCACGTATTACATTCGAGGATATAACTCCGAATTTGAAATCGGAGTTTGCTCAGTTTCTATTGAAGAAAGGAAATAGCAACAATACTATTCATGCAGTTCAGAAACGTATGACCAGATTTCTCAATTACGCAAAGAAAATAGGCCTGCATAATAACGATACACACAAAGAATTTCACATCCCTGAACGGGTTGGCAGTATCAAGTTTTTAGAATGGGAAGAAGTAAAGCAACTAATAGATGTAAAGCTTGAGCCCGGTTTAGAAAATGATGCAAGGGATTTGTTTGTATTCTGTTGCCTGACTGCAATGAGGTATTCTGATGTGACCAATCTCAAAAAGACAGACATAGTAGAACATAAGTTCAAAGAGTTGGACGGAGTTCACTATGCCGCGCACATCCGTCAGCAAAAGACGGACAGGGTTACTGTAATTCCATTGCTGCCCGAAGCGCTTGACATACTGAACAAATACAAGAACGAAAGAACAGAATTTGCGTTACCGCATCGCGCAAACCAAACTGTAAACCGAATTATTAAGCAGGTGGGCAGAAAAGCACGATTAACCGCTAATCAAAAACTGGTTGTTTACCGGGGGACTGAGTGTGAAACAAGCAACTCAGAGAAATGGAAAATTCTTTCTACTCACATGGGCAGACGAACGTTTGTAACCATTGCAGCCACACGTGGCATCCCTATAAACATCGCTTGCAGTATTACCGGTCATAACCCGAAAACAATGCTTACCCATTATGCAGGTGTGATTGATGCCAAGAAGTTTGAGGAAGTGCAGAAGAAGTTGCAGTTCTAACCATTGCAGAAAATTTCGACCTTAGCCCGACAATCATTTGTTGTGGCAAAAAGAAAAACTCAGAACATTGTAGCCAAAGAAGAGTATCTGTCTTCGTTTAAAGAGATACTTTCTTTAATTCTAATACTTCGGACAAATCAAGATGCATTTTTAAGGTGTATCAATCCAAACTCAG
>CAZBPG010000186.1:0-3141 GCA_964493695.1 uncultured Chitinophaga sp. | reverse complement strand
TTCGCGAGGTGAATGGCGAAAACGTGCAGTTCCGTGCCGAAATTTACGAGCAAACACACCTTGGTTTGTTCGATGCCTGGGTGCCTATTTACCACAACAAATATCAACTCATGGGCAGCTCGCAAATAATGGTTACCAAAATACTTTGGGACTGGGCGGTTTACTGGAGCATTCCGTCCATGCTTTTCAGCAACAATGCGCTTACCGACCTGTCGGTGCTTAAACTTTTATTTGCCAGTATGGACGGGCTGGGGTCAAGATTCAAAAAGCTGCATGAGCAAATGCAAAAATTGTTTGTGGCCTGGGGCAAATACGATAACAACCAAATTTTCGAACGCAAATTTATTGACCCGCTTGATTTAAGTTACCTGCTCGATTTTCAAACCAATGTAAGTACACAGTATGGCGATAAGTTAGTGGAGCGCGCTACGCACAACATAGAGGTGCTTGAAAAAGTATCTGCCGAAATTTTCCGCAGGGTAAGCCACTTTGCCAAAGGAACCCCGCTCGATATGGCGGTAAACCCTTACACTATGGATTTAGATAATCCGGTACCGGTGCACAACGAAGCGTTCAACATTCCGCGCGATGAACAGATAATGCGCGATATTGATACCATCTGGTTTTACGGAAAAGAACAAACGGCTTAAAAAAGTTGCTGCAGTTAATTGAAAAAACAGATGCCATCGCTTAAACCGGTGGCATCTGTTTTTACAGCCGGTTACTTGTTTTGGCTCAATGAGTTTTCGAGAGCCGAAAAAGAACAGGTAAAGCATTTGGAAGCAATACCCATCCATTGTATTTTCACTTTATAATTAACCAAACTAAACTTTATGAAAACCATTAAACAAATTCTTCTTTTCGCAGTGTTTGCCCTTCTGCTTTCATCTTGCAAAAAAGAAACGGGACCTGCCGGCCCTATGGGTAATGCCAATATTACCTCTATTATTTTCAATAACCCTATAGTCAACGGAACTGTATTTGACGATAGTCTGCCCGGTGTGGCTTATAGCAGTTTGGCAAGTTCGCTGTTGCTTACTTATATACAAGATGACCAATGCCTAGACACTTGGTATAGTGTGCCCGGCATAGGTTGTGGCGCTGTCTACACAGCCAGGGTTTTTACGTACCATCAGAGTAATGATACTATTACAACTTATTTGACGCTGGAACTTCGCAATCCCGATGGCAATTTTCTTCAGTATAACCGAACAATTACCAAACTGCGGGTGATAGTCGCCCCTGCCACTACCATTGTTACGGGCAAAAAAGAGCCGGTTGATTTCAGCGATTATAAATCTGCCATGAAATATTTCGGATTGAAGGAATAGGTCTACCCAAATCTTGTTCACAGGGCGAATTTTAAAGAAGTTTGTAAGTTGAATCAGGAAAGAGGTGTATTGATTTACGGCACATTTATTTTAATATCAACACCGGTTTCGCAGTTTTTTACGGTGCCTTCGCCAATCAGCCATTTTCGTTTTTTATCGAACCAGTTGCCGTTGCGCTCGGCATGAAACTTCAGGTAACAGCCGTTTAGTTTTATGGTGCTGCCGTCAACCGCTTTGGTGGACAGAATATCGAGAATAAGCGACCCCAGCATTTCTTCACCGGTAAAGTTATTAAAGCGGGGTTTGTAGTTTTCGCGAATGGTGGCCAGCACCGGTGCATCTTTGGCTATAACGGTGGTGCCGTTTACCACCACCTCTTGCTGCACTTTAAAAGATACTTCGCTGCCCGGTTTATCGTCTAAGGTTATTTGGCCGGTAAGCAGGCAAATTACTTTGGTTCGTGCCGGTATAATTATTTCGCTGGGCGGGGTAAACGAAGCAGTTAGTAAAAACAGGATGGTAAGCGGCAGTAAATTTTTCATACGCGTATATTTTATATGGTTGTTGTTTGTTTAAAAAATATCATCGCTTGTTGGCAGCTTGGTTGCCTGCTGCTAAACTAAATGCAGCAGCATTAACAACATAATAAAGCCGCTGATGGTAAGCAACAGCACCGGCAGCAGCAATAAAAACTGTTTCACTTTCATTTTCTTTCGGTGTATTTTAAAACTCTTGCGGCTTTCGTGGGTGGTTAATTTTTCGTCAATGGTTTCAAGAAAAACGGTGGCGATGGTTTTTGGTTCAGCACTCAGTGGTTTAATTTTTGTGTTTTAAAAATGGTTCTTACTCAAAATATGGTAAAGAGGGGTTTGGAGATTTCCTGTTTCGCTTTTTTGGCAGCACACAAGCCCCCAAAAAAACTTCCGGAATTTACGAAACCCCGGAAGCCGGTAAGCGGGGGCTAACCACTTACCTGTATAGTCATGTCAAGGCTAAACTCTCCAATTTCCTCATCGGCTTTTACATAGCGCAGCCGGTAGCTCCATTGCTGGGTGGCACCGGCAGGCGGCTGGGCACTTTTATCTAAATAATTAGGGGTGCCGTCAAAATCGAGTTTATACCACGCCCCGCTGTCAATCTTCTTATAAATATTAATGCCCTGGCTTTGCAGTTTTTTCCATTTAATAAGCACCTGCCCGGCTGCCAGTTCGAGGGTAAAAACGGGTTTGTATTTCGAAAAATCGGACATTTCTTTGGGCGCTTCAATACCCAGCACCTCGCCAATGCCCGGGGCATAGCCCTTAGCCGATTTAATGCGCGAACAAAGCCCGCGGTACTGGCCTTCTACATTAATAAGAATAGTGGCCGGTGGGCTGCTTACATCGGGTGCAGGCGGAAAGGGCTGCAGGGTATCGCCCCCTTCGCCCAGGCGCACCTGGTCGCGCAGTTTGGTCCAGCTTTGGGCAAAGCCCGGTACGGCATTGTTGCGCAGCACAATGTAGCTCATAGTATTGGCCATATCATCTGCCAGGGTTTGGTCGGCAGGGGTTAAACCCAAAGCAGCCAGATAGGTTGGCAGGTTCTTTTTTAACTGCTCTAACTGGGCGGTAAATTCAAGGTCTTTCCTTTTTACAAAATCCGACATGGTTGATGGTTTTAATGGTTAACAAACAATGGTTTTGAATTAAAAAACAGGGGTTTAGCCTGAAAATATGGCTCTTTCCAAAAAAAAGGTCTGGCACGCGTGACGCGGGGACGGGCACGCGTGGCGCGGGGACAGGCACGCGTGACGCGGGGACAGGCACGCGTG
>CAZBPG010000185.1:0-3200 GCA_964493695.1 uncultured Chitinophaga sp. | reverse complement strand
TGGTTGTATTCCACACCGGTTAAGCCGAATTTGCTTTTCCATTCGGCAAACATTTTTTCGGGCGTGCGGAAACAGGTGCCGGAATTGATAACGGTGGTTCCTCCGAGGGTAATGCCCAGTGGCAGCGGAATAGCGGGAGTGCCAAGGGTGGTTAGCATACCACTGTCGCGGTACATTTCTTTCATGGCATTCCAACTATCGCGGTTGAACGATGCGGGGTTGTTGTTTCTTCCTTCTTCGAGCAAAATAACTTTCAGGCCGGCTTGTGCCAGTTTGTAAGCCATAGGGGCGCCACCGGCACCGCTGCCTATTATCACCGCATCGGCTGTGGTGTGGTAATGCTCCGGTAAGGTTTGCGAATCGAGTATCATGCCTAACCGATTTTTTTATTGGCACCTTTCATAAAACCGAAATAGCCGATGGCGCGCATCACGCGTTCATCTTTATACATGGTGATAAGAAACAGGGACGAAGTGAGAATGTACATACCGCGCATAAAATACGAGCGGCTTTTGCTCAGCGAGGCAAGAATATGCTCGCGGTCGGTAAAGGGCAGGCGAGAGAACAGCACGGGGCGCCCGATATACAGCCACGAAAAATACTGGATAAACCACAAATTAAAATGAATGAACCAGCGCACCAGCACCGGTGTGTTCAGCAGCATGTCTTCGGTAAACGATAAATAGTTGACATCGCTGTAACTAAACGGATGCGGACCGCCCAACGGTAGTATACATTCAGCCATGGCATGCAGCGTTTTTTTTTCGCGGGCAGATAAGAGTGCTTTCATTTACGGTTATCAGAATTATTACTCAGCTTTAAAAACGCACGGATAAGGATAATGGCAAACAACACGTTAGCCGGTGGGGCAATAAGCAAACCGAAGTTGCCGAACCAGGTATGCTGGCCGGATGAATACCAGTAAATCCAGTCGGAGAAAGATTCGGTTAACCGGATGCCCGCCACCAGCACCAGCCACCAGATGTGGTTTTTCCAGACAATTAAAGCAATGAGTTGAAAAACAAAAAAGCCGAGCCATACGCCACCTAATCTGCGCACCAAACCTAATGTATCATTATACTCCGCACCGTGCATAAGTTGCGCCCACAGCGGTGGATTAAGTAGACAAATAGAACAGAGTATTAAATCGAGCAGTACCAAAAACAGCAACAGTAAATCAATGAAGCGCGAATTGATTTTTGAATACATGACCCGGTAATTTTTGCCGAAGGTAAATTTAGCGCAACAGACAGCAGATGATTTTAGTCAGCAAATCAATAATTAGTTACAAGCATAAAACAATCTTTGTTTCTTTGCTTTAAACCTGATGCTATGATCTGGAAAATGAAACCAAGCCGCGAGTTGATTGAGAGCTTTAATGGCAGAAGCATGGAAAGTCTTTTAGGCATTGAGATAACCGATATTGGCGATGATTATATAACCGGTCGTATGCCGGTGAACGAAAAAACAAAACAGCCTATGGGGCTGCTGCACGGAGGCGCTTCGTGTGTGCTGGCCGAAACATTAGGCAGTATTGGTGGCGCTTTTGCGGTAGACCCTACGCGACAAAAAGTGCTGGGGCTTACATTAAATGTAAATCATTTGCGCAGTGTTAGTGGTGGTTATGTTACCGGTACGGCCCGCCCCCTTGATATTGGCGAAACTACTCAGGTGTGGGAAATTAAAATTGTAAACGAGCAGCAAAAGCCGGTGTGCATTGGCCGGCTTACGCTGGCGGTGAGGAATATTTAACCTTTATGTATTAATGCCTACTGGTAAAGTTGCACTTGTAGCTTGTTTTGAAAATATTTTTTTTACAGAACAAAATATCATTTACTATAACTAAAAAGATGAATTATGAAACCAACACCATCTTACCACCTGTTTTGGGGTAACCGGCAAACCAATATGTTGAGCAAACATTTATTGTTTAAGAGTTTATTGCCTCTTTTGTTCATTTTTATTACAGTCACAATAATGGCACAAGCACCTGCGCAAATGAATTACCAGGCGATAGTAAGGGCCTCTAACGGGCAACCGGTAAGCGGTTCAACACCGGTAAGTTTGCGTTTTACCGTTCACGATGGCTCGGTGAGTGGCACAGCGGTATACAGCGAAACACTTAGCACTACCGCCAATCAGTTTGGGCTGGTGAATGTGCAAATAGGCAGCAGCGCTAACCTGAACACTATAAACTGGGGCGGAGGCACTAAATTTTTACAGGTAGAAGCCGATATAAACAATATCGGAACCTTTTTGGATATGGGCACTACTCAATTGCTGAGTACGCCTTATGCTTTATATGCGGCATCATCAGGCAACAGTACCGGTTCAGTAAACGGAACCGTAAACTATATTGCCAAGTTTACCCCCACCGGTACTACTGCAGGCAACTCTGCCATTTATGAAAACAACGGAAACGTGGGCATTGGCACCGCCTCTCCGGTTTATCCGCTGCATATTGTTTACAATTCGTATCCCAATGTATTGCTGGAAGGTTCGGCAAACTGGGCTGGAATGGAAATAAATAACACTACCAACGGGGGCAACACGTATATTACTTTCAGGCAGCAGAACAACCCTATGGCGCGCCTTTGGGTTGATAACACAGGAAACTTTAAAACTTATGTAAACGGTGCCGACCAGATGACGGTGAAATATGACGGCAATGTAGGCATTGGCACAACCAACCCGGTGGGTAAGCTGCATATTTATTACAACAGTACAATGACCGTTCCCCAATTGCTGCTTTACGAAAACGATGCCGATTTTGCGCGTATCAACTTCCAAAATTCACTCAGTTCAAGCTACTGGGCGGTGGCAGGTTATAATTCCACTACCCTGTCAGACGAACGGCTTAATTTTTACAACAGCGCAGGCCCCTATAACGTATTATCTTTAACCGGAAACGGCAGGGCGGGTATTATGACAGATTACCCCGGTGCCACCCTCGAAGTGAACGGCTATACCAAACTGGGCAGCGATGCCCCGGCTATCAAAGTAAAAAAACTTACCGGCACCTTTTCTTCCAGCACAAATTGCGATTGGGTTACCATTGCACATGGTTTGAACGAAAGCAAAATTCTTTCGTTTACCGCGATGGTTCAGGATATTAACGCACATTGGATTTTACCCAACGAATATTGGTATAATAACATAAAATATAACTGTCGCATAGCTAACGGGAATGTTATAATAGA
>CAZBPG010000184.1:0-3264 GCA_964493695.1 uncultured Chitinophaga sp. | reverse complement strand
AAGCAAACACCAGATAGTCGGCATTAAAAGCAGCCATCTCTTCGATGTTGCGGTAAATGTTTTCAAATTTAGCTGAAGACTTAATTGCGTTTTCAAGAACAATTCCTTCTTCTTTTATTTTCTGATAGCGTACATCATTTCGTATGCAAAGCGCCACATCACAACCGGCTTCTTTCAACTTCACAGCCATAATCATCCCAACAGGCCCCAGCCCTATAATTCCAACTTTCAGTTTTCTGTCTTTATCCATTTCGCTTTAGTGATTAACTCATCACTTTGTTTTCTTCTAATTGTTCCAGAAAGGTTTCAATTTTAGTTGTGCTTTGTCCTTCGCTGAAAAAACGGAGGTCGCATAAATCACCTTCAATTACTAACGAAGGAACACCGGTCATCTCTTTTAATCGCTGCGGCATTCCGAATTTTGCATTTGAATTATTAAAACAGGTTTTGCTATCGTGAAACACAATACCATCAATTTTATATTCTCTGAACCAGTCGGCAAGCATTTTCATTTTTGCCGGCTCACTTCTATTAATAAAAATTTCAGTGTAAGCACGCGCTGTTGAATTCCACGGATCGTTCTCGTCAAACTTGTCGAACACCCAACTGCTGCAATAAGTAGAAGCAACAACAGCCGATTTATTGGATGAAAATAAATCGCTCAACATTCTCAACTTGCCCCAAATAGGCATGCCTTCCCAAAAAATTCGTGTGCGCGCTTCGGGCAGAAAGCCGGTGTTGTTCTTTACATTGGTTTCCAGTTCAGCCAATAATCCGGTGTAGTAATCTTTGGCTGCCTGTGTTCCTCTTAAAACAACAATTGGTCCCATGTGTATAGTGCCATCGAAAAAACTGATGGGCGCATTAGCAGCTGTGGAAGTTTTGAGAACTTTTTGCCAAAGCAATGTTGCCTCTTTACTAAGTTTTACAACTTCCTTAAATTTTTCCAGGTCAAATTTTTGTCCGCTCACCTGTTCGCACACCGGAATCATTTTTTTGAATTGCTTTACCACTAAGTCCACTTCATCCTGGGTAACCTCATCCAAGTAGCGCGGTGGTTGTATTCCTACAATGGGACATTTAAATTCATTTGCAAAAAAATTAAACCAGTCTTCCACTTCGCGACACTGGTTTGTGTTGTATGCAATAATGTCGGGCTTGGGTGCACCCTGCATTCCGTAATGCTTCTGAAGAGGTGTTTCTTTTTTTAAGTAAGAACCTATATCAGCAGTAGTATAGGAACAAACGTGCCCCGAGTAACCGCATTTGATAGCTTCGGGTATGTAATCCATTGCCTGGCGTGTGGCACCTAATAAAGCACCATGATTTTCGGGAAAATAAACTTCGAAACCGAATGAGCGCAATAATTCAGCAGGGCCTACACTTGTACACCACGCTACTTTTTTTTCGCCCTTTTCTAACGACAGGAAATAATCGCGCATTATTTTTTTCATTTCCTGCGTTTCCTTTATTTCATAGTTACTCATACGCTTGTTTCTTTAAGTGCAGGAATGTCATCCAGTTTAATAATGTAAACGTCTTCGGATAATTCATTCTTTGCGCCATACATATTTTCAAGGTGGGCTTTATAGGCGTTTACAACATTTTTAGGAGCAACTTTCAAACTTGGGGTGAGTGTATTTTTTTCTACCGAGAGTTCATCGTCAATAATCATTGCCGCTTTAATTTTTGAAAACTTTTGCCCTATTCCGCAGTTAGCATCATTCAGGCAGCCATGCAAACATTTTTTCAACTCGCTCAAGTCGCGGGGGCAAAAGCACCCCTCCATCGGGTCTTTTGCATAGTCGGGGTGCTTTAGTTGGTTTTTGTTCGGGAACAACAGAGCAACGGGATATTCTTTGCCATTACCAGTAACTATGGCAAAAGATATGTAATGGCACTTGAGTTCAATCAACTTTTCTAAATCAGAAGGAATTACTTTTTCGCCATTCAATAGTTTAAAGATTCTGTCTTTACGGGTAATCAGTTTCAGTCCACAGGTAGTAATTTCTCCTATATCACCGGTGCAGAACCATCCGTCATCGGTAAAAATGTCCTTGTTCGCCTCGTCATTTTTGTAATAGCATTTCATTACGTTGGGGCCTTTCACCTGTATTTCGCCATCATCGGCAATGCGGATGGCAACGCCCGGAATGGGTTTGCCCACTACACCGGTATGGCGTTTTTCTTTCGGGTTGGTTATGGTGCAGCAGGGCGAAGTTTCTGTAAGCCCCCAACCTTCCATTACGGCAATTCCTCTTTTCTCAAATTCATCTGAAAGTAGTTGCGGAAGTGCTGCTGCCGCTGTAAAAACAAATTTTAATTGTGAATGGAAGAACAGTTCTTCCGCTTCTTTATCGTATTTAGTTAAGTCAACTAACGATTGGTAAACCTTGGGAACACTGAAAAAAACTGTTGGCTGAATCAGTTTCCAGTTATTCATTATTTCTTTAGGGTCTTTCCCGTAACTGGATTCGAGCGACATAACTGCACCATTGCAAAGTGCTGCAAACAATTCAAAAATTCCTCCGAAACTGTGATGCCAGGGCAAGTAAGAAAGAAACCTGTCGCTACAGTCAATGCTCCAAAGTTTAGAAAGCGCTGCCTGCTGCGAAAGAATATTTTTGTGCATTAATTGAACACACTTGGGTATGCCCATGGTTCCCGAAGTGTACATATTCAGACAAATCTCATCGGAGTTTGCATCGGTGTTCAATGCAAAATCTTTTTCGCTGCGTTCAATCAATAAATCTGCGAAAGCAATTTGCCTTGAAAATTTCTGTTGTACATTTTTGTCGAATGTAAATACCGCACTCAAAGGCAGTTTAGCATTTAAACGGCTTAACTGAATATCTCCGCTAACGGCAAGAAACTTTGCATCGCTGTGCGTAATCAGCAGTTCGGCAGTTTCCTGATGAAAGAATGCAAAAATAGGTACAGCCACCCCGCCACTCGCCATAACAGCAAGTTCCAGTTCAAGCATTTCTACGCGGTTAGGCGAAAAGATGACCATTTTATCGCCCTTACCAAAGCCGAAATTGTTTTTCAGATTGAATGCAATATTCAGAATGTTGTTATAGAGTTCACTCCAACTGATTCCATTATAAACTCCATTATGCTTTTCCTGAAAAACAATTTTGCCTGCATATAGCTTTGCATTGCGTTCAAGCAGTTGGGCAATATTCGGAATTACGTTACCTAAAATAATTTCGCTGTTCAGCGTTTGCATAAGTTATTTTTAAGCTGCTATTGCTTGTTTTTCCA
>CAZBPG010000183.1:0-3281 GCA_964493695.1 uncultured Chitinophaga sp. | reverse complement strand
TGCGCACATTCACCATCATATAAGTTAATACCCAAAGCGCGCGGCAAACAATATGATGAAAGAAGAGTTTGCGTTTTTTAATGCCCGGGTACGGAACAAGATATAAGAGGATGTATCCCACCAGCGAGGCAAACAGTGAAACGGTGACATAATAACCAAAGGCAATCCAGAAAAGAATAAGTGTAGGGATTGTCCAAGGTGGTAAGCCCCTATCCTTTCTGCTTTGAATAAAGAAGTTGTAAAGAAACGGCTGCACCGTTTGACCGATGACCACCACACAAAAAATTCCGATAACAGAAATAAGTGCAATTGACCTGAGTGCCGGATGTTTGGCAAAGATAAGTGCACCTAAACCAATCAACACTGTAACGGCAGAGAGAAAGATTGAAACCTTGTGCGATGAAAGTGTTTCCTTACCGCGTTTGAATTTTTCGGTAAGGCCGTCTGTAATGAAAATGCTGAAGTCGTCACCAAGGCCGAAGATGAAAGTAGAAATGATGATGTTGATGAGATTAAACTGCAAACCGAACAAACCCATAATACCGAGTATCCAGACCCAGGTGATAACCATGGGAAGGAAAGTGATGATGGTGAGTTCTAACCTACCGTAGCTGATAAGCAAAGCGAAGAACACCAACAGCGAAGTGTAAAGCAGGATGGAATTAAAATCGTTGTAGATAATTTCCACAAACTTATTGGTGATAATCTGCTTGTCGAGAATAACCGTGTTCGGGTGCTTTGCGAGTTCCTTGTAGAGCAACTGGCGTTGTTCTTTCTCTACACGAACAGCATTGATAACCGTTAGCTTATTGTTGGTGTTGATTAAATATTCGCTGCCGAAGGCTTCTTTAATGGCGGCAAAGTCCTGACCGGTAGCCGGTGAGTAGTTTTTATTCAGCAGGGTTTCGAAATTCTGAAAAGCAGAAGCGGAGAAACCAAGTTTCTTTCCTTCTGTTTTTAAGGCACTGAGCAGATTTTGTTTTTTCTCCGGTGTCCAATACCTGTTCCACCGGTCAATTTTTTCCTGCTGTAACTGTTGCGAAGGAATAAAGCGGCTGAAAGAAGAATACTTCTGCACCCAACCTTTTTGCCGGGCGGTTTCTAATTGCTGCAGCAACACTTCATTGTTCTGCAGCATTTCTTCTTCGGTGTTTCCGTTGGCGGCAATAAAAACAAGCTTTGAAGTATCGTCCTGCGTTACATCAATTTCTTTTTGCGATTTACGTGTTTCCGCGTTCATGAAATTGACTTTGTTCAAATCGCTTTCGAAACCCACCTGCCTGGCGTAATGAAAAAAGAAGAAGGAAAGTGCAAGGATGAGGAGGAAAAGAACACCTCCGTGCTTTTCTATGAAAGGAACTTTGACCACCGGAGTTGAGATTGCTTCGTCAGCAGTCAGAGCACTGCTTCCTCGCAATGACGGTTCCAACGCAGGCACAAAATGCGGCAGAAACACTAAAGCAAAAACGGTGGCACCGGTTAAGCTTAAACCGGCAAACAGACCAAAGTCGTTGAGGATTTGCGATTGCAGCAGCGTAAGTGAAAAGAAAGAGCCCACCGTGGTAATGCTGCCGATGGTCATTGGTGAAAGCAAATCGGTGATGGTTTGTTTAACCGAGCCGCAATGTTTGTAATGGCTGAAGAAATGCAGCGAGTAGTTTACCGCAATACCCAGCACGATAGAACCGGCACCGAGCGCAATGCTGGAGATACTTCCGCGCCACAGCGAAATACCTGCCAGCGAAAACAAACCGCCAAACACTACCGGCAGCATCATGATAAACGGCACCCTTTTTCTGCGGAAGAAGAAACCGATAAAAAGCAGAATGGCCACTACGGTAATGCTGAGTGTAAGTATAGAATCCTGCTTTAACTGATGCGCGTTGCCGGCTGCTACCACAGAGTTACCGTAGTAGAGTATTTCAATGCCGTCTTTCTGTGCACCCAGCGAGGCAATGGATGCATCAAAACCTTCAAACAGTTTTTCGTTCTTACCGGTTTCGCCCGAAGTGTTGGCGAGCGTTATAAAAAGATAGAGGCTCTTATGGTCTTTGCCCATGATGTAACCGTCATACAGTTCGTAGTTATCATCGGTTTGCAGGTTTTGCAGTTTGCGCAGCGCCAGGTTCGAAATGCCCACCGGGTCATCGGCAATCAGGCGCTTCATCACCATACCTTGCGGAGAGGTAAGAATGTTATAATCGTTCTGCAGTGTTTCGCGCAGCGGCACCGGTGACACCAGCGAGTCAATGGTTTTATAATCCTCTTCTTCTAAATAAACCGGCAGGTTCAGGTGAACGGTGTTGTAGATATCCAGCGTAGTTTCTTCGCTTACCGTTAGTTTAACCGATGCAATCTGTTTGGCATAACCGGTAAGCAAAAGACTGTTGAGCGAGTCGGCATAAGCCATCAGCACCTCCGGTTCTCCTTCCCCGCGCTGAATTAACTTCACCACTACCTTATCGGCAAAGTTCGAGCTCTTGAAAATATCGGTTATCTGTTTGGTTTGTTCACCGTTGGGCAGCAAACGGTTAACATCCTCTTCTACTTTAATACGGCTGGCGAGCAATGCCAACAGCACAAACAGCGAAACCGTAAGCGCATAGAAAAGTGTTTTGCGCTGCTGAAAAAAATCGTAAAGGTTGAGGAGAAGTTTATTCACGAAGGCACGAATATAAATAGACAGCAGACTTTAGACACAAGACATGGACGAAAGAGACCCACTACAGGCGAACCTTTAAGTATAAACAGACGAAGGAAGAAAGGAAAAAACCGACCGAAAACAGGAAAAAGTGAAGAATGCATAGTTGATGGGCAAAAGTGCACCGTCAGTGACCGAAAGTTCACCGTCAACGACAAAAAGTGTTCCCCCGGCAGAAAAAAGTGTTCCCCCGGCCAAAGAAAGTGTTCCCCCAACCGCCAAGGGTGTTCCCCTGACGGAAAAAAGTGTTCCCCCGTCCACCAAAAGTGTTCCGTTCGTGGAAAAAGTGTTCCGCCAGCCATAAAAAGTGTTCCCCCGACCGGAAAAAGTGTTCCCTCAGCCAAAGAAAGTGTTCCCCCGACCGATAACTGTGTTCCCCTGGCCGTTGACTGTGCATTCCCGACCTTTGAGGGTGTTTTTGGGGGAAAAAGCTGAAAAAACGTGTGGAATAAGGGTGTTAAAAGGGCGGAAGCAGGTTGAATTTGATTTAGCCGGTGTTAATCCTATTGATATTATCAGTAACTAATAATAGACCTCTTCGGAAAATCATTTTATAGCAAGATTATGGATAGCTGCAATT
>CAZBPG010000182.1:0-3285 GCA_964493695.1 uncultured Chitinophaga sp. | reverse complement strand
CACATCGCCCTTTTTTATTACTGCCTGAGTTAAACTTTTTACCCTCTCTTCAACAACAGATCTTTCCGTAAAGAGTTAATTCCAATACAAATTATGACCGCGCTGATTTAAAATCAGAACCTATCGATAGTTGTAGTAATTTATGTGAATTTTTCTTTGAGATGCTCCGTCTCCCACATGGTTGTTACCGGTAAAAGTCGCAGCTGTAACTTGGTATAACTAAACGGACAATCATTTAATAAAAAAGCAATAGCAACTGATCAGAATTTATATTTGCACCTCAAACATCCGCACTAACAGGCGAATGTTCGAATATAATTTTAAGAAGCTATTTCCGTTTAGTAATAAACATCTGCCCTATGAAATCTTATACCTTGTTCTACTTTGTTATGGGTTCATTTTTATTATCCGCACAAACTCCTCCACCTTGTGTAATGTATATAAACGGAATAGCCAAAAGCGATAAATCCTTTATTACTATAGATGAGTTGAGGCAACTTTCAACCCTGGAAATGCAAGACCCACGGCTTGAGAAAAAATTTAAGCCATCGGTTTTTCAATGGGTGGTTAGCTCTAAAGGTCAAATATGGAAAGGAAACATAACGACACTTTCTAAACTGAAAGAAATTTCACCCAGGCTAAAACCCGGTGATATCGTATTTATAGAACAATTGAAGTTTCAGGGCTTTACCGGTATTTGCGAAGGGCAATTTGCGTTTACCATTCAGTAACCTGCATTTGTATTTCCTGCTACTGCCACTGCTACTGAATACTCTGTAGTTTTTTTAAGTGTTCTTCTGCCCGTTTAAACTCCGGGTCAATGTTCAGACAGGTTTGATACAGGGCCAAAGCTTCTTTCTTTCTTCCCAAATCTTCGGCACACAAACCCTTGCTGAAATACGCTCCGGCATAGGTTGGGTCAATCTTAGTTGCCATTTCGTAATACCGGTACGCTTCTTCCAGCGAATCCATCTGGTAGTAACAGAAACCGGTCCCCATATAGGCTTCTACGTTTTTGTAGTTTACTTCAATTACTTTTTTGAATTGCTCTACCGCTTTGGTAAGTTTCTTGATTGACTTCGCATCCTGATTTGCATCGTATAACCGTACACCTTCTTCTTTCAGCATATTGGACTTTGCATACAAAGCATCTTCCGGCTTCTCGCTTACCTTAATCGCGTTGTCGAAATACTTTTCTGCATTCTTATCCTTTTTGCTTTTCAGCAACAAACCAATCTGCACATAAGCATTGTAAAACTTTGGATTCAGTTCCGTAGCTGTTTGAAAAGCAGAAAGTGCTTTCGTGGTATCGCCCACTTCTTTAAAGATGGTTCCTTTATAAAAATAGATGTCGGCATTCTGCGGGTCTTTTTCAATGGCAGCATTCAGATAATTGAGTGCAATTCCGTAACTGCCTTTTATGGTTGTATCAATGTAAGCCAACTCAGCCGCCTTCACATAAAAGACGGTGTTCATCGAATCAGTAGCTATGGCTTTTTGCATTAACGCAAGACCTCGCTGAGGCTCTGCTGTTTTCTTAAACAATTCTGCCGCGTATAAATAGAACTCCGGACGAAGCGAATCGAGTGTAAGCGCCAGAAACATATCGGTAGCTGCGCTTTTGAAATCGTTGTTGGCCTCGTAAAGTTGCGCCCGCTTGTAATACAGGAACGGGTTAAGCGAATCTTTCTTTATCTCTTCATTTACCGCATCCAGTTTCGGGATACTTACAGTATCTGTCTTTGCTACCTCAACAGTTTGATTGCATTGCTTACACGATGAAAAAAATGACAATACTGTGACAATTGCCATTATAAGAATTGAAAAGAATAATGATTTTCGCATGGCACAAAGAAAATATTTTGAATGACGACTACTAAACCTTTTATGAAACCTTACACTACTGTGACAATTCTGTTTCTGGCCTTTACAATTCTTCAGAGTTGTAATTCTAAATCTGTAAACAATGAAGGGGTAACTACTGCCAGCGATTCCTCCGCCATTCATTTCACCGGTGAAAAACATCTGGAAAATGTTCGTCAGTTGAGTTTTGGCGGAGAGAATGCCGAGGCTTACTGGAGTTTCGATAATTCTATGCTTACCCTGCAGTATACCAACAAAAAGGAAGGGATTCTGTGTGATCAGATATATGCCATGAATCTGGCTGACACTTCGCGTAAACTTATCAGCACCGGTAAAGGCAGAACTACCTGTTCATTTTTCATGCCCGGTGACACACAAATAATTTATGCTTCCACGCATTTAAGCGGAGATTCCTGTCCGCCTTCTCCGCCACATGTGCATGGTAAATATCTCTGGTCCATTTACGGTGAGTATGAAATTTTTATTGCTGACCTGAAAGGAAACATCGTAAAGCAATTGACCAGTAATAAATTCTACGATGCCGAAGCAACCGTTTCGCCCAAAGGCGACAAAATAATTTTCACTTCTGACCGCAGCGGTGACCTGGAACTTTACACCATGAACTTAGACGGCAGCGATGTAAAACAAATAACCAGCGAACTGGGCTACGATGGCGGGGCGTGTTTCTCACCGGATGGTTCGCAAATCATTTGGCGTGCTTCGCATTTCGATGCCGACTCGGAAAGAGTGGAATACAAAGACAACCTGAAGAAGCATTTGGTTTCGCCTATGAAGATGGAGTTATTTATTGCCAATGCCGATGGCAGCAACCGCAGACAACTGACAACACTGGGCGCTGCTAACTGGGCCCCATGTTTTTCGCCTGACGGCAAAAAAGTTTTGTTCAGTACCAATCATAAAACAAAGTCTATTCCGTTTAATATTTACAGCATTAATACAGACGGAACAAATCTGGAGCAGATTACGTTTGATAAAGTATTCGATGCGTTTGCCATGTTTAGTTACGATGGAAAGAAATTAGCCTGGTGCAGTAACCGGAACAACGGAGGAACAAGAGAGACGAATGTTTTTGTAGCAGATTGGAAGGAATAGAAGTGGCAGGAGGCAGTAGCAGTAGCAGTTGATAAATGCCGGTGTGGAGAAATAAAAAAGAGCAAACCACTTGCTTTTCAGTTTTCACTTTCTACTTTCACAATAGTTCTTTGAAGATAAACCGGCTGCACATTGCAACTGCATAGTGCCACTGGTTTTAAGATACGCCCACACAGACCGATGCGTTAGTTAGTATTTTTAATAAGCCGGGCTTAAGTTGTAACGTCAATGGCGGGTCGCACTCCGAGCAATCGGGGCTTCGTCCACAAAACAAGTTAACAGCGAATTACAGCGATGTTACTAAGCCCA
>CAZBPG010000181.1:0-3301 GCA_964493695.1 uncultured Chitinophaga sp. | reverse complement strand
CGCGGGTGCATTTCCATTCTGCGCGCCTTCCCGACCATTCTGCGCGGGTGCATTTTCATTCTGCACGCCTTCCCGGCCATTCTGCGCGGGTGCATTTTACGTCCCTGTAGGTTCTACGTTTCATGAACCTGGCGAGACAGAACTATTCAGATTTAATTCCGTCAATTGCTTTTTCTTTATTTACGCCATGAAACGCACCTCCTCTTTATTAATAGCACTCCTTCTTTTCGCTGCCTCCTGCAAAACCCAAAAACCCGATGTAAAGCACCTGGAAAAAAACGGACCACTTATTTTAAGTATGGAGCGCACGCCCTGTTACGGTCGCTGTCCGGTTTATACTATTCATTTGTATCAAAACGGCCTTCTCGTTTATAATGCTAAAAAGTTTACAGATACCACCGGTTGCTTTTATCGGGTGCTTTCGAAGCAGGAACTGAAAGCATTAAAAGAGAGGTTTAACCATTCCGATTTTTTTAAAATGGCGGCACAGTATCCCGAAGATAAAAGGCCCCCTACCGATTTGCCTTCGTGCATCCTTTTCTATACTAACGGAACGGAACAAAAAACCATTACCGACAAGCGTTGGGAAACCCCCGAAACCCTTACTGCGCTTGAGCAGGTTGTAGACGATTTAGTTAATCCGAAAAATTTACAATTCTGTGACAAATAAAATAACACATCCTTAATACCGATTCAGAAATTCGGTTACTTTTGGCGTCCAATTCTTAAAATTTTAAATCAAAACCAACAATCAAAATGAGAAATTTTTTACTGTTAATGGCTCTATTGACAACCGGTTTGTTCGTAAATGCCCAAAATGCATACCGCGATAACAAATACGAAACCAGGTTAGTAGAAAAACCAGTGGTAATGCAGCACAACCATACCGCTGCTACACCTCAGCATCAGCACCGTTCTTCCCGGTCGCTTCCTGCAATTCTTAATTCGCAGCGTATAGGCAGTGCGGGTAACCTGCTTACCGTTATCGAAGGCGGCTGTAACCAGATAGATGTAAACGATGCGTTGAACCTGGTAACTTTCATTCACCGTTGCGATGCTGCGGCCATACCTTCTGCCGATTTACCTTCCGGTTCTGCAATTGCTAAGTATGCTTACGATGTTTCTAAAAATCGCGGTGCTACATGGACCAGCGATATCGGAGCTATTACCAACGATGGCTCCATTGAGAACCAGACTATCTGCGGACGTTTCCCTCAGGCGGTTATCTATAACCAGGCAGGCAATACCAATCCTGATAGCGCTCACTTTATTTATTCAGGAACCTGGCACGATAACAATACCTGGTGCGGTAACATGCGCGGTCGTGGAAAGCTGAGTGGTAATTTGTCTACTTACAACGTTCATATTGATGCCGTAAATAACAAAGCAGTAGCTATTGCTACCAGTATGTGTAAAGGTGCTCCGGGCGTGTTCTGGAATATCAATGTTGACTATTCAGGCGGCTTTGTTGCCGGACCGGTTATCACGAGCGGCATCATTATTCAGAAAGGCGTTTGGAATACAGTTACCAGAGATGTTGACTGGTCTAACAATATCATTCCTCAAACATTTGCCACATTTGATAATGGTGGCGATCCTTACTCAGCGGCTACTTCTTTCCATATTGCATTTGACCCTACCGGTCAAATGGGGTGGGCTTCTATTCTTGGAGATATTACCATAGATGCCGACAGCACTTACGACCCTATTTTCTGGAAAACAGTTGATGGTGGTAATAACTGGACCGGTCCTATTCATGTTGACCTTGATTTGGTTCAAGGCGTTAAAGATGCGTTGAATCCATTGATTGTAACCGGTGACCCGGCTACTCAAAATCCAACGGCTTCTTTCGAATCTGATTTAGGAGTTGACGTAAACGGAAATCCACACTTACTTATCAGC
Organism: uncultured Chitinophaga sp.; assembly: GCA_964493695.1. Classification (GTDB taxonomy): domain Bacteria; phylum Bacteroidota; class Bacteroidia; order Chitinophagales; family LD1; genus Bog-950. The sequence goes on along the minus strand of CAZBPG010000181.1, from coordinate 1,399 downwards.
GTAGGAAGCGGAACCGAATACTCTATTCAGGCTGCCGGTTATACTATGTGGGATATTACTTACGATGCAACGGCTATTACCGGTTGCGAATGGCAAGGTGTTCGTTTGGCTGACATCAATACTTTAAGAGGAACTTTTACTAACGATAATCCGGCACAAACTATGGACAACCGTCCGTTGGTTTCACGTTCAGAAGATGCCAGCAAACTTTTCTTCTTCTGGCTCGAGTCTGATGCTGATTTTTTAGGTTCAACTGATAATGATATTCCAAACCTGTTTGGTCGTGGTATTGATGTAGTACAAGGCAAAATCTCTCCGCTTTATAACTTTACCGAAGGCGATACACTTTGGGGTGGCGAAACTTCAACCACCAGCGGTGGTGTTTTCGGAGGTGCTACTTTCCCTACGGTTAGTCCAACAGCTTTACAAAACGGAAGCAACTTTAATGTTCCTACTGTATTTACTCAGGTTGATTACAACCACGACCCTTCAACCGGTCTTGGCTCAAGTGAGCAACCGGCTGCTTTCTGGTATGTTGATAATATCAATTTCCCTGCGGCTGCATTCACAGCACCACTTGATCAGGTACCTCCTTCCATTACTTTAAACGGTGCTGATACGGTAACCGTTCTGTTGAATAATACTTATACTGAAGCAGGTGCTACTGCTTTCGATTGCACAGACGGAGTGATTGTTCCGACCGTGATAAATGCACCGGATACGGCAGTAGTAGGTGTTTATGATGTTCTTTACATTGCTACCGATGCAGCAGGAAACAGCGATACAGTTGTTCGTACGGTGATAGTTGGTGCTACTCCTGTAGCTGACTTTACCTGGAGTTTCCCGCAGTTATCCTACAAAGCACAGTTCCAGGATTTATCTGCCAATCTTCCTACCTCATGGGTATGGAGTTTTGGAGACGGAAGTGGTTCTGTAGCCAAGAATCCTTTGAAAACGTTTACTACGAACGGTACATTCAACGTATGTCTTACCGCCACTAACAGTTTCGGAAGTTCATCTCAGGTTTGTAAAGCGGTTACTACTACCGGTGTAGGCATTAACGAAGCGGAACTGGAGCAGCAAATCTCTATGTTCCCGAATCCTTCAAACGGAAAAGTATCTATCACTTTACACGGAAATGTTACTCCGGAGTTGACAGTAACTGTTTACAATATTCTTGGTGAGGCTGTAGTTAATCCGGTTACTTACAGAGCCGGTACTACTAATATGCAGTTAGACCTTTCTGCTGTAGCTAACGGAGTTTACCTTGTTAAGGTACAGAGCGAAAAAGCAAGCACAGTAAAACACTTAACCATCAACCACAGATAATAGGTTGAACGGATTAAAGAAAAGTGGCTGTCTCAAAACTGAGCAGCGCTTTTTAGTTTGTACACCCCCT
>CAZBPG010000180.1:0-3327 GCA_964493695.1 uncultured Chitinophaga sp. | reverse complement strand
TTTGTAGCGAGGGGGGAGCTCGAATCCCCGAACTTCCCGCCATAAGGCGGGACGCTCTAACAACCGGCAATCAGTTCCTCAATGTATCTTCTGCTTTTGCGCGACTTTATTTCTTTTTCCCTTTTCATCGCATCAGACCGGCTCGAAAACTCTTCGGTGTATTTTACTTCCCAATCGCTGCCTGTTTGAGAGGTATATCGCGTTTTGCCTGAATTATGTTCTGACAGTCTTCTCTCTAAATTATCGGTGTGGCCTACGTAATATTTATCGGCCAGTAAAGAATGTAGAATGTAAACGGTAAATTTCATAAATGAAAAACCCCGATGTTCCGGGGTTTGTAGCGAGGGGGGAGCTCGAATCCCCGACCTCAGCATTATGAGTGCTGCGCTCTAACCAGCTGAGCTACCTCGCCATTTAAATTTGCAATGGGGCGCAAATATATTTGATTGCGCGAAAAATTATAATTCCCGGTAACCATACCACACTAATTTTACTTTCTGTAATTGCATCCCGCTTGGAAGCGGGACGAAGGTAGTGAGCCTTCCGGGAGTTCGAATCTCCCTCTCTCCGCATAAAAAAACTTCCCGATTTTTCGGGAGGTTTTTTGTTTATAAGGGTTTGTGTTTATGCTTTTGTCACGAGCGGACGCTCGCGCCAGTGGGTTTAATGACTAACACGGGGGTGCAGACCTGTGAAGTGTCAACGCCACGATACCAAGCCCTGGAAGGGCGGACTAACTATTCCCACACATAGCGTTCGTCATATTCTACCTGATACTTTTTAAGGAATGACCGGTATTCGCTCTGAAAAGTTTTTTTGCTGTGATGTTCTTTCTGATTTGCGATATAATTAATCACTATATCTACTTGCGAGGGGTTAACAGAGAATGCCCCGTAACCATCCTGCCAGTAGAAGTTTTTATACTCTTCTCCTTTAGTCTTTATCCATTTAGATGAATGCGATTTTACTTCTTCTAAAAGCTTCATGAGTGCAACTTTTTTAGAGAGCATACATAGAATATGAATATGGTCGGTGTAGCCGCCTATTTTTATAGGGTGACATTCTAAGTTTTTACAGATGCCGCCTAAGTAGGCATGTAGTTCGCTTTCTACCGGTTGTTGTATAAGCGGTTCACGGTGCTTGGTGCTGAACACGATGTGCACGTAGTTTTTTACGAGTGACTGGCCCATGGTTAGTAGCGATGGGCTATGCCCATCGTTAGCAAATTACGCCTCTTCGAGGCTAAAATGCAAATCCAAAATAAGACCAAGCCCTGAAAGGGCGATATATACTATCGAAGGGTGTAGCCCTTCGATACTTCAAAGCCGCAAGGAGCAATCTCCCTTGTGTCCAGACAGTTCTCCGTTTCAGGAACCTGTCACGTTGAAAGACCACCGGTTCCCGAAAAGCCGAAAACCCCGTGGCGACACAATATTTCCTTTCACTTCTTCTCCCTCACCCTCTCATAAAACCTATCTAAAAGCGGCTTACCCCACTCCGCCCATTCTTTATCCAGTTCTTTACCCGCGTAGCTGCCGGGCAGAGGGGTGTCTTTACAACGCGATAGATTGCCCAGGGCTATTGATTTAGCCTTTAGCACCTTCCATTCTTCGGGCGATGGCAGCGTTTTATAATCGAAAAACAATTCCGTTGGCATGTAGCCGTAGGCATCGGCTAATTTGCGGAGGGTATCAAATTTTACATCTTTCATATCACCGCCTTCCAGTTCAATGAGAGTCCTTTCGCAAACTTTGGTAAACACCGCTGCTTCCTCGTGGCCGTAGCGCTTCATCAGCCGGTTAATAAAAAACAGGTAACCAAGATTCTGCAAGGTATAATCGGTAAAAGTGAGTGGTACAGTAGTTTGGCTATGCATAAGAAGTGGGTTTCTTTTTCTCAGCAGTGAGCAGTTTATTCTTTCGGGCATACACGGCAGTAAAAAACAAGCATAGCAACAAAAAGCCCCGGTGCTCAATGTATGCCCAAAGTAAAACAGGAAAGTAAAAGCACGGCTGCATTGCGGTGCAGCCGTATAGGTTATTGTGCCGGTATGTTTGTCTTGCGCAACAGGGCAAAACGTTCTTTAAAAAACTGAAATTGGAAAAGCAGGCGATAACTTTCCAAAAGAACCTCGTCACTTTCCAAAAGCAGGCGATGACTTTGGAAAAGTAAGCGATAAGATTCCAAAAGAAGGCAATGACTTTGGAAAGGAAGGGGATAAGATTCCAAAAGCAGGCGATGACTTTGGAAAGGAAGGGGATAAGATTCCAAAAGAAGGCAACGACTTTGGAAAGGAAGGCGATAAGTTTCCAAAAGTAGGCCATGACTTTAGAAAAGAAAGCGATAAAATTCCAAAAGAAGACAATGACTTTGGAAAGGAAGGGGATAAAATTCCAAAAGAAGGCAACGACTTTGGAAAAGAACGCGATGACTTTGCACTTTCAGTTTTTAAACTCCGGCATTTACCCATTAATCAACATAAAACCACTTAAACATGTCTAACTCAAAACCACATTGCAGTGTAGATTATCACAATTTTAATGGCGATAAACTCGACACCAAGGCACACCTGGTAAGCGAGGGTATTTACAGCAACGACCCGCCCTTTACCGCTCCGCCATTTACACAAGTAGATTTTGATGCGCTTGTTGCCGACCACCACGATAAATGGGAAGCTTATAAAAACGGGGGCAAGGCACAAAAAGGCCCTTACAACACCGCGCGCACAGCCCTTATTAACGCAATGGATAAAACAGGCGATTTTGTAGATGAGCGCCCCGGTGTTGACGATGACATGATTTTACTGTCGGGTTTTACACCAACCAAAACAGGCGGAACAAAAACGTTGCCTCCAAACCCACCCACCGGTATTGTATTAACCCTGGGTATAAGCACCGAAATGTTCAGCGATTGCGATGCCGTTACCGGTGATGCTTTTTATGGCTCTATACTCGTAGCAGGCAAACCTCTGCCCGAAGATTTTGCCATTAACAATGCCGGTCAGGTAATTATTACGGACTCACCTGCACCTCCTCCAAATCCAAATGCAGCAGCCGAAGAAGGCGTTAACCTTATTTTAGATTTAAACAAGCAAAGAAAGAAACACTATACCGGCCTTACCAAAGGGATAGATTATTACGGTTACTATTTTGCCATAAACAGCGGAGGGGTAAGCCAGATAAGCGGACCGGTAATTTTAATGTGCGGGTAAACCCCCACCCTCACCGTAGGGGGCTAAACAGCCAATACCAAAATCAAAAGCCCCTGAAAAGGGGTTCAGTCGTTAATCGTGTGAAAATGATAGAGATTCACACTACCCCATAGAGG
>CAZBPG010000179.1:0-3337 GCA_964493695.1 uncultured Chitinophaga sp. | reverse complement strand
GCATCCTATTTGCGTTCCCTTTTTTATTTAGGTATGCAAACGGACAGTCATTGAAGAATTTTTTTGCCTTTTGCCTTTTGCTCTTTGCCTTTTTTGTTTCAAAGGCCGGCAATGGTTTCATCTTTCTGGCAGATACCACCAAACTGTTTTACGCCAGCAACAACGAAATTTATTCGCCCAGCGGTAAGCAGTTGCTGTATTTTCAAAAGGGGAATATATTTTTCAGCGGAAGCACCGATGACAAGGAGAATATTTTTCTGCTCACTACTTCTATGAATGTTTCGAGCGAGAAACAGGAGTTGATTTACGAAAAAGACAGCCGTCAGCCTGCTTACTCTTTCAGCCGCGATAAATTCTATTCGGGTAAGATTGAGTCGGAAGATTTGCGCGACAAGTATGAACTGATTCATGTGCAGCGGGTGAAGAAGTGGCTTTCGTTCTATTCTTCTTACAACGATTCGTTACTCGCCTATTTCAATGCTGATTCGCTTCCCTCATCGGCTGCTATTATGGTGGCTTACACTCTTATCAAAAAGTATGAGCTGGAGAAAAAGATGCCCGTTCTTCAAACCGAGCTGCCTTTTGAAGATGTTTCATATGCTACGCTTAAACCCACCTGGGGTAATACCACTGCCAACGAATGGATGTGGGATGGCCGTATTCTCCGCCCCCGCTGGAACGTAGACCCGCGACTGGCCTGGGAGTTTGACGGCCGGACACTAAAGCCCCAGTACGGTACAAATATTTACCAGCAATACGAATGGGATGGCGAAAACTTTAAACCCGTTTGGCGCAGTAACCGGGCCGAGGAATGGACCTGGGATGGCCGAGTAATGAAACCCGTTTATGATACCGACTGGGCGAACCAATATATAATAGAGGACGGGGTGGTAAAACCCTGGAGCAATGTGCATACCGAAAAAGAATGGCGGACCGATGGCACCGTTCCTGTACCGGTAGTAATTTTAGTGGTGAGCGGTATTGCCAAGCCCTTCTGACAGAAGCCCAGATTTCGAAATGTCCCAATTCCCCTTACATTAGCCTTTCCTAAAAAAAAGTACCATGAAAAAATTACTCTTTACTGCCAACATTTTGATGGCGCTGGCGCTTGTTTCCTGTAACCAGAAAACCGAACCGAAAGCCGAAACGACTACTCCCGAAGTAACTGCAGTACCTGCTAAAATGGAGGTAAAGGTGAGCGACCTGGCTACCAATAAAGATTTTGTATGCGGTATGGAAGTAGCTGACGGAAGCATTGCCGATACGGCTTCTTTCGAAGGCAAGCTTTACGGTTTCTGCTCGGTGGAGTGCAAGGCAGAGTTTGCAAAAGATCCGGCCGCCTATTTAGCTCAAAAATAAACTGAAATTATGCTTCACAGCAAAATAACGGGGGTGGGTATGTACGTTCCCGAACAGGTGGTTTCCAACGATGACCTTTCGAAAATGATGGATACCTCTGACGAATGGATTATTGAGCGCACCGGTATTAAGGAGCGCAGGTTTTTTAAAGAAGGGGTAGATACCGTATCGAGCATGGGGGCCCGTGCCGCTGAGCAGGCGCTGGAACGTGCCGGCAAAAAAGCCGAAGATATTGACCTGATAATAATGGCCACCCTCAGTTCCGATTATAACTTTCCGGGCTCGGGGGTGCTGGTGCAGCGCAAGCTTCCTTTCCGGCAAATTCCCGCCTTTGATGTAAAGGCGCAGTGCTCGGGTTTCATTTTTGCCCTGAGTGTAGCCGACCAGTTTATTAAGTCCGGCATGTATAAAAATGTGCTGGTAATAGGCAGCGAAGTGCAGAGCAACGTGTTCGAAAAAAGCGACCGCGGCAGAAACATGGCGGTAATTTTTGGTGACGGGGCAGGGGCAGTAGTGCTGGAAGCCACCGAAGAACCAAACAAGGGGATACTCACCACCAAACTGCACAGCGATGGCCACTTTGCCGAAGAACTTTATCTGGAGCACCCCGGTTCGAGAAGAAAGGAAAGGTTCAGCCCCGATATGATTGAGAAAGGAGAATTGCTGCCTTATATGAACGGCAAGATGGTTTTTGTAAACGCGCTGAAATACTTTCCCGAGGTAATACGCGAAGCGCTGGCCGAATGTAACCTGAAAGACAGCGATATTGATTTGCTCATTCCGCACCAGGCCAATGCCCGCATTACGGTGCAGGTGCAAAAAGAAATGAACCTGCCTGACGAAAAAGTGATTTCGAACATTGACCGCTACGGCAATACTACAGCCGCTTCTATTCCTATAGCCATGTGCGAAGCCTGGCAGGACGGCAAAATTAAAGAGGGCGACCTGATAGCCATTGCCGGTTTCGGCTCGGGTTTTATGTGGGCGAGTGCGCTGATAAGGTGGTAAGGTTACATACCCGTGCCACGGTTACAACCGTGGCACGGGTAACTGTAAAATAAAAAACCCTACCTTGCGTTTACTTGTTTCAATTTAAAAACCTGATACCATGAAAACCATATTCCTTTCCTTCATCGCCCTGCTGTTTACCCATACGCTTTTTGCGCAGGATAACATCGTTCTTCGCAGTGGCGAGGAAATTAAAGCCAAGGTAGAAGAAGTAGGCATTGCCGAAATTAAGTACCGCAAAAGCGATAACCTCACCGGTCCGCTGTATACTATACGCAAGGGCGAGGTGCTTTTAATTAATTACCAGAACGGAACCAAAGATGTATTCAGTCAGGCTCCGCAGACCGGTGGCTCTGCCATGCACCACCGCGATAACTATCCGCAGGCAGGGGCAGCCGCTCCGGGCGATTACAACAAGTACCGCAAACTGGCGGTTAAGCGTATTGTGGGCGGGGCTATTATGACCGGTGTGGGGGTTCCCACCCTGCTTACCGGTGTGGGTTTAAGCATTGCCGGGTTTTCCAGCTTCAACAAACCATACGACCCCACTTTCGGTAACAGCGGGGGCAACATGCCGCTGCTGGGTGCCGGTGCCCTGTTTACCGCAGCCGGTGTGGTGTTGACGGTGCTCGGCCCGCTTTCAATTAAGCGCGGGCAACACTACCGCAAACTTGCCCGCGAAATGAAACCCGCCTCTATGGGTTTTACTCCTATTTCAGACAGCAACCTCGACCGCTACGGCTACGCCAACCACCAAAATAAGGTGGGGGTAACCTTTACGTTTTAAAAGGCAGGCAAAGTTTTTCCGTTACGATAATTTTGCTGAACTATCGTTTATCACTCTGAGCTTAGTCGAAGACAACTCCCAGTTAAACAACTCGCTTACCTCCACACCCAGCGCTTTGGGAACCTACGCTCGCAATTGTAAAGGTTAACTAATTCGGTAACGGATTTATCATTTCTACTGGCT
>CAZBPG010000178.1:0-3385 GCA_964493695.1 uncultured Chitinophaga sp. | reverse complement strand
CTTGCAACAACAATGTTTTGCAAAACGGCTTTCCCATTCTTTACAATATAAACCTGTGGCTGATTTACATTGCCCTGCAAAGCAGCAGAGGAAATAACAAGGCCCTTTTCAGGCATTTCGTTTTTGATCAAAACCTTACCAAACATTCCTGCTTTTATTTTCAAATCGGAGGTATTGTTTACGGTTAACTGAATAGGGAAACTGCTGCCCACATTGGCTTTGCTCCCAACCATAGTCACTTTTCCGGTTAACAGAATATCTGCATTAGCATCAGCGGTTATGGAGTAACTTTGGTTTAGCTTAAATTTGCTTAGTTCCTTTTCGGGAACATTTACAGTGAATTTTAAAACTGAAATGTCGGTTAACTGAAGTAGCGGCACACCCGGTGCAGCGAATGCACCTTCTTCGCTAAGTTTAGCAGTTATTACCCCATTGAAAGGGGCCTTGATAGTTATCTTGTTTATTTGCTCCAGCAAAGTAGCTTTTTGCACTTTGGCCGATTTTAACCCCAACTCCGCCTTTTCTAACTGAACGCCTTGTATGGCATCGGCTTTTGCTAAAACGGAATAACGCTTTACATCAGCCTCCAAACCTTCTATCTGCACTTCAATAGTTTGCAGTTGCAGTTTTAGCAGTGAATTATCCAACAGAATTAATGATTGCCCTTTACTTACAACACTTCCGGCATCCACTAATACTTCATTTATTCTGCCTTGTATTTCAGCACTAACTTTGGTTTCCTTGTTAGGCTCGAATGTTCCCGGATATGAAAATCCGGCATTTACATTTTCCAATTGCAAAGTGTCGGCCTGAACATGGATAGCCTGCTCTTTATTGTATTGATAGACTTTGCCCTGTGTTGTTTCCTTGTTGGTTTTTAATTTAATTACTACAAGGGCTATTATTACCACAGGTATTAGTAGGTATAAAACCTTTTTGAGGATGGATGTTTTTGTATTCATTGTTACAATTATTTAGTTGATGAAAAATTTCCGGTAAGTTTTTTCAGTTCCAGGTTTGCCTTTAAGTAATCAGTAACCGCTGTCAGATAGGTTTGCTGTGCTTCACGCAAAGCATTATCGGCAAGCAATACCTCTGCTAAACCTGCGGTGCCTTGTTTTTGCTGGACTATTGTTTGGTGGTAAATGCTTTTTGCAAGTTCAATCTGTTCGGTTGCTGTTTCCACTGATTTTTCGGCAACCAGTCGCTGAAGTTTTGCATTTTCAACCTGCATGTTGTTTTGTGCAGCAACAAATTCCGATTGAAGTTCATTGTTCTGAAGTTCCATTTTTTTCTGGTTAATTTTTCGCTGTGTTACTGTGCCGTTAAACAAGGGATACGACAACTGAACCCCTGCAAAACCCGTAGAGTAGAATTTTAAAAAATCATTAGGCTGTTTATCATAACCAAACCCTGTAGTTCCATACATTCCAACAAGGCTGAGCGATGGCAAAAATCTTGACCTGTTTAAAGTGCTCAGTTCGCTGGAGAGCAGCCGGTTTTGTTTTTTCAGCAACTGCACCTCTACTATTGATGAAGGGGTATATTCAATGCTGTTTTGATATTGAATAGCCGGTTCAATATCAATATTCTGTTCCATGCCAATTCCCATGGCCAGTTTCAGTGCATTCAAAATCTGTTTGTATTTACTGCCTGCACTTTCCTTCTGCGTTGCCAATTGAGATACCTGTAGTTTTACCTTGCTTACATCCGTTCCTTTTGCAAGCAATTGCTCGTTGAGCAGTTGCATGTTTTTCAGCAAGCGTTCAGCATTTATCAAGTTGCTGTCAATAAACCATATTTGATGTTTCAGAAGCTGCGCATTGTAATAGAGGTTAGCTATTTCGAAAAAAACCTGCTCTTCCGTTTTTTGATATTGAAGTTCCGATAACTCCGATGCAATTTTTGCGGTTTGAATGGCTCCGTAAATCTGAGGATTGTATAAAGGCATTGCCAATTGCAGATTAGCATTGATGTTGTGAGGAACACCAAACTGCGCCTCTTTAAATTGCCCCTCGGGCGCCAAGGGATTAAAGGTGGACAAAGGCATTAACTGATAGGGAAGGTTTGTGAAATATTTATAATCCGCATTGGCCGTTACTTTCGGAATGAGGTTCGCTTTGGCTTCCTTCTCTTTTTGTTCACCGATAGCAATGTTGTTTTTACTCATTTGCAGGTTTTTATTATGAACCTGTGCGGTGTCAATACATTGTTGCATTGTCCAGACTTGTGCCCGGGCAGATTGAACTCCTATTGTTGAGAGCAACAGGATTAGATATAGTATGTGAATGTTTACTAACTTCATAGGTCAAATTTTTTTTACTTTAAATCGGATTCTTCATTTACTTTTGTCCATTTCCACCACAAAAATTCCACGAATTTCATTTTCCCCGTATCCAACAGCTTTATCGGTTAGGTATAATTTTTTAATCTTATTCATGGTTTCTAGTGCAATTTGTTTTCCGGGAATTCCGTGGCATTTCATGCACATCTCATTCGTTTCAATAGAGTAATATCCAATCATTTTGTTGTTACTTTCAAAAACCTTAGGTGCCAAATTTTCACCGGCTAATTTTGCCTTCCGCCAATTTTCCATATAGTCCAGTTCACTATTGTTTGCCTGATTGTTCGCGTTACGTGGTTTATCGCTTACTCGTTTTACTTTTGCGTGTAATACTTCCGACATACTGTCGGTAATAAAAATGGCTTTAGTGTTGCAAAATTCAACAGCACCCGCAGCACCCTTATTTTTAACAGCAGCCATCAGGTTTTTGCCTAAATTGGCTTTAGTTTGGTTGGCTATGTTTCTTCCCAAATCTTCGTAGTTTATTACTACAGGTTTTCCGGCTTGTTCTTTCTCAAATTCCTCCCATTTAACATACCACTCATCTGACGAAACATCATTTTTATACAAATAAGCAGCTATCAATTTTAACTCATCCTCTTTAAAACTCATTTTGGGCATGATGCCAAAATTTCGCACCGCACCGGGCATAACGGAGTTTTCCTCCGTTGGATTATTTATAAAATGAACTATGCTTTTTACAAAATCCTCTTCCGTTGTTTCGTCACCTAGATAATGTTGCCTGATTTTAAACATGGGCGGAGCTACCCTGTTATCAGTTTCTAAACTTGGGTTATGGCAGGTAAAGCAATTGGCTTTTAGTAATGATAGTGCTTTATAATCATACCCTTGGTCGCTTTCAGCTGAGCTTTCTTTTGCGTCCTTTACAGCATTATTGGAACAGGAAATCACATTCCATAGAACCAATAAAGAAATCAAAGAAAGAATGATGTTCTTTTTCATTCGAAATAGGTGTTAAATTCCACAAATGACTTTTTAAATTCCTGATAAATTTTCTCCTGCTCTTCTTTTTCAGCAGCT
>CAZBPG010000177.1:0-3524 GCA_964493695.1 uncultured Chitinophaga sp. | reverse complement strand
CTGAATTGTATTATCAAAACTATCAGTCCATATTCAATGTCTAATTGGTATTACCTGAAACTGTAACAATCGAGCCACCACCCATTGTTGAGCTTTGTTCAAAAACTCCTTCAATACGTTGCCAAATATCATCGGTCATTAAGATGGGGGAATAAACGTGCGGATATTGAGAGCTACGGAATAAAATGTTTGCGGTGAAGGAATATAAACCTGGAGAAGGTGCGGTAAATACTCCGTTGTATCTATTGTATGCATTCCCATGGTTGGTAAATACACTATCAAAGACAAGGGAATCCAAACTGCAACCACTAAAAGTGATATCACCAGCACCATATGTACGAATAGCTTTAAATGAAACCTGGCCTCCCGGTGGCACAACAGAGCCTTGCCAGCTCGCATTTCCATTAGCGTCACTGGTCAAAACTTTATTTGCCCCTTGTGTGCCATCAGTAATTTTTATTGCCCCATTAATATTTGCAGTGCCGTTTACATCCAGCTTAGCCGAGGGGTTGAGTGTACCAATGCCTAACTGTCCTCCGTTATTAAGAACCATACGCTGTTGCCCGTTGGTAGAAAAATTTATTGCCCCGTTTTCCCAATTGCGCAGCCACAGATCGCTAGCTTCTTCGGCAAGGTCAGCACCATCGGTGGTAGTGATTCCGGTATTCATGTGTGTAAGTTTTACGGAGGCGCCTATTTGTGCGCTGTTATGTATTTGCATATTGCCAACAGGTGTAGTAGTGCCAATACCAACCTTGCCGTTATTGTTTATCACCATTCTGTCGGCACCGTTTACATAAAAGCTAAGTGCATTATTTAAGTTACTCCAACCTACTGCACTGCGCAGGGTGTCGTTTTGCATATAGTAATTCCATGCCGCACCGGTGGTGCCTCCGCTAATGGCATTTACTGCATCGCCACTGCTTTTTATATGCAGCAAATAATTAGGTACGGTAGTGCCAATGCCTACGTTGCCGCTGTTGCTGTTGTAAATATCGCTACCGGTGCTTGTCCATTTATTATCGGCCGAGGTTTTGGAATGTAATGCATAGGGCACGCTAAGCAGTTGGGTAGTGCCCATGTCGGCAAAGTTGCTGCCGCCTCCGGCATCGTATTCCACCTGCAAAAACTTATCACCGGTGTCCCAGTTAACACTGCTTAAATTGTTCACGCTGCCAATCTGCACGTTTACCAGGCCAAACTGGTTGGCAGTGGTGTTTTGGATTTCGGTAAAAACCGTTGTGCCGGAGGGGCTTCCGTCATGAATGGTAAAGCGAAATGTAACCGGTGTGTTGTTAGCCACAACATTACCGGTACTGTTGCGCGCGATGGCCTGGTAGTTAAAAAGCTGCGGAGATTGAGCATTTGCAGATAATATAATTGCTGTTGCAAGGAGTAGGGTATAAAGTTTTTTCATGTTTGGCTATTTATCAGTGGTATATTTTAGACGCAGGTTTCCGAAGCGGAGAACTTGCGGAGTCTAAATTTATAATTTATATGTCTTTTTTTATCGCACCACAAAATAAGCCACGAAAAGCACAGGGTTTGCAGCAGCACTTCGGGCAGCATAATAAAATGAAACCACAGCGGCAATTGCGAATAAACTATGCCTTCGATGGAGCCCGGTGAAGACATAGGGGTGGCAATTATACCAATGATTACAAAAACGCCCCACAGTTTAAGCCAGCCGTACCGCTCGTTATGGAAGTAATCGATAATAAACCATAGCATAAAGGCGATAACCACGCCCCTGCCAAACTGAAACAGAGGGCCAGCCTTAACCCAGTTAGACGAAAATGGTTTTAAGTAGCTGCTGATTACTGGCTGGGTCCATATTTGTTCGTAACGGAACAGGGTGGCAAAGAGTATTCCGAAAACAAAATAGGTGGCAAACTGCAGCATCGAAACCCGGGCGCAGAAAATAACGAAGGTTTTAAAATTTTTCATTTTCTATTAATTTACTATCGCTATTTAGGAGATTAAGCCTATTCCGATAAATAACCAACATCGTTAACCCCCAAATTCAACTTTAAAAACCATTTCGCATTTACCGGTTTGGTGCATTTGGCAGCCGCTGAAAGGGGGAAGCATTTCAAAGCGAACGTTCAGTTCGTCAAACCAGCCGAAAAGCCGGTCTTTAATACCGCAATCGTATTGTGCAATGGTTCCTGCGCGGGTCATTCCTTCAAAGGCAAAGCAGCGGGGTATGTGCCAAACAACAGTGTTAGGTTCGCTGAAACTGAAACTAAATCCTATAAACCGGGCGTGGGTGAGTTGGAAACCGGAAGTAATAAACCGGTCCAGCTCGGCCATGTTTTGGGGGTTGCCTACTCCCAAAAGTTTTTTTATGCGTTTGGCTTCGGCTTTGGCCATGGTTCGGGCGGCTGTTTTGTTTATTTTGTTGGTGGCTTCCATGCCGTATTGGGCGGCCATGTTGGTTAGCCACATGGCATCGTGGGTCATCCAGTTAGTAACCAGTAATTCGCGCAACTCATCTTTGGTTATTGTTTCGTAGTTTTTCATGGTATAGTATTTTATGAATTTTAGACAGGGGGCGGTGGTTTATTGGCCGGGGCTTGTTTTTTTTATAAAGCCGAACCATTTGGTAAATGGATATACCAGTTCCTGCCAAAAAGATTGTTCGTGCTGTTCGGCTAAGCCGTAGCTTATTTTTCCTATGTTTTTGGAGGGCATCCAGGTGGAAAACAGCATGTCCCACACACTTAGCATGGAACCCAGGTTTGAATTTTGCAGCGGAAGTTCGTTGCTGTGGTGCATTTGGTGTTGCTTGGGGCTTATAAACAGCCGCTCAAACCAGCCGAACCCTATGGGAATGTTGGAGTGCCTGAGGTTGGCGCCTAATACGTTGGAGATAATAACAAAGAAACCGGCTCCGAATAGTTGGGGGAATTCGAAATAGTCGTTATACATATACAAAAAGGCACCGGTTACGGCAGCGTACACCAGTAAAAACCGAAGGTGCGACAGGACCATTTCGAACGGGTGCGACCGGTATAGGGTAATGGGGGTTAGTACTTCAGCGCTGTGGTGCATGCGGTGCAGGGGGGCTAAAAACCGGTTGTGGTGCAGCAGGTAATGCAGCCCGAAGCGCGAAAAATCGGTCACTAAAAAAAAGGTAATGGAGTACCAAACAAGGCCAGCGGTGTTTGAAAAAGCGGGGTGGGTGCATGTGCCAAACGTAAGGGTTAGAAATTGGTAAAACCGGCCGGCTAAAAACAAGGCGTTGGAAAAAACCAGCGGCAATACCGAAACCTGTAAAAAGTAGTTGAATATCCATATAGCGTAATCAATGCGGGCCGATGCCGAAAACCAACTTTTAACGTAGGTGTTTTTTACGCGGTGGCGCGAAAACAGCATAAAAATAAGGGCATACACTAAGCAAAGGGCTAAGTATGGCCAGTAAATACGCTTATCGGGGTTCAGAAATTCTTTAAAGGGTAAGTTGGTCCATAACCAATGTAGTTGGTCCATGTTATTTATGCTTTGTTTTTATGGCCGGGGTG
>CAZBPG010000176.1:0-3538 GCA_964493695.1 uncultured Chitinophaga sp. | reverse complement strand
GTTTTGTATTTAAGTCCTCTCCTTCGGAGAGGATTTGGAGAGGTGGGTTTATGCATCCAACTCTCCGGCAATTACATTCAGCGAACTCAGAATCAAAATAGCATCGCTCAGGTAACCTCCTTTAATCATTTCGGTAAACGCCTGGTAATAAATGAAGCATGGCCTGCGGAAATGCAACCGGTAAGGAACGCGGCTGCCATCACTAACTAAATAAAAACCAAGTTCACCGTTTCCGCCTTCCACAGCATGGTACACCTCTCCTTTCGGAACCGGTATCTCTCCCATTACAATTTTGAAGTGATAGATAAGCGCTTCCATATTATTATAAACATCTTGCTTTGGCGGCAGATAATAATCCGGCACATCAGCATGGTAAGGGCCATCTGGCATATTATCTAAAGCCTGTTGAATAATGCGCACGCTTTGCCAAACTTCTTCGTTGCGTACACAGTATCTGTCATAAGTATCTCCGGTCTTACCAACCGGTATATCAAATTCAAAATCCTGGTAAGAAGAATATGGGTTCATCTTACGAATATCATAATCCACTCCCGCAGCGCGGAGATTAGGGCCGGTGAAACCATAACTCATCGCCTTCTCTGCTGATATTCCTCCAATATTTACACAGCGGTCAATAAATATCCGGTTGCGCGAAACCAATGTTTCAAATTCTTTAAACGCAACAGGGAACTCTTTGAGGAAAGCGCGCAACTTCCTGAAACCGGTGTCGCTTAAATCTCTTTCCAGGCCGCCCATGCGTCCCATGTTGGTGGTTAAACGCGCGCCACACATTTCTTCATAAATCTCGTACACCTTCTCACGGTACTGCATTACGTACAGGAACCCCGTAAAAGCACCTGCATCTACGGCAAGGATGGAATTACAAATCAAATGGTCGGTAATACGGGCCAGTTCCATCATAATTACGCGTATGTATTGTGCGCGCTTTGGAACTTCAATGCCCAACAGTTTTTCCACCGTCAACCACCAGCCAAAATTATTGATAGGCGATGAACAGTAGTTCATCCGGTCGGTAAGCGGGGTAATTTGATAGAAAGGACGGTTCTCTGCAATTTTCTCGAAAGCACGGTGGATGTAACCGATGGTAGGTTCCGCATCTAAAATTTTCTCTCCATCCATCAACAACACGTTCTGAAAAATTCCGTGTGTAGCCGGATGTGTAGGGCCCAAATTGAGAATAGACAGTTCGCTTCCATCCTCGTTCTCGCGCTGACGAATCATGTCAGCGTATTTTTCTTCAATAGTAAGTGGAGCTATAGAGTTACTCATTTTTCCAGTTTAGTCAGAGATTAGAGATTAGAAATTAGAAAATCAACGCTGCCTGGAATCAATATTTCTGATAAGCGTAGCAGTAATTTTTTGAACTTCATCTAATATCCCCAAAGACCCTTTTATTTTTTCTTCGTTTACTAATTTTAATTGTGTCATCAATATCAACTCAGTTTCCAACTCATACGCGGAACCCAGCGCAAAACCGTAAAACTGTTTTCTCTCTCCATCTGAATTTCTTCCATTTGCCTCCGCAAGATTTGCAGGAATTGAAACGGCCGCTCTTTTAATTTGCGAACTAAGCCCATATTCTTCGCTCTTAGGAAGAAGTTTTGAAACTTCATAAACCATCTTAACCAATTCCATTGCCTTTTGCCACGCTATCAATTTCTTATACTCCTTCATTTCTAATTTCTAATCTCTAACGTCTTTCCTTCTCTTCCAAAATATCTGTCATCCTTATCGGTTCTTCCCTGGTCTTCGAGCGGAAACTCTTTACGCATAGGAAACGAAACCATTTCATCCGTATTCAATATCCGTTTCAAATCAGGGTGGCCGGTGAAGATGATTCCGTAAAAGTCATACGCTTCGCGCTCCATCCAGTTAGCGCAAGTAAACAAACGGGTAGCTGTTTCCATCTCCGGATTCTCTCCGTTCAGATACGCTTTAAATCGAATCCGCACATTATCTACCCAATTATGCATTTGATAAATTACAGCAAACTGTTTATCTGTTTCGTTATCCGGAAAATGAATTCCGCACATGGTGGTTAGAAAGTTGAAACGAAGCGTTTCATCATCCCTGAGAAACTGCATTAACTCAATGGCTTTATCGCGGCTTACATCAAACGTAAACATCTCGTAAGGCCCGGTAAAGTTTGTTACCGACTCTCCGAACTTATCTGAAATTTTTTGCTCAATTGTATTGTTATCTAAAGCCATGTATTTGTCTGATGTCTAAAGTCTGATATCTAATGTCTGCTCAATTCACATTAATTCCGTAACTCGCCAAAAGCGCCTTGTATTCCGGAGATTCTCTTCTCTTGTATTGTTCTGTCTTCACCAGGTCCTGCAATTTCATTACTCCATCTAATATCTGCTCAGGGCGCGGAGGACAACCGGGCACATAAACATCTACCGGAATAATTTTATCAATGCCTTGCAAAACAGAGTAAGTATCGAACACCCCACCGGAGGTCGCGCAGGCTCCAACAGCAATTACCCAACGCGGCTCTGCCATTTGCTCGTAAACCTGGCGCAACACCGGTCCCATTTTTTTGGCAATAGTTCCCATCACCAACAACATATCTGCCTGTCGTGGTGAAAAACTCGGACGCTCTGAACCAAAGCGTGCTAAATCGTAATTCGCTCCCATTGTAGCCATAAACTCAATACCGCAACAGGAGGTTGCAAACGGTAACGGCCATAAAGATTTTGAACGTGCAAGACCAACAATTTTATCTAAACTGGTCAACTGAAAGCCGGGGCCGTTATAGCCTTGCTCGCTTGGTTTCAGTTCAACATTAGTTTTACTTCCTATTTCTGCCATTGTTTTGATTTTGGATTTTAGAAGTATGATTTTGGATTTAAATCCAAAATCGAAAATCACACTTCTAAAATTTTACTACTCCCACTCCAGCGCCCCTCTCTTTATTACATAAAAAAATCCTATCAGCAGTAAGCCCATAAACATCATCATCTTCCAAAAGCCGTCCATGCCTAACTCGCGAAAATTAACCGCCCACGGATAAAGGAATATGACTTCCACATCGAACAATACAAACAGAATGGCTACCAGAAAATATTTAACCGAAAAAGGAATACGGGCATTGCCATGCTGGGGAATTCCGCATTCAAATGAAGCATCTTTGTTTTTAGAATGTCTGCGCGGACCTATATAATGCGAAAGAGCCAGCATTAACGCAATAAATGCAGCTACAAAAACAAACTGAATTAATATAGGTAAATAATCTGCGTTGGTCGTCATTATTCTCTTTTTAAAGCGCGACAAAAATAAACTTAGCGAGGAGAATTAAAACGAAATTACCAACAAAATAGTTAGTGGCGAGTGGTAAGTAGTTAACTCAAGTTGCCAGTACAAAATAGCGGGCTTCAGCCCGCATAAAACAACTATTTTCCGCTTATCTTTTGCTTTGCAGTTGGTTTAAACCAACTGCAAATGCAGGATAAAAGGAAATTTTTATGACTATCCGTTTGTTTACCTAAACTCATACCAGGCGGCTTCAACC
>CAZBPG010000175.1:0-3573 GCA_964493695.1 uncultured Chitinophaga sp. | reverse complement strand
TATATGTAAAGGATGTTGCAGAAGTTATTGATGGAGTAAAAGAAACAACTTCTATCAGCCGTTACAATGGCAAAAACGGAATTGGTTTACTGTTGAAAAAACAGGGTGATGCAAATGCCGTTGATGTTTCAAAATTAGTTCGTTCAACATTCAAATCCATTGAACAACAAAATGCCGGTTCGGATGTTAAATTCATCATTGCAGACGATAGCACTGACAACACCATTGCAGCGGTAAACTCCGTAGTCTTTGATTTGATTTTGGCGGTTATTTTGGTTTCGCTGGTAATGCTCTTGTTCCTGCGAAGTTTCAGAAACTCCATTATAGTATTAGTAGCAATTCCCACTTCATTGGTTACAGCTTTTGCGGTGATGTGGCTCTTAGGCTACACCCTTAATTTAATGACTTTGCTTGCCATGTCCCTAATCATCGGCATTTTGGTAGATGATGCGGTGGTGGTATTGGAAAATATACAAAAGCATTTGGATAGGGGAAAAGACAAACGAACTGCTGCAATGGATGGACGTATGGAAATCGGCTTTGCAGCATTGTCAATCACTTTAGTTGACGTAGTGGTGTTTTTGCCCATTCTTTTTTTACAAGTTTTTGTTGCCGATATGCTCAAGCAGTTTTCGGTGGTGGTAGTAACTTCAACACTCACCAGTTTATTGGTTGGTTTTACGCTTACTCCCTGGTTAGCTTCGCGTATCGGTAAAAAAGAAGATTTACAACCAACTAATCTGTTCAATCGCTTCTTGCTTTGGTTCGAACATCAGTTAGAAAATTTCACCAATTGGTATGGCCGGCAATTAGAATGGGTGTTAAGCCATAAATTAATTTTTACAGGAATTGTTTTGTTGCTTTTTGTAATGACTGTAGGAATAATGAAACAGGGCATTATTGGCAAAGAACTAATCTCAACAGGCGACCAGGGTAAATTCAGAATGGCGTTGGAGTTTGATAAATCAACTTCCATACAGCAAAACAACATAACAGCTCAGAAAATTGAAAACTACATTTTACAACAACCCGAAGTAGCAACAGTATTCAGCAACATTGGCGGGCCAAGCACCGGCATAGGAAGTTTGGGTGTTGCTTCTGCAAACAAAACGGAATTTACCATTCAGTTAAAATCTAAAAAGGAACTGAAAGACCTGCCAACCGAAACATTCATGAAAAAGCTTCGGGAGGATTTAAAATCGAAATTCCCGAGCATCAACTATTCAATGGCGGCATTGGGTTTAATACCCCGTTCGGCACCTATTGAAATAACACTTAGCGGAAGTGATTTGGATTTGGTGATGCAAAGCGGAAATGACCTAAAAGCAATTATTGAAAAAATTCCCGGTGCGGATAATGTCCGTTTATCGGTTGAAACCGGTAGCCCCGAATACAAAATAATTCCTGATAAGGACAAAATGCAACGCTTAGGTTTAACAACCGCTTATGTTGGAATGAACCTGAGAACAGCGTTTACTGGCAATGACGATGCAACGCTTACCGAGAACGGAACCGAATATCCTGTGCGTATTTGGTTGGATGAATTTGACCGTAAAAACTTTGAAGATGTTCAGCAGCTTACCATCATTAACCCGATGGGAATGCCAATGGAAGTTTCGCAATTTGCCACTGTTGAACAAGATAATTCGCCTTCTTTGTTAGAACGGAAAGACCGCCAACCGGCAGTTACGCTTACTGCTGATGCCTTAGGAAGACCATCGGGAACGGTAGCTGACGATGTAGTGGCCTATCTGAAAGACAATCCCCTGCCGAATGGAATACAAATGACCTGGGGTAGCGACATCAAAAGACAGAACGATAGTTTTGGAGCATTAGGTTCGGTTTTGCTGATTTCCTTTTTACTCATTTACCTTATTATGGTAGCACTTTACGACAATTTTGTGTATCCGTTTGTAGTATTGTTCTCTATTCCGGTAGCAGCCATCGGAGCGTTTTTTGCTTTGAATTTGTCTTTAAGCAATTTGAGTTTGTTCGCCTTGTTGGGTTTAATTATGCTAATGGGCTTAGTGGTAAAAAATGCCATTCTGATTGTTGATTTTACTAATCAATTAAAAGCTGAAGGCAAGCACTTCAAAGAAGCCTTAATCATGGCAGGAAAAGGCCGAATGCGACCAATCCTAATGACAACGCTTTCAATGGTGGTAGGTATGCTCCCCATTGCGATGGCAACAGGAACAGCAGCCGAATGGAAAAACGGACTTGCCTGGGTAATCATTGGCGGACTTCTTTCCTCATTAATTTTGACCGTGTTTTTAGTGCCAATGATCTATTATTTAGTTGACACAGCAAAAGGGAAAATAAACCGTAACAAATAATTGAAATGAAAACAGCAATCATAACATTTATAGCAGTTGCCTTATCGCTTACACTTTATTCATTTGTCAATCCCAATGCAGAAACATACAAAAGTTCGATAAGTAGCCTTAAGCATCGACTTATCGAACCTTTGGAGTGGTATTCAGGGAGTTAATTCCTTGAATGAATTTTTTAGGCAAAGCATAAACCCCTTATCCCTCACGTGAGGCAACTGCAATTTGTCTTTTTCGCTAACAACAATCCGGGGCTAGCGTGTAAGCTTGTCGCGGTACATCGGTGGCGATTGCGATCATTATTATGGTTCAAACTGAAAAGACTTACTATGGCAATAAAACCAAGGAAGGCGAAACTCAAATTGAAGTGAAGTTTGAGGAGGATACAGTTGGCTCACACAGAAGCAAATTGTCGAATTATTTCAGTCCAGTAAAGCCAATATTAGCGAACATACAAAACACATTTTCCAAGATGGAGAATTAGGGATAGGACAAACTGTTCGGAAATTCCGAACAGTTCAAATTGAAGGTAAAAAGAAAGTTACACGGGAACTGGACCACTATAATCTTGACCTGATATTATCCATCGGCAGAACACCTCCTCCTGCGTGATGCTCTTTTAAGTGCTTCTCTTCCACTCTGTTGCAACAGGGAAAACTTTCCCGGTAAAAGCGGGGGTAAAACCGGTCTCTCCGCGATGCATCTTCTTGTTTACAAATCTGTGCAGTTGCTCAAAACCAATGTTCTTTTGTGGATAATACAAGTTTATTCCTGAGCCATACGGACTTAAACTTGTATATTAATTCCCGCCTATGACTAACCGCACTGCCTTCTGCCCGCCCCCGAAATTAGTTTATGTCGACTACCGCGGCATCGAAAGCTACCGGTATACGCCCGGTGCTCTGACGCAGAAACAGTTTGAAGAATACCTGCGCTTTTTGCAATCTGGAATCAACCGCGAGTCCGCCCGCAGAATGGCTGCTGAAACTCCCCGAAGATAATTTAGCTCACAGGTTCCATCCCACCTTTTTTAACGTACTTGTACGTTGTCTCTTCACTTCATAGTTGATTTCTGCTTTGCTCACTTGCTCCACTACTTTCATTTTTAGGAACCCTGCTTTTCTGTTCGGTCTGTTTTTATTCTTATGCTTCTTTTCAACAGCTGCTGACTGCACGGCTACCAATACGTTGACCTGTCTTTTGCCTTTGTTTTCATGGGCTACATATTTATCTTCTGCTACCT
>CAZBPG010000174.1:0-3599 GCA_964493695.1 uncultured Chitinophaga sp. | reverse complement strand
AAGCAAACACCAGATAGTCGGCATTAAAAGCAGCCATCTCTTCGATGTTGCGGTATATGTTTTCAAATTTAGCTGAAGACTTAATTACGTTTTCGAGAACAATTCCTTCCTCTTTTATTTTTTGATAGCGTACGTCATTTCGTATGCAAAGCGCCACATCACAACCGGCTTCCTTCAGCTTCACAGCCATTATCATCCCCACAGGACCTAATCCTATTATACCTACTTTTAGTTTTTTCTTACTGTTCATTTTTACTTCTGCTGAATCAACCCAATACTTTATTTTCTTCCAGTTGCTCTAAAAAGGTTTCAATTTTTGTTGTGCTTTGTCCTTCGCTGAAAAAACGGAGGTCGCATAAATCACCTTCAATTACTAACGAAGGAACACCGGTCATCTCTTTTAATCGCTGCGGCATTCCGAATTTTGCATTTGAATTATTAAAACAGGTTTTGCTATCGTGAAACACAATACCATCAATTTTATATTCTCTGAACCAGTCGGCAAGCATTTTCATTTTTGCCGGCTCACTTCTATTAATAAAAATTTCAGTGTAAGCACGCGCTGTTGAATTCCACGGATCGTTCTCGTCAAACTTGTCGAACACCCAACTGCTGCAATAAGTAGAAGCAACAACAGCCGATTTATTGGATGAAAATAAATCGCTCAACATTCTCAACTTGCCCCAAATAGGCATGCCTTCCCAAAAAATTCGTGTGCGCGCTTCGGGCAGAAAGCCGGTGTTGTTCTTTACATTGGTTTCCAGTTCAGCCAATAATCCCATGTAGTAATCTTTGGCTGCCTGTGTTCCTCTTAAAACAACAATTGGCCCCATGTGTATAGTGCCATCGAAAAAACTGATGGGTGCATTATCGGCTGTGGAAGTTTTGAGAACTTTTTGCCAAAGCAGTGTTGCCTCTTTACTAAGTTTTACAACTTCCTTAAATTTTTCCGGGTCAAATTTTTGTCCGCTCACCTTTTCGCACACCGGAATCATTTTTTTGAATTGTTTTACCACTAAGTCCACTTCATCTTGGGTAACCTCATCCAAGTAGCGCGGTGGTTGTATTCCTACAATGGGACATTTAAATTCATTAGCAAAAAAATTAAACCAATCTTCCACTTCGCGGCACTGGTTTGTGTTGTATGCAATAATGTCGGGCTTTGGTGCACCCTTCATTCCGTAATGTTTCTGAAGAGGTGTTTCTTTTTTTAAATAAGAGCCGATATCAGCAGTAGTGTAGGAACAAACGTGCCCCGAATATCCGCATTTGATCGCCTCGGGTATGTAATCCATTGCCTGGCGGGTGGCACCTAATAAAGCACCATGGTTTTCGGGAAAATAAACTTCGAAACCGAATGAACGCAACAGTTCAGCAGGACCAACACTTGTACACCATGCTACTTTTTTTTCACCCTTTTCTAACGACAGGAAATAATCGCGCATTATTTTTTTCATTTCCTGCGTTGCCTTTATTTCATAGTTACTCATACGCTTGTTTCTTTAAGTGCAGGGATGTCTTCCAGTTTAATGATGTAAACGTCTTCTGTTAACTCATTCTTTGATCCATACATATTTTCAAGGTGGGCTTTATAGGCACTTACAACATTTTTGGGAGCAACTTTCAAACTTGGAGTGAGTGTGTTTTTTTCTACCGAGAGTTCATCGTCAATAATCATTGCCGCTTTAATTTTTGAAAACTTTTGTCCTATTCCACAGTTAGCATCATGCAGGCAGCCGTGCAAACATTTTTTCAACTCGCTCAAATCACGCGGGCAAAAGCAACCCTCCATCGGGTCTTTCGCATAGTCGGGGTGCTTTAATTGATTTTTGTTCGGGAACAGTAGCGCAACCGGATATTCTTTGCCATTACCTGTAACTATGGCAAACGAGATGTAATGGCACTTGAGTTCAATCAGTTTTTCTAAATCGGAAGGAATTACTTTTTCACCATTCATCAATTTGAAGATGCGGTCTTTACGGGTAATCAGTTTCAGTCCACCGGTAGTAATTTCTCCTATGTCACCGGTGCAGAACCATCCGTCATCGGTAAAAATATCTTTGTTCGCCTCGTCATTTTTGTAATAGCATTTCATTACGTTGGGACCATTCACCTGTATTTCTCCATCATCGGCAATGCGAAGCGAAACACCGGGAATTGGTTTGCCCACTACACCGGTATGTCGTTTTTCTTTCGGGTTAGTGATGGTGCAGCAGGGCGAAGTTTCTGTAAGCCCCCAACCTTCCATTACGGCAATTCCTCTTTTCTCAAATTCATCTGAAAGTAGTTGCGGAAGTGCTGCTGCCGCTGTAAAAACAAATTTTAATTGTGAATGGAAGAACAGTTCTTCCGCTTCTTTATCGTATTTAGTTAAGTCAACTAACGATTGGTAAACCTTGGGAACACTGAAAAAAACTGTTGGCTGAATCAGTTTCCAGTTATTCATTATTTCTTTAGGGTCTTTCCCGTAACTGGATTCGAGCGACATAACTGCACCATTGCAAAGTGCAGCAAACAATTCAAAAATTCCTCCAAAACTGTGATGCCACGGCAGGTACGAAAGGAAACGGTCGTTGCAATCAATATCCCAAAGTTGAGAGAGAGCGGCTTGCTGCGACAAAATATTTTTGTGCATCAACTGAACACACTTCGGTATTCCCATAGTTCCCGAAGTGTACATATTCAGACAAATCTCATCGGAGTTTGCTTCGGTGTTCAACGCAAAATTTTTATCGCTGCGCTCAATCAATAAATCTGTGAAAGCAACTTGCATTGAGAATTTCTGTTGCACACTTTTGTCGAATGTAAATACCGCGCTCAAAGGCAGTTTGGCATTTAAACGGCTCAACTGAATATCTCCGCTAACGGCAAGAAACTTTGCATCGCTGTGTGTAATCAGTAATTCAGCAGTTTCCTGATAAAAGAATGCGAAAATAGGAACGGCAACACCACCGGACGCCATCACCGCCAGTTCCAATTCAAGCATTTCTAAACGGTTGGGTGAGAAGATGACCATTTTATCGCCCTTGCCAAAGCCGAAATTTTTTCTCAGATTGAATGCAATATTCAGAATGTTGTTGTAGAGTTCACTCCAACTGATTCCATCATAAACTCCATTATACTTTTCCTGAAAAATAATTTTTTCTGCATATAGGTTTGCATTGCGTTCAAGCAGTTGGGCAATATTCGGAATTACGTTACCTAAAGTAATTTCGCTGTTCAGCGTTTGCATAGGCTATTTTTAAGCTGCTATTGCTTGTTTTTCCAGAAGCTTAAAATGCCTGAACCCACCCCATAAGGCAGCTCCGATAGCGCCTGCATAAATGGCATCGGGATGTGTTCTTACTTCAAACTTTTTTCCGGTTTCCTGTAATTGTTCTTCAATGGCTTGCAGCATTCCCTTGTTTAATGCCATGCCGCCTGTAAGAACAATAGGCGATTCTGCACGCAAGGAACTAAGTAGTTTTATAATGCGCGAGGCAATGGAAAGGTGAATACCTTTAATAATATTTGGCGTTGAAATTCCGCGCGAAACCATGTTGATGACATCGGTTTCCGCCAGTACCGCACAAATACCCGATGAAACTTCGGGTAGTTGT
>CAZBPG010000173.1:0-3693 GCA_964493695.1 uncultured Chitinophaga sp. | reverse complement strand
TATATTCACCATTCAGGGCGCACACATGGGGTTAAACGAAATTTTTAAAAAGGGGGTGATGCCTTTAAGCGAAGTGTTGCTAATTCTATTTAGTTTAGCGTTGATGCAAAAAATACGAACCACTGGTAGGTATTGTCCTCGTTTCTATTGTTCGCATTTTTTGCAGCATATGACCGTATTTCTATTCCCCTTTTTAAAAACATCGTTAACCCCTAATCCGTTAGCGGCAACCTTTGACGAAAATTTTTGATAAGGTTGTGTAGGGTAGTCGCTAATACAAAATACAAGCGCAAAGCGCATTGGCTATGCTTCAGCAAAAAGAAAGAGATAATGCTCGTCTATTTTTTAGAAAAAGGAATTATCCCTTTCTTTTTGCGCTGACGCGCGAACAGCCGATGTAGTCGTTCATGAAGTTGCTTTTAGAAAAAAATTATTTTTAAACCTTATTAACTATAAACTCAAACGCATGAAAAAACTTGAGAAAGATTGTCGAACAATAACAAATACCGCAGTGCTTTTTAAACTACTCACAGTTTTCTGCTCGTTACTTAGTTATCTAACATCTGCCGGTCAATACATAGCGGCAGGAAATGACTTTTCGGTAACTATATGCAACGATGGCAATGTGCGTGCATGCGGAAAAAATACGAATGGTGGCTTAGGCGACAGTTCAACAGTCAGCAAAAGTACGCCTGTTCAGGTACATGGTCTAAGCAACATTACTGCCGTATCCACCGGTGACCTACACACCATCTATTTAAAGAGCAACGGGCTTGTTTACGGTTGTGGAAGAAATGGTTCGGGCGAGTTGGGCGACAATACTAACGTTTCGCGTATAGTGCCTGTACCCATATCGTCCCTTAGTAATGTAAAAGCCATTTCAGCCGGTCAGTTCTTTTCTCTATTTCTTAAATCGGACAGCACCGTGTGGGCTACAGGTGCTAACTCAATGGGGCAATTGGGAATTTCTTCCACTCAAAATAAAAACTTCCCGAATAAAATCCCTACCCTCAGCGGTGTAGTTGCCATTTCAGCTGGTAGCGAACACTCTCTTTTTCTTAAAAGCGATGGCACTGTTTGGGCATGTGGACAAAATAACATTGGGCAATTAGGTGATAGTACCACAACAAACCGACTCAGCCCTGTTCAGGTTCACAATTTGAGTGGCATTGTAGCTATATCGGCTGGATATCAATTCTCCATGTTTCTGAAAAATGATGGCACGGTGTGGACATGCGGTCGCAATGATTTCGGACAATTAAGCAATGGCACTACCGATTCAAATCCGCATACATTACCCGCAAAGAGTAATTATATAAATGGTGTTGCTAAAATCCTGTCAGGTTATTATCACGCGCTCTTTTTAAAAACAGATGGCAGTGTGTGGGCTTGCGGTAACAACGACTACGGCAAATTAGGTGATGGTACATATATTGCCAGAAACATACCTGTTCGTTTAAGTAGTATGAGTGGTGTAATTGACCTTGAAGGAGGATGGGGGCATTCACTTTTTCTCAAAAATGACGGGACAGTATTAGCATGCGGATACAACAATGCCGGTGGCTTAGGGAACGATACCACCTCTCAGCTAAATCCCGTGCCTATGCCCATGAGTACCTGCATAACAGGCAATCCAAGGGGCGTGGCAGGTAATGCTTTTGTTGACCTCAATCAAAATTGTACTAAAAACGCTCATGAATCAGTGCTATTTAATAGGGCTTTTATTATTAACCCGGGTAATATAGTAGTGCAAACTGCCAACTCCGGTGGCTGGTATTTAGATTCCCTTCCAGCAGGTAGTTATTCTATTACTACCGACACTACCGGAAACTGGTTACCCTTATGTCCGGTAACACAAAATTTTACGGTACTTTATCCCGACTCGTTTACAGCCGCCCCGGGTTTCGGATTTATTCCAACTAAAACCTGCCCGGCACCCGATGTATCGGTTTTTATGCCGCGAATGAGACCGGGTTTCAGCAATCAGCCGCTTTATATACAAACTTGTAATTTATACAGCGGCACAGATACTTTAAGAAACCCATATGTGGTGGTAAACTTAGACCCTGCTGTAATTTTACAAACAGCATCAATACCTTATACCGCTTTAAGCAATAACACCTACCGGTTTGATATAAGCAATATTGGCCCTGCCAACTGCTACATTTTTTTAGCTATGTGTTCGGTAAGCGTTAATACCATGATTGGACGTTCGTTGTGTATTACCGCCAATCTTTTCCCTCAAGACACTTGCGTTTTTGATACTGTACCTTCACTTCCTTCAGCCGGAGTATCACCATGCACTTTGCCGTATGACGGTTCAAACATTGAGGTCGAAGGCGCCTGCAATAGCAACACTATCTATTTTAAAGTAATGAATACCGGTACCGGGAATATGCAATGTTTCAGTGCAGTACGGTTGTATGTTGATGGACATTGGTCCGATACAGATTCTGTAAAGCTTAATGCAGGTGACAGCACTGTATTTTCCTATACCGGTGATGGTAAAACATGGCGGCTGGAAGTTGACCAGCATCCATTGCACCTGGGCGCATCTTACCCTAATGCAACCATAGAGGCATGTGGCAACATTCAAAACTGGACACCTAATTTAGTGAACAATTTACCCTTAGATGATGCCGACCCGATAATTGATATTTATTGCGGGGTAGTAAGAAGTAGTTATGACCCTAATCAAAAAACAGGATATCCTACAGGTACAGGAGCTCAAAACTACATCAGCGCAAATGAACCATTAGAATATACAGTAGAATTTCAAAATACCGGTACTGATACGGCTTTTACGGTTGTATTAAGAGATACCTTAAATGCAAACCTTGATATTTTTTCTGTTAAACCCGGAGTATCGAGCCATCCATACACATTCAAGATGTACGGAACAAAAATTCTGGAATGGACTTTTGAAAATATTTTATTACCAGACAGTAACACAAACGAACCAGCTAGCCACGGATTTGCGACCTTCAGCGTAAAACAAAAACCAAATCTGGCAGACGGAACCATTATTACAAATAAAGCGGGTATTTATTTTGACTTTAACAGTCCGGTACTGACCAACACTGCTTCACATCAAATTCATAAAGACAATTTAGTTACACTAGTAAAAGAACTTACAGATTATTCGGTTAACAACATCTCTGTTTATCCCAACCCTACCACCGATATCTTAAATGTTGTTTCTTATGATAACGTCAACACACTCACTACAATTTTCAATTTGCAGGGGCAAGCTATTATTCAAAATATAACATCTAAAAAAATTGATGTTTCTAATTTGCAAAGTGGAATTTACATAGCCCAAGTAATGCAAAGTGGGGTAATAGTGCGTAAACGATGGGTGAAAATGTAATCACAAATACATCCACACAAATGCGCTCCCATTTTGTTTTCTCTGTTTGTTAGACAAAGGATTTAAAACAAAAAGAGAGCGCATTGCCGCGCAGGGCGCAGTCCTTGCGTGCATGGTTTGCGCTTGCTGACAGGTAAAGAAAGTGTCCGCTTTAATTTTTTACTGATGTCCACTGGCGGACATCGGTAAAGCAGCCGCTAACATCGGGTTAAATGAAATGGCGCGGGAAGTCATAAGTGTTAGGTTCTCTTTCTTATTTTAGTTTCCGCTTGGCGGACAGGAAGCGCGTTTTAATGCGCCACTTCATTAACCCGTCAAACGTT
>CAZBPG010000172.1:0-3727 GCA_964493695.1 uncultured Chitinophaga sp. | reverse complement strand
CAATTCTTCGCTCAGCGCTTTGTGCGGGGTTGGGCGCCTTACTATGGCGGAAGCAATGAACGATACTGATACTGTTGAACTGATTGAGCAAATTATTAATGAAGGAATTGAAGTGGCGGGAAAGGAAAAAATCCATTTCCCTGACGACTTTCTTCGGCAATGCATGCGTTATCTAAAAAAAGGTGGTGACCATTTCCCTTCACTGGCTCTGGATTTAATAAACAACCGCCCTACTGAAATTGATTATTTCAACGGCAAGATTGTAGAATATGGCAAGAAGCATTATGTGCGAACTTCACTCAATCTTTCTTTCACCAATATGGTGAAAGCCATGACCAACAAAAATATCCTTTCGCGTTTACCGGGTGTAATAGGCGATGTAAACAAAAAAATTCTTGAGAAAGGATTAGTGAATAAGAATGCAGGAGTAAGTGCCGGCAAAAACTCTGATTCCTTTTTGGGCATTGATCTGGGTTCCGCCTATTCAAAGTTTACGGTAATTGATGAAAACGGAAACCCATTGTTCAGGTACTATCTGCCTACCTTAAGCATTGACAAGCAAGCACAGAAAAATGTAATGCAAGCCATTGCCTCCAACTTCAATATAAAATTCAGTTGCGCTACCGGTTACGGCAGAAAACATTTTACCGAAACGGATATTGTAAAAACTGAAATCAATTGCGCAGCTGCAGGAGTTTCATTTTTGTATCCCGGGGAGAAAAACATTATTGACATTGGCGGAGAAGATATTAAAGTGATTCGCTGCGATAAGGACGACAACGTGGCAAACTTTTACATGAACGATAAATGCGCAGCCGGCACCGGTGCATTTTTATCGGAAATTGCCGAACGTGCAAACATCAATATTGCTGAAATGAGCGACCTTGCTTCGCTCTCCAACTACGATAAGGAGTTAAACAGTTTCTGCACTGTGTTTGCCAAAACAGAAATTATGAACTGGATTTTTGACGGCATGTCACTCGAAGATATTTCGAGGGGCATTTACATTTCCATTGCCAATAAAGTGGCAAAAATGCGTCTCGATTCAGGGGTGCCTACCTATATGATTGGCGGTGTAATTGCTCACCATCCGTATTTAAAAAATCTACTCAACGAAAAATTCAATAAAGACATTCAAATTATTGATGCGCCACAATATGCGGTTTCGTATGGCGCTGCAGTTATCGCCATGCAAACATTCAGCCGTAAGAAAATTTTAAAAGTTTCCGAAAAAACTGAAGTTACTCTATAATGAAAGCATACCACGACAAAGAAAAAGGATTCGGAATTATTTATGATGACATTTATTTGGTGAATGGTGCACGCACGGCATTCGGAAAATTTTGCGGAACACTGGCCAACATCTCACCTACCGATTTAGGAATTTTTGCCAGCCGTGCAGCGATTGAAAAGTCCGGAATTAAACCGGATGATATTGACCAGGTAATGTTTGCCAATATAGGGCAAAGTTCTTTCGACACTTATTTCCTTCCGCGTCACATAGGTTTGTATTCGGGAATTCCCGAAGGAATACCTGCAGTAATGTTGCAGCGCATTTGTGGTTCAGGTTTTGAAACAATTACAGCCGGTGCCGACCAAATAACATTAGGGAAAGCTGATGCGGCAATGTGTGGAGGTACAGAAAACATGTCGCTCGCACCTACCGTTAGTTATGGAAACCGCATGGGATATGCTTTAGGTAAAATTGAATTCAAAGATTTTTTGTGGGAGGCGCTGAACGATACTGCCGCTGTTCCTATGGGATGCACTGCGGAAAATGTTGCCCGCCAGTATAAAATTACACGCAGCGAAACGGATGAATTCGGAAAGCTATCTGTTGACCGGGCAATTGCTGCCACACAACGTGGTTTTTTTAAGGAAGAAATCATTCCACTCAACTCTACAACATTTGAAGCAGCCGGGCTAAAGCCACGGAAAGTTTCATTGCCAAAGAGAGTAACTGATTTTATAACTGATGAAAATATCCGTTTATCTTCTTTGGAAGATATGGCTAAACTACCCCCGGCATTTGAAAAGGAGGGTGTTCAAACTGCGGCCAATTCAAGTGGCATTGTTGATGGTGCTGCCTCAGTTATAGTTGCCGGCAAACATTTTGTTACCAGAAAAAACATTAAACCGCTTACAAAAGTTGTGGCTTCAGCAAGTAGCGGGATTGACCCAAAAGTAATGGGATTGGGACCTGTAGCATCTATCCGTCTTCTGCTTGAAATGACCGGGTTGAAAATAGCCGACATTGGGTTAATTGAAATCAATGAAGCGTTTGCTGCCC
This sequence comes from uncultured Chitinophaga sp., assembly GCA_964493695.1. Classification (GTDB taxonomy): domain Bacteria; phylum Bacteroidota; class Bacteroidia; order Chitinophagales; family LD1; genus Bog-950. The sequence goes on along the minus strand of CAZBPG010000172.1, from coordinate 1,437 downwards.
AATTTATAGGCTGCGAAAGAGAATTAGGATTAGACCGAAACATCTGTAATGTGAATGGAGGAGCCATTGCTTTCGGACATCCGCTTGCTGCCAGCGGCACAAGGTTATCACTTACACTATCGCGCGAAATGAATCAGCGTGGTGTAAAATATGGAATTGCCTCCGCCTGTATTGGAGGAGGACAAGGCAACGCGATATTATTTGAAAACATTAATCTGTAACCTATGAAAAGTAACACGAACGGAAAAATGTATCAATGGCAAATGACTGCGCCTAAACAGGAATTTAAACTTGTTGAAAAACCAATTCCCAAAGTAAAAGCGGGACAAGCATTGGTAAAGGTTGCCGGTTGCGGTGTGTGCCATACCGATATTAGTTATTGGTATCATGGCGTTACAACAAAGCATCCGTTGCCGCTCACGCTTGGTCACGAGATAAGCGGAACAGTGATAGCAGGTCCGTCAGAATGGATAGATAAGAAGGTAATTGTTCCGGCTGTATTACCCTGCGGAGAATGTGAGCTATGCAACCGCGGTCGAAGCAATACTTGCCGAAAGCAACTGATGCCAGGCAATGACTTTGACGGAGGATTTGCGTCACATCTAGTGGTTCCGGCAAAGTATTTATGTCCGGTACCGGCTAAAGTTTTACGCAAATATTCTTTGCAACAACTCTCTGTCGTTGCCGATGCCGTTTCTACTCCTTACCAGGTAGTCAAAAAAGCCGGAATAGAACAAAATGATTTAGCCATAGTGATTGGTGTAGGAGGGGTTGGTATTTATGGTGCCCAGATTGCTAAAATATTCGGGGCAAAAGTGCTTGCCTTAGACGTCAGTGAGGAGAAACTGACCATCGCTAAATTTCATGGAATAGATGCCACATTGAATATCCGGAACATGGATGTTAAACAGGTGAAAGAAAAGGTAAAGGAAATTGCAAGAGAACTCAACGCCCCGCAGGTGTGCTGGAAGATTTTTGAAATGTCAGGCACCAAGGCAGGGCAGGAAATAGCGTATAATCTTCTCACATTCGCTTCCACACTTTCTATTGTTGGTTTTACCATGGATAAATTAGAGGTGCGTCTAAGTAATTTAATGGCTTTTGATGCGCAAATAATTGGCACCTGGGGGTGCAAGCCTGAATTATATTCTGAGGTAGTGCAGTTAGTGGCAAACGACCAATTGAAGATTGACCAGTTTGTAGAAACATTTCCCATGTCGAAAATCAACGAAGTATTTACAAATACATTAGAACATAAATACACCAAACGTTCGGTTTTGGTACCGGATTTTGAATAATAAAAAAGAGCTATGAAGAATTTACACAGCCACAACTTAGTGGAAACAAATTACAAGGAAATTATTTTTGAAAAACGTCCCTGTCCTGATAAAGACGGCACACCTGTTCCGGGTTTATACAATGCATGGATATGGCTTA
>CAZBPG010000171.1:0-3922 GCA_964493695.1 uncultured Chitinophaga sp. | reverse complement strand
CCAGTCATTTTTTGTTTCATCCGCCATAGCTTTAGCGAAGGCGGTTTGTTTTACCAGCCAGCGTGTGTTGCGGTGGCGGGTGTGTCTGCTACAAGTGTAAAAAGAAAAATGAAAAGAAAGAATTTTTTTGAAAGAAAAAAATGCCTCACCCTGCTCCGCTGCGCGGAGCTTCCCTCTCCACCTGTGGAGAGGGGCAGGGGTGAGGCAAATAAGAAATTTCTACCTTTAACCAATGCACCCGCAAAAATCTATCACCGAACTTTGCCGCGAGTTAAGGCAGCAGCAAACAAAGGAAGAAGACTTGCTGTGGCGCAATATGCGCAACCGTTGGTTTCTGGGTTTTAAATTCCGCAGGCAGCATCCGTTTATTTACGAACAAATACAAGGCAAGGCAAAATTCTTTATTGCCGATTTTTACTGTGCCGAAAAGAACTTGATTATAGAAATAGACGGAAAGTATCACGAGTTTCAAAAAGAGTATGATACCAACCGCTATGCCATACTGGCAAGTTTAGGTCTTACAACCGTGCGAATTAAAAACGAGGAGTTAAAAGATATGCCGGCTGTGAAGAAAAAGATAGAGGAGTTTTTGAAATAAGGCTTCTTTTTCCTCACCCTGCTCCGCACAGCGGAGCTTCCCTCTCCACGGGTGGAGAGGGGCAGGGGTGAGGCAGTTACTCCACCCTCAAATCTCCATGCCCTTTGTAATAGAGCGAGTCTTTAGAGTTATAGAAGCCGTAATACAGGCGGTAGTTTTCGTTTTTATGGAAAGCGGTATTGGAACGGAAATCGTAAACCGTGGCCACCGGTCCACCGGTGAGTTGCAGGGAGGTGTAATACAATACCTGCATTTCGGTATTCACACAAACTAATTTCATTTTGCATGGTTTTTCGGTATTTACACCAAGGGTAAACAGTCCATCGTTAGGGTTGGGGCAGGGGGCAGCAAACTGAACGTAACCGGTGGTGCTGTCGGTAGCCAAAATGGTGTCGGCAAAATTCAGGAAAGCGGTTTCCGGTGTGGTCCAGGCGGCATCAGATGTCCAGTCGGTAAGGTCTACATCGCTGATGTAAATGCAGGAAGTATCGGTGACGGTTATCTTCGAAAAATCGAGAGGAGTGGAGGTGTCTTTTTTGCAGGAAGAAATGAAAAAGATAAAAGCAACAATAAAAGGCAATGTCACCCTGAGCGGAGTCGAAGGTTTTCCGCGTAAAGATGCTTCGACTTCGCTCAGCATAACATAATAGCTTTATGAATCTTCGAGCGTTTCATTTACAGTTTTTCACTTTCCTGCTTAGCAGTAGATTTCTTTTTAATAAACCCCGCGGTGTTTACCGAGAAGGTAAACTGGTGCATGGTTTGCCCTTGCGCCAGTGGCTGGAAACCATAAGCAAAATCGAACTGGCGAACGTGAACGCCCAGGCCCAGCGAAATACCCGGTATGCCCCTGCGGGTAGTGAGTTTCAGTTCCTGCTGGCGCAGATGGTTGTAGGCAATATCCAGGCGCACAACTTTTTTGATGTTAAACTCCACGCCAATAATAACGTGGCGGAATAACTTATCAGCAATGTATTTCTTCGGCTTTAACTCACTTGAATCGGTAAACAGGTTATCCTGCTGCACATCGGCAGAATTATCGTAGCGGATATCCCACCGGTAAAGATTATGGAAAGTAAAATGAAACCGGAAGGGCACGTTCTTAAACCCGAACGACAGACCGGCCTGTAAATCGAAAGGCAGCGGTTCGCGGATGCCTTTGTTGTAAGGCTTAAACTGTCCGCCAATGTTTTTGGCAACAATACTTGCAGTTACGTTGTGCGCGCTATCGTTTATCATTACAGCCAGGTCAGCCGCCATACCTACCGAACTCCACTGCGCCAGTTGCGAGTAAACGAACTTAGCATTTACACCGGCCGAAAATATTTTACCGAACTGGTAACCGTAACCGGCATACAGGTTCATTTCACCGGCATTAAAGTTACCGGTTATGTTGGCTGCTTCATCGGTTTCTTTAAACTTTCCGTAAGCAATGTATTGCAAGCCAAAGCCGAAGGTGCCCGGTATCTTGAATTTATGCGCGTAGTTTACATTGCCGAAGTTTACACCACCGGGGTAAATAACCGTGCCGAACGAAACCAGTTTGCTCATCTTGGGGTTAAGCGCGGCAGGGTTCGAAAGCTGAATACTTAAATCGTGGTCGAGCAGCGAAACATTGGTGCCGCCTAAACCGGTGATACGGGCGGAGGGAGAAAGAGCCAGAAACTCGTAAGTATTTTCACCTCCAATTTGCGCAAAAGAAATTTCAGCTGCTAAAAGAAATACGATGAAAAGAAATTTCTGCTTCAACCTGTTTTTAATTTGGATGCTAATAAACGCAAGGATATTGAAATTATTTCGCGCAGAAATAAAAAAACCGTCCCGATGAATTCTCGGGACGGTTTTTTTATTTAAGATAAACTCGCTTTACTTTTTAGGAGCAGCGGTAGTTGTAGTAGTAGTTTTAGGTGCAGTGGCTGATTTTGCATCCGATGCTTTCTTCTTGCTAAGCACCTCTAAGTTTCCTTTTGCCAAAGCAAAATCTGGGAACAGTTCAATAGCTTTGTCGAAGTTTTGCTTAGCGGCTTCTTCCTGATTTAACTCCAACGCACAAATACCTTTTACATTGTAAGCGGCTGCTTTCATAGGTACTTCCTGCGAACCCTGCTGTAAACGGATGTTTACTTTTTGCTTCTCTGCGTCAGAGTTAGCTAAAATCTGGTCGAGCGATGCTACACACTCACCGTATCTTTTCAACTGGTACTGAAGAGTGGCCATTTGATAGAGATAGAAAACTGATTTTTCACCGGCATACAATTTTTCGTAATCAGCCAGCGATTCTTTAACCAGGCCGAGGTTTTGTTTAGAAACAGCAACCAGTTCAAGCATATCCATTCTCTTAGGGTCTGTTTTTACAATTTCCTCACCAATCAAATATGCCTGCGCATATCTTTCACCGGCAAAGTATAAAAGAGCCAGAGAGTCGTTTAAATCGGCTCTTTCCGGTTTAAGCGCCTGCATGTTGTAAAGAGCGATAGTTGCTGCCTGAAGGTCGTAGTTCTTTAAAGCGGTTTTGTAAACGCGGCTTTGAACATCAAACGCATCCTGCGCCAATAATAGCTGACTGCTGAAAGCAAGTCCTAACAGAGTAGTAAAAATGAGTTTCTTCATAATTGGTTTGTTTTAAGAATGCTCAAATGTAAAAGAATAACGCACTAGGCAGGAAGAGCGTTTAGAAATTTTGTCATTTGGTGTTTTGTATAAAGGGCAGTGGCTCTTGCCGCTTTCGCAAAGTCTTCGCCTTTTGAGGCATAAATAATCTGCCGGGCAGAGTTGATAAGCAGGCCACATTCACTATTCATTCCATTCGTACATATTTTTTCCATATCGCCACCTTGTGCACCTACACCGGGCACCAGAAAAAAGTAACCGGGTGCAAGTTGACGGATGTTCCTGAACTCTTCGGGGTGAGTAGCTCCAATAACAAACATCAGTTGCTCCGGTGAACCCCACTGCTGCGCTTTTTTAATCACGCGCTCGTAGAGTTTCCCATCACCGGTATCGAGAAACTGAAAATCGCTGCTTCCCTTGTTTGATGTGAGGCCGAGAAGGATGACCCATTTGTTTTTGTATTCCAGAAACGGAGTAACAGAGTCTTCGCCCATGTAAGGGGCTACGGTAACGGAATCGAAACTTAAATACTCGAAAAAAGTTTTGGCATACATCTTAGATGTGTTGCCAATGTCACCGCGTTTGGCATCGGCAATAGTAAACACGGAACCTTTGAACTGTTGCAGGTAATCCATAGTTTTTTCCAGACTTGCCCAGCCTTTTAAACCCATGCTTTCGTAAAAAGCCAGATTGGGTTTGTAAGCCACAGCAATA
>CAZBPG010000170.1:0-4117 GCA_964493695.1 uncultured Chitinophaga sp. | reverse complement strand
TAAGCCATATCCATGCATTGTATAAACCCGGAACAGGTGTGCCGTCTTTATCAGGGCAGGGGCGTTTTTCGAAAATAATTTCCTTGTAATTTGTTTCCACCAAGTTGTGGCTGTGTAAATTCTTCATAACTCTTTTTTATTATTCAAAATCCGGCACCAATACTGAGCGTTTGGTGTATTTGTGTGCTAAGGTGTTATTAAACACTTCGTTGATTTTCGACATAGGAAATGTTTCTACAAACTGGTCAATCTTCAATTTGTCGTTTGCCACTAACTGCACTACTTCGGCATAAAGCTCCGGCTTGCAACCCCAGGTACCAATTATCTGTGCATCAAAAGCCATTAAATTACTAAGTCGTATTTCAAGTTTATCCATTGTAAAACCAACAACAGAAAGTGTGGAGGCAAAGGTAAGAAGGGTGTATGCCACTTCCTGCCCTGACTTCGTTCCCGACATTTCAAAAATTTTCCAGCATACCTGTGGCGCTTTTAATTCCGCTGCAATCTCCTTCACTCTTTCTTTTATCTCTTTTACATCCATGTTGCGGATATTCAACGTTGCATCTATTCCATGAAATTTAGCGATGGTCAGCTTTTCATCGCTTACATCCAAAGCCAAAACTTTGGCTCCGAATATTTTAGCAATCTGAGCCCCATAAATTCCAACACCGCCTACACCAATAACTATAGCAAAATCATTTTTCTCTATTCCTGCTTTTTTGATAACCTGATACGGAGTAGAAACGGCATCAGCAATAACAGAGAGTTGTTGCAAAGTATATTTATGTAAAACTTTAGCCGGTACCGGGCATAAATATCTTGCCGGAACCACTACGTGTGATGCAAATCCGCCATCAAAATCGTTACCGGGCATGAGTTGTTTCCGGCAAGTATTGCTTCGCCCGCGTTTGCATAACTCACATTCTCCGCAGGGTAATACAGCCGGTACAATTACTTTCTTATTCAGCCATTCTGCCGGACCTGCTATAACTGTTCCGCTTATTTCGTGACCAAGCGTAAGCGGCAACGGGTGCTTGGTTTTAACGCCATGGTGCCAATAACTAATATCGGTATGGCATACCCCACAACCGGCAACCTTCACCAAGGCTTGTCCTACTCCTATTTTAGGAAGTGACTTCTCCACAAGATTAAACTCCTTGTTAAGTTCAGTCATTTGCCACTGATGCATTTTGTTGTTCATGAGTTTAAAGATTTATGTTCTCGAATAATATAGCGTTGCCCTGCCCTCCTCCAATGCAAGCAGATGCAATTCCGTATTTTACTTTTCGTTCATTCATTTCGCGCGAAATGGTAAGTGATAATCTTGCTCCGCTTGCCGCTAGCGGATGCCCGAAAGCAATGGCTCCTCCGTTCACATTACAGATATTGCGGTTTAATCCTAATTCTCTTTCGCAGCCTATGAACTGTGCTGCGAATGCTTCATTAATTTCTATTAAACCAATATCGGAAATATTTAATCCGGTTAATTCAAGTAACAAACGAATAGATGCCACCGGACCAAGCCCCATCATTTTGGGGTCAACACCGCAACTTGCCGATGCCACAATTTTTGCAAGTGGTTTAATATTTTTCCGGGTAACAAAATTTTTATTGGCAACAATAACCGATGCAGCACCATCAACAATGCCGCTTGAGTTGGCAGCAGTTTGAACACCCTCCTTTTCAAATGCCGGAGATAGTTTAGCCATATCTTCCAAAGAAGATGAACGGATGTTTTCATCAGTTACAAAATCAGTCACTCTCTTAGGCAACGAAACTTTCCGTGGCTTTAACCCGGCTGCCTCAAATGTTGTAGAGTTGAGTGGAATAATTTCTTCCTTAAAAAAACCTCGTTGTGTGGCAGCAATGGCGCGGTCAACTGAGAGTTTTCCGAATTCATCTGTTTCCCTTCGCGTGATTTTATATTGCCGTGCCACATTTTCAGCAGTGCATCCCATAGGAACAGCTGCAGTGTCATTCAATGCTTCCCACAAAAAATCTTTGAATTCAATTTTGCCTAAAGCATATCCCATGCGGTTTCCATAACTAACGGTAGGTGCAAGCGACATATTTTCTGTACCTCCACATAGTGCTGCATCTGCTTTTCCCAATGTTATTTGGTCGGCACCGGCTGTAATAACTTCAAAACCGGAACCGCAGATTCGCTGCAACATTACAGCAGGTACACCTTGCGGAATACCCGAATACAAACCAATGTGGCGCGGAAGAAAATAAGTGTCGCACGAACTCTGCCCAATATTGGCAACCATTACCTGATCAACATCTGCGGGTTTAATTCCGGATTTTTCAATCGCTGCACGGCTGGCAAAAATTCCCAAATCGGTAGGCGAGATGTTGGCGAGCGTTCCGCAGAATTTTCCGAATGCCGTGCGGGCACCGTTTACCAAATAGATGTCATCATAAATAATTCCGAATCCTTTTTCTTTGTCGTGATATGCTTTCATTATAGAGCAACTTCAGTTTTTTCGGTAGTTTTTAAAATTTTCTTGCGGCTGAATGTTTGCATAGCAATAACTGCAGCGCCATACGAAACCGCATGTTGAGGTGCTTCAACAATCTGGATGTCTTTATTGAATCTTTCGTTGAGCAGTGTTTTTAAATAGGGATGGTGAGCAATTACACCACCAATCATATAGGTAGGCACCCCTGAATCGAGACGCATTTTTGCCACTTTATTGGCAATGGAAATGTAAATGCCCCTCGAAATATCTTCGAGTGACATGCCGTCAAAAATCCAGTTCATAATTTCTGTTTTGGCAAACACAGTGCAGAAACTGTTTAACTCCTTATCGTAGTTGGAGAGCGAAGCAAGGTCGCTCATTTCAGCAATATTGATGTTTGCACGTTCGGCAATTTCCGATAAAAATGCACCGGTGCCGGCTGCGCATTTATCGTTCATGTAAAAGTTTGCCACGTTGTCGTCCTTATCGCAGCGAATCACTTTAATATCTTCTCCGCCAATGTCAATAATGTTTTTCTCTCCCGGGTACAAAAATGAAACTCCTGCACCCGCGCAATTGATTTCAGTTTTTACAATATCCGTTTCGGTAAAATGTTTTCGTCCGTAACCTGTAGCGCAACTGAATTTTATATTAAAGTTGGAGGCAATGGCTTGCATTACATTTTTCTGCGCTTGCTTGTCAATGCTTAGAGTAGGCAGGTAATATCTGAACAATGGTTTGCCTTGCTCATCAATTACCGTAAATTTTGAATAGGCGGAACCCAAATCAATGCCCAAAAAAGAATCAGAGTTTTTGCCGGTACTTATTCCTGCATTCTTATTCACTAATCCTTTCTCAAGAATTTTTTTGTTTACATCGCCTATTACACCCGGTAAACGCGAAAGGATATTTTTGTTGGTCATGGCTTTCACCATATTGGTGAAAGAAAGATTGAGTGAAGTTCGCACATAATGTTTCTTGCCATATTCTACAATCTTGCCGTTGAAATAATCAATCTCAGTAGGGCGGTTGTTTATTAAATCCAAAGCCAGTGAAGGGAAATGGTCGCCCCCCTTTTTGAGGTAGCGCATGCATTGCCGGAGAAAGTCGTCAGGAAAATGGATTTTTTCCTTTGCCGCCACTTCAATTCCTTCATTAATAATTTGCTCAATCAGTTCAACCGTATCAGTATCGTTCATGGCTTCCGCCATAGTAAGGCGCCCAACCCCGCACAAAGCGCTGAGCGAAGAATTGAGGATGGTTTTTTCCCAAGCCCTTTTCAAAATTTCAAATGAATTAACAGCCTTTGTTTCTACGCCTGCCGATGAAAGCAGCAGGGCGAACTCTGCGGCTTCTTCACTACGGACATCGTTTACCGAACCAACATAATTTGGTGGAATGAAAAATGTTACTCTAACGGTGTTAGGTGTCATCATGTTACCGGCATAGTTCACTACCATCCGTAACGTTTTCGATTCACCGAAGGCTGATACCAATTGGCTTTCGCAATCAATTCCATTTTGAGCAGAAACCACAGTTAGCTTTTCGGTGTTTAGTGACAAAGCCGCCTGAACAGCATCGGGCAGTTGATACGACTTTAAAGCAAACACCAGATAGTCGGCATTAAAAGCAGCCATCTCTTCGATGTTGCGGTA
>CAZBPG010000169.1:0-4144 GCA_964493695.1 uncultured Chitinophaga sp. | reverse complement strand
CGTTACCGGAAACCCTATTGGCGACCGTGCAACTTCAAACTTGACCACTTTTTACGACCTGACAACATCCCTTTTCCAACTTCGAGCCTCGCTCTTTCATCCGACTGGAAAAGCATTATGTGTTTCGAAGTTTTTTTGCCGCCCATTTCGCCAAAGCAGGTCGTTCTATTTTTGAATTGTGGCGAGGGTCAACGGGTAGTTTTTCTGTAAAAAGAACATGCTTTACAATGCTTGTTGCGGAATATTGTGTTGCCAATTCGAGCAATTGTTTACGAATATCTTTTTGTGTGCCGCTATGCCCCGGTTTCAGTTGCACACAAATTACAGGTTCTATGCTGCCGTTCATTGCAATGCCTACCAAACCGCTGCGGTGAACTTGCGGATGCGAATCGAAAATGGGTTCTGCAAGTAAAGGAAATACATCTCCATCTTTCGATTTTACTCGTTGCCCTACACGACCGCAAGTCCAAACTCTTCCTTTATCATCTATGTAACCGCTATCGCCAAGCCGATGCCACTGTCCGTTTGTATCGGACACTTTGTTTTTGCGTGTGCTTTCATCATCGAGATAATACATCGGGCTTATATGTTTGCTCCGCACTATTATTTCTCCCATTTCTCCAACTGCAAGTCGCTCCGTTTCTTCTATCGAATTAATGATGCCATCTACAATACGCACAATGCGCACTTCCACACCTTCAAACGGACGACCCACACAAATTCCTGCACCTTTATCGGTAAGCGGAAATGTTTCTTCCAATGCTTCCTGCGCTCCCATTTCTGTAGAAGGCAAAGCCTCGGTAGCTCCGTAGTTGGCAAATACTTGTCCGTCTTTGCCCATCATCTCCAACAACGCACGTTTTACGCTTGCAAAAATTGGTGCGCCACCACCAATAACCCGGGTAAGTGTTGGCGTTTTAATGCCGTTTTCCACAGCATAGCGAGCCATGTTTTCGAGCAACACAGGCGAAGCAAAGCACGATTGCACACCGCAATCGTTAATCACTTCCAGTAATGCTTTGGGCTTTGCTTTGGCAGGTGTTTCTCCCGGAAATTTTATTGGCGGCACCACCATCGTTCCACCTGCACTAATGGCAATAAAAAAGAATGCGGGAAAAACCGCCATATCTACCGGAGGATTATTTCCCGGGTCGAACCGCCAGCTTTTATGCGAAATGCGATACACATTCACATAATTGCGATGCAGATAAAGCGCGGGCTTTGCAGGTCCGGTGCTTCCTGTGGTGTAAAGCACGGTGCATGGGGCATCAGGTGAAACATTAGGTTTTTCAGGCTTTTCAGGGGCATTGCGATAAAGCGAGGCAAGTGTTTTTGCGCCTGGGAAAAAACCATTGATAACGATAGATTTTTTAGAGAAACGAGTTCCCCATCCAAAAACGGTGCGCCCAAAAAAAGCAGCGGGAATACCCACAAAGGCTTCGGGTTTAATACGGCTCAACCGCTCGGCAACATTCAAGTAACCCACCGAAGGGTCAATCCATAAAGTAAACGCCCCGACACGCTGCAAAGCCAAACCCACTACACAAGCCTCGTAGCTTGGTGGTGTCATGCAAACTATTCGTGTGCCTTCGTTAATGCCCAATTCGCGCAATCCGGGCGCAAGCGATTCGGCATCTTTTGTAAGTTGCGCATAAGTAAAATGTTTGTATTTCCGTTTGCCGTCAGCAGCAAAACCATCCGGCTCAATCACCGCTATACGTTCAGGATATTTTGCTGCAACCTCACGAACTGTTTCGGCAAGATTAAAAATTTCTTCTTTCAAAAACTTCATGCTACCACTTCTTTTGCGCCAATAAATTCGCGGATAACATTTGCAATTTTTTCAGGCGTTTCAAGCATCACCAAATGACCGCCTCCTTCAATCCATTCTTCGCGCTGAGGGTGCAATGTGGCGTTCAGCTTGCGTCCCGCTTTTGCCGAAAGGATTTTATTTTCAAGCCCCCAAATAGTGCATATAGGAGGAAAATCTGCCGGAGGAGTGAAGCGGTCAAATACATCATAGTTCACCAAATCATCAAGCGTAAGCAGCAACGATTTCATTTGTCCGTTTGCGGTAAAACAGGCGCACAAATCCTCTGTTTTTTCCAAATTCTTTTTCTGCCCGATGGAACCGAATTGCATGCGCAACGACTGCTCGCTGATAAAACGATTTAAACGAAAACCGCCAAACCAATTATTTATGGTTTGTGAAACACCGGGTGCAGATTTTCTTAACCTAAGCGACCAGCCCAACTGTCCGGCTGTGAACGTGTTGAACGTAAGCGGATTTACCAACACCAATGCGCGGATGCCCGCAGGCTGTCGCATGGCGTAAGCAAGCGACATGGCGCTGCCCATGCAGTTGCCAACTAATATGATATTTTCAAGTTGATGATGTTTGATAAAAGCGGAAAGAATATCAAGATGTTTATCAAGCGGATATTCGTTACCCGGCTTTGAAGATGCTCCATATCCAAGCAAATCGAGTGCAAAAATTTCATACAAGCCGGAAAGTTGTGCCGCCACATCTTTCCAAATTACATGCGAAGTGCCACCGTTGTGCAAAAAGATAATCGGTTCGCCTTTTCCTTCCCTGATATACTTAATGTCTAAGTTTTGATAGTTGAATGTTTCCATGCGAAAAATACTACCGTGTTACCGTAAATTTTGAATTGTATGAATTACTTCCGTTGGTTGCTTTTATGAGATAAACACCATTCGATAAATTGCTGCAATCGAAACTATATGATCCTGAATTATTTCCGGGAAGTTGTGCAATTTGTTTTCCCGTAAAATCAAAAATACTTACTTGTAGGTTTTGATGATTTGCGATGTTCTGCAATTGAATATTTACAATATCTTTTGCCGGAACAGGATAAATTTCAACTCTAAAGTTTCGGGCTGTTTCATTTACTCCCGAAGTAAGTGTATGCGGACGAAAGAACTTCCACATTTCTTCTGAATACCCAATATCATTAGCACTTTTGCGCAACAGAATATGTGCAGCATCGTAAATTTTAAAAAGTTCGAGCCGGTTGGTGCAGCCTGTATATTGATAATGCTCTACGGTAAATCCATCTGCCTTCGTGTCGGGCACGGGAGTCATATTCGGCACGGCATCGCACGAATTGTTTATTGCCCAAAGGTGCATCAGCGAATCAACATTGATACCAAATGGAGTGCTGTTGTAACCAACGTTTATATCGGCAGTGCCATGAAAATGCAATATCGGTAATTTTCTTGCCGGATTGCAGGTAGTTATCTGATTGCCCAATGTTCCTGCAAGCGAAGCGATTGCCGCAAACCTGCCGTTATCTTCACAAGCAATGCGCTGCACCATAAACCCTCCGTTTGAAAAACCGAACAGATAAGTTTGAGCAACAACTATCGGGTAATTAGCCTGCATGGTATCAACAAGCGTATTGATAAATCCTACATCATTTATACCAACGCTCGGATATACGCCCAACGTGCCAGCTCCGGCATTCCAGCCATTTCCGATGGGATTAGACATTCCCTGCGGATACGCAAAAATGATATTTGCAGTATCGGCAATATCATGAAACTCTCCAAAGACGTTGGAAAAGGCAGTCATGTTGTCGCCCAAGCCGTGTATGCCTATAACCAATGAATAAGAATTGGAAGGAGAAAAACTGTTTGGAGTAAAAACCCGATACTCTCTGTTATTACCATCAAAATTAAAAGACTTGTTTTCAAAGCCTGCAAAGAGCATAGCAGGAAACAGGAATAATAAGCATGTTGTTGTAATGAATAGTTTTTTCACGTTTTTTTAATTTTAGTAGCTCGCGCAAGGTAATAATATAAAGTCGAAAATGAAGATATTATGGCGAAGCAAAAAAGATAACGCACAAAATGAAATTTACACAAGACAACCACCAAAACCAAAAATTACAAGAGAGTATTTTTTATAACACCCAATTAAAAACTTCATTTTTCTCCCATCCTTCAAAAGAATAAAAATACCCCACGCACCCGCTAACCTGACAATTTCTCTTTCCATTCAACTTTCCTTCCTTGACAGTTTAGTGCTAACCCGACATGACAAACTACTGGACAGACAGCAGGGCATCCGGTAATCGAGTAGCCCGCCCCGCCAGTTGTAACTGACGGGGAGAGGCTCTCA
>CAZBPG010000168.1:0-4409 GCA_964493695.1 uncultured Chitinophaga sp. | reverse complement strand
AAGGAAGCATCTGCACATTTAATGATGAGATTCCTCGCTGCGCTCGGAATGACAGTGTTGTGTGGGATGACAGCATTGAACAGGATGACAGCGTTTGTAATTTGCAATTTGTAATTTTTCCGTTTCCGCAAAGTCCTCTGCGAGAGACTATGCGGGGACAAAAGAACATACCGATTATACAGCAACGAGGCATTGGTAACAAAAAGGTTAATTTATTTTCATTTTTTTGCATACATTTTATCAACAATAGAGTGTTTAGGTGTGTCATTTATTAATTTATCCACTATATTAGCACCCTGATAACAACCGTTCTTTATGATTTTTATTTACACTCAGTTCCCTTTTCGTTATTAATACAGATTTTTACCCGGCAGCGCATGCAATCCGTCTGCCCGAGTGTTACAGTTTTCCGCTGCGAAAAAGGATACAAATAAATAAAAACAAAGTAAAGAAGCGCTGTTACAGTAATTACTCAACCGCTTGCGAATGACACTTCTCTACACTCTGTCTGCTTTTTCCGGTTCTTTTATTTCTGCCATGCAGCCCCCTTCTGTCATTCCGACGAAGGAGGAATCCCGACATTTAACAAACAGATTCCTCGCTGCGCTCCTTCTTCCTGTCATTCCGACGAAGGAGGAATCTCAACATTTAATAAACAGATCCCTCACTGCGTTCGGGATGACAGTAATAATAAGCAGATCCCTCGCTGCGCTCGGAATGACAGCGTTGTGCGGGATGACAGCGTTGTTACTTGTCATGCTGACGAAGGAAGCATCCGCCTCTTTTTCTGTCATGCCGAGGAACGAGGCATCTGCACATTTAATGACGAGATTCCTCGCTGCGTTCATTCTCCCTGTCATTCCGACGAAGGAGGAATCTCAACATTCAATAGGCAGATCCCTCACTGCGTTCGGGATGACAGCGTTGTTCGGGATGACAGTAATAATAAACAGATTCCTCGCTGCGCTCGGAATGACAGCGTCTTCAATTTTCAATTCATCATTCATCACTCATAATTCATCATTCATCATTCATAATTCCACCGTATAAATTCCTGATTTTATGAAAGTAATCTACGCACTCTCATTTGTACTCCTTCTGTCGCTGAACTCTTTTGCGCAGAACATCGGAAACTACACCTTCGCTACTGCCACCAACGGCTCGCTGGCTACCGATGCCAACGGCAACACCATTAACATGAATTCAGACTTCATACAACTGATTCATGAAAACTCTACTGCAGGCAATGCCTCGGCGGTGCTGAATATGAATTTGGATATGAACCCGATAGACCCGGCTTCGGCGCCTTTCGAGTTCTGGTTCAACGGTACGCGCTATACGCAGTTTAATGTTAATAGCAGTGGACTTGTCCGTTTAGATGCGACAGCAGCGCCAACTACCTTTACCACAGCAGCCAATGTCCCGCTTTTGGCCCCCTTCGCCCAAACCACCACATCCGGCACCAGCCGTACCGGAACGGTGCGCGCCAAATTAGTAGGCGCTGCCCCCAACCGTACCCTTGTAATTGAATGGAAAAATGTGCGCATACCCAACACAAGTGTTACAGCAGACGGTACCTATCAGGCGCGCTTGTACGAAGGCAGCGGCGTGATTGAGTTTGTTTATGGCATGATGCGCTCCTCCGGTGGTGTTACCCCGGTTACCTACCACATCGGTATTGCCTCGAGTAATTCTGCCACTACAGCAGGTTATGTAACCACTTCAAGCCATACTTTTACAGCCGCCGCCACGCCGGTAGCCAATCCTGCGCCTGTTGCCGCCACCACTATTGATGACCTCAACTCCACATCTGATGGTTCAAGAAGAGTGTATAAATGGACGCCGAGCAATACTCCTGCCGACCCAAGTAGCTTAAATTTTACAGCGGTTACGCAAACCAGCATGACACTTAACTGGACCGACAATGCCAGCAATGAAGTGGGCTATGCTGTGTATGTTTCTATAGATGGCGGCACTAACTACTTACTTCATACATTAACCGGCGCCAACTCAACCAGTCTTGCCATTAGTTCCGGTTTGCTCTTGCCCGGCACTACCTATTACTGGAAGGTTTGTGCCTTTGCAGAAGGGCTTTTAAGCAATACCATCAGCAGTTCGCAAGCTACCAATGCAGCGGGAACAAAAAGTTATAGTGGTGCAAGCGGAGGTATATGGAATACTGCTGGTAACTGGACCCCCAGCGGTGTCCCTACCTTATCAGACGATGTAACCATACCCGATGGCAAAACTGTAAATATTTCGGTTGCGGCTGTGTGTAACAACCTCACCGTTGGAGGCGGCACCAGTGGTATTCTACAGTTTTCAGGAACCACCGGACATGCATTAACCATTCACGGCGACCTGACTGTAGCTGCCGGGGGGCAATTTCTCTATGGCGGCTCTACTGCTACCAAACTGGTTTATCTTGGCGGCTCTTCTGCTGCCAATGGCGCGCTTAAGCGCGGTAATTTAGTGGTGGATGGCACGCTCGATTTTTATATAACCGCTGCCGCCAACAGTACCGCTCTGACTTTCTTTGGCGGACAGCCATCCTCCATCAGCGGCTCTGGTACTACCTGTGATTTTTATGGTATAACGGTTAATAAAGGTCCGCTTACAACCTATACTTCTTCAAAAGCGTCTATTCTGGATGTTTCGCGCAACTATACGTATGCGGGTGCAAATTCTGCTGGTCCGTTTACCACTTTTACTTCCGGCACTTTACGCATCACCTCTACCACCCTGCCGGTTTTTACCGCCAACCCAACCATAGGTGCAAACGCCGGTTTCTGGCTCAACAACAGTTCTTATAGCGTAGCAGGCAGTACCACCGGGCAAACCGGTATGACCAATAACGGTCTTTTGCGCGTAACGGATGGTACACTGAATATCGGAAGTGCGGCAAACCAAAGTATTGTTTTGGGAAATGGAAGCGCCACGATGATTGAAGGCGGTACGGTGAATGTTGCAGGATACCTTGGAGCTACTACCACTTCATGGGTTATTAACTATAAACAAACAGGCGGAGCTATTACAACCGTTACCTCAAGCAATTCAACTAATAGTGTAGGAAGTTTTGATTTAGGATTAAGTCCATCATCTTATTTCGAAATGAGCGGCGGAAGTATTGCTGTTCGTAAAGCAAGTACCGCTACTACCAAGGTTGATCTCAGGGGTTGTGCCGGTTCCACCAAACTTACCAACGGAACGGTGTCTTTGGGGGATGCTTCTTCAGGGGCAATACAAAACTTTGCTTATGTATATGGCGGGCATTTCCCAAATTTCACGGTTGACGCATTGTATGCCCATACCGTATCTATTGTTGGCGGATACACCCTAAATATCTGGGGCGATTATACAAAAACCAGTACAGGTACATTAACTACCAGCAGCGGCTCCATGGTTTTCAGAGGCGGCATCAGCAGCGCCGGTACCATTACCGCCACCAGCGGAAGTCTTTATTTCTGGGGCAGCGCAGCCCAAACCCTGGGCGGTACGCTTACCACACCTTTAAATATTTTTGTAAACAACTCAGCCGGAGTTACCATTCCTCCGACAACTATGCCAACTACCAATGCAACCGTTTGGTTACTGAATGGCTCACTGGCAACAAGCAGCGGGGTACTTAGCCTCGGCGCCACTGGTGCATATGTTACTAAAATTGTGCGTGACAATGGCTCGTTTGCCGTAGCGCCTACGCTTACTAACCTGAGTACCACTGCCGCACATACTGTTGAATACCTTTATTTAGGAAACAGCACTTCTGCGGTTACCACCGGTACCGAGTACATATTAAGCGGAACGAATACCGCTACTGTTCTTACCATTAATAATTATAACGGTGTTACACTGAGTGCTGCATCCGGTGCCGGCGCCCTGAACCTGCATTGCGGTTTGCTGAATACCACTACTACCAATTTGATGTCGGTTTTGAATTCAGCGGCAGCTTCGGTTGCCGGCTTTAGCCAATATTCTTATGTGAATGGTCCGCTGAACCGTGCGATACTGAGTGGAACAGGTACTTTCAACTTCCCTGTGGGTACGGCAAGCGCTTATGCCCGCTATGACCTGCCCATTACTACCGCTACCGGAGGTACATTAAATACGCAGGTAGAATACATTGAAGCATCTACCGGCGGCAGCGCCGGAACTGGGCTTGCCTCGTTAAACAACCGTTACTGGAAGGTGGAAAAAACCACGGGTACAGGTAACCTTACCAATTTCCTGCCGGTGGTTTACACCAGCGGCTTAACGAATGGCATCCGCCTGGGCTATTCGGCTACCCTTGCCGGGGCATATACCAATTACAGTACCGCGCCTGTTTCGGGTTCTTTAACTTCAATAACACCGGTAACCATTACCGGCACAGCGCCGCAAGCTGCTTATTTTGTATTGGGTAATGCCGGCAC
>CAZBPG010000167.1:0-4498 GCA_964493695.1 uncultured Chitinophaga sp. | reverse complement strand
GGGCTTCGTCCACAAAACAAGTTAACAGCGAATTACAGCGATGTTACTAAGCCCAAAACTTGACTTAAGGTAACTTAACGTCATATAATCTGTGTGGGTTTTTTTATACCCCTAAATCCCCTGAAGGGGACTTGAATACAATATGTCTTCAACACGTTTATCCGTTAACATTAATAAGATTGCTCTTCTCCGTAACTCGCGCGGAGCTAACATTCCCGATGTGATTCAGTTTGCTAAAGATTGTGAGCGTTATGGTGCACAGGGAATTACCGTACATCCACGACAGGATGAGCGGCACATTACCCGAAAGGATGTTTATGAGTTAAAGAAAGCAGTCTCCTCCGAATTTAATATTGAGGGTTATCCTTCCGCTGATTTTCTGAAAATGGTTTGCGAAGTAAAGCCGGAGCAATGCACGCTCGTTCCCGATGCCCCCGGTCAGTTGACGAGCGACCACGGTTGGGATACTATTACTCACCACAGTTTGCTCACTGAAGTAATTACTGAGTTAAAGAAGAACAACATCCGTGTTTCCTTGTTCATTGACCCCATTAATAAACTGATTGAGTCCGCTAAAAAGACCGGTACTGATAGAATTGAATTTTACACCGGTCCGTATGCGCTCGATTTTTTTACCGACAAGCAAAAAGCTGTTCAGGCGTTTTCATCTGCAGCTAACTTCTGTAACGAGATTGGTATTGGCATCAATGCCGGTCACGATTTGAATCAGGATAACCTCAGGTTCTTTCAGCAAAATGTTCCGAACCTGCTGGAGGTTTCTATCGGCCATGCGCTGGTGCGCGATTGTTTGTATCTTGGACTTGAGAATACAGTTCAATTGTATCTTCGGGAATTAGAGTAGCGGTGGCAGTGGCTGTAGCAGTAAAAACAACAGGGTTATGACTGGAAGTTTTAAAGACCTTAAAGTTTATCAACTGGCTTATAAAGCAGCGATGAGAATATTTCAGCTCAGTAAAAAATTTCCGAAAGAAGAAACTTACTCTTTAACTGACCAAATCCGCAGGTCATCAAGATCAGTTTGTTCCAACATTGCAGAAGGATACAGGAAAAGAATTTACCCCAACCATTTCAAATCTAAAATGACAGATGCAGATGGCGAAGCTTCTGAAACTATTGTGTGGCTCGATTTTGCGAAAGACAGCAATTACATTACTGAAGAAGAACATAAGGGATTAAATCAATGGTATGATGAAACAGGCAGAATGCTGAATAGTATGATTGAGCATCCTGAAAAATTTATTCCCAAAACAAAATCAAAAGGCGAAACTTAGTGCCACTGCTACTGCAACTGCCGCTATCAACAATATGAATCTTCTCAAACGCACTTTCGGCTTTTTATGGGCATTGTGGGGAGCGTTTTGGTTTCTGCTGATAGTAACTCCGCTCACCTTGGTCTATGGTATTTTACTCGGGATTGGCGGAAAGAGATACTCCATGAACTGCGTATGGTTTAACTGCCATGTGGTTTGTCCGTTTCTGGTGAGGGTAATGCTGATTAAACTCAAAGTACACGGCAGTGAAAAAATTGAGCGTAAAGGAACGTATGTGTTTGTTGCCAACCATATTTCACAGATAGATATTATAGCCTGCGCTGCAGCCGTGCCTCATCCTATACGGTTTCTAGCAAAAATGGAAACCAAGTACATTCCTTTTTTCGGGTTTATGGTAAAGATGCTGGCAATAGTGGTAGACCGCAAAAGCAAAGAGAGCCGCGAGAAGTCGTATAAGTATATGGCTGAAGCGCTAAAGAAAGGCGAAAGTCTTTTTCTGTACCCGGAGGGTACACGCAACCGGACAGAACAAAAACTAAAGGATTTTAAAGACGGTGCTTTCCGGGTAGCAATAATGGCGCAGGTGCCTATTGCCGTGCAGACTTTAACCGGAGCACGCGAGGTGAACAGCCCGGTGGGTTTGCAACTCTATCCCGGCACCGTTGAACTGCATTGGAGCGAACCCATCGAAACACAAGGAATGACAATGGCAGATGTGCCGCTGTTAAAAGAGAAAGTAAGAAATGAGATGTTGAAGCATTTGCCATAGCACTATTTATTTTCAGGTAGGTATAATATAAGCCAGGCTGAAAGAAAAGTCAAGAGGGTATACCGCTACCCCAGGCTGCGCATGAGCATACTTTCAATAAGAAACAGAAGATTATCGGGTTTGAATTTACGCCACTGCACATCGTTAACGGCTTCGTTCATGTGCAGATAGTAATGCAGTTTATACTTTCTTATTTCTTCGGTAATATGTTCGCGGAAGTTGAGGAACACAATCCAGCCGTCTTCGTCTTTTACATCTTCATACCATTCTTCGTAATACAGTTCATCGCTGGCATGAAAGTTCAGCACATTCTCGCCTATCACTATAAACTTAACAATGCCCTGTTTCACCAGCGGGTCTATCAGGCTACGCTTCATTTCCATAATGTCGTTATGCACGGCATCGTTCCACTCGCCTATCAGTTCGATAATGCAATATTGTTTTTCGTAATCGGCAAGCAGAACTTTGCAATAAAGTGTGGATGAACCGAAGTTATCCCACTGCGGATGGATAAGGTAATTGTAAATTTTATCGCGGAACTCAAACTCGCTGTACTGGCGGTTGTAAAAAGGCGACAGCTCATCTTCGCTGGCGATGTAGTAATCGCGCCATTGGTAGTATGGTTCTATCTCGTGCATATCGGTTGACGGTTAACGGTTCACAGTTGGCGGCAAATACAAAACAGCCAACTCTTTTATATTTACACTTCAATGATGAAAAATATTTCCCTCTTTTTATTCTCTCTTCTATTACTAACGATAAGTTCCTGTTCAAAGTGTTACAAGTGCCATAATCTTTGCAGGGCCTGTTACGAAACACATTCCACTCCCACCGGTGATACCACGCTTACCATTATTGTGCGCAGCGATGTGCTGGGCGAAAAGTATTTTATAGAATATACCGACTCGCTTACTTCCCCTTCGTTGGGCTGGGTTTGCCACGACACCGCCAGCAATTATCAGGAGCGCTTTTGCGAAGGCCGATCACAAACCGCTATACACCTGATAAACAAGAAAGATGCCGGTTTGGTTTGCGCGCCTGAAGAATAATTTACAAGTATCAGTGTATTCAACAGAACCTGCTCTGGTTTAGCCGGAACCTATGCAGGTTCTATCAAAACCGGCATCGGTTGCTCCCGAACAGGCACTGGTTTCTCCAGAACCTGCATCGGTTTTTGCCAAACCTACACCTGTTTTCTAAGAAAACATTCGGCACAGAATCTAATTCTTCTATATTTGTGGCGGGGCGAGCCCTATACGATCAGCTCCTGTTCAATCCTCCAGGGCGGAAACGCAGCAAAGGCAGACGGTTGAAGCGGTGCGATATAGCTAGCTTGCCCTATTTTTTTTCACCTGCCGTAGCCTTGGCGAAGGCAGGTTCCTTCCGCCTCTCTCCACAAACTGTTTATTTCTAAGTCCTCATTTTTCTTTCGTAGTTTCATATTTGCATTCATTATCACATTCTCGAATTTTCAAATTTTCAAATTAATTTACCATGAAATTTTTCATCGACACCGCTAACCTCGAACACATTAAAGAAGCCGAAGCACTCGGCATTCTTGACGGAGTAACCACCAACCCATCGCTGATGGCTAAGGAGGGAATCAAGGGGCAGAACAATATTCTTAAACACTATGTAACCATCTGCGAAATGGTCACCGGTCCGGTTAGTGCTGAAGTTATCTCTACCGATTTTCAGGGAATGGTAACCGAAGGCGAAGCGCTCGCTGCCCTGCATCCGAATATTGTGGTTAAAGTGCCTATGATTAAAGAAGGCGTAAAAGCAATAAAATACTTTACCGATAACGGAATAAAAACCAACTGCACTTTGGTTTTCTCTGCAGCACAGGCAATCCTCGCTGCCAAGGCAGGTGCGAGTATGGTTTCGCCTTTCATTGGCCGCATTGACGATAGCAATTGGGATGGTGTCGAACTCATTCAGCAAATCTCCCACATCTATAATATCTACGGTTTCGAAACTGAAATTCTTGCGGCATCCATCCGGTCATCGTTGCACATAGTAAAATGTGCCGAAGCCGGTGCCGATATTGCTACCTGTCCGCTTTCCTCTATACTCGGTTTGTTCAAACATCCTCTAACGGATATTGGGTTGGAGCAGTTTTTAGCTGACTATAAAAAGGTAAACGGTTAGAAAAGCAAAAAAGGTATCGGTAAAGCGATACCTTTTTTGTTTGTAAGTCCCTTCAGGCGATTTAGGGGACAGGCAACAACTTCGACTGCATTAATACATACAAAATTCCATTCTTAGACATCGCTATGTTATTTGCGATATTCAACAACACTAACTCCGGTTCTTAGTTTTGGAGAAACGGAATTTCTCCCAGAAAATTTAAATCGCGCGGTGACTTCTGTAGTTGCTCAAATTATTAGACTTCTTCGGATAATAGTACACACCCCTTAATCTGGTAGATAAAGGG
>CAZBPG010000166.1:0-4505 GCA_964493695.1 uncultured Chitinophaga sp. | reverse complement strand
TTTTAGGATTTGCAACAGTACTGGCATTTATTACCGCCAATCAAACCGGAATAGGCATACTTGGGGCATTGGCGTTTCCTGTAGGTTTTGTTATGATAATACTATTGGGGTTAGAACTTGTTACTGGTAACTTTGCCACGGTACCGATGGCCGTAATGAGCCGGCAGACAACAGTTAATAGTCTTTTTTACAATTGGACTTTTGCCTTTATCGGAAACCTTTTGGGAAGTATATTTTTCGGTGTCTTGTATTACATCTGTATGACCAAGTGCGGACATACTTACGATACTGATATTGCCAAAAAAATTATTGCTGTTGGTACCGAAAAAACGCTTGTGTATAAAGAACTTGGCACCACCGGTATTGTGGTATGCTTTACCAAAGCGGTACTCTGCAACTGGATGGTTACCTTGGGTGTAGTAATGGGTCTGGTATCTTCATCTACTATTGGGAAAATTTTTGCCATTTGGCTCCCTATATTCACCTTCTTTGCACTCGGGTTGGAACATTGTGTAGTAAATATGTTCGTTATTCCAACAGCCATGATGCTTCACGCCCCTATCTCTCTTTCCGATTGGTGGCTCTGGAATCAAATTCCGGCAACTTTCGGCAACATTATTGGGGGATTCTTCTTTACCGGAGTATTGCTCTATCTAACACACTACAAAAAAGCAGACATAGAAGAAACTCATCTGCATGGGGAGTTAAAACAACAAATTCAATCAGCTCTGAAATAAGCATGACATGAGTTTGTAGCAGATGCTCTGACTTGCGAACCTGTTGCTTTTACACGTATTAGGTTAATAGTCTTGTACGCGGCTCGGTATGTTTGCTTAACAGTTGCCTGCCAACTTGGTAGGCGAGCCCTGCGGAATATCTCGAAGAACAAACTTGTTCTAAGTCGAACAGAATGGGAGAATATTGTGTGAGATTATCAGCAACTCAAACTGCTACGCTGTATAATTTCATCTTTCATGGCAGGCGACAAATCGTTGAAGTAAGCGGAGTAACCGGATACCCGCACAATGAGCCAGGGATATTCTTCCGGGTGCTCTTTGGCGTGTTTCAGCATTTCGGTATCCAGCACATTTAATTGCACTTGCATACCACCCTTTTTAAAGTAAGTAAGCAGCAAAGCCCTCAGCATATCTTTGCCATGTTCGCCTTTCAGCGTAGCAGTATCGAATTTGGCGTTTACGTTTACTCCGTTATGTGCCCGCTCAAAGTCAATGCTTGCTACCGAATTAAACAGAGCGGTTGGTCCTTTTCTATCTGCCCCGTTGGCAGGGGCTATGCCCGAAGTAAAAGGGGTGCCTTTTAATCGCCCGCTGGCCATTGCTCCGGTATGCAATCCAAAACTGTAATGTGTAGTAGTGGAATAAAAACCCGCTACAAACCTACCTCCACGGGTATTGTATCGGTCTTCAAAGGTATCGTAAAACGAATCAACTACCCATTTGCTGTACCGGTCGGCTTCTTTGTTATCGTTTCCAAACTTTGGTACATTTAAAAACTCCAGCCGCATTTTTTCTTCGCCTTTAAAGTTGTTTTTTAAAGCGGCAATAACCTCCGCCATCGAATATTTCTTCTGCATAAATACCAGTTCGTTAATCGCAAACAAACTGTCACCGGTATCGGTAATGCCCACGCCCTGCACTCCGCTGAAATTATATACCGCACCACCGGTAGTAACATCTTTTCCTTTTTCAATGCAACCTTGTGTCATGGCCGATGTAAGAGGAGTGGGGTGATATTCCCGGTTGCCAATTTCAATAGGCGCAAGCATTTTTTGCAAACGGTCAATCTGATAATTCAGTTGCGTTTTGAAAGCCTGTTGTAAATCTGTTATGCTTTCAAAATGTTCGGGAGCATTGGTTGGGAAACCACTAAGCGAAGAGGATCCGAATAGTTTTCCCCGATTTAAAGCCATCTCTAAACAAAGCGGTACGTTCACAAGGGCGGCATCGGTAGAGCCGAAGGTTTTTCCGGCAGCGCATAACTCCACACATCCAAGCGTGCTGTATTCCATAGCATCATCATGCGAAAACCCGCAGCGTTCAAGCGATCGAACAATGAGTTCATCATTATAAATAGCCGGTGAGTTAACTCCCTTAGCCAGGTTTTGCATAATCTTATTTATATAAACTGCCGGTGAACCGGAATGAACACGCGCATGATAATTCGGTTGACGCATACGCACTTCGTCCATCAGGTCAAGGAAAATATACGACAGGTCGTTAGTTACATCCTTACCGTTTTTATCGGTTCCGCCAATGGTTAATGCCTGTCCGCTCAAAAAACCACCGTGACTTGCGGTAATACTATTGCTGAACACCGGAATAATTTCTGCACTCTTTATAGTAAAACAACCCAGCAACTCTTTTGCTTGCTGTTTAGTTAAAGCACCGGTTTCAATATCTTTTTTGTAAAAGGGATAAAGGTACTGATCCATCCTCCCGAAACTGATGCCGTTGTCAAGCCCTTCAAGAGTAACCGCGCTATGTAACATCCAGATAGACTGCAATGCTTCCTGCAAATTACTGGCGCCCTGTGCCGGTACCTGTTTCAAATTTTCGGCAATTTGAAGCAACTCGGCTTTTCGTTTAGTGTCATCCTCTGCCTCAGCCAATTTCGTGGCTTCGTCCGCATATTTATGAGCCATCTTGATAACCGCTACACAAATAATTTGAACAGCCTGATAGAAATGATACCTTTCATCCTCAGCGGTTAAATTTCTCATTTTCATTTTTGCCTGTACTATCACTGCCTCCAGCCCGTTATTAATCACCATTTCATAATCGGGTACTAAATGCCCTATGCCACCGGTTTCGTTAATAAGAAAAAATTTAGGATGCAACTGGTCGGCTACAAAACTGAATATCTCTTTGCCCGATAAAGATTTGTAAGCCATAAATTTATTGAGCCAATAAGGAGCCACATCCTTTACCAGCTTCAGTTTTTCTTTACCGGTAATTTGCAGAGGGTTTACTTTGCGGGTGGTAAAACTGAGCAGGTCTTCCATTATCGGCAGCCCGTGCAGTTCGGGATAAAGCGGGCCTGCCACGCGTTTGGAGGTGGTAGAGCCTACAATTAATTCGTTAGGATAGATACGGCAGGTTTTATGAGTTAATACATGTGCTAATGCTTCGGCCTTGCGCACTATGAGCGGAAGATTTTTGTTTTCTTTCTTCTTGAAATATTCCGTTACAAGCACTGCCCGTTCCACACAAATAGAGTAGGGGCTGTGCATTACATCTTCTTTTAAATTCTTTAACCGTGCAGATGGAACCATTGTATCTTTCTTCTGCGGTGTTAAAACTTCAAGCGTTGCATTCATGGTGTTAGATTTTTTATCGGTATAGAATTGGTTCAATGTTTTCTTCGTGAAAAAACTGCTGAAACTGTTGAATTCTTTCTTGTAAAAACGGACGAATGTTCAGTTTAGGCAGCGGACTGCAAACCTTTTCGCCTTTTGCTTCGCCCATAGCATGATAAGGAAGCAAATGTATTTTGTGAATGTTATTCTCCTTCAGCAAGGCAATAATCTCGTTCAGGTTTTTTTCGCTTGCCGTATATCCGGGGATGAGCGGAATGCGAAACTCAACCGGTGCTTTTACTTCGGCCAGCTTTTTAATGTTGAACAATATTTTTTCGTTGCTCTGTTTTATAAACTGCTTATGTAAATCTGTATCGGCTATCTTGATGTCGAAGTAAATAAGGTCGAGCAGCGGTAATATTTTCTGAAATTTCTCCCACGCAAAATAACCGTTGGTTTCTATGTTGGTGTGTATTCCATGTTTTTTACACTCCAGCAGTAACTCGTAAATAAAATCAATATGCAGCGTAGGCTCTCCGCCCGAAAAAGTAACTCCGCCACCCGATGTTTGATAGTAGTCTATATCGCATAATATTTCTCTCATCACCTCATCCACACTTTTTTCTTTCCCTATTACTCTTATTGCTTCGGATAAACAGTTTACGGTACACCGGTTGCAAGCTGCACATACCTCGCGATTTATTTGAACCGCTGTATTATGGTAACTGATGGCATGATGCGAACACATATCCATGCAGTCCTGATTATGGGTGCACTTATCGGGGTAGTACGCAATCTCCTGCTTATGTGCAATAGATTCGGGATTTTGACACCAGGGACATTCCAGATTGCAACCCTTAAAAAACACTACGGTTCTTATACCCGGTCCATCATGTATCGAAAAGCGTTGTATGTCAAAAATGAGAGGACGCATAGTTATGGCTCGCAGCCTGCATTGATTATTTCAGCATAAACTTAACGTTCCGGGTAAATTTAACTACTGACATTAGTCATATATTACAAGATAACCGATACAAGGCTCAGTGGTAAGTAGTAGTATATAGTTAATCAATGTTGTTGCCGATGGGTAGGCCAAATTTTAAAGAGGTTCTTGTAAGTTGAATTAGGAAAGAGGAATGACTATCCGCATTCATACCTAGAATACGCCATTATGATGTTGTCATGTTGA
>CAZBPG010000165.1:0-4554 GCA_964493695.1 uncultured Chitinophaga sp. | reverse complement strand
CATATTCTTTGGCTGCCATCCATAGCCACTTGCATTCCTCTTCGTAAGTAGTTGCTTGAATTAAACGAGGTGGAAGTTCTACCAACCTGCCCATTGCGGCTGCATTGAAACCTGCTTTATCGGCACAAAAAAGAGAGGCCACCTGCCTAATTCTCCGGCTAATTCTATGTATAATGTTAAGCGAAAAAGATTGTGAGCCAAGTATTGTTCCGATGCGGGCTGTTTCGCAAACATTGTCGAAAATTGATTGGTTTACATCACCAGCCACAATTACGCGTCTGCCTTTTGAATGAATCCCCCTTACATCACTTTCCGGTAAGTCTTGCACTTCATCTACTAAAACCAAATCGAAGGTTTCCTGTATTCCCCTAAACTCGAAATAGGTAACTACACGCGTATTTTTGTATTGAGCGGGTATGCCTGATTTAATCATATCAATCAAGGCATGGGTGTAAAGCACAATAATTATGCTACCGTTAGGGCGAGCTTCCTTCTCTTTCAGTAAACAATGAATGAGTAACACCGATTTACCACTACCGGCATAGCCTTTCAACCAATAATTCGAGTTTCTATTATTATCTACACCTTGTAAAAAACTCAATTGCTCAGGGTCGAGTTGATTGTAGGGGATGAACCAGGACATAATTATTGCTCAATTTTGGGTAAACTAATTTTGCTGCCAGAAGCTAAATTTTCCTCATTATACCAACGTATTTCATTGCCCGAACTAAATTGCTGTTGTTTCTGTTTTGCTTCCTCCGCTATTTCGATTCGGCCCAATTGTCGTGCTGCACGAATTAAGCGCGAATAATCATTTTTAGTTAAAGAATTGCTTTTAAACTGAGCGTAATATTTATCAAACGCCTTTTCAATAAATTGCTTAGACCGCTCTTTATCTCTGGTAAGCAGATATTCACCGAAGGTGAGAAGGGCAGCATCACTATTCAATGAAATAGCTTCTTCCATGAGGCGCTCGTATTCTACTATGTTACCATCACTCTCTCTTACAAGGGCAAGATTATATGCGTTAGTTCCGATTTTGGATTTATTATAGGCAATTTCAGCCCACTTATCGGACTGCTTCTTTTTACCTGCCATTGAATAATGGAAGCATATTGAAGTTTCGTAACGGCTATTGGGGTCAAGCTGTTGAATGGTTTCAAATGTTTCTGCTGCTTTTAAATGTTTTTCCAGCTTAACATAGAAGGCCGCCAAATCATGCAAAAGTTTAACCGGAGGTTTACCTCCGTGCGCTCTCGCTGCTTCATTCAAAACCTTCAGTAGTTTTTTTTCAGCGATTTCTTCGGTAGATAAAGCTGCATTTGCAAATGGGTTTAACGGCTCAACCTGCACCTCTTGTTCTTCGACAAAGGCACGAAAATAAATGAGTTTATCATGTGATATGTCACACAATAAAGTAATGGGTGTAGATTTTGCGAAACCCGCCTCGGATTGGATTTTTACATTGGCTAGTATCTTATCTTTATTGGAAACGCAAATGGGGATTTCAATAACTTTTTGACCTTCCCGCTGTGGATGCAAGTCTTCCACAGTAATACCTTTGCAAGGAATTTCGGTTCCCTCATGCACAATTATCATGGAGGTGTTGTTTTCGAGAATAACTAATACCGGTTCGCTGACAATTGGCTTTATTATGTCAATATTCATTCCATTTTGCAGAAATGAATTTACTGCTGTGCCCGTTGACACATGAGATTGCAAATCGCCCGGTATTTCAATTTCACTCTGTGAAAAGAAATGCCTTAGTGCAGGTTGGGTATAGGGGTTATATGAACTGCCGCCAATTAAAAGAACGAGGTCAACTTCATCTTTACTAAGATTGCCTTTTGTGAGGGCAGAATTGATAACCGTGAAAATGCTTTTCAACGTTTCCAAATCGTCAGTATAATCATGGAGAGACTGCTCATTATTAAACTTGTCCATGATTGTTTTGAACTCAGCGAAGCTGAGTGAAGGACTTGTATATTCTAGGACATGTTTAGGCAAAGTGATTTGAAATTTTTGGTCTATAGCTAACCTGTTTTCGGAAGAAGAAATGGAGGGCAATTCTTTGCCGACAAGATTTTGTGCAACCGCTTTGCAAACCCTAATTTTTAATGCTTCGGCAATTGGCTGAAGTTTGGGTAAAATAATTTTATTGTATTCAGGTGTTTTAATTTCATCGGCCTCAAGTTTATTTTGCTGTAACAACTGCTTAAACAAAATATCCTTTACTATTTTTTTATCAATGTCGTCACCACCGAGTTGCTCAAATTTTGAGATTGCTACATTCTTAGAATACAATCGCCCTGCTTTACGACCAATTTCAAGAATTGAAATATCGCATGTTCCTGCGCCAAAATCGAAAACGAGAATGTGCAGAGGGCTGTCCACCGGAATATTGTAGCTGCTCAAATTATTGCTGTTTGCTTCTACCAGATAACTTAGAAATGCGGAATTCGGCTCGTCAATAAAAAGAGTATCCTGGAATGGAATACCTGCAAATTCCAACGCCTCCATTAAATCTTTGCGCTGATTGGCTTCGAAGGATGCAGGAATACTTATTGAATAAAATGATTGTGCAGGAAGTTTGTTGGTTGAAATAAAATGATTGATTTCGGATTTGAGGTAGTGAAAAAAAACCTTTGCTGCATCTAAGGGGTTTTCGATACTAGCTACCTGATGGCCTTTTGGCAACTCTGTAGCAAAGTAAACAGGGCCATTATCGGTTCCAATTTTCATTTTGAACGAATACCACAGATTGCGACCGTATGTAAGTTTACTTTTAAGCTGACGTGCTGTTTGGCCTATGAATAACTTATTGTCGTGCCAAGCTATTACGGACGGAACTAAATGATTTACAGTAAAGCTGCCATCCATATTTAACTGCCGCAACGGCATCACATCTGTTTTTACGGGTGAGTTATTATTGCCAATTACCGCGTAGCTGACCACCGTAGTTGAGGTGCCGAAATCAATACCGATAAAAGTTGAGTTTCGTAGTTTGTCCCCAACTAACGTTGTATTATTTAACGCAGGGAGAAGATGGTTAATGGTTAGTTCGTTTGGCATAACCCGAAAATAAAATTCGTTTTTTAAATCAATATCTCACTAAACGCATCGTTGAGTGCATCCCAATCTTTTGATTTGAGGAGTTGTTCATCAATGGAAAACTCGGTGATGGACTGGGCGGTGTGCAGTTGCTCGCGCAAGCCCTTTACACGCATGGCAATGTTGCCTGCACCTTCGGAACTGTATTCTACCAGCGAGTTTACAAACTTGCTTGATTCATCTATTTGCAGGTGGTGGTCTTTATCGCTGTTGAGTTGCAGGCGGGTTTTGTGGGTGTTGGTGTCCTCGTAAATTTCTTTGAGGTTGAGCTTTAGGTTTTTGGAGATGTTCGCCATGTTGGGCGAAATGAGGTCGAAGGTTACTTGTGTAACCCTGCCTTTGTATTTAGCTACCAGGTTCCAAAACTCTTTTTTATCGAACATGGGTTCGATGTAGAAAGACAGGTTTTGCTTTTGGAGTTTAGGGTCGAATGACTGTTCTAAAATGTGGCTGACGGTTTGGGTATCGGAGAATGCTTTTTTGTTTTTCTGAATCAGTATTTTTTGAACCGATGGATTGTTGTTGATGCCCACAATAATGTTGGGGAAGTTTTCTACTTCATCATCGGTAAAATCTTTATGCGTAACTTTTACGGGGCGTGAAACGCCCAAGCGGTAAAATGTATTATCGCCTTTGGTGAAAAGCTGCTTGGAGGTAATTTCGGAGTGGGAGGAGGTGAAGCGAAATTTTTCGTTGTTGAGTATTTCGGCAAAGAGGCGGTTTTTATCTGCGCGTATATCCTCCGCTGTTTCGTATTTATCGCCTATGTTGAACTGAATGGTTTTGTTAACTACTAACTGATAGCGATACACCTCGAAGGGGATGAGTTTTGTTGCTTTAGCTTGTATGTCTTTTGCCATAATTTAAAGGCTTTGGTTACTACATCAGTTGCCCGGTTTTTCAAGAGCAGTTTTTAACTCTAATACTTTATCAATTGCCTGTTTCATTTCCTTTTCATACATAGATTCACCCGATGCGTGAGAAGCGGGATTCATAATTCTATCAAGTATTGCTTTTATATCTAAAAACAACCGCTCCTTTGCATTGCTTATCTCCTGCTTTACTTCATATTGCCTATAAAGATATTGATGCATTTCTCTTTTCAATATACGAAGTTTCATTTTTTGCTCCTCACTAAGTTCAGGGTCATTATCAAAATCCGTTTCCACCTTTTTCACAATATCCAACGGCAATTCTTTGTCTACAAAAACTTTGTTGAATGCTCTCCGCTCATTTAAGGTGAATGCCTCGTATGCAGACTTGAGCATTTTAGAAAGTTCCTGAAACTCTTCACTTTCTTTATTCAGTCCTTTGGTGAGATATTTTTTGACAATAGTTTCCACTTCTTTTCTGAGTTCGTTACCGCACGCATCATAATCTCCATCGGCAAAAAACTTCTCTGCTCGTTCAATGTGTGTTACATCCGCTTTTAAATCAGGAGCT
>CAZBPG010000164.1:0-4795 GCA_964493695.1 uncultured Chitinophaga sp. | reverse complement strand
ATGGAGTCCGTTGGATGGCCTGCCCCGTTGAGCAGGTGATGGATGGAGTCCGTTGGGTGCTCTGCTCTGCTGAGAGGTCAATGCATGGAGTCCGTTGGATGCTCTGCTCCGCTGAGCAGGTGATGGATGGAGTCCGTTGGATGCTCTGCTTTGCTGGGCAGGCAATGCCCGGAATCCCTTTTATGTCCTGCTCCGCTGAGCAGGCGATGCCGACAACTGTTTGGATGCCCTGCTCTGCTGAGCAGGCGATGCCGACAACTGTTTTGATGTCCTGCTCCGCTGAGCAGGCGATGCCGACAAGTGTTTGGATGCCCTGCTCTGCTGAGCAGGCGATGCCGACAACTGTTTGGATGCCCTGCTCTGCTGAGCAGGTCAATAGATGGAGTTCCTTATCTGCTCTGCTCCGCAGAGCAGATAACCGCATAATTTTACAAAACCATGACACTTCTTATTTGGTACACTGCATTCATATTACCATCTTTACATAAACCTAAAACACTACTATGAAACATTTGTTACTCGCTGCTTTCTTTATTGTATGCGCAGCAAATGCCTCGGCACAATCTTGCGGTAATTCGGGCCCCTCCATTTGCACACCCTTGGGTACACTCGTCACAAATGGATATTATTTTACACCCAGCGAAGAACTTCCCTGTATTAGCCGCAATCAGCAGATCAATGAAGTAATTGAGTTTAATTTTGATTCGCTCACAACATGGATATTGGGGTCACCACTAACATCCTTAAAATTTGATGTGCTTGGTGGTTTACCTAATGGGTTATGCTGGTCGACTAACGCGACTAATGACTTGTTTGACACTTCATTTGTCGGCTGTATAAAAATTACAGGCGTAACTTCTGATCCACCGGGGCAGTACAGGTTACGAATACTTGCAACCATGGCTGGCATGGCTTTCCCTTTTCCTACGCAAGTTGATTTAGATCATGGAGGTTTTAACGCAAACATTTATTTGCGTTTAATTGACCAATCTTTCTCACTATGTCCTCCTGTAGATACCTCTCAACATCCGGGTACACCGTATGTTCCTTTTAGCGCTGCTTACCAAAGTTTCACGCAGATTAGTGGTAAAACCTTTTTTGATGTAAATCAAAATCAAGTGTTTGATAGCACAGACCAACCG
The DNA here is from genome assembly GCA_964493695.1 of uncultured Chitinophaga sp. Classification (GTDB taxonomy): domain Bacteria; phylum Bacteroidota; class Bacteroidia; order Chitinophagales; family LD1; genus Bog-950. Next base: position 3,653 of record CAZBPG010000164.1, on the reverse strand, counting down.
GTACGCAACCAGCTACTGAATATTGGAAACGATTATGTAGCACTTAGCAACCAGAACGGAAACTATACTGCGTACCTACCTGTCGGCCCACATACGGTGAAACCCACCGCGCATGTTTCATCGCTTCCATTTAATCCGGATAGCTTAGTAGTTTATGCAGATAGTACCGGTATTAACTATCAGAACAATAACTTCAAAATTATTCCACCGCCAGGTTATTGCGCTGGTGCGTTGGCAATAGTGGCATGTAATCCTCCACCGCGTCCGGGTTTTAATAATCACGTTACAGTACAATTCAATAATTTATTTTCTGCTACTGCTGTTTCGCAAAACATTCGTTTTTATTATAGTTCAAACCAAACGTTCGTTACTGCAACGCCTACGCCCGTTTTGGTAGATACTTTGAACCGCTTTATGGATTGGAGTGTAAACAATATAAACCCTGGGACGAGTTGGTACGCAGGCGTTACGCTTCGCACGCCAACATCTGTTACTATCAATACTGTTTTAGAGCAATCCGCTTCAGTATCTAATTCAAGTTGCTCATCGCTTGATACGCTTACTACGCGCCAATACATAACAGTAGTAGGTTCTTATGACCCTAACGATAAAGCCGTTTCGCCACCGGGCGAAGGAGCAAACGGGCATGTCCTTCCATCTACCCCCGAGCTTACTTACACCATTCGTTTTCAAAACACCGGTACTTACCTGGCCGAGAACGTAAGGATAACCGATACCATTTCGAACTATCTCAATATTACTTCGCTCAAAGTGCTTTCGGCTTCGGCTAATTATGAAGTATCGGTAAGCGGCAGGCAGGTTATCTTTCAGTTCAACAACATTAACCTGCCCGATAGCAATTCGAACGAACCGAACAGTCACGGTTACATCCAGTACTCCATAAAGCCGAACAATACCTTTGTGCATAGCAGTGTGGTGTATAACACAGCCGAAATTTATTTTGACTTTAATGCACCTATCGTCACCAACACCACCGTTACCACTGCCGATATTTTTGCAGGCATTGCCAACATGCATGGCGAAACATTGCAGTTTAATCTTTATCCCAACCCCGCCACTAACCAACTCAATGTTACAATTGATGAAACCCTAACCGGTGCCCGGCTAAACATTTGCGATGTAACCGGTGCGTTAATTACTACGCTTCCATTAACTACTGCCAACTACCAACTGTCAACCGTCAACCTGCCCACCGGTGTTTACATTGCCGAGATTAAAACAAACGAAGGTGTGGCAAAAAAGAGGTGGGTGAAGATGTAACAATGCCGGGTTAAAATAAAAAGCAGCCCTCACGGGCTGCTTTTATTAAGGAAACGGACATGAAAAATCTTGATGCTGTTTTTGTCTTATTACTTGTCACTCGCCATTCACCACTTACCGGATAATCGTCAGCGAGCCTTTCATATCGTTGCGCGAGTAACCGTTGATGAATACAATTTTAGCGGTGTAAATGTAAACGCCCTGCGGTGCCGGTTCGCCTTTATAGGTGCCGTCCCAGGTAAATTTATGGTTGCTGGTTTCAAACACCTTTTCGCCCCAGCGGTTAAACACCATAAACTCCAGAAACTGTATAGTGTTTACATCGCCAAACAGTTGCAGTAAATCGTTGTTGCCATCGTTGTTAGGGGTAAAGGCATTGGGAATAAAGATATCGGTAACCGAGTTTACATTTATGCTCAGGGTGTCAGTAGCTTTACAGCCGTTGGCATCCACTACGTTTATGGTATAGAAAGTATTGCTGAGCGGAGTGGCTTCAGTAACCGCACAATTGCCGCAGCTAAGCGAGTGAACGGGTGTCCAGGAGTAAACATTGTTGTGGTCAACATTGGTAACAGCCGTAAGCTGAACGGTTTCGCCTAAGTTGATAGAGGCAGATGGACCGGCTTCAACAGTGAGTTCATAACCTGCTACAATGCTGTAGCTGCCCTGAACAGAACAATTGCGCGAATCGGTAACGGTTACGTTATAGTTGCCCTGCGAAAGGTTAGTGAGGTCTTCGGTATTGTCACCGGTGTTCCAGTCGAAGCTGAAAGCAGCCGTTCCACCGGCAACGGTAAGGTCAATAGCACCGTTCTGCACTTCGGCACAGGCACTGTTATGCACCACCGGGGTAATAACCATTGGCGGAACAGCCCCGATAATGTAACCACCGGAAGCAGCACAGCCCTTGTTATCGGTAATGGTAATATCGTAACTGCCTTGTGCAAGGTTGGTAATGCCGGCTGTAGAAGCATTATTGCTCCACTGGTAACTGAAAGGAGAATTTCCACCGGTTACCTGTAACACCACACTGCCATCATTATGGCCAACGCAGCTAACCGGAGTAATAACCGAGGCTATGTTTAATGCCTGCGGCTCATTGACTACAATGTTTCCGCTGGCGGCCGTGCATAACGCTGCATCGGTAACCGCTACGGCATAGTAACCTCTTTGCAGGTTGCTGAGGTTGGCTGATGTAACTGAATTATTCCACTGGAAAGTATAAGCCGGAACCCCACCGGTTACAGTAATGTTGATGGAGCCGTCAGCCGCACCAAAGCAGGTGACATCGTTAGCTGATGCAACAATAACAATTGGTGAAGATTCAATGATATTGGCACTGTCTGTAGTAACGCAATTATTAGCATCAGTTACCTGCACGGTGTAGTTAGCAGCCGTAAGGTTCGAAAGATTCGCACCGCTTCCACCATTATTCCAGTTGTATGAATAAGGAGCAGTTCCGCCCTGTGCCTGTACGCTGATAGCTCCGTTGTTACCGCCATAGCAGCTTACAGGAGTAGTTTGAATATTGGTGCTGATAGGCGGCAATTGATTGATGATTGCGCTGGTACTGGTTACACAGCCACCGGCATCGGTTACAATAACCAGGTAGCTTCCGGCTGTAATATTTACAACATCCTGAGTGGCAGCGCCACCGGTCCAGCTATAAGTATAAGGAGCAGTTCCACCGGTTACGGTTAAGTCAATAGTACCGGTAGCGGCTCCGTTGCAGATTACATCTGTAGTTGCGGTGCTTAAAGAAACCGGTCCGGGCTCCGAAATGCTGACAGAACTTAAAGAAGTGGCGCAAAGATTGGCATCGGTAATAGTAACGCTGTAAGAACCCGGTGCGAGCGAGCCAACATCTTGTGTAGTAGCATTGTTGCTCCACACATAGGTATAAGGGAAAGCAGCCCCGTTTACACTCAAATCAATACTGCCGTCATTTGCTCCGTTACACTGCACATTCTGATGCGTTTCTATAACCGCAATAGGCGAGGGTTGTGTGATGTTGAAAGATAAAGAAGTAGCGCAGTTAGTAGCATCGGTTAACGATAAGGTGTAACTTCCTGCTGATAAACCGGTGATACCCGAAGTGTTACCACCGTTACTCCAGTCAAACACATAGCTTCCGTTTCCACCGGTGGCGTTGGTAGATACCGAGCCGTTGTTTCCTCCAAAGCAGGTAACATTCATCTGGCTGAAGCTGACAGTAATAGGAGTTGGTTGCGTGATAGTAGCAGAAGTTACCGCGGTGCAGGAATTAGCATCGGTTACCGTTACCGAATGTGTTCCGGCAGGAACACTTGATAAATCCTGCGTAAGGATATTGTTACTCCACTGATAAAGATAAGTGGCAGTTCCACCGCTCA
>CAZBPG010000163.1:0-4870 GCA_964493695.1 uncultured Chitinophaga sp. | reverse complement strand
CAATCAGCTTTACTGAGCAGCCCTTTAGCAAATAAACAGGATGCGAACTGAATGTTACTGTCGGCTTCGTTCCTTTTACATTTATTGTAAACGGTATTTGACTGGAATCTCCCGGGCAGTTGCCGTTTATTGGGTCTCCGGCAGATGGAATACCATGAGTTGGATCTCCTGCATAATAATAAGCATTCGTACTTATTATACCTGTTATTGTATAAGTAGTGGAAGTGCCTGGACTTAACTTAATTGAATTAAGCGAATCTATTTGAAGGTAAGAGTTGCCTGCTTTCCATTTATAAGTCGGTTCTGCAATCTTTCCATCTGATTTTTTTGATTCCGCCCCGCTCGCTGTTACAGTAATACTATCCCCTACACAAATCGTATCCCTGGCAAAATCAACAGACAGGTTCGGAGAGATGTTGATTTGCTTTATCGCCCTAACTACACAACCTCCTGAGCTATGAGCAGCCGTTAATGAAATAAAAGAGTTGCTATGGGGGTAACCGGGCGAAGAAGACAGAATGGCGAGTGGATTACTGTTGCCAAGATTCTTATGCTCTGTTTCATTGTACCAGCTTATGCCGCTTAAAGTATTACTGCCATTAGCAGCAGCAGTGAGTGTGACCGTTTCTCCCGAGCAATAACTGCCTTTTCCGCTGCTGCCTGCCGATGATGCAATGGCTGCACTCTGCTTGGGCTTTACTACTATCGTATCAATGCTAAAGCGCCCCGTAGTGGTGTCCGCCGCCGTAAGGATGTAGGTGGTGGTTTCCAATGGCTGCGCTACCAGCGTGTCGCCCGTAATGCTGCTCGCTCCCGTGTGCGGATCGTACAACCCGTTCACCGGTCCCCACCAGAAGACAGTGTGAGCCGGATGGCTTGTTACAGTCAGCATCGGCTTATTGCCCGTTGCACATATATCAGCCGTGTAAACTCCATGGCTGCCCGTCATGTTAATGGCAGCGATGTTCACCTGCGTGGCGCTCACCACATGCAGCGTTTTGGATTTGCTGGTGTAGGCAGCACAGGTGCCGCACTTTTTACCATAAGCTGTAACCGTATAATCGCCTGCATTTGTGTAAGGGGCAAAGGTAACGGACGAACCCGCCGTGTCGCTCAGGTATTGGTTATATTTTGTTCCGCTTTTCGCACAACTCCATTGATAAACCGCCGCCCCGCTTGCCGACAGATGAATGCCCGTGCTCGCTATCATGCTTTTGCCGTCAATCTTCGCCGCTGTTACAGCAGCAGTGTCCCTGTTTGCCGTGAGCATTATCGTGTCTTCGATTTCAAAAAGGCGCATGATGGAGTAGGGTTGCAAAACAACATATTTTATATTAGTTCTAATGGTGTCAGGGGAGCGAAAAGCGTTGCCTGATAATATCGTAGAATCTTTTAAAAAAGTTTTTAAAGAATATTGTACCACCTTTTCATTTCCATAAATGTAACACAAGGCATTCGGTTTTTTAGCCGAATCAATCGGCGCGGCAATCCATTCGTACCCCACCCTGCCCGCAAGAATGTTACTAAAGTCCACTACATGTGTTACAGAGTCAAGGTTGAGCATAATCATCTGGTTCTGTCCGGTGGCAGAGCCAAACTTCCATCCGTACAGCGCCGGATAGCTGCTGCCTTTGAGCAGCGGAGTTTTGGCAGGGAACGAGAGCTTCACTGCCGTGTCGCAGCGCTGCATGGCGTCGCCAATCAGCCGCAGGGCGCTGCCGCTTGCCGTGAGCGACCATGCAATGGTGGGTGGCGCATTCGGCGGCGCATGATGCCCCTGCACGCCTTCGGTGTAGCCCTTGGCAACCGTAAAGTAAGCGGCATGGTCAAAGTAGCGGGCAAGGCAGTGAAACACTAAATGACTGATGCGCGGCTGCTCTAAGAAAGCAAGCGTCATTTCCGCCGTCGCCAGCCCGTGCGCCCAGGTGCCGCAGAAAGCGGCGCTGCCGCCGTTCATGTTGTACTCCGTTACCCACGGGTCAATGCCCGGAGGCAGCATCTTCATGGCAATATCATTAAAGTCTTGCAGCATATCAAAGGGTTTGGCAAATGTTTCCGGCAGCTTACCGGGCTGTGGTAAATAATTAGACAAAGGAGTAAGCCCCGAGTTGATGTAAACATGAAAATCAAGCGCATCGTGCTCCCACAGGTGCAGCTTGTTGTTACAGTGGGCGCAGGTATCGGGCAGGTTCATGGCGGCACACCAGTTTTGGGAGCGGCAGTGGTTGTTTAAATACATCGGTTTGTTAATAGAAGGTCTTATCCTGTCCTCAATATACACGGTATTCACACCTGTGTGAGCGCCGGGGTAATGTGCATGAATAAAGTCAAGATACCTGTTACAGCTATCCACATACACCTGCGCGTTAGGGAAGGGCTGACTAATCCAGCGTTGTCCGTCGCCCCAATATTCGTTGCCGAGTTCCACATATTTAACAGGCAGGTTCATTTGCTTCGCGTGTTGCAACTGCAGCAGGTTATAGTCTCGGTTGGAATAAACGAGATCGAGCAAAAACATGGGTGACGCACCCTGTCCATCGAAGCACAACTTTTCATCAGTAATGCGGTTGCTCACGGGTGGAGTATGTTTATTATTACCTCTCACGCTGAACACTCCGTAATTCAGCGGAGCATTCATGGGTGCAGGGGAAACGGACTGGTAAAGAATCGCTTCGGTGTACTGTCGATCGCCTTTGTCCCAGTCCCAGTTGTTGCCATGCACTCTGAAAAGTTGTGAGTTAAGTTTAGGTACATACTTAATAAAGCTTGGATTATTAGTACCCCCCAAATGCAGGGAATCGCCTTCGTCCTGTCTGGTGTTGTCAATATTATAGCCGAAGAAGTCGGGTTTGGAACCAATAGGATTTTTTACAGTCGTATTAAGGGTTGCGATAAGCGTATTTTTGGAAAAGATAATATCGGGTGTTACAATCGCTTTTATGTTTATTATAGTATCAATCTCAATCAGCGAATCAAGCGAGAAAAAAGCGGCAGGTCCGGCAAGCGTATCACCCGTAATACTTCCTGCAACAGTAATCGTTCCCTGCAACTGCGCTGTGCCGTTTACCCGCAGGTTGCCGTTCACCACTATGCTGACCTGCTCAGGGTGAACGCCCGAGAGCTTAACGGCAGAATGATTATCAAGCGTAAGATTACCATCAAATACAAGCACAAAGTAAGAAGCGGCATCTCCTTCCATCATAATGGTGTCTGACAGCCCTGCATCGCCACCGCCGATATGATAAACACCGGCGGAAAAGACAGCTCCGTTGATTTCGCCGCTGTTGTAAAAAGTGTAAGGAAGTGCATTGAGTTTTGTAACACGGGCAGCTGCGGCGGAAAGAGCGGCTGCTACGGAACCCCCGGCATACGCATTAAGGGAATCGGTTGTTGTAACACCCGTAATGGCATGATTAGCTCCCGCATTGCCGCCCACCGCAGAGGCGTGAGCAATGTGAATGGAATCACCTGACAGCAGTGCATAGCCGGAACTAATGCCCTGCGAAGGAAGCCGGAGTGTTACAACCGTGCTGCCCGAAATATTGCAGCCAAAGGAGTCCACTGCAAGTAAAGAATATACAGTGGAAAAAGCAGGGTGAGCCAGCGGGCTGGCAATGGTATCTGCCGATAAACTATCCGGCGGTGACCAAAGAAAATTAAAAGGAGAAGCGCTGCCGCTAAACTGAAGTAAGTCGCCTAAACTAACCGTGTCGCCCATGTCAATAGTGGTATCGTTCATGAATGAAACAGCGGGCTGCGGATGAACCGTTACCACCACCGTATCCTTCGCAGAGCAGCCGTTGGCACCGGTTACTGCGAGGCAGTAAGCCGCCGTGGTATCGGGTCGGATGGTTGGATTTTCGTCTGTAGAAATTTCCGTGTCGTTTACCTTCCATGAATAGCTGAAAGGCGCTTCGCCGGTGGCGGCGGTTGGTCCGCCGCCGAGGGGGGTGGAGACGCCATGGCAGAGTGCGCGGTCTGCCCCCGCGTTAATCACCGGCAGGGGCGCTACCGTTATCTCAATAGTGTCCGAGGCAACAGATTGGTCGAGGTCTGTTACAGTTAAAATATAAGTAGTCGTAGCAGTAGGTGAAGCGGTTACACTTGCCGAAGTAGTGTTACTCAGCCCTGTTGCCGGACTCCATGAGTAATTGTAGGGTGTTATCCCGCCCGTAGCTGCCGGACTGCCACCAAGTGTTACAGAAGTGCCGGAACATATAGTAGTATCATTCCCCGCATGAGCATACACCACGGACGAGTGTTTGCCAATCGTTAAAGTATCGAAACTGCTGAGGGCGTTGTTGCTTTGTATATTGCCATCCGTAGTATTGCCGCTGGTTGTAACAGCGCCTGTGCTTTTCCATGTACCGCTTTCCAATCCGGCTATCTTTAATGTGCTGAGTGTGTAGATATCGCAGGTGTTCGTGTTCCAGTAGAGTTTTACTTTTACATTGCTTGTACCCGCGGTGCGGTTCAACGTCCAGTATTCGCAGCCGCTGCGGTAGGTGAGCGAAGTGTCCTTAGTATTGTTGCTGTGTGCGGTGTTAAAGTATTCCGCCGTAAACGCATCGGTGGTTTGTGAGGGAGCGGTAATTTCTACCGGGTGGTAGTGTGTTCCTTTTCCGGTGGGGAAGGTAAAGGCGGCGTTGCCGATTTTTTTTATTGGTCCTGCTACAAAGCTGCTGTCGCTGCCGCCGGTTACAGTTGCGCCATTGTTCAGCGTGAGCAGGTGGGCGGAGGTGGTGATTATATTTTTTTTGGTGAGCATTAAATTGTTAGTAATGGCGAGCGGCTGGGAGAGAGAGGCATAGCCGTCTGTTTTATTCATTGTTACTTTATACAGCGTGGAGCCGTAGCTGCCGGTTACAGA
>CAZBPG010000162.1:0-4928 GCA_964493695.1 uncultured Chitinophaga sp. | reverse complement strand
GTAAACAGGGGGTGTACAAACTAAAAAGCGCTGCTCAGTTTTGAGACAGCCACGTTTTACCGGTGATTATTACAGTTTAATCAGTTTTTGTGTAAGGCTCTTTGAGCCCGATGAAATGCGCATCATATAAACTCCGCTGGCTACATTCAGGTTGATTTCTGATTTCTGGTTCTGTATTTCAGATTTAAACACCAACCGGCCCTCGGCATCAAACACTTCGCAGTCAGCACCAAGCCACCCGTTGCTTACAGAAATATTCCATTGCGAGTTTCCATTTGGATTAGGATAAACACTTAGTGATTCTCTTTCCATCTCGCTGATACCGGTAACGGTAATTACAACCGGCAACGATAAAGCCGTGCAGCCATTGCCATCGCTAATCAATACCGTATAACTTCCCGATTGGGTTGCAATCCATAAAGGTGTATTTGCTCCGGGAATTGCCACCCCGTTAAGGTACCATTGATAGGTTACCGAATTGTACGCAAGCAGGCTGTCGCCATTTACACTGATACTTACCGGTGGCTGCGGATGAACGTTAATAGCTAAGTGATTGGATGTAGCTGTACAGTTTCCGTTATCGGTAACCGTTACATAATAATTACCCGCAAGTTTTGTATAAATACAAGGGGTGGTTGCACCGGTATTCCACAGGTAAGAAACATAACCTGACGGTGCACATATCTGAGCGCTATCAGTTGAACACATGATAGTTTTATTGCTGGTAATAGTAACGTTACTGCCGCCCGATCCTCCTATAATAACACTTGCTGTAGCAGTGCATCCTCCGGCATCACTTACAGTTACAGTATAAGTTCCCGCAGCTAAACTGGTGAGACTTGAAGTGGTAGCTCCGTTACTCCAGGCATAACCGGTGGCATTGCCCTGGGTTACACTAACCGTTGCTGTTCCGTTATTATTTCCGCAGCTGGTATTGGTTGAAGTCGCATTAATCACAATTCCGTTCGAAGAGTTAACCGTTACGCTGGCCGTAACGGTGCATCCCCCGTTTCCGGTTACGGTTACAGTATAAGTTCCGGCTGCCAGATTAGAGGCCGTAGCGGTAGTTGCTCCGCTGCTCCAGGCATAGCCCGTGGCAGTGCCGGAAGTAACAGTAACAGTTGCCGTACCGGTGCTGGTGTTACAAGATGCACCGGTTGATGAAGTGGTAACTGTAGGGGCACCGGTTGAACTAACAACTGCGCTTGCTGTAGCGGAACACCCTCCCGGCCCGGTTACGGTTACGGTATAAGTTCCTGCTGTAAGGTTAGAAGCCGTAGCGGTGGTAGCACCGCTGCTCCAGCTATAGCCTGTAGCGCTTCCGGCAGTAACGGTAACCGTGGCAGAACCGTTATTGCTGCCGCATGTAGCGCCTGTAGTAGAAGAAGAAAGCGTAATTCCACCTGTTGAACCTACCACTGTACTGGCCGTTGCGGTACAATTTGCAGAAGAGGTAATGGTAACCGTATAAGTTCCGGCTGCCAGGTTTGAAATAGTTTGTGTGGTGCCTCCATTGCTCCAGGCATAACCGCTGGCAGTTCCGCCTCCGATAGTTGCAGTGGCTGTACCGGTACTGGTGCACCCTGCGTTTGTAGAAGAAGCTGAAGCCGTAATTCCCGTAGAAGAACCTACTACTGCGCTGGCGGTAGCTGTACAACCGCCTCCGGTAACGGTAACGGTATAGGTTCCTGCAGCAACGTTTGAAATAGTTGCACCGGTTCCTCCGTTACTCCAGGCGTAACCGGTAGCGCTGCCACCGGCCGGAATTGCCGTTGCACTTCCGTTATTGCCCCCGCAGGTAGTATTGTTATGCGAAGTAGTGGCCGTTAAAGTACAGGTGATGGAACAGTTAGGTAGCGAACCAAGACTGTTTATAACCAGTGAAGTTCCAAATGCATCTGTAACCTGTAATGGAAATGTACCGGGTGGGGTTACGGTAGTACCGGTTGCAAACTCCTGCCATACATTTACAGTAGTTGCACAACCTGTAGGGAAACATAAAATAGGGATTATACATCCGCTGCAATCCTGCTGCTGCACCTGTTGATCCCAATCATAAGCCCCTGAGCCCCCCGAAGCTGTCAGATTACCATTAGCTTCTTTACAAACTGTTACCGGTGTACAAATGTTTACGGTGATTGATATTGAATCGCTACCACAAGCTAAGGTATTAGTAATCAGGTGTGTCCCGCTCCCTGCAATACTGGGGTTAAATGTACCGGTGGAAGCATTTGTGATACCGGTGCCGCTCCACACGCCACCGGGTGTTGATGAAGTTAAAGAAAAAGGAGGAGCAGAACTGCAAAGTGGCCCGGCTGAACAGATTGCGGCATCACAACAGGTTAATGCCATCGGAACTCCGGCACCGGCAGCAATAGATTCTATATATCCTGAGCGTGGAGTATTTCCGGATGCGTTACCGGTAGAGCCACAGGCAATAATATTGCCGCTGGTGCTTACATGCACATCATACACATTATAGTTTGCCGAAGTGGGATACACTGCCAACTGAGTAAGATTCTGGTCAAATTTTACCACTTGGTTTTGCGCACCCACATAAATATTACCGTTCGCATCAATATCAATACCACTGTTTTCTATATAGTATTCCCCGAAAAACGGCTCAACTGTATAGGCACCCGAAGGTATAGTAGCTGTACCAATAATGGCCCCGGTAGCAAAATTACGCTTGTGCAGTTGATTGCCTCTATGTGTATACACATAGCCTCCGTAAAACTTAATGGCTGCTATACCTGTATTGTTTACCCTGAAATTCTCACATTTATAACCGAAGTTATACGTATTGTCTGTTTTATAAAAAGCACCGTTAGTACCGCAAAGCGAGAAATTTTGATGGATATACCCAATAGTATCGTGAGTAAGAAAGTAGTATCTACCGTTTCCACACGCAGTAATGGCCCGCACTTCCTGAACCTTGGGAGGGATTGAAAAAGTAGAACCGGTAGCCACAATTTTTGTGGCCAGAATGTTTCCGTTATTGGTGTTAATATCAAAAATAGCCGCTTCTAAAACAGGAGGCAGCGCAAACGCTCCGGCAGTTCCGCCCACCACCAATTTCGTTTGGTCGCAATTAAAAGCAATGCTCCAAAATTCGTCCGAGTTGCCAAGCGATCCGCTTCCGTTACTATTCCAAACCATCGTACCTGCAGTATTTATTTTTTGCATCCCCGAAACCGAGCCTCTTGTAACATATGAGTTACCGGCATTATCAGTAGCAAAAGTGCCGAGCCAGGCATTCGATGTATCGTAAGGGGTGCTGTAAGTCCATTGCAATGTACCGGTAGGGTTATATTTCAGTAACTGCATGGGCATTATTCCGCCAATAATGTAAACATTACCTGCTCCGTCTTTTTCACATTCCCAAACGCAATCCCAATTGGTAGCAAAGGTGGGTGATTGCACCCAAGGGTCTATTACCACTTTTCGGACACGGTTGTAATTACCTAAGTGAAACGATACATTCTTGCCTTCGCGTACAAATTTCGAAGCGATAGGTGTTTGGGTTCCTTCGTAAAAAGTTTTCGGAGCGTGCTCTACAATATCGCCAAACAAGGTAGGCAAATGAATGTTTCCTTTTTTATCACTGTTTACTTTTTCAACATCGCTGTATTTCATTTTTATCTGTGAAGCATCGGCACCGGGGTAAAGTATAAAGTTGTATTCAATTCCGTCTTTGGGGTGGAATACATACTCTACATCAATATTGGGGTACAGATTTTTATACAATATTTTTTGATACCCGTTCACATGGTTCAGGCTTTTGTTACCCATGCCGTAATTAAAATAATTGTTTACCGGACTCAACGCTACTACTTCTGCATGAGGATTGGCGTTTACCCATTCCATTTGCACAAAATCTTTGCGGATAATCATTCTGCCCTCTATGTCTTCCATTTCTTTATGGCTTAACTGCTTACCGCCAGCTATTTCTTTCCGCATTTGTTTCTCTCTTTCCTCCCGCTGCTCTCGTGTAGGTCCCACTCTTTCTTCGAACCTATAGGTTAGTCCGTTTCGTGTAAACAAAATTTGATTAGAAATACTTTCTGTACCGAAGAGAATTTCAGTACCGGGCAAATTGTTCAGGTTATTGAACTGCCCTTTGTTTTCAATAAAAACTTTTTGGGTAGTTGGAGTTACACTCCAGCTTTGCTGAGTAGACTGAGCTGACATAAAACAGACAGACAGCAGGAAATACAGCGTTAAGATTTTGTTCATAATTTGTTTTTGTGTTAGTGATTTTGAGCGATCAGATTTCGAATATAGAAACATGCTTTACATGGATGGAAATATTTTCGAAGAGGTTGTCTGATTGAAAAAAAGCCCTTTTCTGATTTTTGAAAATGCTGCCGGCCACGAAACAGAAGCAGGGCTAAAATCCGGGGTGCCTTCTAATACCAAAAGGGGGTAGAGAAAAGTTTCTGACCCCTCTTCTGATTCGGGAAGAGGGGTCAGAAAAAAATCTTGACCCCCTTCTAATGTTGGAAGGAGGGCGAGAAAAGAATCTATACCCCCTTCTAATGTTAGAAAGGCCTTTAGAAAAAAATCTGACCCCTCTTCTAACGTTAGAAGAGCCTTCAGAAAAAAATCTATACCCCCTTCCAACGTTAGAAGGGACTTCAGAAAAAAATCTCACCCCCCTTCTAACATTAGAAGGGCCTCCGGAAAAAAATCTGAACCCGTTTCCAATATTAGAAGGGGCGCCAGAAAAAAATCTGAGGGGTCTTCTAATAAGAGAATCAATGAGTTATGAAAAACAGCAAAATAAGCTATGTCTGTCGATGGGCTTGATACAATGGCTTGCAAACCTGCCTGTTTTTTAAGCCGGTTCAGATTGTTAAAATCTAAAGATTAACGGTTCAGTCGTTAATCGTGTGAGAAGAAACATAGCGTTAAATTCGAAGGGCGAT
>CAZBPG010000161.1:0-4970 GCA_964493695.1 uncultured Chitinophaga sp. | reverse complement strand
GGGGAGGCTCAGCAGTAGCCCCATTCGTTTATACACTCTTTTGATATGAAGCAACCGAAACAAACGCGTGAAAAGGAGTTGGAAACCATCCTCGTACTTTGCGTGGCGTTGGTGATTATATTTTTTGTCACTCAACATAAACACTATCTTACAGCAAGTGTTGTACTCGGTTTAATTGGAATGTTCTCTAAGTATCTTACTTCTAAAATTTCCCGGGCGTGGTTAAAACTGGGAGAGATGATAGGCGCGGTAATGAGTAGGGTAATCCTTTCAGCAGTATTTTTTCTGTTTCTTTTCCCGATTGCACTGCTCTCACGTTTGTTTAGCAAAAGCAGTAGCCTTCAACTCAAAAAGTCTTCTGCTGATTCCTACTATTTTACCCGTAATCATAAATACGCGCCTAAAGATTTAGATAACGTTTGGTAGGAGAATTACTCACAACTTTTCTTGATAGCTTTTTCTGCAGCCTCGTAACCCAGTTCAACTGACTTTGAAAGATCCAAACAACCTTCTAACAATTCGTTGTTCCCGATTTTTGCGAGGCCACGGTAGTAATAAGCGGAAGGGTCAGTTTCTTCAAATATCAGGTAACGGGTAAAATCATCTACTGCTTCAGAAAATCTTCTATTCAGTTGTTTAACCATTCCACGAGCTTTGTACGCGAAGTGATAGCTCTTATTGATTTGCAAAACCTTGTTGTAGTCGCTAAGAGCAGCATCATATTGTTTCCAATCACTGTAAATAGATGCGCGGCCCATATAAGCCAGAATGTAATTGGTGTCGAGCGAGATTGATTTTGTAAAATACTGAACAGCTTCGGTTTTCTTTTTGCTCAGTAAATGTAATGACGCAATGCTGTAAAACAGTTTAGGTTTAGTAGAATCAATGCGGGCGCATTCCTGATATTCTTTCAGCGCCTTTGCCGGTGCCCCGTACTGGGCATCATATTCCGCTAAAGTCATCCAGGCATCGTAGTTGTTGTTCCATAACTCCAGTGACTTGGCGAGATATTCTTCAGCCAGCTTTGTTTTCTTTTCAGCCAAAGCCTTTTGTGCGCGTTTCAGGAAAAACTGCGATTTGATAATCAAAACGGTATCAACGTTTGCAGTGTTATCGGCTGTTGCTGACTTTTTATCGGATGGTTTGGGAGTTGCAGGCTTTACTTCGATTACAACAACACTATCCTTTTTTTGAACTGCCGGTTTTATTTCTGTTCGTTTCGCTGTATCGTTTTTCGCTTTAGCCTGCGTTACATCGCGCTCAATCTTAACTACGGTAGAGTCACGTTTGGTGGGCAGTTGCTTTGATTCCGTTTTTGCATTAGTCTTCTTTTCTTCCTGTTTTATTACTACAACAGTGTCCGTTTTCTGAACCCGTTCAATAATTTTTTTCTGCTCGGGTTGTTTCTTTGCTGAAGCAATTGTGTCTACTGTAGTTTTTGCTACAGTCTTTTGTTGTTCCTGTTTTTCCTTCGACTTTTCTTTTTCTAAAGCGAGAGAATCAACTATTGCGCGGGCAGTATCCCAGTGATTACCCTTTCCTTTTCTTACTTCAGCAACGCTGATGGTGTCCCCTTTCTTGCTGTTCGTTACTGGTTTTTTTTCCTGTGCTACTTCCTTTTGCTTTTGGCTTATCGTATCGCTAACTGTTTTATGAACGGTTTCTTTCTCCGCAACAGTTGTGCCCTGTTTCTGAGTTTTTTCTTTTACCGGTTTTGACTCTTGTTTTTTTCCTAAGTCGTAAACAATTACCGTATCGTATTTGGGGGCGACTTTAACCTCTTTCGGTTTTTGGTTGTTCTTAGCAGTTACCTCCGTTTTTTTAACGGCAACAGTATCTTTTGTCACCACTGTGGTTACAGTTGATGGTTTCGGCTCAGTCTTTTTAGCGGGCTTTTTTGTTTTGGTATCAGCCGGTGCCTTTGATGCAACTTCCGGAGTTGGTTTTGCAGTGGCTAAAGAATCCTGTAGTCGCTGGTGTTCAAGGTAAGGTGTTAAGCGTGAGAGGATATCCTCTTTCTGCGTAATCAGTTTTTTGCAGTCGAGGGATAAACTGTCATTCATGTATTCGAGATAGGGAATCAATTCCTTGCGGTCACGGGCGCGTTTCATGCGCTGCAAAATTTCTTTTACATCGTTCTTGTTTTTTAGTTCCGGGTCAGGCTTGCTGAGGGTATCTAAACTAGCTTTAACACCGGCAAGCATGGCTTCGTTTAACTCGAGCGTGGCATCTACCAGCATCAAATTGTTCTGGTCAATTTCGGGGTTGTAGTTTTTTTGTAATTCTTCGCCTGCTCTTAATTTTGCAACCCGTTCGTGAGCGGCACGAATACTATCCTGTCGTGCTTTTTCCCTAGCTATCTCCAGATTATCCTTTCGCTCTTTTTGCAATTGTATGGCAGCCGCTTTTGCAATCGAATCAAGGTTTGGTTCTATCGTTTTTGCCGGCTTTTTCACTTCGTTATTAGCAGGAGCATTCGGCTCAACCGGTTTCGTTTTGTTTTTTGTTTCAGTCTTAACCGGGGTATTTGGTTCTGCCGGTTTTGTTTTGGTTTTTACTTCGTTCTTAGCAGATGAATCGGGCACTACCGGTTTTACTTCATTTATCACAACAGTAACCGGTTCGTATTTATAACCTTTGGCATATACAGGAATTTTCACAACCAACCCGGTTACTAAAACCCGCTCAACACTCCGCAGACGATTCAGTTTCAGAATAATTTCTGGGTCAACTTTTAACTTTTCGGCAAGTTCAATTACCTTCTGCTGCTTCTTAACTTCGTAGTTCCCTATTTTATAAGGTATGGTGTCGGTTACTGTTTTCTGCGAAAAAAGCGGGGTGGAGGCAATGAAAATAAGAAAGGAGAGGAGGAAATTGTTTTTGAACTTCATTAGAGCCGCAGTTAAAAAATCAGTACATCGGTTATTACGTTTTCGCCCAACTCTTTGTTAAAGATTTCCTTGATTTTATCCTTCGAATAAGTTAACTCATGTTTCAGGGCAGCGGAATCAATATTCAGATACAGTTTCCCTTTGCGCAGAGAGATATTGGTTGTATGCTTTGCAATCATGGTTCCCATTACTTTACTCCAGTTTTCCCGAATCTTCGATTCGTACATACCCGAGCCGAGTTTAAACTCGCGCACCATCATTTGGAGGGCTTCTTTTAAGGTAACTGCGTTTTTGCGCATGGGTTTAGTTTCTGGAATTAATAATAGAGAAATTTTTTCGCTGAAAGTGAATAGTTGTGCAGTTGATTTCAACGTGTGAAGAGTTCAAACTACAGTTCCTTTTACTCCCCGTCTACTACTATGGGAGTTGTTTGGGTGGTGTTGCTGAAATGCCCGGCCTTATCGCGAAGGATGATTGTATAAACAACAGTGTCTTTCGGACAGCCCGGGGTAGGAACGGCAAAACATTTTTTGGAATCAATGGCGCGTATCACTATCACTTCACCGGATATGGCTTTGTACTGGCTGGTAGATTCTATGTTGGGCGAAGCATAGGTTCCCACACAGGTATCGCGGCTGTCAATCAGAAAAACATTAAAGCCGTTCATGCGCAGGCAGGAAGAGTCACCGGTCTTTAAACCGCATTGGTCACAGGTATCACCGGATGATGGCGTCACACCGATGTCTCCATCTCCATCGGTAAACGAGAAAGTAATGGTATCGGTGTAGCCGCTCTTAAGATAATCGGACGAAACAGATTTGAATTCAATGGCCGGAACTATGGGATAGCTGGGCACTTTCACGCAGGCAGATAGCGTGGCAACTACTGATAGGACAACGAATAATTTTAACTTCATTGAATCAAATAAACTCAAAATTGCCTTGTTTATTGCATTTTTAACTTCACAAAATCTTTCGCTTGAGTTCCCTGCCGGACAAAATCTTTTCTGTTACCGATTCAACATTCGAAGAAATTGCTTTGGAAGTTTACAGATATCAGTATCAGCAGGTGGAAATTTACAGGTTGTATTGCGATTCTTTGAAACGGAATCCCGCTACAGTCAATTCAATTGCGAAGATTCCTATTTTGCCGGTAGAGTTTTTCAAAAGCCATTCGGTTGTTTCCAAAGAAAAGAAAGCGGAAAAGATTTTTGAAAGCAGCGGAACTACGGGGCAGGTTCCTTCTAAGCACTATGTAGCGGATTTAAGTTTGTATGAAAAGAGTTTTGCAAAGTGTTTTGAGCGATTTTATGGAGATGTAAAAGAGTATGTTGTTCTGGCTTTGCTTCCTTCGTATCTGGAGAGGGATAGTTCCTCGCTAGTATACATGGCGAAGAAGTTGATTGAAGAAAGCAATAAAAACGCAAGCGGGTTTTTTCTGAATGACTTCGAGAAACTTTTCGATTGGCTGGATGTACTGAAAACCGGTAAGCGAAAAGTGATTTTGCTGGGCGTTACGTTCGCTCTGCTTGATTTTGCGGAAAAGTATAAAATTGACTTTCCTGATTTGATTGTGATGGAAACGGGAGGAATGAAAGGCAGAAGAGAAGAACTGACCCGCGAAGAAGTGCACATGCAGCTTAGAACTGCTTTTGATGTACCGCGAATTCATTCGGAATACGGGATGACGGAATTGCTTTCGCAGGCATATTCAAAAGGGAACGGAGTTTTTAATACTCTGCCCTGGATGAAGATTCTCATCCGGGATATGTACGACCCCTTGGTACTACAAAAAGAAAATGTAACCGGTGCGGTGAATGTGATAGATTTAGCCAATCTTTATTCCTGTTCATTTATTGCTACCGGTGATTTGGGAAAAACTAAACCCGATGGAAGTTTTGAAATATTGGGTCGAATGGATAGTGCAGAAATGAGAGGATGTAATTTGATGGCTGTGTAAATTCGGAAACCTTGAAAATTGGGAAATAGGAATGCAGGAATACTTTTTCTTCTTTAAGAATGTAAAATAGACCTCTTTCATAATTCTATGTTATAGATGGCGCAAATAAGGTTGAGTCTC
>CAZBPG010000160.1:4450-5263 GCA_964493695.1 uncultured Chitinophaga sp. | reverse complement strand
CAAAGCGGCCAAACGCATATTGGCCATGCGCGCAGTGTTTCAAAAATACAACCGGCTTATGAATGCGGTTGCCATAGTAGCCGAAAAGGCAGCATAGCTTGCACAGGCATTATTACCCGTTTTAAAACAACTACCCCTTAAATTGCCCTTTTACTAAAGCAGTTTAACTACACTATAATACCACAAGGCAGGTATGCCGCAGGCGAATACATTGCTTTTTAAAAATGCTGTTGCCCGCAGTGTAATCTGCGGCACGGTTACTTCGCTTCGCAATACTACACCGGCCCTGCCTTCACTTTGTTTTAAGGGCTTCTATTTCGCTTTGCAGTACTTCTATCTGCGTTTTCATTTCGCTTAACTGCTTTTGCTGTTCCTTAAAGGCATTGGTATATGCCACCAGAATAGCGTGCATGTTAAAGTTCAGGTAGCCGTCATCATCGGTGCCCACCGCTTCGGGGAAAATTTTCTGCACCTCCTGGGCCACGAAACCCACATTATCATTTTTCAGCACCTCATCGGCAAAGGTGCGCTCACCGGCATTTTTATAGTGGTAGGTAATGGGCTGCAGTGCCAGCACCTCCGCCAAACCTTTGGTGTAAGTGCCATCAATGGTTTTCAGGCGCTCATCCGAAACAATAGTCCAGGTATTGGTGCCGGGTTTGCGGCCTTCATCAAGCGAAAGTTCAAGTTGCCCTCCGGGGGTGGTGGTTCCTACCCCCACCCGCCCGTTTAAACCATCCATATAAAGAATGGTAGGTCTTGAAAGCGATTGAAAATTCAAACCTGTTGTAGCCAAATCATCACTCAGGTAAA
>CAZBPG010000160.1:0-4350 GCA_964493695.1 uncultured Chitinophaga sp. | reverse complement strand
AATTGTTGTTAACATAAGTACTTCCCTGAAACCGGCTTTCGCCAAACACATGAAAAGTTTTATTGGGCGTATTAGTTCCTACCCCCACCCGCCCGTTTGAACCATCCATATAAAGAATGACAGGCCTTGAAAGCGATTGAAAATTCAAACCTGTTGTAGCCAAATCATCACTCAGGTAAAACCTTGAAAGATACGGTAGCGACCAATCTCCGTAAAGCATTTCATTGATATTGGAAATTCCGGCAATGGCGTACGAAATGCCTGTCGCACTCTCCGCTCTGTGATAATAATTGTTGTTAACATAAGTACTTCCCTGAAACCGGCTTTCGCCAAACACATGAAACTTTTTATTTGGAGAGGCAGTACCTACGCCCACATAACCTGTGGCATTCCATATTCTCATATTTTCTGTTCCGTTGGTTTTAAAAACCAAATCGGCAGCATCGGTAGTGCCAACAAAATTGGTACCCGGTATGGTGCCACTGTTCCCTTTTGTTTTCCAAAAGGGGAAAGACGGATTTTGAGTTTCCCCCTGGGCTAAAAGATTTATGTGGGTTAAGGTGAATGCGCAAATAATTACCAATACCCTCTTAAAACAGCTATACATAAAATTGTTTTTTACCAATGCAAGTTAAGTATCATAGAATAACATGAGGTGTATATGTTGAATGATAGGCAACCTCCTCCCCTCAAAAAAAACAATTTCCTGCACCGCTATCTAACTCCTATGACTAAAATCAACAAACAACAGTGGAATTAGCACTTAACTTCGTTAAGTAGCAAAGAGCCATTTATGTCAAGAGTAAAAAACAGCTGCTTATCGTGCAGTTTAAGGCATTGTACCATCCTTAAGCGCTGCCGTACCGAATTTTTAAAACTTCTCGATGACAATAAATACTGCATGAGGTATGTAAAAGGGCAGCAGCTTTTCCGCGAAGGTTCTGAAGCCGAAGGCATATTCGTTGTGAATAAAGGGGTAGTTAAAGTGCAGGTTAAAGGATTTAAAGAAAAGCCATTTATTCTGTTTTTGGCCGGTGCCGGAGACATGATAGGATACCAGGTCAATTCCGCCAGAAAAAATATGGTTTCGGCTATTGCGGTAGAAGAAACTTATGTGTGTTTTATTGAAAGAAAAGATTTTGAAACGGTGTTGCAAAAAAATGTTCTGGTGCGCGATGATTTAACAGCAGAATTTAATAATGAACTGCACAAAAAAAATTTACGCATTGTAAGTTTAGCGCAAATGACGGTGCGGGAAAAAGTTGCCAGTGCTTTTTTAATGATTGCAAAGGCCTACAAGAGAAATCGTTCCGGAGAGTTGTTTGAAATAAATTTAAGCCGCCAGGATATAGGCGACCTAATAGGAGTTAATAAGGAGCAGGTTTCTAAAAGTTTGGCCGATTTAAAAAAGGATAAAGTTGTTGCTACCAGTGGAAAGCAATTGAAGTTCCTTAATTACAAGCAGTTGGAAGATATGGTTGGTACACAATTTATTTAATGCAGCCAATAGCTTGTTTGTAAAGCACACATAAAAGCCGGTGCCGGCAAATAATGATAAATAAAAAAGATAATTTTTTTGTTGTTCCCATTATTGCATCAACCTTTGCAATTTTTGCACTTGGTTTTTTTGTTCCATTGGGTGTTGCAGTTGCAGTACCTTATGTCTTTGTAGTATTACTTACCCTTTGGATTCCTGACAATCGTTACCCCTACATAACAGGCATTATAACTACGCTGCTAACCTTAGCGGGAATATACTTTGCACCTGAACCGGTTACATCATGGGGAGTGGTAATTGCCAACCGTATTATTTCATTGGTAGGAATATGGGTGGCTGTGTTTGTGGTTTTGCGCCAAAAGGAATTGGAAGATGCCCAGGCGGAAAGCAAACAACTATTAAAGCAGATGAATGCCACACTTGAAGCTAACGTAAGTGAACGCACCAAAGAGCTTACCGTGGCTTTTAACGAACTCGAAAAATCGAAAGTTGATCTGCAACTGGCGCTTCGGAAAGAAAAGGAGTTGAACGAAATGAAGTCGCGGTTTATTACTACGGCTTCACATGAGTTCCGCACACCACTCTCGGCTGTTTTGTCGAGCAGTGGGCTGGTAGAAAAATACAGCAAAAACGGACAGGAAGAGAAAGTGAGTAAACATTTAATACGTATCCGTTCCGCAGTCAGAGAACTGGAAACCATTTTGGAAGATTTTTTATCACTGGAAAAACTTGAATCGGGGAAACTGAAACTGTCAAGACTAAATTTTAACGTGCCCGATTTTTGCGAAGATGTGGTAGAAGGTATTCGTTCGCTAACGAAACAAGGGCAGTTTATTACCTACAGACATAGCGGAATAGAAGAGATATACGAAGACAAAAAAATATTGCAACACATACTACTGAACCTCCTTTCCAATGCCTGCAAATACTCAGAAGAAAATAAAGAGATATTACTTGAAACCGAAGTGTGGGAAAACTATATTTCTTTAAAAGTACACGATAAAGGTATTGGCATTCCTGCCGATGAACACAGAAATATGTTTACCAAATTTTTCAGAGCGCAAAATGTAACGGCTATACAAGGTACCGGAATAGGTTTGAATATTGTAAAGCAGTATGTGGAACTGGTGGACGGCAGTATTACGTTTTCCAGCGCGGAAAACGAAGGAACTACTTTTGTGGTTCGAATTCCTTTAAACAAACCTGATTAACCGGGTTTCTTTCATTAAACCACTAACTCAATTCCGTGCGTAACATCATCGGTTAGTATTTCAAATGCCGCGCGGTTTTGGGTTTCAAGTAATTGACGTTCGCGTTTGCCGTTTTGCAACAACCGGTGGAATTCAAGTTTACACGAAGCTATTTTGGTGTTTAGGCAGTGTTTAATACCTCCGGGCGGGTTGTAGTATTTCAACCCTGCAAAATCTCTGCTATCGGCTTGTATTTCACCTTTTATTTCAATATGCTTTTGTTTAGAATAAAATCTCCAGGTAAAATAATTGAATTCCCCCTTGGCCTTCACAGCTTGCACTATGCTATTGAGGCAAAATTCTTCGCCCCTGTGCCGCAGCACCATAAGGGTTAAAAAGGGAGTCCATACCGGACCAAACTTTAATCGCGCAGTGGAAATTTCAAAAAACGAATCGGGAGAATTGTCGAAACCCGCTACCTGGCCCCAGGCATAGTTATCGGTATGTTTTGTGCCCCAGTTGTGGTTTTGGCTGCCCACCCAGCCGGTAATATCAATTACTTCATTATTTACAGTTAGCCCGCCATTAAATACTGCCAACGGAACACCTACAAGCAACTTCGCTTTTGGAAAATTTCCTTCGTACAAATTTTCAGGCAATACCAGCAGCGGATCTGAATTTCCGCTGTAATTTAAATTCCAGGAAATGGTGTTTCCATTACTTGCTGCATCGCCCGTTAACCTGCCGGAGTGTAATATTGAATCGCCAATGCGAACATCAAATTTTTGATTATCAAAACCACATTGGTTTATAGGCAGTTCTTTTTTTACAGCGGTGTGCTGGTGGTTAACGCCATCGAAAAATATAGCCCACAATTCACCAATGGCTCTTTCAGCATGATTGATTGGCGAGTAAATGGTGTAACGAATCCAGAAAGCCAGCGGCAACGAAGGATGGTTAGCCCGCATGAAAAAACTTTCGTAGTGCCCCTGTTGCTGTCCGGTTATATACCGGGTGTAATTAACGGCTGCTTTATTCATGCGCAATAGTTACTTTTGTTATTCACCAGATAGTTGGCAGCCAGCAGCGAAAACGCCATGATGCTTACTTGCGGGTTAACCCCCAAACTGGAAGGAAACACCGAAGCATCGGCCACAAAAAGCCCCTTCACATCATGCGTTTCGAGGTGGCTGTTTACCACGCTGTTTTTTGCATCATCGCCCATGCGGCAGGTACCCATAGGGTGAAAGGCGCTCAGTTCAAGGTCGGCAGGTTTTATTTTGGCAGCGTATAGTTTTTGCAAATCTTCTTCGCAGGTTATTTCGCCAAAGCCGTGAATGGGCAGCAGTAATTTTTTAGCACCGGCAGCAAAATATACCCTTGCGGCAATTTCAATTCCCCTGATAAACTTGTCGGTATCGGTTTGGTTGAGGTTATAAAAAATAAGCGGTGCATGGTTTAATCCCTTAATTACTTTGCCGTGCGAGGTATCGGTTACCATAATGCCGAAGCCCGCCATTTTGCGGTAATCGGCCAAATATTGTTTTAAGCGCATACCCATAGCTGGCAGTGCAAACGAAAGAATTGCCGGAGGAAGGAAAAAACCCTCGAACATAATTCCTTCACCGGCATAATCGTCAACGTAGTAGCCCTGCGGCACTC
>CAZBPG010000159.1:0-5279 GCA_964493695.1 uncultured Chitinophaga sp. | reverse complement strand
TTAATCGCAGCTATACATAATCTTGCTATCAAATGATTTTCCGAAGAGGTCTATTATATCGGGTGCAGCGGGGCGCGCCTGAAAAGTGTCCGGGGTTTCCTTACGCTTGTCCATAGCTGCCAGCGGCTTTTTTCTCCGCTTTCTTCAAAAACCCCTCATTTCTCCAAAAACTGCCCTGTTTACCTCAAAAAGCACTGCCTTGCGAGGTAGCATCTGTGCATTATCAGGTAGCATCGCTGCATTTTATAGTAGCATCTGTGCATTATGAGGTAGCATCTATGCGTTTTATAAAAACAAAGTTACCTTACCGGGAGCAAACGGTATTTTTTGAGGTGCGAAACATGCATTTTAAGGTGCTTTTAATGCATTATCAGGTAAATGTTATGCATTTTAAGGGAACAAGACCGCTTTTTTAAGAAACCTTTATTTTTAGGTTATATCGTTTCCAGGGCTTTGAAACCACCCAAAAGCCATAGTTATTTGCACCATTAATAACTAAAACCACTAAAAAATGAGAAAATCAGAAGTAGAACCCCTATTCAGATTCTCCTATGCCGCCCTTATGCAATTAGGCGACAAAGCCGATGATTTAATGGAACGCGATGCCGCAGAACTTTTACCCTATGGTGTTGATGCTGATTACCGTACCGAGGTAGCCGACC
The DNA here is from genome assembly GCA_964493695.1 of uncultured Chitinophaga sp. Taxonomy (GTDB): domain Bacteria; phylum Bacteroidota; class Bacteroidia; order Chitinophagales; family LD1; genus Bog-950. The sequence goes on along the minus strand of CAZBPG010000159.1, from coordinate 4,617 downwards.
TCACGCAGGAACTGAAAGATTTTCCTACCGATGAAGAGCTTCAGGGCGATGTTACCGACAAAACCGAAATTAAAGATGCCTCTGCCGATGCCGTAAAGGTAGATATACGCTCCATAATGGTGCGTGCTAAAAGTGCTTTTGGCGAAAACACCGGCAAATACCGCAGGTTCGGCACAGCCGGTTTAGACAGGCTTGATGATGCCGACCTGGTTAAATGCGGCAAGCGCGTAGTGCGCATGGCTACTTTGTTTCAGGCCCAACTGGCTGCCAAAGGCTTAACCCCTGCTATGATAACCGACTTAGGAACCAAGGTTACCACCTTTGATAATGATATTGATGTGCAGGAAGATGCCATTCGCCTGCGCGACAATGCCACCGAAGACCGTATTGAACTGGGCAACGAACTTTACAAAAAAATAGTGGAGTTGTTTGACTTTGGAAAAGACTACTGGATAACCCGCGATGAAGCTAAATACAACGACTATATTATTTCCGACACACCTTCGGGCAGCAACACTGCTGTGCGCGAAGCCGATGTGCCTGCCGGGGCTACTTTAAATATAGATGTAGAAGAAGTGCCGTTCCTGCCCGACTCGGTAGTAACTACCGTAGTTACCCTTAGTGCGCTTAAGTTTTATGCATCGGCTACCGAGGCCGGTGAACCTATTGATGTTATTTACGAACTGCCCATAGGCACTGCCGAAAACCTGTACACCGAATACGAAGACCTTACCGGCATTGACCCCGGCACCAACTTCCTGACCGTGCGCAACACCGGTGCGGTTACCGCGCATTATAAAATTACCTTCAGTAACCTGGCGGAGTAAAAGGCAAAGCGCAAAAGGCAAAATACAAAAGGCAAAACCGTTTTGGTTTTGCCTTTTGTATTTTGCCTATTACCCTTTGCTTACTGCCTACCGCCTACTGCCCCTTGCCCGTTGCCCGTTGCTCTTTGGGTTTTGGGCTTTGCCTACTGGTTACAACTGCGGCAAATTCACCGTAATATTCCGCACACTCCCTCTTATTACAAACACCGGCACAAACTCTTCCATCACAAAATTCGCTTTCACCTGGCAAAAAAACCATCGGCACTGTATTTACCTGCACCCTTCAGCAACAGCGTAACGTAAATGGCAAGATACAGAAAAGCCGTTTCGCCTTTCCCGAAAATCTCGCCCGAATGTGCATCGAACACGGCAACCATCATAGTAATTATTAGCGGCACCAATGCAAAACGTGTGGCTAAGCCGGCAACTAAAAGCAGCGAACAGAAAAATTCAGAAAACACCACCAGCCCCAGCGAAATACCCTTGCTCAAACCCATAAACTCCATAAATTTTGGCTCTATGTCAGCAAAGTTCGTGAGTTTCTGATAGCCGTGATTCGCCATCAGCACACCGGCAGTCACTCTTAGTAAAAGCAGGGCAATATTCACCTGCGTGTCATTAATTTTTGTAGAAAGAATTTTCTTAATCATGGTTTTTGGTTTTGTAGTTTTCGAATTAAACACTCTTTTTAGTTGCCACTGCTTCGGCCAGCCAAATAAACTCATTCGAAAAACTCATGATATTGTTGATGAACTTCTCTTCAGTCAAACACCCATCGGCATTAAAGCGTTTATCCATATTTCCTACTACCAGCATATTCGGACAAGGAATTCCAAACCACGCGCATATTTGATTCTGCATTGCCACTGCCGCACGAATTCCTCCCATCGCCCCATCACTTGCCGTTACAATGCCAAAAACCTTCCTTGTCTGCTTCGGAAAGTGGTCGAACAAATTTCTTACCGCTGATGACATACTTCCGTTATACTCAGGGGTAACAATTACAAACGCATCGGCTGAATAAATTTTTTCCGCCACCGGTTTAAACTCCTCCGGCACATCGCCAATGGTGCTCCACACTTTTTGGATAAAAGGAATTTCGTGTTCGCGCAAATCCACAAACTGAAACTGATGCGCGGGGTACTTCTCCGAAAAGTATTTCAATAAATATATCGCTATACGAACTGTTACACTTTCCTTTCTCGGGCTTCCTGATACGATGGTAATTTTCATTTTCTCAATTTGTTTATTCTTCCAAATATCCAAACTTACCGCTATTCACATCATCATACGCCTGAATAATTTCTTCTTTCGTGTTCATCAGGAAAGGACCGTAAGCAACAACCGGTTCATTAATCGGCTCACCGCTCAGCACTAAAACTTTTACATCGCTTAATGCCTCAACAGTAATTTCAGTTCCTGAGTTTTTGAAAAGCAGAAAGTGGCCTAGTGGAACATTCTTCTCATCATTCACTTTTATTTCTCCTTCCGCTACCAGCAAACCGGTGTTAAAATTTTCCGGTAATTCGAAAGAGAGCTTCGCGCCTTTGTTCAGATACAGATTGTAAACATTTATTGGGGTAAATGTAGAAGCCGGTCCTTTTACTCCCTTAAACTCACCGGCAATTACGTCCACATGTCCGCCATTATCGGGCAAATTGTATTTCCCCATCTGGTCAACAGAAATTCCCTGATACTTCGGCTTGCTCATTTTATCTTTTGCCGGAAGGTTCACCCACAACTGCACCATCTGAAACGCTCCGCCTTTCCGCGCAAATTCCTTCTCGTGATACTCTTTATGTAGCACACCCGAAGCTGCAGTCATCCACTGCACATCGCCTTCGCCAATTACACCGCTGTTGCCTGCACTATCGTGATGCGCAACTTTTCCTGCATAAGCAATCGTTACCGTTTCAAATCCTCGGTGCGGATGCACCCCCACTCCGCGCTGATGTTCCGATGCAGGAAATTCAATCTTTGCTCCGTAGTCCATCATAAAGAAAGGACTCATACGTGTCATCTCACCATTAGGTCCGGGGAAGAAATTATGCATCCTAAAACCATCCCCCACCATATGCGGTGCCGGAGGAGTTAAAATTTTTCCGATTTGCTTTTTCATAGTATGAGAATTTATTTCTGCAACTGCATCTGCACGTTCAATACTAACTTCACTTCATCGCTTACTACTACTCCACCGGCTTCGGTAACACCATCCCAAGTTAAGCCGAATTCTTTTCTTTTCAACTTGCCCGTAATTTCGAATCCTGTTTTTGTGTTGCCGTAGAAATCAATCATTTTACCACCGTATTCTACATCTAACTGAATTGGTTTAGTCGTTTCCCGGATAGTAACATTCCCTTTCAGCAAGTAGATAGTGTCCCCAATTTTCTCGAACGAGGTTGATTGAAATTTCAATTGCGGAAATTTTTCGGCATTAAAAAAATCATCACTTTTTAAATGCGTATCGCGCATTTCCATACCCGTTTCGATGCTGGCAACATCAGCTGTGAAAGAAATTTTTGCATCCGTCAAATCGTCTTTCACACCTTCCATCGAGCCCTCAAATTTTTTGAAGCTGCCGGTTACGGTGTTAATCATTAAGTGTTTCACTTTAAAGTGAATCTCGCTGTGCATTGGGTCAATAGACCATTTTGAGATTGCTTGCGTTGTCATGTTGTTTTGTTTTTAGTATTATAAAATGATTTCAACAACAAAAGTAACTACATTATTTGTATATACAATAATTGTAGTAAAAATTTTTACTTTCTTAACTTATCGAGGATGCGGTTGAGTTCGTGTGCTTCAGCTTTAGTAATGCCTTTCAGGGTGTTTAGCCATTCTTCCTGCTCGTTATCGATTTTAGTCAGCAGAGCCAATCCCTTATCAGTAATAACAATATCTACCTGCCTGCGATTGGTTTCACAGAGTTCCCGTTTTACATATCCCTTCTGACGTAGCTTTTCTACCAGGCGGGTAGCGTTACTTGCTTTATCAACCATACGACAGGTTACATTACCGAGCATTAAAGGTTTAGGATAAGAGCCGCGGAGTATGCGAAGCACATTAAATTGCTCCGGGGTTATGCCGTGCTTTTTCATCCGCCCGGCATTAATGTTATAGAGCCAGCCGCTGGTGAACATTATATTTACCGCTGCTCTTTCGTATTCATTAGCAAATTTCTTCTCCTGCTTTATTTCTTCTTCTATGCTTGCCATGGTGCAAATTTAAAAGTAATAATTGTCTATACAATTATTGCGAATGAGTTATTATCTGTCTTCTATTCTTTTAACCTTGCTTTGACTTTTAGTAGTCATGCTGTCTACCAATTATCTCAAAAAAAAAGCCCCACATTTCTGTGAGGCTTTTAAAAAATAAGGAGGCGACTACCTACTCTCCCGGAGGTTTAATCCAGTACCATCAGCGTGGAGGGGCTTAACTTCTCTGTTCGGAATGGGAAGAGGTGAACCCCCTCGCTATAGTCACCCTTAAGGTTAGTCCTATAACATAGGGACAATAAATTTTGACAAATTGGATTAATAAAATTAAAATTTCAAAGTAAAAAAATAGAAAGTAAACGGGCAATTAGTATCGCTCGGCTTCGATATCACTATCCTTACACCTGCGACCTATCAACGTAGTAATCTTCTACGACCCTTAAAAGAAATCTCATCTTGGAGTTGGCTTCGCACTTAGATGCTTTCAGTGCTTATCCATTCCGAACATAGCTACCCTGCAATGCAGCTGGCGCCACAACAGGTACACCAGAGGTTCGTCCGACACGGTCCTCTCG
>CAZBPG010000158.1:0-5280 GCA_964493695.1 uncultured Chitinophaga sp. | reverse complement strand
TGCCGTTGTCATAGTTGTCGTTATCGGCATCTATGTAGAGGGTGGCGCTTTGCCATTTGGTGTTATCGGCAGGGGCGCAGTCGCTATTGCCACCTGCAGGTAAAGTGCTTGTCCACCCAGCACCCGGGCTGGTGCAGGCACTTTGTGTGCCGGTATAATAGGTATCGCCATCGGCATCGAGGTACCACGTAGAAAGCGCGGTAATCTCTATATCGGCACCGTTATCTCCCGTTGCCAGTGCCAAATCACTACTGTAAACTCTCACTCTGTATCCTGAACCAGATGGCGTATTAGAAAGAACAGTTGCCGTGATAGTACCAGTTTGAGATACCGAATTGAGTGTTCCAATTGTGGAGTAGGTTGTAAAGTCACCGTCCTCATCGGAGAGTTGCACAGTAAAGACATTACCCGCCCCCGGCACGCAATAGAAGCTAAAATCCACATCAAGGGTTGCACTGGCACAAAGGCTGCCGGTGGAAGTATTTGCTGTGTTTGGCGCAACAGGGGTATGCACATACTTAAAAAGTTCAGCACCTACATCAGTTCTTGTAACCTGTAAGAGAAAAGTATTGCCGTTTACGGTAAGTGAATAAGGAGTAGAACTAACAGAACCATTTAAATTGTCCACCATTACAGTACCGCAGGCGGTACCATCTGTTCTCCACATTTCATAGCCATTAGCCCCATCATCTGCCTGAAAATACAAAGCATCTGTCATATTATTTCCATAAATTCTTGGAGAAGAATGAGAACTGCCAGGGTAAATATCCTTCACCAGTACTGTTCCCGTAGCGGTTCCATCGCTTTTCCATAACTCAAGTCCGTTAGTTCCATCAGAGGCACGGAAATACATACTGCCATTGTTAACTACTATATAGCTGGGTTCGGGATTTACGGGAGAATAGCCAGCGTTTGAAGAATTAGTTCCCGGATTAATATCTTTTACCATTACTGTGCCCGTTGCACTACCATCGGTCTTCCAAAGTTCCACACCGTTAGCACCATCGTTGGCAAAAAAATACAGTTCACCATTAAAAACCCGATAAGCATATGGATAGGAGTCACCTGAACCCGGGTTTATATCTTTTACCATTACTGTACCAGCAGCGGTTCCATCACTTTTCCAAAGCTCATTACCATTTAAGCCATCGGTAGCCGTAAAAAAGACGATGCCGTTATAACTCGTGAGCAATATAGGTGTTGAACCTGTTGAACCACTGATAATGTCGCTAACCATAACAGTACCTGCATCTGTTCCATCACTCTTCCATAATTCTCTTCCGTTTACACCATCGGTAGCTGCAAAAAACAAAGTTCCATTTATGTTTGTCAGAAATGAAGGCGAAGCACTTGCTCCCGCTGCTGTTAAGTTGATATCTTTTAGCACTGTTGTACTTGTTCCATCAGACTTCCATATTTCCGTACCAAAGAACTGAGGATGATCTGCAGTAAAGTAAAGTATACCGTTTACATCTGTAAAATTCGATGGATTGGAAGAAGCACTGGGAGAAGCCCCGTTAATATCAAGTAGCAAAAAAGTTCCTGAAGTAGTTCCATTCGATTTGTATAATTCTGTTCCCCCGCTATAGGCAGCACTGAAATAAAGAATGCCGTTTGAAACCATGAGATTAGAAGGATTAGATGAACTGGTTCCGCTGTAAATATCTTTTACCAAAACCGTACCTGCATCAGTTCCATCACTTTTCCAGAGTTCGGTTCCATTGATTCCGTTATTGGCTGAAAAATAAGTTATACCATTAAACATTACTGCATTCCCAGGGCTTGCATTCTGTGTATTTCCATTTTGCCCTAACATTACTGTCCCTACTGTAGTTCCGTCTGTTTTCCAAATTTCAGAACCATTTGTGCCATCATTTGCTATAAAGAAGACTTCTCCGTTTAAGTAGGTAAAATTGCTTGGATTAGACGCCCCTGAAGGATTGATATCTTTTACCAAAGTAACAGTGGTGCCATCTGTTTTGCGAAGCTCCCCTGAACCGTTGAAGTAAAGGGTACCGTTCATATTGCTCATACTACCGGCTGTAACGCTGCCAAAAGCTACCGTACCTGCTGATGTGCCATTACTTTTGTAAAGTGTGGAACTTGAATTAGTTACATACAAACTTCCGCCAAAACCGATTTGAGGCGTTGGATTGCCACTGGTGCAACTGGTCACAAAGTCTTTAACCAAAACTGTTCCTGCGCTGGTGCCATTGCTTTTCCACAGCTCATAACCCGTACAATTACATAAGGTTCCTGTATTGGTACAGTCGGCTGCTCTAAAATAAACCGTACTCCCCACAGGTACAAGATAAGTTGGATTACCACTACCTGCGCCTGGATTAATATCAGCTACTAAAACGGTGGTGGCAGAAGTACCGCTGCTCTTCCACAACTCTGTATCGTTAGTCCCATCATCGGCAGAAAAGAACAATACACCACCTACATCTGTAAGGTTGGTGGGCCACGAATCGTCACCCCCGGGATTAATGTCTTTAATTAACACCGTACCGGCACTAGTTCCATTAGTTTTCCAAAGTTCAGCCCCGTTGGTAGCATCTTTTGCCCTAAAGTAAAGTATGTTGTTAGATACAGTAAAAGAGGCAGGACTTGATGAAGCTGCTCCAGCATTAATATTTTTGACCATCACTGTTCCGGCATTGGTACCATCACTTTTCCATAATTCTATACCATTTGTACCATCATTAGCGGCAAAGTATAAAGTGCCGTTAAAATCAATGAGAGAGTAGGGAGATGAAGAACTACTTCCCTGATAAATATCTTTTACCATCACAGTACCTGTATTCGTACCATCAGTCTTCCAAAGTTCCCATCCATTTACGGGGTCATAGGCGCTAAAAAATATTACTCCATTCACATTAGTTAAGTATTCGGGGCTTGAATTGCCACTACCTGAATTTATATCTTTAACTAATTCCATTTTAGTGTTGGTTGCATCGGTTCTCCAAAGTTCAGCACCGTATGCCGTACTTGTCATCCTTGTAAAAACATTCGTGCCATTTGAAACCAGCCCGATTGGGTTTTCTGCATCATCTGTAGCAGGTATTACTGTATTAATATCTTTTACAAGAGTAACCGATTGAGCACCACAAGTTGTGATTAGTAATACCAGCAGCAGGGTGTAAATTTTGTTTTGCATATAGTGTGTTTAAGTGTTAAGGTGGTCTTGTGTGTGTATTTAAATCAGATACAAAGTAAAGCTAGTTAGCGCGTGGCGCAATCCCTATTTATAATGATTTTTTGCCTCCCCCAGCCCTACGGGCTTCCCCCTCCTTATTAAGGAGGGGGTTAGGGGGTGGTTGTTATTTTTACCACCTCTGCCTTCGGCATCTCCTCCTTAAATTTACCACCTCTGCCTTGCGCCACCGCACGCTGTCGCTGAAGCTATAGCGTAAGCGTCTAAAGCTATGGCGGCACGCGGTCGGCATCTCCTCCTGAATTTTAACCACCCCGCCTTCGGCTGCCCCTCCTTACATAAGGAGGGGCGGTTCCGCACTTTGTGCGGAACGGGGTGGTGATTGTTTTAAAATAAGCCGGCACGGAAACTTCGCTATGAAAACCGCACCGGCAGGGGATTGAAAAAAGAACGATGTCCTCACCCCTCTGCCTTGCGCCACCGCACGCTGTCGCTGAAGCTATAGCGTAAGCGTCTAAAGCTATGGCGGCACGCGGTCGGCATCTCCCTTCTCCTAAAGGCGAGGGGAGAACTTTTGCAGAGCATGGCTGTGTGTTGTTTTTGGTTTATCGTTTCTGGTTTTTTGTTTCTGGTTTTTTGTTTTGAATTACCACCCCCGCCCTACGGGCTTCCCCCTCCTGATTCAGGAGGGGGTTAGGGGGTGGTTGTTATTTTTAACCACCCCGCCTTCGGCTGCCCCTCCTTAAATTTACCACCTCTGCCTTCGGCATCTCCTCCTAAAACAGGAGGAGAACCTCCATTCCACAGTTTGCCTTTAGCCCCTCCGTAGGGGGTGGTTGTTTTTATTCCATTACTACTATATATATAGCCACTATGCCTAACAGCAGCAGAAGCAAACCGGGTATTAACAGTATGTAGGGTATCAGTTTTTCTTTGGTTCGTTGGGTTAGCATGGGTTGGGTTATTTAGCAATTACTACTTTCCATTTGCCTTTGGTAACGGCATTTGGGTTTTGAACGTTGAGGTAATATTTTTCGAATACGGGCAGCGGGTCGGTTACTTTGAATTCGTTGCCGGCTGCTACGGTTCGCTGAAACTCGGGGTGAATAATGCCCGGTTGGTCGCTGATACTATATATAAGGTCATCGTTGCCCTGGTTGAACAAGGTAATATCGGAACTGGAAGTAATAATGCCTTCGGTAACGGCCGTAATTACACTGCTTTCGTTTATTATGCCCAGCACGGTAAGCGGGCCTTCGGCTAATGGCAGGTAGCTTGGGTTATAGTAGTTGTTGAAGATATCGGGGTTTTCGAGATTATTGAGGGCTATGGTAAGCAGGTTAGTAGTAAGTTGTAAGGTTAGGGCTTTACGGTCTTGCCTGCGGCCGGTTTGCACTGTTTCTATTTCGGCAAAGGCTGTAAGCTGGGTGTTTCGGGCGGTTGAAAAATTACCCAGCAGCGTTGCCAATGCAGCTACATCGGCCGGATGAGTGCCCGAAAGATACAGATTGGCGGCCGACAGAAAGCGGGTAAAGAGGCCCGGCAAATTATCGAGGTTAGCATCGTGATATTCGCTAAGCCCCTGCGGATAAAATGCCTGATACTGTGTGCTTGTTTCGCCAAACTGAAAAGTAACCAGTCCTTCGAAACGTCTTATATCGGCTATAGCTGAACTTTTGGCACTTTCCATGCTTAGGGTTAGCCCTTCGCGCAGCGCAAGGCGGAATGCTTCATCGTCTATTTTGCCAAAAAAAGCATTGAACTTGGTAGTGGTGTCGCTGATAATGGTGGTATAAATGCCCCCCGGGTTATTGATGGGTATAACCAGCCGCAACAGGTGGTCCTGAGTAAAACTGCGGAGGTTGTAGTCGTAAAGTTTTTCATCGTCAAAAATATCGTTGATTAAACGTTCTGGATTTAACATGGCTTGTAAATTTTATGGTTGATTAAATACAATACTTATGTTGAATAAATAATTACAGATACTACCGGAACACGTTCCGCTGGCACCGGAAGTTTTTCGGGTGGCTCCGGAACACATTCCGCTGGCACCGGAAGTTTTTCGGGTGGCTCCGGAACACGTTCCGCTGGCACCGGAAGTTTTTCGGGTGGCTCCGGAACAC
>CAZBPG010000157.1:2965-5404 GCA_964493695.1 uncultured Chitinophaga sp. | reverse complement strand
TCTGCTGAGAGGTCAATGCCTGGAGTCCGTTGGGTGCCCTGCTCTGCTGAGAGGTTGATGCCTGGAGTCCGTTGGATGCCCTGCTCTGCTGAGAGGTCAATGCCTGGAGTCCGTTGGGTGCCCTGCTCTGCTGAGAGGTCAATGCCTGGAGTCCGTTGGGTGCCCTGCTTTGCTAAGAGGTTGATGCCTGGAGTCCGTTGGATGCCCTGCTCTGCTGAGAGGTCGATGCCTGGAGTCCGTTGGGTGCCCTGCTTTGCTGGGCAGGCCATGCCGACAAGTGTTTTTATGCCCTGCTTTGCTGAGCAGGCTATGCCGACAACTGTTTTTATGCCCCGCTTTGCTGCGCAGACCATGCCGACAACTGTTTTTATGCCCTGCTTTGCTAAGCAGGCCATGCCGACAAGTGTTTTTATGCTCTGCTTAGCTGTGCAGGCTATGCCGACAACTGTTTTGATGTCCTGCGTTGCTGAGCAGGCCATGCCGACAAGTGTTTTTATGCTCTGCACCGCCATGTAGGCAAGGTGAACCTTCCTTTGGGGCGGACTTTAGTTTGCCTTAAACAGATAACATTCCTTTTATCCATACCTTCTGCCATTGGTTTAAACCAACGGTAGGCAGCCGATAAACGGAAAACATTTGTTTAACTGCGGACTGAAGTCAGCTTTATGCCGACAACTTACACATAACTGGTCAATTGTATTTCTCGAACCACAACACATGCCCCAAGAAGTCTAAACCAGTTTTCTCGTAAGGGTCTTGGCCAATAGTAGCTATACTTTTCCCCATTTCAGCAATCAGTTTTTTCTGCTCGGATTTGCCTGTAGTGGCAATTAGCTTTTTAAAGAAACGGAAGAACAGTTGTTCGATGCGGTAGAGTTTGTTTTTCTTCTTCAACGCATACGAAGCGTTGTTGATCATGCTGAGCAATATTTCGTAGTTGCCTAATTCGTAATGGCAAATTAGGTGAAACAAGTGCACAAACGGAGAGTGAATGGGGCGCAGATCTTCTACGTCCGGTTCGTTGACAAACTGCTGTATGTAGTCAATCGCTTCGCTGTATTTTTCAAAGCGCATGAACACCACAATAGCTTCATACAAACTGCGCAGCCGCTCTATGTTATCTAACTGCGGCAAAATACTTTGCAGGTCTTTGATGAGTGGCTCTAAAAACGGCAGCACTTTTTGGTGGTGCTGGCGTTCGGCAGCGCGCAGTTGCACAAAGCGCGCACGCACATATTTGTTGCGCACAAACAGTCGGTCTTCTTTAGTAGGTGCGGGTAGGTTTTCCAATAATCTTAAATAGCGCATCGCCTTTTCTTCCCAAAACTTGGCAAATGAAATTTGTGTGAGGTTATAGAGCAGCGTAGCGAAATCTTGCGTATTCTCCTTTACGCGCTCCGGAAAATTATTGAACAGCATCCACTTCTTTTCTTCAAACTCAAAGGCATTGGCAAAATCGTTTTTCAGCCAATGGTAATAAGCCATAAGGCTGTAGTAAGCAAGTATGGTATCAAAGCTTTGCAGCTTATCGGGCTGTGTAATCAGTTCGTTCTCCAGCAAATTAGTGACAATTTCTTCGTCTTCTTTGGTGCGAAAACGCCCCGATGAATTTGCTGTGTATGACACTTTTTTATGCAGATGCCGGATTTCCAATTGTTGCTCAATGGCTTTGTTCAGTTGCATCAGTTCGGGGTAACATACCTCCGTAAAATACTTACCGGCATATACTAAATCTTTGCGGTTTAAGATGCGCAGTTGCATCAGCATGGCTTCGGTTTGCAGGAGGGGCCAGTCTAATTTATTGCAGATTTCGCGGGCTTTTTCGGTGCGGTCTAAGGAAAGGTCAAAAAGATTTTTATTGAAGAGAATGAGTGCTTCATTCATGAACATGCGGTAGCGCGAAATACTGCTTTGATGCACTTCCATGTGTGCCAAAGACTCCAGCAACAAGTCAAAGAGATACGCCTTTGCTACATGAAAATTAGCTACAAACTTTTCTGCTTTGAATTGTTTTTTCAGCACATCGTCATCAAATTTTTTTTGTGCGGCAATGGCATCAAACAAGCGGACATAGTTTTTTTCGGCAGCGGCATTGCCGCTGGTATATTCCTTAAAGAATTTTTTCTCTGCGGGGCTAAGTGCATGTATAAGTGTATGCAGGTCTTTCTTCTTCATATGTGCGATTTGCGGTAATCGTTTATCAAATGCAGCAAATGCTTTCTTGTGCAAATGTAAGGTTATGTCCGTTTCATTTCATGGCAATCAAGGCATCCTTGCAAAATGTGCTATAACAAAAAAGCAGCGCTACCGGATGTTTTCCACTCTAAAATCTCACTTCTCACATCTCTAATCTTATTTTCATTCACCTTCGTTTTTCAAAATTTTCATTTTTTTTGCATAGGCGGTTGTTGTCCTTTGCATCAACAAAAAAATACATAC
>CAZBPG010000157.1:0-2955 GCA_964493695.1 uncultured Chitinophaga sp. | reverse complement strand
TTCATGCTTGTTTTGGCTGCAAACTTCACAGCATTAGCAGAAGAGAAAAGTCCGTTTGGTTTTTACTTAGATGGGAAGTGGAACAAGTTAAACAGGATAGCAGATGAAATTGTCGTGGAGTTTTTTGAACCGGTAACATTTGACGCAAAGCAAGGAGCGCTTTCGGATGCGTTAATTATACCTATCACCGCTGATAACATACTGCCGGTGCCCGAAGTAACTGTAGCAAAATTGCGCACGGCTGTAAATGAATATGAACTGTCGCAACTTGTTGCCAAACTAAAGTTGCGAGGCGATATAAAAGGTGTATACCCTGTTTTTTACAATGACGGAATAAAGGTTGCCGTATTCAGCCGCATTTTGGTAATGCTTAGAAGGACTGAAGATTTGCCCCTGCTGCAGCAGCAGCTTGAAATCAGACAAATAACAAATTATCAGCAAAATGAGTTTGATAACAGGTTGTACGAAGTTACGATAAATAAAAACACTCAGTTAACGGTGTTAGAGCATTGTGCATCGCTGTTTGAAACAGGCCTGTTTGATTTTGCAGAACCTGATTTTATAGTTTTTGGAGAATCAACAAATACCAATGATCCACATTTATTAAGGCAATGGTGGTCAAACAATGTGGAAAGTACCCCATGGTATAGCGGGTGCACCAAAGACGCAGACATAGACTTATACAGAGCGTGGGGTGAAAATACAGGCAGTGCATCAGTAAAAATTGCCGTACTTGATGACGGAGTAGATTTCTTACACCCTGACTTGGTTGATAATTTGCTTCCCGGCTATTGTGCTCTTACCCCAAGCAGTGTCTGTAACAGTTATTCGGGAATGCATACTTCATGGACAGACAGGCATGGGACACCTTGTGCAGGTTTAATAGCCGCAAAGGGGAATAATAATACCGGAGGAGCAGGAGTTGCATACAATTCGAAAATACTACCTGTGGTGGTGGCATATAAAACCCCCTCACAATACGCAGGTGGAGGTTGGACCAGTACAGATTTATTTATCGCTAACAGCGTAAACTGGGCGTGGAAAAATGGAGCACAGGTATTAAGCTGCTCTTTTAAAACTAGCAGTTCGAATGTTTTGAATACAGCTATTGACAGCGCGGTCATAAGAGGGAGGGGAAGTAAAGGATGTTTAATTTTTGCAAGTTCAGGAAATGACAATGGCAATGTGGCTTATCCGGCTTCTAATAGTAAAGTGATAGCCGTTGGTGCTACCGATTGTAAGGATGAAAGAGCAAGTTTTAGTAGTTATGGTACAGGGTTAGACATAGTGGCACCAGGAGTAGCTACTTACGCTACTGACAGGCGCGATACATCAGGATATAGTAATGATAATTATACAGATTTTAGTGGGACATCAGCTGCCTGCCCGGTGGCGGCAGGAGTAGGGGCGTTGGTGCTTTCTGTTAATCCCACACTTACAGCCGCAGATGCAAGACTAATTATAGAAAAAAGCTGTGAAAAAGTAGGCGGCTATACTTATTTTTCAAATGCAGCACAGCCGACCAGCACCTGGAGTAATTATACCGGATACGGAAGAGTAAATGCCTATGGTGCAACTCTGATGGCAAAAGCATCGTTGAGCAATTCAGGGGCAGTGTTTGTCAGAAAATACCCTAGTTCCTTATGCAAAGGAGAAACGTTCGATATAGAATTTTATAATAACGTAAATTTTGGCATCACAAATCTATTCGTAGCAGAACTTTCAAGTCCGGCCGGCAACTTTTCTACTTCCACAACTATTGGATTGACAAGTTTGCCCACATCTAATTATGGTAAAATTACCTGTACCATTCCTACAGCTATAGCTTCCAGTAGTTTTTACAGAGTAAGAGTGAGTGCATTAACTCCAAGTGTTCCTTCTAATGCCAGTTCGGCTATGGCAATAGGTATTAACTATTGTAGTTTAAGTATTAGCCATAATATAAGCGGAGGAGCTACCTGCGGTGGCAGTTCTGTAACACTTCAACTACAGCCAGTGGGAACCATACCTGTAGGAACTGTTTTTAAAGTACTGTTGCAAAATGGTGCATTGCAGCCACCAGGGAGTGTTCCAATATTACACACGTTTACTTACAATGGTACAAATTCAGTTACTTTTTCGTTACCAAACAGTATGGTACCATCGGTTGCTTATTCGTTTCAGTTGCAGGATGTTTCAGCGTCCAAGTTGAGTAGCGCGAGTTCTATATTTTCAATTGCAACGCACTGCAGTTTTTGTTCACCTACCCCGAAAATTTTAACTGACAACTGTGGTACGATTAACGATGGTTCGGGAGTGCAAAACTACCTAAGCAATACTGTATGCCAATGGTTAATACAGCCAGCTGGTGCTACAGCTATTCAACTTCAACTGTCTAACCTTAACATGGAATCCGTTTACGATAAAATATTGGTATATAACGGACCAACTTCATCGAGTCCATTATTGGCAACCTGGTCGGGCACCGTTTTAACACCGCCTGTAACAGGCAATCAGCCATCTATGTTAGTTGTTTTTATTACAGATGGCAGTAATAACATGGATGGTTTCATTGCTAATTATAGTGTTGTGGCCAATGTGCCAAGCGCAATCAGCCTGTCGTCCGTCACCAATTTTAATCAATATGCTACTAGCGTTCATTGCCCTCAAAAACCAATTGTGATAAATGGGGCACTATCAGGTCCTTCATGTTTTACGGCTAAGTATTACATAGAGTTATCTGACAGCACTGGCAATTTTACAAGCCCAAAGATAGTTGACAGCGTAAATTTAAGTGTTGGTACCTTGTCGGTTAATTATACCATTTCTTTATCCATTGCTCCATCAGTAGCTTATAAGATACGCCTTCGCAATGTAAGTTCTATGCTTGTCAGCAATGCACTGAATCTGCCCATTAACGCCACATGCCAATACTGTTCAGGAACTATTTCCTTTACCGGAGTAACCGATACCATT
>CAZBPG010000156.1:0-5508 GCA_964493695.1 uncultured Chitinophaga sp. | reverse complement strand
TTATTACTCCGGGTCCAATAAAGTCTGGCAGATTTATGTGGCACCTGCAGCCGGTGGTTCCTGCGGCTACATCAATAATTTACCGGGTATAGGTTCGGCCGACAAAATCACTTTGGGCAGTATTAACCTTTACAGCAACGGACAGAAAAATGTTTTCATGAAGAAAAGCGATTTGATGTTACGCAATGTATTGCCTTATCATACTGACGAAAGTTCTATTTTGGTGAGTGATGAGAGTTTTACGATTGGCGGAATGTTTGATTTGAATATTCCCGATAAGCACAGTTACTCGGCAGCTTTGATTTATGAAAAGGGCGGAACTACTCTCAAAGACCTCGCCTTTATAAATATTGCCCCTATAATTTTCAACCAGCCTACAGCCTTGGCTCATCAGTTTATGAGCAACCATACGCTTACCAATGGCATGTTTAAGGTTAGTGGCACAGCCGAAGAAACCGGTGCATTCCCCAAAACCAAGACTACGCTTTACTACACCAAAGATTCGGTAAGTGTTTGGATTGACGGAGGACAGAACATCCCTATTAACGGTGATAAAAAATTCGGAAAAGCGGAAGGCGGAATGCGCATACAGGCCGGCAACTGGACTCCGTTTTGGTTTGATGGCGAAATGCAGGGAATGCCCGGTGTAAGCGATGTATTGGTGAACGGCAAACCGCAGCGCATGAAATTTATTGTAGAAGGCGATATATCTGCAGATGATCAGTCTATTACCATGAGCGATGTATCAACTCCGTTTGGCAACATGTCCTGGACATACAATTTCCCCCAGTCGCAGTTAGTCGGGCATTGCGATATTGATATGAACCTCGGTTCTACTTTATTGAAAGGCGGCATTACCTCGGTAGTTGATGGTGGCGGATGGTATTTTAGTGCCCTCGGTAAAATTACCATACAGGGAGTAGGCGATGCGGACCTGATGGGAATTTTCGGCAACTACAATACCTATCCTCAATTTCTTTCCACCGGTATGGGCGACATGAAATGTCTGCCCTCTGCTTTTCAAAGCAATGTGAAAGGATTTTTGTTTCAGGCAGGAATACACAAGCAGGTAGTGCCGAATATTTCGTTCGAGATACCTGCATTGCTCTCTGTTGATTTCGGTGTTGACTTAGGTTTAACCACAAGGATTTGGAAATCGTTTGGTGGCTCCGGCCAGTACGGCATCAGTTTACTCGCTAAGGGTGTGGCACATGCCAATGGTTCCTGCGATGCAACGTGTTCATCTATAGGTGCTGAAGCGGTGGCGGAAGTCGGAATATCCGGAGTATACAACTCAAGCGATGGGTCCTATGGAGTAAACGGTTGCGCATCGGTGGGTTTTCAATTGACAGTAGAACAATGTTTAGGCGCATTAGGCTTATGCGGCCCCTGCGTATCGGTTGACAGCGGGCATAAGGACATAGGAATAAATGTTTCATATACCAGCAGTGCCGGTGCCGATTTAGGAATTGTTTTTGGCGCTTGCGATTCGCAGTGCAATTAATTTTTGAAGAAAAAATCAAGAGATATGAAAATGAAACCCATCATTTTGTTTTTTGCCCTGTTCATGCACATAGCAACGCAGGCGCAAAACGTAAACATTGCTGAAACAGCACCCAAAGGAATTTTAGTTCTTCTGGGCACAAAAATTCCGAACGGTGTAAAAGCGCAGAGCGTAAAAATTGAAAAGAAAGAAGCCGGCAGCGACTTCCGGTTTTTATCCGAAGTAAAATCTCCCGCCAGCGAAGCCGATTTTCTGGCGAAGGTGAACGATAACAAAAGATACTTTCCTGATACGAAAGCACCCTCTGCCGAAACACTAAGTAAAGCCTGGAAGACTGCTGCCCGCACCGGTTCGCTTGATTCGGTAGGCTATGTAGGAAGAATCCCTTTTGTACGTATCGCGCTTGGTTTGTGTTATTACGATTTGGATGTAAAAGAAAAAACCGGCTACCAGTACCGAATAACCATTAACAGCAATGGAAGTGCCGAAACTTATACTTCTAATTCCGCTTCCTACCCGCTGCACCCCAAGTTTGATGATGCGGTGTTGAACGAATTCGATTTTTCGAAAAAGGGTTTATACATCCGGTGGAAATCGGTCGGCAAGAATCCGGCAGTTGATTTTAAGGCGATTAAATATGTAGAGAAGAAACCGGTGGAAGCTACCGGTGACAGAAGCCAGTATACGGTAAGGGACACCACCTATTATGTGTTCATGGACAGGAATGCAGCAGCCGGTAAAAATTATCAGTACACTTTAGTGGGTTTAGATAAATACGGCAACACCGCCTATGGCAGCACACCGGCTGTTATCACCACCACCGACTTCAATTCAGTTTATTTCAAGACTTCAAATGCAAAGAGGAACACTAACAGCCTTGGCATACAACTGGCCTGGCGACTGAACGATGCATCGAACATTCAGTCGGTGCACGTTTACCGGAGTACCGATGCGCTGAAAAATTTTACTGAAACCGGCAGCGTAAAAGGCAGTGATACCACTTTTACCGATGCCAACATTATTCCCGACAAAACCTACTACTACTATTTAACCGCCCGCGACCGCACCGGTAAGGAAGTCATCCGCAGTTCTGCCTTCTTCGAATCGGGTATGGATGCCAACAAGCCCTTAGTGCCTCAACTGGTGTCTGCCATGGGCATAAAGAACGGAGTGAAACTGGTTTGTATAGTGCCTGATAAATACGTTACCGGCATTAAAGTTTACCGCGCTGACGGAGCAAGTGACAGGTTTGAAGTAATCAGCGATTTTTATGCTACCCGCGACAGTGACCGGGTGGAGTTTATTGATTCTTCCAAAAGCCTGAGCGGAAGAAACACTTATTCTTACTATATCGTTAGCATGAACACCAGCAACCTGCAAAGCGAGAAATCGAATGTGATGCAGGCGCAGCCGGGTATACCAACCGAGCCCGCTTCACCGGGTTTTTTACGTGCTTACTTTCAGGATGATGTCATCAACCTGGCGTGGATGGACATGCGCCTGAACGACCCGCTGGTGCAGGGGTATATAGTTTCTAAACGCGAAAGCGGTTCAGGTAACTGGACCAATGTTTTTGGGACCGATTCCATCTTCCCCGGTTCGCAGTTTGAGGATTCGAAATTTGAAGAAGGAAAAACCTACGAGTATAAAATAGAAACGGTGGACGAGTTTGGGGGGAAAAGCAAAACGGCCGTAACCGGTCAGGTGAATATACCCGGCACAACGGTTGCCCCCCCTGCGGGCTTAAAAGCCATTGCTCTTGCCGATGGCATTGAACTGGAATGGAGTCCTTCGGGCGATGAGAATATTTCCGGTTATCAGGTTTACCGGTACCAGCGCGGCAGCCAACCGAAAAAAATAGGCAGCACCGGTGCCGGTGTGCGGAACTACTTAGACAAGTCTGCTAAAAAAGGAGAACTGAACTTTTACTATGTAACCGCACTCGATAACCGTCAGCGCGAAAGCGAACCAAGTGCCGAAGCAGGCATCAGAAAATGAGTAGGCAATAGGCAAAAAGCAATAGGTAATGGGCAATAGGCAATGGGCAGTAGGCAGTGGGCAGTGGGCAGTTCGAAGAACTTGCTGTATTGCACTTGTTATTTCACTATTCACTATTTCCTATTCACCGCTTAACGCACAGGATTTAGAAAACGTAGCCAAAGCCAATCCTTTCGAAATAAGCGGCACTGCCAGCACATCGGTGGGTTATTACTCCACCGGTTCGTTTAACAGCACGCGCAAACCTTATTCCTATTCCATTATGCTGGCACCTACCATTTCAGTTTACGGGGTGCAGATTCCTTTCAACTTTACTTTTACCGAAGGCTCTAAAAATGTCCGCAACCCTTTTGCGCAGTTTGGCATTAACCCTTACTACAAATGGATAAAGGGTTATTTCTGCTGGACGAACATGAGCTGGAGCCCCACTACTTTAAACGGTAAAACTTTTCTGGGTGCCGGTGTAGAGCTCAACCCTTCGCTGTTCCGGTTCGGTGCTTTTTACGGCATTATGAACCCCGCGATTAAAGAAAACCTGCTGGGGCCTAACGCCCAGCAACCCCAATACAAACGCAGGGGCTGGGGCCTGAAACTGGGAGTGGGCAACGACAACAACCATTTCGATTTTATATGGCTACACGGTAAAGATGTGGCCGGTTCCATTCCAAAACCTATTGATACTCTCAACCAGCTTAACTACACACCGGCCGAAAATGCAGTGTTCGGCATTAAGAGCCATCAGGCGTTTATGAAGAAGAAAAACCTGGTGTGGGACTTAGACGGTGCGGTAAGCGCCTACACCCGCGATTTGAATTCACAACTGCTTGACATTGGCACCGGTACCGGTACTAAGTTCCTGAAGGTGGCTATTCCGCCCCGCCTTTCTACCAGTTATGCCTGGACGGCACACACCGCCCTTACCTACCGGGCCGAAACCTACTCGCTGGGTTTCGACTATAACCGGGTGCAGCCCGAATACCAGAGCATGGGCGTTGATTATATGCTGAACGACCAGCAGAAGGTTACCTTGAACCAGACTTTTATGGCGGCCAAAAAGAAAGTGAGTGTGGGCTTTGCCGAGTTTTACCAGCACGACAACCTGAACAAACGCAAAGCTGCCCGAACTAACCGCACCGGTTTAAGTGCCAATATCGGGCTCAACATCAACCAAAATTTCGGGGCAGCCATTTCGTATAACAACTACATCACCTTCCAGACCAAAGGCAGCAAAGCGCTTAACGACAGCACTAAAATTTTTCAGTTGCAGAACACCATTGTAGTTGCCCCGCGCTACACTATCGTCAACACCAAAATGGTGCACAATATTTTTGTAGCCATCAGCTACACGCGCTTAGACGACTTTAACGACATCACCGCACGGTTCTCTAAAAGCAGCACCGTTAACACCAACATAGGCTACTCGCTTTCGGTTAACGCCATTATGTTTTCCGCCACCCCTTCGTTCAACATACTCTACTCACAAAACCCCAGCATGGAACTTCTGAGCCTCGGACCTACGGTGGCCCTGAGCAAAAGCTTCCTCAAAGGCAAAATTGCGGTAAGCACCTCCATCACTTTTCTGGCTTCGCGGCAAAACAATAGCTGGGCCAACAAAACGGTTACCAATAACATTGGCTTCAGCTACCGCATTACCAAAAACCACGCGCTTAAACTGAGCAACAATATTGTTTACAACATCTACGCGGCCAGCACCACGCACGAGTATAAAGGCGACCTCACCTATACCTACACCTTTGGCTACATTGTAAAAAGCAAAACCGAGCAGGAGAAGAATTTTTGAGGTAAAAACGAAAAACCGGAAAGGCTTTAAAACTCTTTCCGGTTTTTTACCGGTTCGTTCCGTTACATAGTTTTCTGTAACAACTTCAGCACTCCCCGCTAAGCTCCACAGGTTTTGGAGCCTGGCGAGGGATTTATTTCTTTTAAAAACTGGGTTCAGTCGTTAATCGTGTGAGAAGAAACATAGCGTTAAATTCGAAGGGCGA
>CAZBPG010000155.1:0-5566 GCA_964493695.1 uncultured Chitinophaga sp. | reverse complement strand
TATTCCAATAAGGAGCAACACAATAATCATGGGAAGCAGCCACCATTTTTTGCGTTCCTTTAAAAAATTCCATAGGTCTTTTAAGAAATCCATAGCATCAATTTTAGTCTAGTTTAAACTCTGTTCTCCAATCATCTTCCTCTTTCCACTCCGGCTGTTTTGCCTTGCTAAGCAAGTAATTTCCTACAACTAAGTAATCCATTTCCGTTCGCATAAAACATTTGTAGGCATCCTCCGGGGTGCAAACCGGTGGCTCGCCACGAACATTAAAACTTGTATTTACCATCACACCATAACCTGTTTTCTTTTTGAAGGTATCGAGTAAATTCCAATACCGTTCGTTGGTTTCCTTATGAATGGTTTGCACTCGCGCTGAAAAATCAATATGAGTAACAGCCGGCAAATCTGAGCGCAACACATATAAACGTTCCATCAGAGGCATGTTGTTATACCCGGTTGGCATTTTGTTTCTCCTCGGTTCTTTAACCGGTGCAACAATAAGCATGTAGGGTGAGGCGGTATCCAACTCGAAATAGTCTTTACAATCCTCCGATTTTACTGAAGGAGCAAACGGACGAAACCCTTCCCGGTACTTAATCTTAATGTTAAGTTTCTTCTGCATTTCAGGATTTCGTGCATCGCCTAAAATTGTTCTGTTACCTAAAGCGCGTGGCCCAAACTCCATTCTCCCCTGAAACCATCCAACAACATTTCCTTCGTTAATTAAATCAGCAATGCATGAACTTAGTTCATCGAAGTTTTCATATTTACTCGAAACGGCTTTATACTTCTTCAAATCCTGCTCTATATCTAAATCGGAAAACTGAGGACCAAGATAGGCTCCCTGCATTTCATCCTGCGAAGTGCAAGGTTTTCTTTCCTGATTAAAATGAATAAAGTAAGCGGCTTGTGCCGCTCCTAAAGCTCCACCTGCATCACCGGCAGCCGGTTGAATGAAAATATCTTTAAACAACCCGGAACGAAGCAACTTCCCATTGCTTACACAATTCAAAGCAACTCCCCCTGCCATTGTCAGATAATCAGCACCGGTCAATCGTTTTGCTTCGGTCGCCATTTTCAAAACAATTTCTTCGGTTACCTGTTGAATAGCGTACCCTAAATCGCAGTGATGCTGTTGCAATTCTTCCTCTTCTTCCTTCCTCTTAAAACCAAAAAGTTTTTGCCATTTATCATCATAAACCATTCGCAAACCTGTGGCATAGTTGAAATACTCCTGATTCAGCCAAATACTACCATCTTCTTTAATGTCAACCAACTTATCTTTTATAGTCTTGATGTATTCAGCAACTTTCGGAGAATCGGGATTGCCATAAGGCGCGAGCCCCATCAATTTATACTCGCCTGAATTTACTTTAAACCCGAGGAAGTAGGTAAAGGCAGAATACAACAACCCGACTGAATGAGGAAAGCGCAATTCTTTCAAAATCTCAATCGAATTTCCTTTCCCTTTTCCGATGGAAGCAGTTGCCCATTCTCCCACTCCATCTATCGTAAGGATTGCAGCTTCCTGATATGGCGAAGAGTAAAATGCACTGGCCGCATGAGAAAGATGGTGCTCGGGGAAAAGAAATTTCACTTTGCGTTTATCGTAACTGTCAATCTTCTCTAACTCCTCATGCATGATTCGTTTCAGAAACATTTTCTCTTTTAACCAAACCGGCATTGACTTAATGAAAGATTGAACCCCTTTTGGAGCAAAGCCATAATAGGTTTCGAGCAATCGTTCAAATTTCAAGAGAGGCTTATCGTAAAAAGCAATAGCATCCAATTCGTTGATGTTGCAACCGGAGTATTTTAAACAAAACTGAATGGCGTATACAGGGAAGGATGCATCGTGTTTAACCCGTGTAAAGCGTTCCTCCTGAGCAGCGGCAATAATCTTCCCATCCTGAATAATGGAAGCAGCAGAGTCGTGGTAAAATGCGGAGATGCCGAGAATGGTCATAGTTATGTCCGCAAAATAAAAAGTAATTCGATGCCGAAGTGCTAAGCAAGGGATTTCAAAACCGCTTGTTGTATATCTGTGA
Organism: uncultured Chitinophaga sp.; assembly: GCA_964493695.1. Classification (GTDB taxonomy): domain Bacteria; phylum Bacteroidota; class Bacteroidia; order Chitinophagales; family LD1; genus Bog-950. Next base: position 3,518 of record CAZBPG010000155.1, on the reverse strand, counting down.
TAACGTTCTCCGAATTGTCCCGAACAAATTTCTTACCGGTAACAATTTCATACAACTCAATGTACCGGTTGGTGATTACATCAATAAACTCATCGGGCATTAAAGGCATTTGTTGGCCTTCTTTTCCCTGAAAGCCGCTTGCCATAAGCCATTCACGTACAAATTCTTTGCTCAATTGCTTTTGAGGATGGCCTTTAGCCTGCAACTGTTCGTAACCCTCTAAATAAAAATAACGTGATGAATCCGGTGTATGAATTTCATCTATCAGTATAACCTTGCCTTCAGAAATTCCGAACTCGTATTTGGTATCCACTAAAATTAACCCCCTTTCGTTGGCCATTTGCTGCCCGCGTTCGAAAATGGCGTGCGTGTAGTTTTCCATCTGCACATAAATTTCTTCGCTCACGATATTCCGTTTCAGAATATCTTCTCTCGAAATATCTTCATCGTGACCTTCCACAGCTTTTGTAGAGGGAGTAATAATATTCACCGGCAGCTTATCGTTTTCTTTCAAACCCTCCGGAAGATTCACACCACACAATACTCTTTTCCCAGCCTTATACTCTCTTGCTGCATGACCCGCTAAGTAACCACGGATAACCATTTCAATCCGCACCGGTTCACATTTTTTGCCTATAGAAACATTGGGATGAGGAACCGACAGCAGCCAGTTAGGAACAATATCACGCGTGACATCCAGAAAATGTTTGGCAATCTGGTTCAACACCGCGCCTTTATGCGGAATTGGTTTAGGAAGGATATGGTCGAAAGCCGAAATACGGTCGGTGGCAATTACCACCAGTTTATCGCCTACGGTATAAACATCGCGAACCTTGCCGTGGTAAACGCTGGTCTGGTTCGGGAAATTGAAATTAGTTTCACGGATTGTTTGAGGCTTCATCAATGGCTCTTGTTTCATTTAACTTGTCGTATGCTTTTATAATTTCTTTTACCAACCGGTGACGAACCACATCGGTTTCATTAAGAGTAATGGTTGAAATTCCTTCGATGGGTTTTAAAATGCGCAATGCCGTATGCAAGCCCGATTTCACCTTAGGAGGCAAATCTATCTGTGTAGGGTCACCGGTGATAACACATTTGGAGTTGGCACCAATACGAGTTAGAAACATTTTCAACTGCATGTCGGTACAATTCTGCGCCTCATCTAACAAAATAAAAGAGTGGTCGAGTGTCCTTCCGCGCATGAAAGCGAGAGGAGCAACTTCTATCACCCGGTTCTCCATATAGTAAGTCAGTTTATCCGGTGGTATCATATCATCCAGTGCATCGTAAAGCGGACGGAGATACGGGTCAATCTTTTCTTTCAGGTCACCGGGAAGGAAACCCAGGCTTTCCCCTGCTTCTACTGCGGGGCGGGTAAGGATAATCTTCTTTACATTTTTCTCTTTCAGTGCTCTAACAGCTAATGCAACAGCAGTGTAAGTTTTACCGGTACCGGCAGGGCCAATGGCAAATACAATGTCGTTCTTCTCGCTTTCCTTTACCATCAGCAACTGGTTATCGGTGCGGGCGCGAACCAATAGCCCGCCATTGCCGTGAACAATTACATTGCTCTGCTCCTTTTCTTTTTTCGCTGCAGGTTCACCATTACTGTGAATAATAGTTTCAATATTGTCTTCGGTTAGTTTTCCGTAGCGTTCAATGTGGTCAATCATCCGCTCTACCTTCACCTTAAATACTTCTACGTCTTCGTTGCTGCCCTCGGCTTTTATGCTGCTGCCGCGCGAAACCATTCGAAGGGTTGGGAAACTTTTCTTGATAAAGTTGAAGCGGGAATTATTTACTCCGAAAAAATCTATGGAGTCAATGCCTTCGATGTTGATGGTTATCTCTGTCAAATCCGGGTTTGTTTTATGCTGTGAAATTATGTTTTTGAGAAAAGCAAGGACTGTCTACCCGAATATATCTATCCACATTTTTTCCCCCGTAATGTCAGTTGTTTAAGAAACGAATTGAACCACATTTGTTTTTGCAGAAAACTATCTATGGCACTTGTTACTCTTACTTCCGATTTAGGCACGCGCGATTTTTATCTCGCTGCCTTGAAGGGTGCCATTATTTCGCATTGTAGTACTGTTCAGCTGATGGATGTAACGCACGCAGTAAAACAGTTTGACATTAAAGAAGCGGCTTTCACTGTTCGCAACGCGTACAAATATTTTCCGAAGGGAAGCATACACCTGATTCATGTGAACTCATCGGAAGGGGACGATAAACTGCTGGTAACCTTTGCCGATGGGCATTACTTCATCACTTTCGATAACGGCTTTCTTTCGATTGCCTTCGACAAAACTCCGCACGAAACGTATCAGGTAAACGATGAACTGCTGGAAAACAATTCCCTGCTTTACGAAGATGCTATTGCGAAGGTGATTGAGCTTTTGGAAAAGGAATATCTGCCAAAAGATTTCGGTCACCTGACCACCGAAACGGTGAGCCTCCGGTTGTTGCAGCCGATTTGTTCCACCGGTTCGGTGCGCGGAACGATTGTAAACATTGACCATTTCGGCAATGCCACTACCAATATCAACCGGAAAATGTTTGATGAATTTATTGGCGAAAAGCAGTTTACGGTTCTTGCTAATGTGGGGCAGTCAAAATCAATCAGCAGGAAGTATTCGGATGTGGAAGAAGGTGAAATGGTTTGCCTGTTCAACGCTGCCGGTTATCTGGAAGTAGCCATGAATAAAGGTAAAGCTGAATCGCTGATGGGTTTGAAGATTGATATGCCGGTGATGGTGATTGCGGATTAAATAACAGAATACAATAGAACGCTGACTCTCATTATTGCTATTACAAATAATGATTTTAAAATCAGTTTTAATAATGATAATAACTTTAATCAGCGTTCTATTCTCTATACCATGCTTACACGAATTGTAAAACTCACCTTCGCTCCCGATAAGGTAGCTGACTTTTTAAAAACGTTTGATGAGCGAAAAGAGATGATTGCTTCGTTTGAAGGTTGCAGCAGTGTGGAGTTACTGCGCGATGTTCAAAACCCGAACATCTTTTTTACTTACAGCAAATGGGATAATGAAAAGAGCTTAGAAAAATACCGCAATTCTGAACTGTTCAACACCGTTTGGGATATGGTTAAGCAATGGTTTGCCGCTAAGCCAGAGGCCTGGAGTGTTGAGCAGGTTTAATCCTTTTGATACTTCCCTGAATTTTTTGCAGAGTTCCCTGAAATTTTTAAGGAGTTCCCCGAAAATTTCGGAGAGTTCTCCAACAATTTCAGAGGGCTCTGCTAAAATCTCCGAGGGTTCTCTATAGTTTTCAGAGAGTTCTCCGACAACTTTAGAGAACTCTGCAAGAAAAAAGGAGAACTCTCCGAAAACTTTAGAGAGTTCTCCGGAAAAAAAGGGGAACTCTCCGAAAGTTCCGGAAATCTCCATTTTAGCCTGAAAATATCAAAAAACAATCAAAAAGCACAAAAAATAGGTTCAGTCGTTAATCGTGTGAGAAGAAACATAGCGTTAAATTCGAAGGGCGAT
>CAZBPG010000154.1:0-6025 GCA_964493695.1 uncultured Chitinophaga sp. | reverse complement strand
CTTTTTATTTATTATTGCTCATGCAACTTTTCATTCACTGGAACCCTTCTCCCGATTTCGTTTCATTCGGCATTTTCTCCATCAAATGGTACGGGGTGTTCTGGGGACTTTCACTTGTATCCAGTTTTTTAGTAGGACGCTATCTGTTTCAAAAACTGAATAGGGATGACGAAAAACTGACGCTGGCCATTCAATACGTGTTTATTGGTGGTTTGATTGGTGCTCGCCTGGCCCACATTCTCTTTTATCAACTCGATTTTTATCTGGAGCATCCGGAAGATTTAATTGCTGTCTGGAAAGGGGGATTGGCCAGTCATGGTGGAGTAGTGGGTGGTTTAACAGGTTTGTATTTCTTCTGTAAGCGAAACAAAGAGTTTCAATTCTTCTGGTTCCTGGATATTGGTGTGATAGCGGTTGTAATTTTGGCTTCGCTTATCCGGTTTGGCAATCTGATGAACTCGGAACTGTACGGCAAACCAACGGATGTTCCATGGGCTTTTATCTTTACACAGGTAGATAATATTCCCCGTCATGCAGTCGTTTTGTACGAGAGCATAGCTTATCTCATCATTCAAATATTCATGCTGATCCTGTTCAACAAATACAAGGAATCAAAACCGGGGATTTATCTGGTTACTTTTCTTATTGCTGTCTTTACCAGTCGTTTCTTTCTTGAGTTTTACAAAGAACCGGATGGTGCTATGATTATGGATGCCATCAGCAAAACACAGTTACTGAACCTTCCTTTCATTCTCGCGGGAGTGGTGCTTGCCTATTTTGTAATGAACAACAAACTGCATTACTACTCTCCGAACATTAAATGATCATGGCATGGCTAATTACGAAAAATGGCTCGGTGCTGGTTTAGGTTGGGTAATTTCCGGTAATCCCCTGGGTGGCTTACTGGGTTATTTGGCAGGAAGTGCCACCGGTGTGGAAAATCCAAATGCTGACGAGGCAAAAACCATTACAGATTTTGAAGTGAATCTGCTGGTACTTGCATCTCACCTTATAAAAGTGGACGGGAAGGTTTCTTTAGAAGAAATCTCCTTCACAAATCGGTTCATGAATACTCACTTCGATGAAAAATTTTCCGAAAAACGTGCTGCGATTTTAACCCACTGTCTTCAGAAGGAGTATAATTTGAATATTGTGTGCGAGCAACTGCGCATGTATACCAAACACAAAACACGCATTCAGGTAGTTCAGTTTCTTTTTGATTTAGGCGTAAGTGATGCGGAGTTAAGTGAACGTGAGCATTTCTTCATTTTCAAAGTAGCCGGATACTTGAACATTAATGATGTTGATTTCAGAAGAATAAAAACCGGATTTTCTCAACTTTCATTTATTGAAACCACCTCTTCTTATGAGATACTTGGAGTGGGCAGAGAAGCAAATATTGGTGAGATTAGAACTGCTTACAGAAAACTTGTTCTGAAGTATCACCCGGACCGTAATAATCATCTTACCGAAACTGAAAAGAAAAAGTTAGCAATTAAACTGCAAGAGGTTAAAGAAGCTTACGAGATAATAAAACAGGAAAGAAAACAGAGCTAAAAAAAGAAAGGCTGCCTGAGAGGCAGCCTGGTCTTTGTTGGTGTGTCGAATATTCTAATCCTGTTCTTCGTAGTTGTCGTCATAAGTAGCGTTGGGGTCATCCTGAAACTCAGCTACATTAAAATTGTCTCGCTTTACAAACTCTTCCTTCTTTAGTTTAATACTATTCAAACGATCTAAGCGAAATGAGCGGTAGTCGTTTCGCAATCTGCACCAAGCCACCAGATGACGTTTGCGGTCTTTATACACAATAGCCATCGGTTCAATTTCACGGATAGAAATACCTTTTTGACTGCTGTCGTATTCCATTACAGCTACTTTGCTGTTATCGATACCGTTGTTAACTGTGCTTAATAAATTTGGAGAATAGTGCATCGGCTTATTCCGCGGAGCACTTTTGGGATAAGTAGAGTTTCCTATCATGGGTTGGGTTTTGAGCAAACGAATTTAGGTTTTAAAATGCCCGAACCAAATTTTATGCAAAAAATATTTGGCGTAGTTTCCGCTCAAAGTCCCTACAGCAAAGGGTTTTGGAAACTTTAATACATTACAAAGTTTCCGATGTTATAACATCATTAACTCTGCTAACCGGCTAAAGACTGCTCCAGCATAGCAATTTTTGAAAGAGCATCTTCGCGTTTCTTCTTCTCGTTTTCGATTACTGAAGGTGGTGCTGAAGCTACAAACTTCTCGTTGGAAAGCTTCTTATCTACCGAGGCAAGGAATCCTTTAGTGTATTCAAGTTCTTTTATAAGTTTTTCCCGCTCTTCACCTTCGTTGGCTATTTCACCGGTTACTATAAAGAATTTATACCCCTTTGAAATGAAAGTTTTAGAACCTGTTATATCCTCTTTCACGGTTTCTAATTTGCCTAGGCGTGCAAGCTTGATAATCTTTTCGTTGAATGAATTGAAAACAACCGCATCACTTCCGTTGTAGAAAGCATCAACGGTTTCTGTGTTCTTCTTATTTGCTTTCGCGCGTATATCACGAATGTTGGTAATGATTTCAAATGTGAGCTCTGCTTGTACAATCAATGCATCATTTACCTTTCCTGCGTTCGGATATTCAGCCACGCAAATACTTGCTCCTTCCGCTCTTGTGTTGAGCAAGTGCCATATCTCTTCTGTTACAAAAGGCATAACAGGATGAAGTAACTTCAAAAGTGTTTCAAACAGTTCAACTGTTTTATCGTACGTGTATTTGTCAATTGGTTTTTGATAGTCGGGTTTGATGAGTTCGAGATACCAGGAACAGAAATCGTCCCATATCAGTTTATACAAAGTCATTAATGCTTCACTTAAACGGAAATCCTTATAAGAAGAATCCAGTTCCAGTATAATTTTATTGATTTTGCTTTCGAGCCATTCGATGGCAACTTTGTTGTCTTTGTTTTCGCCTTCATAAACTTCCCAGCCTTTAACTAAGCGTAAAGCATTCCATAATTTGTTGCTGAAGTTGCGGCCTTGCTCACAAAGTTTTTCATCAAACAGAATATCGTTGCCTGCCGGTGAGCACAAGAGCATTCCGAGACGAACTCCATCTGCACCGTACTGCTCAATCAAGTCGAGCGGGTCAGGTGAGTTGCCGAGAGACTTGCTCATCTTTCTTCTGAGCTTATCGCGAACGATGCCGGTGTAGTAAACATTTTTGAACGGCTTCTCTCCTCTCCACTCATAACCGGCCATTATCATACGCATTACCCAAAAGAACATAATCTCCGGTGCGGTAACTAAATCGTTGGTGGGGTAGTAGTACTTAATGTCTTTGTTATCCGGGTTCTCAAATCCATCGAACACACTGATAGGCCAGAGCCAGGAGCTGAACCAAGTATCAAGAACATCCTCATCTTGTTTAAGCTGACCATTGACCATTGACGATTGACCACGAGCTTCCGCTTCTGTCTTTGCAACGGCTACTAAATTCCCTTGCTCATCATACCATGCCGGTATGCGCTGTCCCCACCATAGCTGGCGACTAATGCACCAGTCGCGCACGTTATCTATCCAGTGCTTGTAGGTGTTCTTTAACTTCTGGGGATAGAAATGAATGTCGTCATTCATTACATCGTTCAATACCTGCGGATTCTTTTCGAAGAATTTCTTCATATCTACAAACCACTGCAAGCTCAAGTGCGGTTCTATAATGGCGTTTGTTCTTTCGCTTCTTCCTACTTTGTTTAAGTAATCCTGCTTCTTTATCAGTACTCCATCTGCTTCCAGTTTTTCAACGGCAAGCTTACGCGCCTTGAACCGGTCTTCACCTATAAACACCTGTGCGGCTTCTGCAATGGTTCCGTCTTCATTAAAACAATCAATAACAGGCAGGTTGTATTTCTTTCCAATCTCGTAATCGTTTACATCGTGTGCAGGAGTAATCTTCAATGCACCGGTTCCGAAATCTATATCTACATAGTCATCAGCTATCACCGGTACTTCGCGGTTCACCAATGGAACAATTACGGTTTTGCCAACTAAGTTTTTGTAGCGTTCATCGTTCGGGTTTACACACACCGCCACATCACCCATAATAGTTTCAGGTCGAACGGTAGCCACAGAAATAAACTCATCGCTTCCCTTCACCATATACTTTACAAAGTAGAGCTGACTGTTCTCTTCGCTGTGCAATACTTCTTCGTTGCTTAAAGTTGTTTTTGCCGAAGGATCCCAGTTAATCATGCGCAGGCCGCGATAGATGAGCCCTTTCTTATAAAGGTCAATGAATACGTCAATCACCGCATCGCTCAGCTTTTCTTCCATGGTAAAGCGCGTGCGCTGCCAATCGCAGCTTGCACCGAGTTTCTTTAACTGCTCGAGGATAATACCTCCGTATTTTTCTTTCCACTCCCAGGCATATTTCAAAAACTCATCGCGGCTTAAATCGCTTTTCTTGATGCCGCGCTCGCGCAGCATCTGCACCACCTTGGCTTCGGTGGCAATACTCGCGTGGTCGGTGCCCGGTACCCAGCAGGCGTTCTTTCCTTCCATCCGCGCTTTGCGGATGAGGATATCCTGGATAGTATTGTTGAGCATGTGCCCCATGTGGAGCACACCGGTTACATTGGGCGGAGGAATGACAATAGTGAACGGTTCGCGCTCATCCGGTTCGCTGTGAAACAGGTTGAGGTCGAGCCAGTATTTATACCACTTGTCTTCGGTTTGTTTGGGGTCGTATTTTGTAGGAAGTTCCATATCTATATATGCGCTAAAATAAAAAGGCGTTTGTAATAGCCACGAATTACACGAATTGCACGAATAAAGACAAGATAAATTTGTGTAATTGGTGTAATTCGTGGCTATATTGCTTTCATGAATTCCACTGAATCACCCTCCCTTTACCGGCATCTGGAAAAGATGAGCACCGGTGAACTGCTCACCAACATTAACAAAGAAGATGCTTCGGTTGCCGTTGCCGTAGAGAAGGTAATTCCGCAAATTGAAAAGCTGGTTGATGCCATTGCCGATAAAATGCTTGCCGGTGGCAGGTTGTTTTACATTGGCGCAGGCACCAGCGGACGCCTCGGCATTGTAGATGCCAGCGAATGCCCGCCTACTTACGGTGTGCCGCATGGTTTGGTTATTGGCATTATTGCCGGTGGCGATGGTGCTGTGCGCAAGGCCGTAGAGTTTGCTGAAGACGACAAAGAACAGGGCTGGAAAGATTTGCAGACACACAACATACACTCCAACGATGTAGTGGTAGGTATTGCCGCCAGCGGGCGCACGCCTTACGTGGCGGGTGCGCTGGAGCATTGCCGCACTCATAACATTACCACCGCCTGCATTACCTGCAACACCGGCACGGCTGTAGCCAAACATGCCGACATTGCCATTGAAGTCATCACCGGTGCCGAGTTTGTAACCGGCAGCACGCGTATGAAAGCCGGCACGGCTCAAAAGCTGGTGCTGAATATGATAAGCACAGCGGTAATGATTAAAATTGGCCGCGTGCACGACAACAAAATGGTACACATGCACCTGAGCAATAACAAGCTGATTGACCGCGGCACTAAAATGATTATGGAAGCCACCGGCCTTGCCTACGAAGAAAGCCACCGTGTACTTCTAGAAGAAGGCAGTGTAAAGAAGGCGTTGGAGAAGATAGAGAAGAGACAATAGATATTAGACACAAGAAAATAGATTTGTTCTACTAACTTTACTTTACATGAGAAAGAGTTTGCTGTTTCTTGTTTGTTGTTGTTGGTTTGTTGTAGGGAAAGCACAGTACTGCGGAAGTTCCGGTGCCTCTCAATGCTTAATAGATACAAACCATCAGGGCTTTTTTTATCCGGTTAACGATAGTTTGCCGCCACTCGAAAACGGGGTTGCTTCCAATACGGTTATTCAATACATTAATTCAGGCAGCCTTACATTTGGCGGAAATGTAGTGAACGTCCAATCACTGCAAATAGATAGTAGACCTCTTTCATAATTCACAAGATGAACTTGATAAGAATGTTGCTGACAAA
>CAZBPG010000153.1:0-6074 GCA_964493695.1 uncultured Chitinophaga sp. | reverse complement strand
AACAGTGATTATAAGAGTCAGATTTACCACTACGTACAACGCGAAGGGAAAAGCCTACAGTTTAAAGTAGCAGAGGAAAAGAGTAAAAACCGCAGGGCTTATTTTACTATTCACCTGGAAATTAACGGCAAATATGTTTCGGCAGGCGAGGGCTTTAGCAAGAAGATAGCAGAGCAGAACGCAGCTATGAACGCCATTAAAGAATTGGACATTAAAGTAGTGGAAGAATAGTTACTCCGCTTTAGTGTCCTTAAATAAGTCTTTCTCCTCCACCACTTTCACGATATCGCCATCGTTAAGCGTTTTGGAAATGAGTTTGAAAGGAGCCTTTACTACTTTCTCACCTTCTTTAAGCCCGGATAGAACTTCAATATAGTTTGCATCCTGTATACCGGTTTTCACCTCACGGGCTACCGCTTTGTCTTTCTCTATTACGAATACAATTTCTGTTAGTTTACTCTTGTCATTACCTGCTGAAGCTTTCTTCGCTTTTTCAGTTTTAGCAAATTCTTCATCCTTTTGCTTCACATCTTCTGCCTCGCGGGTAGTAACCGACTGAATAGGCACGGTAATAACATTCGTGCGCGACTCCGTTTTAATATCCACCGTAGCCGACATTCCCGGGCGGAACGGAAACTTCTTACCAAGTTCAGGGAGAATTAAATCAGCATACGACTCCTTCACCAAGTTAATTCTTACAGTAAAGTTGGTAGCCTGAGAAGTGCTGATAACCTGATTGATAGTGTTGGTGGCTGAGTAAGAAATCTGCGAAACAACACCTATGAATTTCTTCTTGATGTAAGCATCCACTTCAATTTCGGCAGTGTCGCCCAGCGAAATTCGGAGCACGTCATTTTCATTTACATCTACCTCTGCCTGCATATTTTCCAAATCGGCAATGCGGATAATTTCGGTTCCGGCCATTTGAGCAGTTCCCACCACACGCTCACCCAGTTTCACATTAACGAGAGAAACCGTTCCGCTAATGGGCGCATAAATCTTCGTCTTCAGCAAATTGTCCTGTGCCTGTTTTAACTGTGCCTCGGCACTTTTTACTGTGTAAAGTGCCGCATTTACCTGCTCTGTAACAGTAGCATAATTGGACTGTGCCTGATCGTACTGCAACTTAGAGGCTTCATACTCCATATCCGAAATTACCTTGCTGTTATGCAGTTGCTCATTACGTTCAAAGTTTCGCTTGCTGTTATCCAATGCAGCTTTTGCCTGAATAAGCGATGCGTTGGCACTGGCGAGGTTTGCTTTAAACTGGTTTACGCTGGCATTGGCCTGTGTAACTACCGCTTCATAAATAGAAGGGTTTACCACGCAAAGTAGCTGGCCACGTTTTACAGAGTCGCCTTCTTTTACGTTCAATTGAATCACCTCGCCTGAAACTTCGGAACTCAACTTTACTTCTGTTTGAGGATTTATCTTTCCGCTGGCGGTTACTGTTTCAATCAGCGAACGCTTGGCAGTTTTATCTACAGCTACTTGTAGAGTTTCGCCTTTGCCAAGCCACCCTTGCTTTTTTCCTACAATAACTACTATTAAAAGAATGCCGAGCACGGCAGCTGAAATCCATATAATGCGGTTGCTCTTCATGGTGAATACGTTTGCGGTTTGTTACGGGTTTAGTGTTATCGGTTTACCCTGATAAAAATCAAGCACCTTCAGGCGGAATACGTAGGTGTATTTGTTTCTGATTACATCACTTTCGGCAGTGGCTAAGTTATTCTTGGCGGTTTGATATTCAATGTTAGAAGAAGCGCCTGCATTGTATCTTTTCTCCTGCGCTTCGTATGCGCGTTTAGCTGCTCCGTAACTTTTCTTGCTGCTATAGTAGCCCTCGGCTGCAGCCCGTGCACTGGCATCGGCTTCATAAATTGTTTGCATCAGAGCGTTCTTCTTTGTTTCCAGTTGCAGCAACGAATTTTGGTATTGAAGTTTTGCGTTTGAAATGTTGGTTACACGTTGCCAGCGGCTAAAAATGGGAATGCTCAGGGTAAATGAAATGCTCTTTCGGAATTGATCTTTAAACTGGTTGCTGATAGGCACTGTAACATAATCGCCTATAGCGGTATCCAGTTGCTTTTGCTGATTGGTGTAGTAATCGTATAAACTTCCTGACATGGAGATAGTGGGGCTTAAAGCACCAATCGCCATTTTTCGGCTAAACTGTGCACTCTGCACACGCGCCATAGCTGCTTTAATAGAAGGCTGTGTAAGCACTGCCGAGTTGTAAGTGCTCAATGCGGTTGACTCAGTTAGCTTGTCTGTTACTTCGTCTTTCAGCACAGGAATTTCCGGTTCAAAAGGCTCTTCGGGTTTCAATTGAAGTAGAATGCGCAACGCTAACACTGCCAGGTCATAGCTGTTTTTTGCATTAACGATAGCGGCTTCATCGCGGGCGAGTTGCGCCTGTATATCCAACAAACTTACTTCAGGAAGTACCCCCGCCTTTACACGCTGCTCAATATTCTGCAATTGCGTTTCTGTAGTTTTCTTTTGGTTTTCTGCTACGTTTAGCACTTCGCGGTTGTTCATTAGCTGTAAAAAAGCCGTAGTAATGTTAAGCGTAACAGTAGTCTTCACATCCTCGTTATCAAACCTGGCCGCTTCCAAATCCTTTCTGCTCTTAAGTATATTGTGTACCTGCTGCAAACCGGCAAACAAGGTCAGATCCGCATTCAATCCGGTGCTAAAAGTGGTAGTGGTTTGGTTAACCACGCGAAAGGCGGCCAAACTAAACTGCTGCCCGTTCGAAATGTCGTTTGTTACAAAACCATTTACAGACGGAAGCAGATTCAGAAAACTCTGATTGTAATTGTTCTTATTCACCTCGGCATTTAAGCCGCCCTGGCGCACCTGCAGGTTATTTTTCAGGGCATAGTCAATGCACTTTTCCAGTGACCATTTTTCACCGGTTTGTGCTATGGAATATTGAGAAATAGAAATACAGAGGAATAAACCTGCCAGGCGTAACGCTTTCACAATGATAAATTTGAGGCGCTAAAGTAGCAGATTTGGGTAAATGGAATTTTACTTCCAGCCGAAGTGCTGCTCTATCCTTTTCTTCTGTGCCAGATGGTGCTTAAAGTGTAGGTTACAAAGAGTTATCCATTCAGCGGTATTCAACCAGCCCAAAAACGGATGCCGTGTTTTAAGTGCGGGGTCGCTTTGTGGTATCCGCCTAATGTATTCCGAAGACATGCGTTTCACTTCTTCCAGTTTAGCTATTAACTGCTCTTTCGATTCGGGCTGCTTTGGTTCTACCGCTACCTTCTCGGGCATTTTTACTTTTACAGGCGGCATCATGCCCAGCGTAAAAACTATCATTCCATACATATTCTTCCCTTTGCCTGACGCTACCCTTTCTTTACTTAAACAGCGTTCGGCATTCTTAAAAAAGAAACCCTTGGCACTCATCCATAGGTGAATACCTACCTGCCCAAGGCTCCACGAATTTTCAGCCGGCTTTTGAATTAGCTGCTCATAACTATAGTTGTTCAGTTCTACTATCCAGTAGGCAATGGCTGTATGCGTTCTAACTTCAAGTTTCTGTAAGTGCATTTGTAGCACATTTAGAAGAGCAAAATAATACTTTGATATCGTCCGCTGTTTGGTAAGCCAAAACACAACAAGTGTTAATGCCTTTTAGCTTGTGTAATATTGTCAATGGCTGCATCGTTAAGAAACAAAACCTAATGCTATGCAACCAAAACTCACCCGCTCGCTGCTCCTGGTATCAGGATTTTTTTTATTGCTGACAGCCTTCTCTTTCTACTCATTTCATCCCCGCACCGCACCTTCGCCTGCTATAGTTGAAGAGCCTGCCGAACCGGTGGCTGTTGTTATAGATGATAACTACTACAAAATTCCCGACAGCGTTACTTACAACGGGCAGCCAATGCATAACAAAGCCGGGTTGCTTTCACTCTCTACAGAACTCGGCCACAACTACTATTTGGTAAACGATACCTTAAATAACACCGGCTTTGTTTATGCCGAGGTAAAAGCAGGTGATTACATTCCTGCCGATAAAGCACGCGCCCCCCTCAACATTGCCTTGGTGATTGACCGCAGCGGCTCTATGACAGGCGCTAAACTGCAATACGTAAAAAAGGCAGCTGATTATTTGATTGATAAACTAAATGATAAAGACATTCTGTCTATAGTGGTATATGAATCGCAGGTGGGGGTATTGCAAAAATCAGCTCCGGTAACCGATAAAAAGTACCTGCACGAAGTGATTTCCGCTATTGAAACTGCCGGTGGCACTAACCTGGGCGGGGGAATGGTGGAAGGATTTAATCAGGTGAAAAATACGTACAAAAGCGGTTATGTAAACCGTGTGTTGTTACTAAGTGATGGCCTTGCTAATGAAGGAATCAGCGATCCGCTTGTATTACAGAATACTGCGAAAAAGTGGTTTAACAGCGAGAGTATCAGCATCAGCACCTTTGGAGTGGGGAATGATTACAACGAAAACTTGATGACCGCTCTGGCAGAGAATGGGGGCGGCAATTACTACTATATAAAAGAGCCCAATCAAATTCCTGCCTTATTTGAAAAGGAGATAAACGGGCTGCTTACTTTAGTTGCAAAGCAGGCTACATTAAAATTCTCCCTTCCGCAGCAAATAGTAGTTACCCGTGTGTATGGCGGCAATTACGAAATGGACAGGAATGTAATGACCGTAAACCTGAAGGATATTTTTGCTAACGAAACCAAAGGCATACTGGTAAAATTTAAAATTAAGGCCGGAGCCAATACTGAGCTGCCTGTTGTAACACACCTTGATTTTGAAGATGCTACAAACAACAACCGGAAATCTGCCATCGAAAATTTGAATGTGATTAAGCCTGTTACCGAGCGCAAAACGTATATGGCCAACTTTAGTGAGCGGGTAATGCAGCAATGCACCATATTTGAATCGAACGATCTTTTGGAGAAAACAATGAAAGCGGTGGATGAACGTAACTATGACAAGGCGCGCACCCTTGGAGCAACCACGCAGATATATATGGCCGGAAACAAAAGTAAGTTTACGCCTACCGTAGAAATAACATTGCAGGATTCGGTAGTAACCAAATACAACAGCGAACTAAAGAGTGTAGAGCAAAAAAGCGATTACGAGTTAAAGGAAGTGCAAAAGGCAAGCAAGAGCGCTAACTACAGCATACGAGGCAAAAAACAGTAGAACGAATGGTTTAGGTTGAGGCGGTTCGGAGTTTACTCCGGCCGCTTTTTCATAATGCCGCCTTTATTTCCATTTATTCTCCACGCCAATGGTGCGGTGGGCTTCGTCTACCTTGCTGTTTATTTGCCCGGTTAGTATGTGGAAGAACATCACAAAATCGCTGCCTAAACTGTAAAGCGGATACTTAAAAGTAGCGGGGCGGTTCTTCTCCAATATAAAATGACCGAACCATGCAAAGCCATAACCACACAAAGGCATAGCCAGCCACATCAGCAGGTTTCCCCACCAAAGGCCCAACACAAAACACAAAATAACCAGTGCAGTGCCAACAAAATGTAGCCAACGGTTAGCCGGCCGGGCATGCTCGGTAAGGTAGTAAGGGTAAAAACTCCAAAACGTTTTGTATTCTCTTTCGCTGCTCATAGTACTTGCTTTGTTGCAAAAACTAAAATACACGATTGCGAAACTTTAACAACACAATCTTTGGAAGTCTGAGCAGTTTGCATTTTACTTTGCTACACAAAGCGCTTTAATATGAGTGAAAACACCGAGCCATTAGAACAACTGCAACAAATACGAACCATGATGGAGCGCTCCTCGCGCTTTATTTCTCTGAGCGGATTAGCCGGTGTGTTTGCCGGCTTTTTTGCACTGGCAGGTGCCGGTGCGTTTTATGCTTTTCTGAACAATAAACTCAACTACGGCTACACCGATTTTGCCAAAAGCATACCGGTGGATATTAGCCTTGACCTGAAGCGGTTTGTGTTACTGGATGCCAGCGCAGTGGTTATCCTTTCGCTGCTGATGGCTGTATTTTTTACTACACGTAATGCCAAAAACAAAGGCCAAACTATTTGGGATGCCGCAGCAAAGC
>CAZBPG010000152.1:0-6183 GCA_964493695.1 uncultured Chitinophaga sp. | reverse complement strand
TGATGTCTAATGTGAATTGCCCATTATTCGGATTCGGATAAATACTGATGGCTTCACTGTTGTCTGCAGCAATGATTTGTGTGGAAGGTGTTTCCGGTTCCAGCATACTCTGATCTTCTTCCCTGCATCCTGCTGAAAGCGTGGTAATGGTCTGAGTAGCTGAGGCGGGACCACCTATTAGATAACCATTGCATATATAGTTCGCCTTCACATAGCAGGACATCTCATAGCCCTTGCCTAACCACGCTACCGGCAGATAAGGACTGATAGGAGGTGCTGGTGAATTCACCTTATAGGAGTTCCAGTTTAATGTTCCGGTTCTTTTCATGAAAAACTGATAAGTGCTGACTTGATTTTCAGAACATATTTCTCTGTTCCAGGAAGCGGTGAAGCCCCAACAAGTTGGGTTGCTCAACACTAAATTGCCAATCGGATTGCACAATGGTTTTATCGTGATTCCGCCCGGATATACCACCCAGTCACTTGTGCCGGTTACGCACTTGGAGGCAACGGCTACCATAAAGGTCTGTCCCGGCTGACCGACATGTACCTGGAAGGTACCTCCCGAAACATTGTACTTGTAACCGCCTGCAATGGTGGGTGTCAGCCGCTGGATTAATACACTATAATTACCTGTCGGACTGCCACTCATGCTTACTTCTATCTGTCCGGGGCAGGTACTATTCACTGTTACATTATTAGGCGCCGGTGAGCAGGCAGACAATGGCTTTACGGTTGTGTAAACCAAAGCGCTCTTCTGCCCAAAGTCACCCGGTGAAGGGCAGTCTTTACGCACTACATATACTTCATAAGGAACGCCGCCATACAACCCGGTGGTTATGGTTACCGTTCCGCTGTTGCTGACTGTAGTTACATCCTTATAAGTATATGAAGTATTTATAGTTAATGCACGGTAATAAACACGGTAAACCCCCGCCGGTCCTGTCCAATCCACTTGCAATTGTTTATTTACCGGCGAACTGGCGGTTACACCTGTAGGCATAGTACACAAAGTAGTTACTCCGGTTAATGTGCCGCTGGCAGGACAACCAACAAGTGGTAAACCTGTTTGTGTTACAGTAATATCGTAAGTACCATTTGCAATTAAGCCCGATAGGGTATATGGAGGTGTTACAGAGTTGGCAGAGCCGCTGGAAGTGCCGCCGTAGGCAATATTGTAATTACCGCTGCCTACCGGACTCCAGTCGAGTTTGATGCTGTTGTCTGTTTTCGATGTTACAGTCAGAGTAATAGGCGATGCACTTACATCCACTGTTGCCGAAGTGCTGGTTACATCCCAGCAGGTATTGGATTTTCCTACCAAACGATAGTATTTCTTGGTAGCAGTTGACGCCGTGTAAGAATTGTTGGTTTCACCTGATATATCCGTCCATGATATGTTATCCGTTGAAGACTGCCACTGATAGAAACTACCGGCTGCATTATTTACTTTGAGCAATTGATTAGCTCCACTACATATAATGGCGTACAACGGATCCACATTACCACCCACCGGAATAGTAGCCACCGGCACCACCTGATCTTTTGTGCAACCATTGACTGCCGTACCTGTTACAGTATAGAAAGTCAGTTGAGAAGTGGCAACGGTTATGTTATTGGTATTTACCGGCGCATTGGTGGGAACCAGATAAAGAGCCGGCGCCCATGAATAACTGCTTGCTCCGCCTGCAGTCAGATGTGCCGTAGAAGTGCCGGTACAAACTGCCGAAACCGGACTGACAGTAAGAGCAGGAAGTGTTTTCACTGTAAGATTAACCTGATTGGAAGTAACAGCGCCGCATCCGTTACTGACAACACATTTGTAGCCGCCTGCATTAGCTAATTCAGCAGCCCCTGCTATGTTTGAGGCAATCATACCATCCAGCAGTACATTGTCTTTGTACCACTGATAGGTCATGCTGGTCGGGCTGGTAGCTGTTACAGATAAGTTGATTTGCTCCTGTTCACAAACCGATTGAGCAACGGGCTGAACCGTAATAGTGGCTTTATCACATATATTGACTAAGTAGTCTTCTGCTTCTCCGTGGGTGTTAGGGTACGGATTAACGGTACTATAGTTTCCACACGAGGGCATAACGCCGTTTCCATAGTATCCTATTCTCACTCTCATCCGGTGAATGCCACTTTGCGCGCCTACCGCTATGGTAATATTTCCGGTGATAGTTCCGGCATTTGAATAATAATCAAACACCTGTTCATCTGCATCTGCAAAGTCTTCATCGTCATTAAAATCAATCCAAATCCTTGTTCTATAATTACCGACATTGGTGCTATCTCCTTTTTTTATGGTCAGAGGAAAGGTTTGCCCTCTTTCCAATAATATTGGAGAAAGCGTGGTGTAATCGCCATAGCTTCCGGCTGAACATCCGGTGATGTTATTCATGTTGGATAACTTTACCCTGCTGATTTGTCCGTTAAGCGTACAAGCATCGTCGTAGGCAACGGTACAGTATATCAGATTAATTCTCCGGCTTGCCGTAGCTATGCTGCCCGGTATCACTGTACCGACACCCTTATTCATATCAAGAGTGGTAACTGCGCCTTTTGCATAGTTAAACAATTTGGCTCCCGGTTTAATGTCATAAGCTAACCAGAAATAATTAGTGCCTTCAACTAATTCCTGAGCGTCGGTTAAGGAATAAGTTCCATCGGGAAGTACTGCCGTGGAACCAAACTGGTTGTTGGGCGCAAAGGTGGACGAGTTCCCTGTATAATATACCCGTGCATTACCAATATCATTAACCGGATAGGTGGAACCGATAGTGTTGAAAGTGATGCCTGTAACAGAAATAGGAGAAGTAGCCCCTTCGGTTACCACCTGTAAGCCCACCAGCATTTCATCATTGGCTCCTTTTCTTACATCTGCATTGTTCTGAGTAGTAGTTGCAGAAACGAAGTTCATCACATTGGCAGTAGCCGCTATGCCGGTAAGGGCGGGCGTTTTGTAACACGGTCCGCTGTTGCCATATTCAAAAATGGCAAAGTAGTAAGAAGTATTTAATGTAAGTCCTGTTACAGTAACCGATGTGCCGCTGCCATTATACACCACATAGTTGCCCGAACCTATCTGGTCGCCGGAGCCATAGGCGGCATTGGCAGTATAGCTTGCTCCGCCTGCGGGCAACGCATTAACGGCGCTGCCTGCGCGCGCTACTACCAACACATTGTTTCCATTGCCCCGCGTCCATGAAATAGGAAGTGTAGTGTTGGTTGCCACGCCGCTGCTGAAGTTGCTTGCCTGCGTGCCCGGTTGAGTACAGTAAGTGCCTGTTCCGGTAGCCGGTGTTTGCAGCAGGTAGCAGTTGCCTGCATCATTGTATTCGTAAACGGCAAATGAATAGGTTGACAGCGGGGTTAAGCCCGTTACGGATACCGATGTGCCCGCGCCGCTATATACTACATAATTTCCGCTGCCTATCTGGTCTCCCGAGCCGAATACGGAATTAGCCGTGTAGCTTGTGCCGAGAGCCGGAGTGCCGGTAACTGAATTTCCCTCACGGGCTAACACGAGTACTTTGTCGCCGTCGCCACCTGTCCAGTTTAAGTTCAGTCCGCCGCCGGATGGTGTAACAGAAAGTGCGCTTGCCTGCACAGTAGGCGGTGTGCAGGTGGAGATAACATTGATTCTGTAATCCTCTGCCTCACCGTAATCCACCACACCTCCATCACATGGGTTAAGCGCATTAAGGTCAACATTGTGATATACACGGATTCGCATAAACTTTATTCCGGCAGAAGCTGAGCCGGGCAGCACTAAATTGCCGGTTACACTTGTACTGTTGCCTACCACTGCCACATAGAATCTTTCTCCCGTGGGGTTGCCCAAACTATAGTTTGTGTTATTGAAAACGCCGTCGCCGTTCAGGTCTATCCATATTCCCATGGTATAGTTGGCATCCTGAGAAGTAGCTCGCGTAATGGTAAACGGATAAGAAGTAAACCCGTCGGCATCCAAATCCGGCGGGCTGACAATGTCGGTGTAATCAGAATATCCCCATACAGTGGTTCCGCAACTGCTTGCGTTTGTATTATTGATAGTAGCTAAAGTTACATTAGTAATGATACCATAAGTGTTGTTGCAATTAAACGTACTAACATACGGAATACAGTAGCCGGTTATAATTTTCCTGCTTGCCGTAGAGGTGTTATCCGGCGTTTTAACCCCTCCGTTTTGCCCGCCGGCATCGCTTAGTGTTATAGAAGTAACGGCGGCTTTGGAATAGTTGCCTAATACGGCGCCGGATTCTACATTGTAAGTCAGCCAAAAGTAGTTTGTACCATTTTGCAGATTAGTGTTGATTCCGGTAATGGTATTTGTACCGGTTGGGTTCAGTATTATATTACCCATGTTAAAAGTATTATTAAAAACAGGAGAAGTACCTGTAGAAAATATTTTTGCTCTGGTAAAGTCAACACCCGGGTTGGTGGACCCAGTCGAATTAAAGGTAAGGTCAGTAAGCTTCATAGGCGTAGTAGTACCTGCCACTACTATCTTTATTTGTACATGCCACCGGTCAGTGGTACCACGGGGTACATCATCATTGTTCTGAACAGTGGTGGATGATACAAAATACATCAGGTTAGTGGTGGTATTCCAGTTGGAATTAGCAGCTGTGGTTTTGTAGCAAGTGGGAGGTCCATCATTAAACGTGTAGAGATAGAGCCGATACGTTGTACCCGGCTGCAATCCGGTAACGGTTACAGAAAGTCCGTTACCGCTATAAACTACATAATTATCATTACCCAAATTAGAGCCGACACCATAAGCAGAGTTAGCTGTGTAGGTTATACCGCTTTCCGGAGTTTTGATGGTTGGTTCACTCTCCGGTTTTAGTATTCCCAATACCTTATTTCCACTGCCTATATTTGCCCATGAAAAGTTAACGGTGGTGTTGGTAGCAGCGCCTCTTGTTGGCGTTGGTGCGTTAGTAACGGGTGGTGTGCAGGTAGAAGTGGTAACAGTATTGGTATATGCCGGTCCGTAGCAAACATCCGCAGTGTTGTATTCGTAAATATCAAAGCCATAAATACCTCCGGGACTTAACCCGGTAACTTCAACACTTGTGCCGGTGCCTTTGTAAACCACATTATTACCCGCTCCGGTAGAAGACCCTTGCCCGAATACTGTGTTGGCAGTGTAAGAATCATTCCCGTTAGACGGAGGTGCAGCCGGGCTGCCGTTCGCTCTTGCTACCACCACTACTCCGGCGGTACCATTACCCCTTGTCCAGTTAACCGTTGCTCTGTAAAGAAGAGGCGTGCTGCTGAAATTAGTTGCCGGATTGGTTGGCGGTGTGCAGCCGGCAACTATAGGAACCGTAAAATCCTGAATTTGGGAGACACTAATACTATTGTTACAAGCACCAACGCTTGCACTCGTAGCTCTGGCACGAATTCGTAACCTTATATTACCGGTGTTGCTGGTTAGCGGTATCGTAATATTGTACGGTATGATAAATGGAGACATATTATTATTATCTGCAAACACTTCTCCCGTTTCTTCTAAATCATAATTCTGATTCCAGTCAAAAAAAAATCTGCCCGACACTGAACTTGCATTATCCGGGAAAACAGTAAATTCAAATGTGTAAGTATTACCCTTCTCTAAGTTAGGGATGGTTTCTGATGTATAATCATAATATCCACAACAATTCGCCCCAGCCGCAGTATTCTTTTGGTACAGTATTGTCTGATCTGAGTATTTTTTAATTGTGAAGTTAGTAATACTACCCCTACCGTTGTTACCAGTTTGACTACCAGTCGGCATACAATAAGATTGCGCAGAAGCCGTATTAGAAAAAAATAATCCGGCAAGCGTAATCAAAGTGATAAAAGCTGCGGATAAAAAGTGGTGTAAAGTTTTGTTTTTCATAAGATGTAATTTTAGTACTGAATGAATTTAAAGCATTAGTTCGGGTGAGTTAATAAATTACGATGTAAATATCATGTATTCCAACATATACAGATATTATACTTTAGTATAGTTGTGTAAAAAAAATTTTATGTCATTCTTTTTGTCCTGTCATTCCGAGCGCAGCGAGGAATGACAGAGAGAATGTCATTCCGAGCGCAGCGAGGAATGACAGAGAGAATGTCATTCCGAGCGTAGCGAGGAATCCGTTCATCCAACGCTGTTATCGCCCCACTCTTTTTCCAAAAACC
>CAZBPG010000151.1:0-6243 GCA_964493695.1 uncultured Chitinophaga sp. | reverse complement strand
GGTGAGGTAAATTTTCGGTTAACGCTTCCAAATCTTCCTGTGAAAGACTTCCTGTATCTTTTACAGCGGTTAGGTAGTTCTTGCTGGAAACATAATCTTGGTTACTTACTCTGGCATTACGGCTGTTACTAAACCTGCTGCCTTTGCCTTTGTTGCTGTCCTTCGGAACCATAGCAAATGCCTCTTTAAGTGTAACCTGACCCGCATCAACCAACTTAAGCAGTTCGGGTTTAAAGTTACCGATGGCTTCAATCATGTCCAGATATGTCCTATTAGTGCCCAGAATTTCGGCAACCAGTTCGCGTAAATCGTGTGGTTTATCACCGGTTCTAAATTCTGCACCGCCACCGTTTTTCTTGGTGTAATACTTCATGAAGACATCGATGAACTTAAACATGACCGCATACTTTTTGGTCGGCTTCCAGTGTGTGGCAATGGTGTGAAGCAGATACTGCTCTGGGAAGTCCGCAAGGACTACCTCAATTGTATCTTTCCCTTCTTCAATTGCCAGTTGCAGGTAATGCCCGTTGGCGATAAGTTGCATGGTGCCTTTATGCACAACCACAACTTCAAGCGGGAAGATGGTTTTGAGTAATACACTCAGGGTAAACAGAAATTCCTTACTGTTTTCAGGTTGGTAATAATCGGTTTTGATTTCGCTGACCGATACATCAGCTTTGCTATTCTGATTCATTTGGTTTGATTTTGGTTTAACAATCTGTGATTGTTGACCAGTAGATAAAAGCGTAGAGGTGCGGCCGCAACCAACTTTACTTTTATTTTTCTTCGCAACTTTCACGCAACAAAGGTCGGTAGATTGCAAGTCCAACTTGTCCTACATGTCCTAAAACCAGAATCTAAATGAGAGGGAATCGGATTACTTTATGCGGTTGAATTCAGCAAAGTATTTGTTGCTTCTTGTGCCGTAGTAGTATTTGGCAATGTCATTTGCTTTTGTTGTGGAATATTCTTCTCCGGTAAAAAAATAGAGAAAGTATTTAAACAGAAGTGTTTCGTCAATATTATCACTTTCCAGATACTTCTGCTCTACAAGTCTTTTTACAAATGCTGCATAAACTGGCGCTTTATTCAGTTCTAAGTTCCAGATATACTTTTCAGGAAATTTCTTCTTTTGTATCAACGTCATTGCCTTATTACAAATCACTCTTTCTTCTGAATAATAATCACAATGCCCTATAAACTCAGGCCACTTATCTTGTGCTATAATATTTTGAAGATTGAAGTGGCACTTTTCAACTATTGATTTCATTTTCTTTGGAGAAGTTTGCCATTTGCCACTTATAAAATTCCCTTCAAGCTTTTTAATCCTTCCCACTAAATTCAAAAGCATTTCACGATACTCTTCGAAGAGATAGCGTTTATCTAATAAATCAAGATTGAATCTTTCCCAAACATTATCTCTCACCTGTCTTACCAATAAACCGTCATGATTTGCACTTTGATAAAAAACGTCTTTATGATATTGACCTCTGATGACTTCTTTAAGGGCAATATCCTCAATATCCTTTGTGATAGCGTTAATCTTTAAATTTATATAGGAAGAAACTTTATGTATCTGCTTTTCATTTGCAGATGCGCGATAATCCTTCAAACTGCTTCGTAGTGAAATGTAACTACTGTTGAACATATCACCATGTTTTCTCAACAAGGGATAATCGCTCTTTAATAATTCCTGTCGTTGGGAGCGGTTTAAATCCTTATCAAAGCATTCAATTAAAAAGTGAAAGTATAATGACACTGCATCAATATTTTGAAATTGACGAATAGCTTTGATTACATCATCAAGTAAAGCGCTGTAATCATCTTTCTTCTTTGATAAATGTTCTGCGGTAGTCATAGAAGCGAAAATGTGAACGGTTCAAAACTGCAACTTCTTCTGAACTTCCTCAAACTTCTTGGCATCAATCACACCTGCGTAGTGGGTAAGCATTGTTTTCGGGTTGTGACCGGTAATACTGCAAGCGATGTTTATCGGAATGCCGCGTGTGGCTGCAATGGTCACAAATGTTCGTCTGCCCATGTGGGTAGAAAGGATTTTCCATTTTTCTGAGTTGCTTGTTTCACACTCAGTCCCCCGGTAAACAACCAGTTTTTGATTAGCGGTTAATCGTGCTCTTCTTCCAACTTGTTTTATTATCCGGTTCACAGTTTGGTTTGCGCGATGCGGCAACGCAAATTCTGTTCTTTCATTCTTGTATTTATTCAGTATGTCAAGAGCTTCGGGTAACAAAGGAATAACAGTAACTCTATCCGTCTTTTGCTGGCGGATGTGTGCAGCATAGTGAACTCCTTCCAACTCTTTGAACTTATGTTCTACGATGTCTGTCTTTTTGAGATTGGTCACATCAGAATATCTCATTGCAGTCAGGCAGCAGAACACAAATAAATCACGTGCATCATTTTCTAAACCAGGTTCAAGCTTTACATCTATAAGTTGCTTTACTTCTTCCCATTCTAAGAACTTAATGCTTCCAACACGTTCAGGGATGTGAAATTCTTTGTGTGTATCATTGTTATGCAGCCCTATCTTCTTCGCGTAATTGAGAAATCTTGTCATTCGTTTCTGAACTGCATGAATAGTGTTGTTGCTATTTCCTTTCTTCAATAGAAATTGAGCAAACTCAGATTTCAAATTCGGAGTTATATCCTCGAACGTAATACGTGGTTTGTTGTGTGACGAACAAAACTCTTTGAAGTGGTTGTATGCTGTCCGCGCAGATTTCAATGTGCTCTTCTGAAGTTTCACAGTTTGCACTACCAAGTATTTGTCCCATTCTTCAAAGAATGATGAAGTTTTCTTTTCTGTTGCCTTTAGATGGTCGAGCAGGTAGCGGTTATTGATTACAATTCCCTCGGAGAGTGCTTTGAAGTAGATGTCATTTACTTTTTGTTCAAGTAAATCAAGATAACGGTTTACTTCTGTCGCCCTCTGAACAGTTGTTTTCAGGCGCTGTTTCTTTGTATCCCAGTTCTTTTCAATGGTTTTAATACCGGTAGTTGTGCAGAGATAGTTGCCATTGTAACTGAACCACATGATAACCGGTCTTTCTTTCTGTTTATCATTTGCCCATTTCTTTCGCATCTGTAAATAGAACCGAGCATATTTCTTTACCTCTGCCATTATTCATTGAAAATTTTTAACGCAATATGTAATCTGGAACGAACCTTAGCTGACAGGAAACTTCTGCTTTGCTTTACGGATGTTTAATGCTTCTTTTAGTTGTGCAACCGTCCATCGAGGCTTGCCTGATAGGTTGTATTCAGGTTCAGGTATTTTTCTGTTCTTTCTGTAATTGCTTATGGTCTTGTTGCTGACACCGAGATACTCCGCTGCCTGAGATATAGATAACCGGTCTGTGTCCTTGTATTCAGCCTCCTTTGAAGAAAAACTTCTGAATCCTTCCATTTCTTGTTGAAACACTTCACGAATCAATTCGCGTAGAACATTGATTTCGATAACAGCTACCTCCATTTTGTTGCTCATCTTCCTGCAATTTTATCTAACCATTATAGCAGATAGGAAAAGAAAGTCGCGTGTTTACTGGAAGAAAATGTGGCTCTTGGTGGGTCTGTTACAAAAATTGTAACTGGTGAGTCTGTGTAGCGGCCTGTGTTAGGTAGCTATATAAAATGCCAAAACCCTTGCTGAACAAGGGTTTTGTAACATTTAAAAGTGGTCCCTGCTGCACTACATGCAACAGAGGAAATTACCTACAATATTAAGAACATGTTTCTCAAGCAAAATCACTTAGTGTCTGTGTAATTGCCTGTGCACTTACAGACTAAAAAGTGCCGAAACCCTTGTCTGGCAAGCGTTTCGGCATACTTTATAGTGGTCCCACTTGCACCGAGTGCGAAAGTAGAACCTTCCCGCCAATTAGAGAACCTACTTTTTCAATCAACTGCCATCTCAGTAATTAAAGAATGTGCAGTCTGTGTAAAAGTCTATGCAAGCAAAGTGTTAGAAAGAACGAAAGCCTTGTCAGACAAGGCTTTCAGCTTACTTCTAAGTGGTCCCACCTGGGCTCGAACCAGGGACCCCCTGATTATGAGTCAGGTGCTCTAACCGGCTGAGCTATAGGACCGACTGTTATATCTTCAAAACAGCGCACGAAAATAAATATTCGCGCCTATTTTTGAAATCTTATGCCTCTGTTTAAAAATTTGATTTTCGATATCGGTAATGTTATTGTTGACATTGACTATGCGGTTCCCGTTCGGGAGTTTCAAAAACTTGCCATTACTGATTTTTCAACTATTGTTTCTTATTCCAAACAGCACCACATTTTCGACCAGTTTGAGAAAGGACAGATAAGCGTTAACTACTTCCACAACGAGTTAAGAAAATTTTTGCGCCCCGATGTTACTGACCAACAAATACTGGCTGCATGGAATAGTATTTTACTCGATTATCCTGCTTACAAATTTGACTTACTACAGCAGTTAAAAAGCAATTACCGTGTTCTTGCACTCAGCAACATCAACGAAACACATGTAAAAGCAATTGACGAAGCTGTAAAGGAAAAATTCGGAGCTAAGGCATTTTCCGACTACTTCCACCACGCCTACTACTCAAACGAGGTAGGCTGGCGCAAGCCTGAAAAAGAAATTTATGCGCTGGTTATTGCTAAGGAAAATTTAACCCCTGCAGAGACATTTTTTGTGGACGATAAACCTGAAAATGTAGAAGCGGCAAAAGAGGCGGGATTGCAGGCGTATGAACTTAAACATCCATCGGAGTTGGAAAACCTGCTTCGCAACTTGCAGGTAATATGAGACCTAAACTTCTGCTCCCCTTTTTGTTATTTATAAATACTGTAGCAATAGCCGGTAGCGGATATGTGCATTTAAGCAAAGACATTTATCTCTTTTACATAGAGAACGATAACATCTATTCCCCCGACAAAAACCAACTTCTCTACTTCCGCAAAGGCAACATCTTTTTTGCGGGGGAAACCGATACCAAACAGAACATCTTTCTGCTCAGCACGTCAATGGACATAGTAAGCGACAAACTCCAGTTGCTCTACGAAAAAGACAACCGCCAGCCTACCTTCAGTTTCCGCGAAGGGAAACTATTTGCCGGAAATGCCGAAAGTGCCGATTTGCAGGATAAATCAGAATTGCTGCATGTTAAACGGACCGGTAAATGGTGGGCATTCTATTCCTCTGTTAACGACTCTCTGCTGGCATATTATGAAGCTGACTCTCTTCCGCTTTCAACCGCAGTAATTACCGCATATTCATTGGCGGTAAAGTTCAACTTACAGGCAAAACCGGATGTGGTGCTTACCGAAGGCCCTTACGTGCAATCATCGTTTGTTTCTATTAAACCTGTATGGGGAAATGTAACCGCCAACGACTGGATTTGGGATGGCAAAGTTCTGCGGCCTCGCTGGAATACCAACCCGGATTGTATGTGGAGTTTTGACGGGCAGATTGTACGCCAAGTGTATGTAAACAACATTTACGAGCAATACCAGTGGGACGGAGAAACTTTTAAGCCCCTATGGCGCAACAACCGCGCCCTGGAATGGAGTTATGACGGGCGTATAATGAAACCAATCTGGGATACGGATTGGACCAACCAATACATGCTGGATAACCGCATAATAAAGCCATGGAGCAATGTGCATTCCGAAAGAGAATGGCAGGTAGATGGCGACATTCCGGTGCCACTTATCATTTTGGTTATCAGCGGAATGGCAAAATGCAACTAGCAGAATTGAAGTAGCGTTTAGTAACGCCAATTGTAAAGAGCTTAACCGTAAGTAGGATGGGTTGTTCACAATCATAGGGCACATACGCCCCCGAAGCTTTTGCCCCTTTGCTTAGCCTGCGTTGGTAATTATCTACCACCTTACTAAACCCATGTGAGGTTCTTTGCGGCTTTCCGTAAAGTATTACATGCAGGAATTTGGGTAGGGTAAAGGCCAGCGAAGTCATTTTGGTAGCGGTAACCAAGTGCTGAAAATTTTCAGCGGGCGTCCATTTGCCCTCGCGCGACTGATTAAACAAATCATCGCTTACCGAATGGCAGGCATGGCAAAGCAATTCGAACGATTGGCCAAGCTCTGTTACAATCTCCTCTTTCGACTTTCGCATACGTAAAATTACGAATTACCCACCGCCTTTTCGCAGCACTGCCATAGTTTCTCGGCCGTTAACTCCCAACTGAATTTTTTAAGCTGCTCTCTTCCTTTGGTAATCATTTGGTTCCGC
>CAZBPG010000150.1:0-6327 GCA_964493695.1 uncultured Chitinophaga sp. | reverse complement strand
TGTGCCGATATCAAGAATTACAGATTTGGGATTTCTGATTTCTGATTGAACCCAGTCTACCAACTCTTCCGTCTCGGGTCGGGGAATAAGCACATTTTGATTCACCACGAACTTCAATCCGTAGAAATCTGCTTCCTTCAAAATGTATTGAACCGGTTCGTGAGAAAGCAGGCGATTTAAAATCAGGTTCAGCCTTTCCGTCTGATCTGTTGTGAGAATTCTAAATCTCTCCAGAAAAAGTTTGTGCGGTTGCAACTCCAATACCTTTTCAAAAACTGTTTTGGTAACAGCCCGCGCTTCGCGCTCGTCATAAACATTTGAAAGTTCGACCCGGTAATGTTTCTGAATTTCTGATAGTGTCACGCCTCAAAAATAACTTTCACGGTCTATTGAGCCACCAGAAGGAGGCATTTAAAACAGTAGCAAAACTTACCCATAGTAAATATGGTATTTGCAGATAAGCGGCTATCGGCTTTAACTTACGGAAAGTGAAAATCATAAAGAGAATCGAAAACCACATTAGGATGATTTCAACCAGCGCCACATCCGGTCGCTGAAAACGAAAAAAGAAAATGCTCCACCAGAAGTTAAGAATGAGTTGCATACTAAAAGCAAGGATTGCATCTGTCCGGAATCCGCTCTTCTTAGCTCTTACAATTATAAACAGCGAAACTCCCATCAACAAATAAAGTGCTGTCCAAACGGGACCGAATAAGTAGTCAGGAGGATTGAAGGCCGGTTTAACCAGGTTTACAAACCAGTCATCATAAATCTCATTGGCAGTCAAATAGCCGGAGAATCCGCCAACGGCAAGCGGAACAGTTATACAAAGTATGAATTGAAAAATGCTTTTCATGCTCATCGTACAAATAACGCTTTCTCACAACAAAAGTTTTATGTGTTTCACAAATGTTATTGAATTATTTCTCTCGAAATTATCTCAGCAACCTTTCGTGCACCGCTTTCATTAAAATGACAATCATCATAAAATACAGACGTATCACGAGGCAGTTGGGTGGCAAGATTTACAAATTTTACATGTTGCTTGTTACTGCAAAAATCTTCAAGGCACTGATTGTATAGTTCTATTCCCTGCCTCAACGCTTTTGGAGTATAGTATGGATGGTTTGGCTCTTCCTGAAAATTTCCAATTCCACCCATCCATAATAAACTGTTTTCATAGGCGCTCATAGAATCTTTGTACAAAGCCGGCTGGTTAACAAGAATCAGTTTTATGCCTTGTCTTTTCGTTTCCGCATAAATCAATTGCAGGTTACGTTCGTACTCCTTAAGCGCAGAAGTTAAGTCCGGTAGCGTATCTGAAATAGCTAAAGCGTGCTGGCGGTTTTCTCTCCAGGTTTTGTAAATCTTTCCTTCATCATCCTGCACATTCTGCCATTCAACTTTGGTTGCTCTTTGAAAGGCATTCCGCACAAACTGAAAAAGCCTGACCTTCCTCCACCCTTCCTCCTCATTTCTGTCTGACAGAAAAATAGTATTGACGAACGAATCTTCTACCTGAGGAGTAAAACGAAAATCATTTTCAAACAGCGTATCGCTACTTAGCCGTTTCATCATATCGTTTATACCAACCATTAAAATCACACCCTCAATCTTGCCGAGTTGAGGTACGTAATACTTAAGTTGTATGTAGTTTTCACGCGTGGCACATCCGCTTTTGCCGATGCTTCCTATGAGTGGTGGCAATGCAGTCCGGGAATCAAGAAGTAACTGCATCTGATACTGCCATGTTTCTTTATCATCTAGATAAAGGCATTCAGTAGTGCTTCCTCCAAGGCAGATATACATTCCTTTAGAACCGTTTTCAGATTCTTCACCCCTGAAACCCTGCGAATTGATAGAGAATTGTTTTGCTCCGCTTATTCCATAAAAAATAGTGGAGTTAGGGTGGAAAGTGTGTTGCAGATTTGGCTGCCAAACAAAGTACTTTGTTTGTTGCGGGCAGACAAGCTGAAGAGCCAACTCCGCTATAAAAAGAGAAAGCAGGATCGATAAAATTATCAATCCTGCTTTCCTGACTATTTCCTTTGCCAAAAGCATTATTTGTCTTTCTCTAAGAACGGATATCGGTAATCAACCGGTGGAACGAATGTTTCTTTGATAGTGCGCGGAGAAACCCAGCGCATCAGGTTAATCATGCTTCCTGCTTTATCGTTTGTGCCCGAACCTCTGGAACCGCCAAATGGCTGCTGGCCGACTACCGCACCGGTAGGCTTATCGTTGATATAGAAATTACCTGCTGCATTCTGAAGACGTGTTGTGGCCAACTCAATTGCATAGCGGTCTTGCGCAATGATGGAACCGGTAAGCGCATAAATAGAAGTTGAATCAACCGTCTTAATTACTTCTTCAAACTTATCTTCTTCATACACATACAAGGTAAGCACCGGTCCGAACAATTCCTCGCACATGGTTACATACTTAGGGTCTTTTGCCTGAATGATGGTTGGTTCAATAAAATAGCCTTTACTCTTATCGTAGTTTCCTCCTGCAACAACTTTTGCATCCTTGCTCTTCTTCGCAGCATCAATATAAGAAGCCAGTTTATCGAAACTCTTTTCGTCAATTACTGCATTAATAAAGTTGCTGAAATCTTCGGTGCCGCCCATTTTCATACTGGCTAAATCTTCCAGCACATATTTCTTCACAGCGTTCCATAAATTAGAGGGAACGTATGCGCGCGATGCGGCTGAACATTTCTGCCCTTGATATTCAAACGCGCCACGGCTGATAGCCGTTGCCACCACCTTTGCATCGGCTGATTTATGAGCAAGGATAAAATCCTTGCCTCCTGTTTCACCTACAATCCTAGGATATGTTTTGTAGCGGTGAATGTTGTTGCCGATTGATTTCCAGATGTCCTGAAACACACCGGTGGAACCGGTAAAGTGGATTCCTGCAAAATCGGGATGCTGGAAAATAACTTCTGCTGCATCGGGTCCGCTCGGATAAACTAAATTGATAACGCCATCGGGCACACCGGCTTCCTTAAATATCTTCATCAGCACGTGTGCCGAATACACCTGTGTATTCGATGGTTTCCAAACCACTACGTTACCCATCATAGCACAGCTACTTGGCAGGTTCCCGGCAATGGCGGTGAAGTTGAAGGGAGTAAGCGCGTAAACAAACCCTTCGAGCGGCCGCCACTCTAACCGGTTCCAGATGCCCGGTGATGAGTTAGGCTGCATGGCATAAATCTCGCTCATGAACTGCACGTTGAAGCGCAAAAAATCAATTATCTCGCAAGCCGAATCTATTTCTGCCTGATAAGCATTCTTCGATTGGCCCAGCATGGTAGCGGCATTCAACTCGGCACGGTATGGGCCGGCAATAAGTTCTGCTGCTTTAAGAAAAATGGCAGCGCGTTGTTCCCACGTCAGCGTTACCCATTTCTTACGGGCAACAAGGGCTGCATCTATGGCCAGCTTTACATGTTTCTTTTCGCTTTTGTAATAATAGCCAAGCAAATGTTTGTGGTCGTGCGGAGGATGAAGAGATGTTTTCTTTCCGTCACGTACTTCTTTCGGGCCAATGAACATGGGAATGTCGCGCACTTCGGCACGCATCTCTTTCAGTTTTTTCTTCAGTTCATCTCTTTCTTTGCTGCCCGGTGCGTAATTCTTTACCGGTTCGTTCAATGCATGTGGAACTTTAAAAAATCCTGTTGCCATAACTTTAGGTTTTAGTATTAAAGCTTTCCGAAAAATAGTCGGAAAATATCGTTACCCAGTGCAAATATCATCAATGCAAAAATGATAATCATTCCCACCACCTGAGCGCGCTCTAAAAATTTATCGCTCGGTGTTCTGCCGGTTATCATTTCGTACAAGGTAAATAGTGCATGTCCACCGTCCAGTGCCGGTATAGGAAGCAGATTTACAAAAGCCAGTGCTATAGATAAGAATGCGGTCAGACTCCAGAAACGCAACCAGTCCCACTCCGGTGAAAACTGTTTGGCAATAGTGAAGAAACTGCCCACCTGTTTGTAGCCCTGCAAATCGCGATTGAAGATGATGCGGAACTGCTTGATATAGTTTACCAGTGTTTCATACGTTTTCTTTACACCGGCAGGAAAAGAACCGAGCAAAGTGTATTTCTTCTCTACTATATCGAAGTATTGATCGAATTTGTAAGTGGTAAAGCCAACTTTAGCCGAGTCGGGAATAGCAATGTCAAAACGCACGGTATCGGTTCCGCGAAGCGCTACTATGTATGTATTGGCGCTTTTAAAATTCTTTATCTCTCTGCGGAACTCGTGGAAAAAATTAATGGGAACTGTATCTAACTGAATAATACGGTCGCCCTGTTTGCCACCGGATTTTGCCAAAGCCATTTCGGGGAAAATTGTATCTACCATACAGGGAACTATTGGCGTTAAAAACTCCGCGCCCCTGCTGGCCATTATCTCTTTGTAAATTTCTTTCGGCACATTCAACGTCTTTTTTTCACCGGCTCTGTCAATCTCGAGGGTTTTTGCTTCGTTGATAAGCATATCAATAGGAATAGCCTCTATGCGTTTAAATTTTTCTCCGCCATTGTACGAGATAATTTTATCGCCATCCTGCAGGCCTATTTTCTGAGCCGTGGTATCTACCGCAAAACCATACTTCACGTTCTCGGTAGGCAGGTAGGTTTCGCCATTCCAGTAAAGCAGTTGGGCGTAAATGACAAACGCCAGCAACACGTTTACTATAATTCCACCCAGCATAATAATGAGGCGCTGATATGGCTTTTTGCTCCGGAATTCATCGGGCTGCGGAGGAAGTTTCATGGCTTCTGCATCCATGCTTTCGTCAACCATGCCGGCAATTTTTACGTAGCCCCCCAGCGGAAACCAGCCGAGGCCATACTCGGTATCGCCAATTTTCTTTTTAAAGATGGCGAAGTTTAAAACAGTGGGCAGCGGAAAAAGAAAGTCGAAGAAGAGGTAGAATTTTTCTACCCGCGTTTTGAACATGCGGGCAGTGATGTAGTGACCGAACTCGTGAAGTAAAACCAGTATAGATAAGCTGAGAAGAAATTGCGCAACCCGAATCAATGTTTCCATCTAAAAATTTTGTGGGCGCAAAACTATCAAAATTAAGGTCACAAGGGACGAGAGCGAGGGACGGGGGACGAAGAAAAACAGTTGGCAGCAGCAGTGGCACTTACAGCAGACAACCCGTGCCACGGTTTAGAACCGTGGCACGGGTAATCTTTAAAATTATCTTCGCACAAACTTTTTAATGAAGGCGTTTCGCACCGTTGTTAATCCCGAAAAATCTCCGTTCCTGATTTCGCACCGCGATAAAATGGTGAGTATAGGTTCGTGTTTTTCAGAAAACATAGGAAAAAAGTTCAGCGATTACAAGTTTCAAATCAACGTTAACCCCTTCGGGCAGCAATACAATCCGCATTCTATTGCCACCGCTATTGAGCGTTTGCTGCAACCGGTGCCTTACACCGAAAAAGATTTGGTGTTTCACGATGAACTTTACCACTCCTTCGACCATCACGGCAGTTTTTCGCGCAGCACAGCGGCTGAAACTTTACAGGTAATTAACCAAAACCTGTTGCAGGCCAGCGAAGATTTAAAAAACGCTACGGTTTTGTTTCTGACTTTCGGAACAAGCCATGTGTTTGACTTGAAAGAAGACGGAAATCAGAAATCAGAAATCAGAAATCAGAAGATACAAGGAGCCAGGATTGTTTCCAACTGTCATAAGCTTTCGGGCACACAGTTCGAAAAGCGGTTAATGAAACCGGATGAAATAGTAACCGTTCTAAACAGTGCACTTTCTAAACTGTCAACTGTCAACCGTCAACTGTCAATTGTTTTCACCGTCAGCCCGGTTCGCTATTTTGCTTTCGGCCATCACGAAAACACAGTAAGCAAGGCGCATTTGTTTTCGGCCATTCACGAATTGCAGCAGCAGCATGAAGCTTACTTTTATTTTCCTGCCTACGAGTTAGTAATGGACGACCTGCGCGATTACCGGTTTTTTGCCGAAGACATGCTGCACCCCAACTATCAGGCGACCGATTATGTGTGGCAGAAACTATGTGCCGCTATGCTGGAGCCTAAAACAATTTCGCTATTGAGCGATATAGATGAACTGCTGCTGGCCGCGCGCCACAAGCCCCGTAACCCCGCCTCGGAGGCGCATAAAAAATTTGTGCGGAAGAGTTTGGAGAAGATAGAGAAACTTGAAAAGGAGTTTCCACTTGAGTTTACAGTAGAAAGAAAAGCATTGCAAAGCTTTCTTTAATTACGGCTTAATCCATAATTGATGTGCTGTGTTATATTTGGTTTATGCAAACACC
>CAZBPG010000149.1:0-6646 GCA_964493695.1 uncultured Chitinophaga sp. | reverse complement strand
TTATAAGATAAACCTGATAGACGGCACCGGTTTCAGGTTGAACCGAAACGAAACTCTTCCGCTTAATTTAGATGCGCTCCGGCCGGGGCAGGTGTTAATAGGAACTGATACGGTATCGGACCGCCCATGTGTGGTTATTGAAGTGTTTGGCTCGCTAAGAACCTGGTACTGGAACCGTATCCCTATTAAAAAGCAGGTAACAGGAACCGGTATGTCAACCAGGGTAGAAGAGTATGCTATTGAAATTGATGAGAACTACTCTCCTGATAAAAGCGAGTTTGAAATACCTGACGGGATTAAGATAAAGTAATACACCTCCGTACCGGCTTAGCCGAGACCCCTCCGCCAGCGGAGGATAAAAAAAGGGCAACAACTTTCGCTGTTGCCCGCGCTTCAGGCAAACTCCTTTTACATAGCCTGCCTGACGGTTTGGCACCTGCCGCAAATATAGAAGACGTTAGCTACAAGAAATGACTTTTGAGAAATTTTCGTTTTGTATTTCAATTAAGTTACATTCGCGCATTAATTAAAACAATAAATTTTTTTATGGCAACAGGAACAGTTAAATTTTTCAACAACGCAAAAGGATTCGGATTTATTAAAGACAACGAAGGCGACAAAGAATACTTTGTACACGTTTCGGGTCTTGTAAACGAAATCAAAGAAGGTGACACCGTTACCTTTGAACTGCAAGAAGGAAAAAAGGGATTGAATGCAGTGAACGTTAAGTTAGCTTAATACCACTGAATACTCTAACAACACAAAAGCCCTCCGGTAAACCGGGAGGCTTTTTATTTTAAATCGCTCCTGCCTTAATTTCCTCTACCACTGCAGGGTCGAGGAGAGTGGTGGTGTCGCCTAGATTGGAAGTATCGCCTTCGGCTATTTTACGGAGAATCCTGCGCATGATTTTACCGCTGCGGGTTTTGGGCAGACCGTTTACTACCTGAATTTTATCGGGTTTGGCGAAAGAGCCAATTACCTTGCTTACATGTTCGCGGATTTCTTTTCGGAGGGCTTCTTCATCGTCTACATTCTTATCGCAGATAACAAAAGCGTAAATGCCCTGCCCTTTAATATCGTGCGGAAAACCGACTACGGCACTTTCCACTACCACTCCGTGCTCATCAATGGCATCTTCTACCTCACCAGTACCAATGCGGTGGCCGGATACATTAATTACATCATCCACTCTTCCGGTAATGCGGTAATAGCCGTCTTCATCGCGCTTACAGCCGTCACCGGTAAAGTAATAGCCCTTGTAAGTGCTGAAATAGGTTTGACGAAACCGCTCATGGTCGCCAAAAACGGTGCGCGCCATACCGGGCCAGGGGAATTTAATACAGAGGTTTCCCTCCGCACCGTTACCGCTAATCTCTTCGCCTTCCGCGCTCATCAACACCGGCTGCACACCGGGCATGGGTAAAGTAGCAAACGATGGTTTAAGCGGAGTAACCGTGGCGATGGGAGAAATTAAAACTCCACCTGTTTCAGTTTGCCACCAGGTATCTACTATGGGGCAGTTACTCTTCCCTACGTTTTCGTTATACCAATGCCAGGCTTCCTCGTTAATGGGTTCGCCAACCGTGCCGAGAATGCGGAGCGATGAAAGGTTTTTGTTTTTGAAAATTTCGT
The DNA here is from genome assembly GCA_964493695.1 of uncultured Chitinophaga sp. Taxonomy (GTDB): domain Bacteria; phylum Bacteroidota; class Bacteroidia; order Chitinophagales; family LD1; genus Bog-950. The sequence continues at coordinate 5,011 of CAZBPG010000149.1, read as the reverse complement.
TGCCGTGCGCCTGCAGCGAACGGATAGCGGTTGGTGCTGTGTAAAATATATTTACCCGGTGCTTATCTATCATATCCCAGAACCTGCCGTGGTCGGGGTAAGCCGGAGTGCCTTCGAACATAATAGTGGTTGCACCGTTCAGCAAAGGGCCATAAACCAAATACGAGTGACCGGTTACCCAGCCAATGTCAGCCGTGCAGCAAAACGCTTCGCCTGCTTTGTAATTGAAAACATTTTTAAAAGTGTAGCCCACATACACCATGTAACCGGCTGTGGTGTGCAGCACACCTTTCGGTTTACCGGTTGAGCCGGATGTGTAGAGAATAAATAGCGGGTCTTCGGCATTCATGCTTTCGGCTTTGTGTTCAGCGCTGGCATCTTTCACCAAATCGTTCCACCACAAATCTCTTCCGGGTTTCATTTCAATTGCCGAGTTGCGATGATTAAATACAACGCAATTTTTGATAGAAGGGGTTTGCAATAATGCTTCATCTACAATCTTCTTCAACTCAATTTTCTTATCGCCCCGGTAAACGGCATCGGCTGTAATGACAAATCCACATTGCGAGTCGTTGATGCGGTCAATAAGAGAAGCCGCAGAGAAACCTGCAAACACTACAGAATGGATAGCGCCTATGCGCGCACAGGCTAACATGGCTATTGCACCCTCCGGTATCATGGGCATGTAAATGCAAACGCGGTCGCCCTTGTTTACACCCAGAGTTTTGAGGGCGTTGGCAAAACGGCAGACCTCGGTGTGCAGTTCTTTGTAAGTAAGTGTTCTGAATTTTTCTTCCGGGTCGTTAGGTTCCCAAATGATAGCGGTTTGGCTGCCTCTTTCTTTCAGGTTTCTGTCGAGGCAGTTTTCGGTGATGTTCAGTTCTGCACCATCAAACCATTTTATTTCGGGTGTGGTGAAGTTCCATGTAAGAACGCTGTCCCACTTTTTATTCCATTGAAAATCTTCTGCTGCTTCTGCCCAGAACTGTTCCGGTTGTTCAACACTGCGTTTGTATTCGGTTTTGTATTCTTCGAAAGAGGAAATCTGTTTGCTCATAGTGGGTATTGCATGTTACTTATTCTTGTTCTTCAACTCATCCAGCAATTCAATCTGCTTTTTCTGAATTTCGAAAAGGTTCTTCATGTTCAGTTGCAGGTTTTTTATTTCCATTTCGGCTTTCAGGTTAATCAGGTAATCGTTCTGCGCGCGCTGACGGTCTTTGAGTTCTTTCCGGTTTTGGCTCATCATAATTATAGGTGCCTGAATAGCGGCAATACATGATAGAATTAGATTCATGAGAATAAACGGATAAGGGTCGAAAGCGCGCTGAGCAAGAATAACAGCGTTAAGAAATATCCACCCGAAGAGAATAGCAAAAAATACAACTATGAATGCCCAACTACCTCCAAACTCGGCTACTTTATCTGAAAGCTTATCACCAACCGTTGCTTCCTTATCCTGTGCTTCCATCAGCACATGGGTGAGCAGTTCGTCATCGTTTATATTCTCTGCAAAAAAATCGTTGATTTTACCGATGTCGTTTTCGGTAGAGTGAATGAGCTGATGGAGCTGGTCTTTTCTGTTTCCCATTTCGTGTATCCGTTACAAATCTGTTTTTGAAAAATTGAGCGGCAGAATATCTTTTACGGTAGCCACTGAATAAACTTCACCTTCTTCACCGGTAAGGATTATTTCAATATTTTGGTTAAAGCGCGTTTCATACTCCAGCAGTCGCTGACGGCAAATGCCACAGGGCGCCACCGGATGGTTCAGCACATGGGTTCCGCTTTTAACAGTGATGGCAATTTTCTTTACCGCCACACCGGGATACAATGCCGAAGCCGCACTCAGTGCCGTGCCCTCGGCACAAATGCCCACCGGAAAGGCTGCGTTTTCCTGATTAGTACCGGTTACGGTTTCGCCATTGGCGAGGAGCACCGTTGCAGCTACTTTAAAATTACTGTAAGGCGAGTAGGAATCTTTCAGCGCATTTTTTGCCGATGCCAGCAGGGCCACATCTTCTTTGGTAAGTTCAGTTACGCTTTCGAAAACACGGAGGGTAAATTTCAGTTCGCGTTCTTTCATAGTTTTTTAGTTGCAGTGAATACCGTCAGACCAGTTCCGGTTTAATGAGGGAATTTGAAAATATCTTTCGCTTTATCTCCCAGGGCTTTCTTCGCTTTTTCTTCCGCTTCCTTCTTTGCTTTGTCGGCTGCTTCGCGGGCTTTCTTTTCCAGTTCTGCTTTTTGTTTGTTTAGTTCCTCCTCGGCTTTCTTCTTTAATTCCTCTACCTGCTTCTTAGCTTCTTCTTCAGCTTTCTTTTTTAAATCTTCCACAGCAGTATTTACCATATCTTTTGCAGAGCCGCCACCACCGGCACCCACATTCGAAAGTTTTACCACCGGTTTACCGGTAGTGCCGGTTACCTTAAAAGTAAAGTTGAGTATATCAGGAACCTTAGCACCAAGGCCCGGTATCTTAGAGAGGTAACTTTGCGCCAGCGCACCGGCACCTCCTAAATCTTTAGTAGGCACATCCATGCGCATATCGTAATCAATGCTCTGGTCGAAACCGTTACTGCCTTTTACGTTTACATTGTAGCCGTTGCCGAATATTAAATCGGTAGGGTCAACGTTTACGCGGCCATCTTTAAATTTAAGCACGGTAAAGGCATTTTTTAATTCAAGATTTTGCAGGGCAGGAATTTTTGCCACCTCGGTTATCTTTTGCAGAATAGGCAGACCAACAATCTTTGCCGAAGGAATTTCCACTTTGCCATCGCCCACCAGCGAGTTATAGTCCACACTCATGTCTTTGTTCAGTCTGCCCGAGCCTTTTAAATCGCTGCTGAAATTACCCTGCACATATTTAATAACCGGTGCCAGTTTTTCGCTCATGCCCACCGCCTTGTAGGTTTGCTGAAAATCGAAGTTGTTGATATCGTAAGTAAACGTTACATCCGGGTGCGACCTGCCTTTGGTATCGTACTTAGCAGAGATGGTGGCGTTACCGCCCAACAGATTGGCAAAGATGTCGTTCAGGTTAATGGCTTCGTCTTTAATTACAATTTGCCCTTTGGCATTTTCCAGAACAATTTTCTCGTAGAGTATTTTGCCTATTTGCGAGTTGGCCGTAAAGTCAATATGCGCAGGCACCTTAAAGTATTCGGTTTTTGCGGTGTCAGCAGTTTTAGCTGCAACTCCACCGGTGGCGGGCGTTTCATCTTTCTTCAGCCATTCGTTGGCATCGAACTGCGAAGAGCGCAGATTAATGTTGCCTACTAAATCGCCCTTGCCAAAAGCATACGCCATAAAGTTATCGAGCGTACCGGTGGCGTTGAAATCGCTCTTGCCTATAGCCGATGAAAAACTATTCAGCGTTACGTTCTGCGGATTGAAAGTCATTTGCATATCCATTACGCGTACCGGCATAGGGGTTTCCTTAGTGTCATACACCAGGTTAGTCACCTTCAGGTTACCGGCAGCCTTAATGGCTTCGTAATTTTTGTTGTCTATATCGCTTTTCTTCCCTTTAAAATCAAGATTGAGGTTCAGCAGACCGGTGATGGTTTTCAGTCCTTCTATAGGATAGAACTTCGGCACGTTGGCTAAATCCATCCGGCCCACAATGTTGGCGGTAACGTTCGGGTCGCTCACCGGTGTGCGCACATTCACTTTGGCATCTACCGGGTCACTGCCGGCTTCCATGTGTAGTTTTGAAATATCCACCACCGTTAAATCCAGACCGCCCTGCGGTTTGGTAACGGTTGATGCAATAAAAATATTCTTCACCGCCACCGGTAAGTCCGGATACTGAAACATACCGTTGTTTACTTTCAGGTTGAGGTTGAACGATGGATAATCTTCGCCCTTCATTTCGCCTTTTACTTTTCCGTCAAGTGCCAGCGAGCCACTGGTTTTTATTTTTTCGAAATCTTTTTTGTAAACAGCCGGTATAAGCGAGAGGATACTTTTGAATTCCGTTTGCTTTGATTTGAAACTTACATCCAGCGCGGTCGCCTCTTTCCCGGTTTGCACAAAACCATCGAACTGCAGCGCGAGGTCGTTCAGGCTGATGGTGTTCTCCTTAAACGTGTATTTGCCGGCAGCATTATCTACCGAAATATTCATTTCGGCATTCAGCTTTGCCTGGCTCACATACGCCACCGCACCGCTTCGGTAACTGAGTTCGGCAATGCTGGTCTTGGTCACAAAATCGTACAGCGCATCGGTTACGTTGCCGCTGCCCTCAAAACTCAAATCGTGTACCTCGGCATACGAGGCACCGGCACGGTCGTCATAAATAATATTACCGTTTTCAATTTTATACTTTTTGATTTCGAGCGAGAAGGCAGAACTTTCCGCAGCAGTAGCTTTGTCTTTCGATGGCTTTACAATATCCCAGTTGGTTTGGCCATTGTAATTGACAATAGCCTTTATGTTTGGCTCGCTGAGATTAAGCGAGAGAAGTTTATACTTCTCTCCCTTTATCACGCTCATTAGGTCAACAATGAAGCTGAAGCTTTTCATGCGTATAAGCGTATCGCTTTTAAACGAATCGATACCAACCACGCTAAGGTCGTTGAGCGAGAAAGAGAAATTGGGAAAACTGCGGATAAGCGACAAGCTGAAATCGCCATAATCAACTTTTGCGTTTAACTGATTATTGATTTCTTCTTTTACACGGGTATTTATCTTGTCCTTAAACAAAAAAGGAATGGATACTACCGTAACAATTAAAAGAACGAGTAACACTGCCAGACCAATCAATACTTTCTTCATCATTCGATTTGTTTTTGCTAATGTAATTGTTCAACGCCAATTCAACGAATTAGCGAAGGATGTTTAGGAAAATTATGGTTTGGTCAAACCTGTAGCTTCCTCAATAAAAAAGGGCGATGTGTTTTTACACATCGCCCGTAGCCGAGTCTTAATCGGTAATTATCTGTTGTTCAATATTACCACCTTCTTGGTGGTAACAACTCCTTCATTTCTCACTACTATCATTACA
>CAZBPG010000148.1:2831-6650 GCA_964493695.1 uncultured Chitinophaga sp. | reverse complement strand
TTTTCAATTAATCTGCCGAAACCTGCCGATGCTTTTTGGTCTGAAATAAAACAGTTAGCTTTCGCAGAAGGATTGAGTTCTATTACTGGCTTCATCACCTTGTTTTTAGTGTTTAGCTCTACACTTGGCTCTACATTTAGCTCTACATTTTTTACCAAATCTAACTTTATAATGTCGTCAATCTTGACATTGAAATAATTGGCTATTTGTATTAAAGTTTCATAATCAGGGCGAGAATTATCAAGTTCATAATTAGTTATTGCAGTTCTCTTTAACCCCAATTCACTGGCAAGCTCTGCCTGTGTTAGTTTTTTTAAATTTCTTAAATAAATTAAGTTTTTACCGATTAACAAACTGTTGTTAATAATTTAAATGTTAAAAATCTTGACAATGTATTAAATCTTGACATATATTTGTGCCATATTTAAACACAAAGGAATGTCAAATAAAGGCGAAAAGCAAATAAAAAAGGCTGCAAAGAAGTACATCTATAATTATAAGCCTGTTGAGAATGTAAGCGAAACTGACATAAGAGCAGCCATAAGCATTATAAAAAACTATTCAGAGTCCACCATTCGCAAGGTTGCGCATGGGCGCAGGCGCAATGACTATATCGCAAAAGTGCTGCGAGACCTTGTAATAGCACGAACCGGAGCTTACCAAACAGTTGAACGCATAAATACGGAAGAGTAATGGATAATAAAGTAACTATAAATCTTTCAGAAGTTCATCTTGAATCTTCTTTGCAAGAGCTTCATCAACACCAGGAACAGTTAGTATCAGACGTTGAGCTTCTCTTGCAATCAAAGTTGAAGCCGTCCGCTTCAAATCCTCAATGTCAGCATCCGGATGCTGCTGCCGAATCAAAGTATAAAGAGTCGTTTCTAAAACGGTTGTTTTTGCGATTAACAAGGCATTATGGCTTAACAAGTAAACCACAACATCATCAAGATTGAGCTTAACTTCCATTCGGCAAATATAAAATGAAACTAATAGGCAATACAATTTATATCGAGTTCAAGGAAATGGTTGATGCTGGATTATCAGTCGCGGTCTTACATAACGCGAAATGGCGACAATCTCCCTCTTGGTCGTTTATAAATGACACTTCCGATAAACGAAAGGTGCTTATTGAATATGATAGGCTAAAAACAAACTACAAGGAAATGATTGTGGCAAAATATGGCGAACCAGCTACATATTTATCTGCCCAAATCCTGAAGCCACTCCTGCAAGACAACCCAACCGACATTCATTTCCTGAGTAAATATCGCTTGCCAAACGGCAACGCCATTGCTACTGCTGCCCTTGCATAGTATGTAACCGCCTGTCGCTGGCTGCACTTCCTTGCAGGTATTAACATCCGCAAAATAAAAGCTACCGGCTACGCAACGGCAGCCGATTTTTACAAAGCTGTAATCACACTCCTCCGCACCGATAACGTGCGCCTGCCCCATAACTACGCAAAGCTGCTGCGCAAAGTAGCGGCATACAAAAAGCAAGGCGCGATAGTGGTTATTCATGCCGGAAGCGGCAAAGCGAGCAACAACCTGAAAGTGGCTGATGCTTTTTGCGAAAGCCTGCTGCTGGAACTCATCTCGCACTACAATCAATTTGAGGACCCGTTTGTGGCGGATAAATACAACGAACAGGTTACAGCAAAAGGTTACAAGCCCATCAAAGCTGCCACTGTTGGTTATTACAGGCGCGAGCGCGACATGCTCATTGCCTCCGGGCGCGAAGGCTCTGCCGCATGGCGCGACAGGTACGATAAAATCGTTCACCGTTCAGGTCCAACCGCTCCGCTACTCCTAATCAACTCTGACGACTTAGACCTTGACGAATATTTCCAAGAGGCTTTTATTGATAAAGACGGACATCGCAGAACTAATTACCACTTCCGCTTTAAGCTGATGGTGGTAATGGATATGCACCTTCGCTATCCGCTCGGTTATGCCATTGGTGTTGCTCAGTCAAAAGAACTTGTTTACGCAGCTTATGCCGATGCCATCAATCACATCTGCGAATTAACCGGCAATTACTTTATATGGCAACAAATAGTAACTGACCATTGGGGTATATCTGCACTTGAAGAGTGGTATAAAGCACAGGCTGTTTACACGCCTGCCAAAGTTGGAAACGCCCGGAGCAAACCCATTGAAGCTGCTTTCGGAAAATGGCATAAGATACTTAAACAGTATCCGAACTATGCCGGGCATAACATCACCGCAAAAACAAAAGCCAATTATGAAGCTATCAGAGCCAATTACAAAAACCTTCCGCACAAAGAACATGGACACCACCAGGTGCATGATATAATAAACCGCATACGCCAACAGGTTAACGACAACGGAGTAACACTTCAACAGCAATGGCTCGCAGCTTTCAATGAAAACAAACAGCGCATGATGCCGCTTGACGACACGCGCAGGCTGCACTTGTTTGGCACACGCCACAAGTGGCAAAACGAACTCACCAATGGCGGAATCAGAATTACCATTAACGGAACGGAATACATCTATGACGTGCCGGAGGTTGATTACATGCGAAACGTAGGTAAAAAAATGCAAGTGATATATGATCCATACAACATGAGCAAAATACTTGCAACGGCTGATGATGGCAGAGTGCAAATTATTTGCCCGATGTATGAGCCAATGAAAATGGCTATTGCCGACATGACCGCAGGCGACCGCGCACTCATCAATGTGCGCTTGGATGAAAAGAAACGCATCAGCCAGTACGTGCTTGATGCAAAGGCTGAACGCCAAAACACACTGGCGCAGCATGGTATTAATGCCGCAAGCATTCTGCAAGCCGGGTATGTAAACAAAGAACTCAATCAGGCTGCCGATAATGCTTACCGCAAGAAAATGATTGAAGGCAAAGACGCATTTGATTACGACAATGAAAACGAAAACAACACACCACCACAGGCGCAGGAAGGAGATGTGTGGGATATGTAAAAAGAAAACCATCGCATTGCTGCGATGGCCATCAATTTAAACTAATAAGGAACGCAAATATATGCAAAACACAATCAAACAAACAATCGTAACCTCCTTAAAGGAGCGCATTGCAGCCCGAAAAATCAGCAACGAACAGGCTGCCACACAAATCGGCATCAGTGGTGCTACCATCAGTTGCATTACCAATCGCAAATGGGAACTCAACGACAAGCTCGTGAGTGAAAAAATGTGGAACAAAGTAAAAAACTGGCTCGGCTTGGCTGACGAGTGGGTAGTGGTAACTACCGACCGCAACTTCAAGCGCGTAAACAACATCTGCCATCAGGCGCAGCGCAAATCACACGCACGCGCCATCAGTGCCGCGCCCGGCACCGGAAAAAGCGAAGGGCTGAAACACTACGCACGCAACAATCCGAACGCCTTCTACATAGAGTGTGGCGATTATTGGACTAAAAAAACTTTCCTCATCAAAGTGAAAGCTGCAATGGGATTAAAGCCTATTCATTTGCAAGGCATTCCTGAAATGGTGGAGGAAATCATATCCGCCCTTCGCAAAATGACTCGGCCACTGCTCATCATTGACGAGGCGGATAAACTCAAAGACAACACACTTACTTTTTTCATTACATTTTACAACGAGTTGAGCGGCACATGCGGTTTTGTTTTAAGCGGCTCTGAGTTTTTTGAGAAGCATATTGATAAATTTTCGCGCCTCAACAAAAAAGGCTATCGCGAAATATACTCACGCTTTGGTGGCGAGTTCCTGCACCTATATGAACTTACTGAAGAGCGTACACGCGACATCATTGCAGCCAACGGCATTGATGACGAAGAAACCATAATGACTATC
>CAZBPG010000148.1:0-2821 GCA_964493695.1 uncultured Chitinophaga sp. | reverse complement strand
CAAATCCGGTGGCGACATCCGCGTAGTTCAACGCCTTGTTGAAGATGCAAAATTGCTATCGCAAAAACAAACAGCACGATGAAATACGAAGTCACCTCTGAATTTATCAGACGCATTACAAATCTCACCGAAGATGATTACAACAACATCTTTATTGATTCGGCTGTTGCTCTACTCAATGATACCATTCCACACGATGCCATTGGCAGAGCCATGCTTATGGCCGATAACGAATACTGGCGTTGGTATCACCGTAGTTTCAGGCAGCGTTGCACAATGTTTGTTCAACATCTTAGTACAGAAGGTGCCGATTATCTCGGCATGGACGTGAGCCAATCCATACGCGAACGGTTTGTTTTTGCACACACAGTAGCAGGCATTAAGAGCTATCAGAAGCGAGTGCCATTTTTTATGATAAACACACTATATAAACGTATCATCAATGAACAACAACGACAGGTCATACAACTTAAAGAAGTTGTGGCAGGAGTATCATACAATTCGGCAACGGATAGCGGCCAACAGACATTATCTAATATTTAAATCGTCTGACGACATGCAGCCGCTACTCAACGCCATTAATCAGGATGCCATTCGTGCAGAGCGTATCATGACGATGATTGAAAACATCAAAGCAAAACGCAAACCACGTGGCATTCACATTCACGAATATAAATCCAATCAATAATTACACAATGACTTCAACACCCAAACGTATAAGAACATGGAGTGCAAAGCAAATTTCCGAACGCAACTTCAAAGAGCTTGCATTGCCCGATAACTTTACCAAGCTAATAGGCACGCCATCACACAACTTCTGTTCTATTATTTACGGAAAAGCCAAAAGCGGCAAGTCCACATTTTCGCTTCACCTCGCCAACGCACTTGTGCCTTATGGCAAAGTCTTATACGTGAGCAGCGAAGAGTTAATCAGTAAATCATTGCAAAATCGTCTGCAGCACGTTCAAATCACCAGTGAGCGTATTCGATTTGTTGCTGTTCGCTCTGTATCTGACATTGAAAGGCTAATTCGCTCCATACATGCGCGGTTTATAATTGTTGACTCTGCACAGGTGTGCGGCATGAGCGTTAAAGATTTTATGCGCCTCAAATTAGATGCGTTTAAAAACCGTAAAAGCTGGCACATAATACTTCAATCAACCAACTCCGGCATGTTCAAAGGCGGCCAGGAGTGGGTACACGAAACAGACGTTAAGATTTGCCTTGAAAAAGGCATCGCCATTGCCGAAGGCAGGTTTAATCCTGATGGGCGAATGGAAGTAATTAAAGGCAAAAATCTAACACCTGCACTATTCGATAATTTCTAATTAAATATAAACAATTCAAATTTCAAACAAATGGCAAGAGCTAAAAAAACAGTGCTTACAGGCACCATCAACAAATCAGCAGCAGAAGAGGCATTTGCTGCTTATGCAAAAGCAGACGCACGTCAGGCGCAACTAACAGCAAAAATGGACGTGGAGTTTACTAAAATACGCGAAAAATATCAGGACGAGATTACCGAACTGCAGGATGAAAAAGAACATCAGTTTGAAAAAATCCAGTCCTATGCTGAAAATAACCGCGAAGACTTCGGTAGCAAAAAAAGCATGGAACTAACGCATGGCGTTATTGGTTTCCGCACAGGCACACCCAAACTAAAAACGCGCAAAGGGTTTACATGGAACAGCGTTACCAACCTGCTCAAAGAGTTTCTTCCGGAATACATCCGTGTTTCCGAAGAGCCAGCTAAAGACCGCCTGCTATCCGACAGAGAAGTGCCGGAAGTAGCAGCACTCTTCCCAAAGGTAGGCATCACCGTTGACCAGGATGAAACATTTTTTGTTGAACCAAAAAAAGAATCAGTTATAACCGAATAATCACTATCATCATGAACAGCAAAAAAACATCCACCTACAAACTCATCCTGTTCTTTGCAGCAGGAATTGCAGCGTTGCTTCTCATTGCAAAATGCAACGAAGGTTTTAACTCCTACACTCCGGGCGACAGCAAGTATTACAAAGCTCCACAACTCGACAGCCGGGCTGACACCTCTCACCATCAAACCACAAAGCCATGAACACAGCACTGTTGTTTATTGCGCTAATAGCTCTCTACTGGCTTGTAGCTGCTGCATTGTATGGCGTTGCCGAAGCATACTACTTCTATCATCTTAATCAGGCTTATGACAAGCGTGGTCGTCAATACGACCACGCTTTCCTTACCGCACTGCGAGCTATGCTTGCAGCCCCACTTCTCCTGCATTTTTATAACAATGTTGATAAAAGACCGTGGCCAACTTTTTTCATGCTGTTATTCATGCTGCTGTCGTTTCCTTACATTCACGATGGTGTGCAATATACACCGCAAAACCGACTCCATAAAGGCACTTACCCTGATGGGTGGAAAACATCAGTTGATGGCAGGGCTTTATTGGATTTTGGCTATACCAGTCGCCTGATGTTATTCATATTATCAATGGCATGGCTTGTAGTCTTTATAATAATGGAGGCGATATGACAGGTAATAAAATTCAATACTTCACAAAACTTCACTCGGCAAACTTGCCAAAAAACAAACTTCAAGAAGCTGTATATAAATTACTGAAACATCACAGTAATCGGTTGATATATGACAGAGATGCGTTTGTTCAAATGATAAAGGGTGAAATTAATCACCTCAACTCAGTGCATCCCAAATGCAAATCGTTGAAATGCACCTCTTGGGAATCGTCAGATAGTACCGTAAGCATCGGCTGCGGTGAATTATTTACAGTGAGCTTTTCAATAACCAAAATAATTGATTACGAGAAATGAAAACA
>CAZBPG010000147.1:5865-6796 GCA_964493695.1 uncultured Chitinophaga sp. | reverse complement strand
CGGTTGAAGCCGCCTGGTATGAGTTTAGGTAAACAAACGGATAGTCATAAAAAAAATGTGATACAGGACCTCCCTTCAAAGAAACCATTTCTATTAGTATCGGTCGGTGATGCATTCTCAAACGCAGAGCAGGATTTGATGTATCGTTCAAAGTATTTGTTTACTACAAAAGGCGCCAGTTTTTTTTATCTGCCACTCTCTGCCTTTGCAGACAGTCTGACTGTTCGAAAAGAAACTTTTAGCAACTCCGGCTCTTTTCTTACTGCTCATGGTGATTACATTAGCGATGCAAAGGAAAACAACGTAGTGGTGAAAAGATTTGAAGACCGTGCCTGCGCTTATCCTTTATCAGGTTCCGGAGCATTGTATGAGAAAACCGAATTGCTTTATTTGTTCAACGACATATTACCTAACGCAAAGGATTCAACCTGGTATGAAATGAGTTGGTGGTTATATACTGATATGCGCGTACCTGCCTATCCGGTTATGTACGTACGAGAATCCGATACAACCGGAAAGGAAGTATACAGTTGTGATGCGTTAGGTAAATTCAGTACTGAGAACTATAAGAATTGGGTTAGAGTTTCCTGCCATTTCCCGCTGTATCACTCCTCCAATAAGATTTATGCTGCATTAGAAGGTCAATACAAAACAATTGATGAATGGATGATAAGGCCTTTAGACGTGAACGTAGTAACAGGTAAAAACAGCGATACTTTTTTCATGTACAACAACTATCCGGTAGAGTAATATTTCTTATTCTTGCGAAACATGACTGCCTTTCACGGTTCGCATCTTTCCATAATTCTTCCATGTTACAACCCCGTTGAGAATTGGCTGGATAATATCCTGCTTAATTTTTCGAAACTCCGTGACGGTTTACCAAAAACCGAATTGATTATTGTAAACGATGGAAGTCTGAACAATTTTA
>CAZBPG010000147.1:0-5855 GCA_964493695.1 uncultured Chitinophaga sp. | reverse complement strand
TTTAGTCCAACGGAGGTTAAAACATTTTTCTCCAAATATCCGGAGGTAAAAATCATTTCATATTCTGAGAACAAAGGCAAAGGCTTTGCCTTACGTGAAGGAGTAAAATCCGCAACCGGTGAGTTTATAATCTATACCGACATTGATTTCCCTTATACACTCGAGAGTTTAATAGACGTCTACAACACTTTGAAAAATGAAAATATTGATGTTGCCATTGGCATTCGCGGAAAGGAGTATTACACCCATCTTCCTAAAGTAAGAGTGAGGATTTCAAAACTGTTGCGTTGGTTTATCAAAAAATTCCTGCGCATTCCTACCGATGATACCCAGTGCGGGTTAAAAGGGTTTAACCAAAAAGGGAAAGAAGTTTTTCTTCAAACTACTATCAACCGCTATTTATTCGATCTCGAGTTTATTTTTCTTTCAGCCCGCAAAAAGCTAAACATAAAGACTGTTGAAGTTGAATTGCGTCCTGAAATCGTCCTCTCAAAAATGAATTGGAAAATTTTGATTCAGGAGTTTGGAAACTTTTTAAAGATATTCGTCCGCAGTATTTTTTAATCAATACAGATAATCTTCATGGCATACAAACTTTCAGAAAAACATCAAAAGAAGAGAGCCTTTATTACCGGTGGCGGAGGCGGCTTGGGAAGGGCATTAAGTTTAGCACTGGCAAAGGACGGCTGGACAATCGGTATTACAGATATTAAAGAAGAAGCATTAGCCGAATCGAAGAAGTTAATTGAAGATGCCGGTGGCAAGGTCTTTACTTACAAATTCGATGTTTCGAAGAAGGAAGATTACAAAACCGCATTTGATGATTTTGTTTCAAAAGCCGGTGGCTTAGACTTGCTCATCAACAATGCCGGTGTGGGCGATGGCGGTTTGATTGGAGAATACGATTTGGCACACTGGGACTGGATAACCGGTATTAATCAAATGGCCGTGATTTACGGTTCGCATTTTGCTGTCCCGATTTTGAAGAAACAGGGAAGCGGCCATATTATTTCCATAGCCAGTGCTGCCGGCTTAGCGAACATGCCAAACATGGGCATGTATAACGTAACCAAAGCGGCTGTAATTTCTTTAATGGAGACTATTTACGCAGAAGTTAAGGGTTTTGGTGTTGATGCCAGTGTGGTTTGTCCGACTTTTTTCCGCAGTAACATTATGCAACATCATAAAGGTGATGAAAACTCTGCCAAGATCGGGCAGACCATTATTCAGCGCGCTAAGTTCTCTCCGGATGATATTGCTGATTACATTTTAACCCAGGCGGGCAAAGGACAATTTTATATTCTTCATCCGTGGCAGGCGAAAATGGTTTTTCATCTCAAGCGCTTCCTGCCAAATTTCTTTTTGAATTATAAGGCAAAACAATTTGCAAAGAAGGATTGGGTTCAACAGGCAATGAAACAGCGTTTCTGATTACACCCCTATTATTTCAAACAAATCTTCCCGCCCTCTCAGCGTTTCGCGGATATGAGCATCATCGGTATCGGTGAGGAATACCTGCCCGAATTCGTTACCTGCAATTAACTCAATCAGTTTCTGGCTGCGGTCGTTATCGAGTTTATCGAATATATCGTCAATGAGCAGCAAAGGCTTGAACTGTTTACTTTGCTGAATCAACTCATACTGGGCAAACTTCATAGAAATAATAAAACTCTTCTGCTGTCCTTGTGAACCAAACTTCTTCATCTTGTTTGCACTCAGAAAGAATTCCATATCATCTTTGTGGACGCCTACATCGGTGCGTTGAAGCATTACATCTCTGTTCAGACTATTCTCCAGCAACACATCAAAGGGTTTTTCGTTTAGCTGAGAGTAGTAACTAAAGCTCACCGGTTCTCTTTCTAAACTAATCTCTTTATAAAACTTTTGAAAGATTGGTTGCAGCTTTTGCATCACTATCTTCCGGGCTTCGTAAATTTTAACTCCGAGAGGAATTAATTGCTTGTCGTACGATTCCAGAAGTTGTTTATCGGTTCGTTTTGTTTCAGCAAACTGTTTTAGTGCAGCGTTCCGCTGCGCCAGTATTTTGTTGTAAACAATCAACCACTCCAGGTACTCATGATTTATCTGTGAAATTGTTCCGTCTAAAAACCTTCTGCGCTCTTCACTGCTGCCGAGTATCAGTTGACTGTCATCCGGTGAAATGATGATGCAGGGAAAATTGCCGATGTGGTCACTGAGTTTTGGAACGGCCACATCGTTTATCAAAAGTTCTTTGCGCTTACTGGCAGGCAGTTTGTAAACAACTTCAAATGCCCCGCCTTGTTTCTGAAATCTTCCTTCTAACCGGAAGAAATCTTTACCGAACAGAATATTCTGTTGGTCAACTGAGTTGAAATAGCTTTTGGTTAAGCATTGGTAATAAACAGCATCTATAATGTTCGTTTTACCTACCCCGTTCTTTCCAATAAAACAATTAATCTTCTTCGAAAAACCCAGCGAAAGTGATTCATGATTCTTGAAGTTAAGAAGTGTGATTTTACTCAGAAACATTACTTTCGTTCCGCTTTAAAAAGAAAAATTGAATGGCGAAAATAACCAAAGAGACCTATTTATACTGGTATGAACTGATGCTGAGGCTGCGCAGATTTGAAGAGCGCGCTGGCATGTTATACGGTGAACAAAAGATTCGCGGCTTCTGCCATTTATACATTGGTCAGGAGGCGGTGGCTGCCGGAACTATGAGCGCTTTGCGTGCCGATGACCGGATGATTACCGCTTACCGCGACCACGGCTTAGGCATTGCCAAGGGCATTAGCAGCAACGAAGCCATGGCAGAACTTTTCGGCAAGGTCACCGGTTGCACAAAAGGGAAAGGAGGCTCTATGCATTTCTTCTCCAAAGAGCATAGTTTCTTTGGCGGACACGGAATTGTAGGCGCGCAGATTGCACTCGGTGCAGGTATTGCTTTTGCCGACCAATACAATCAAAAAGATAACGTAACGATTTGTTATTTCGGTGACGGTGCCGCCCGCCAGGGGATTCTGCACGAAACCTTCAATATGGCCATGACCTGGAAACTGCCGGTGATTTTTGTTTGCGAGAACAACGGTTACGCTATGGGAACATCGGTAGGAAGAACCTCGAACGTAACTAAGATTTCAACACTGGGAGAAGCCTATGATATGCCCAGCGAAAGTGTAGATGCTATGAAATGCGAACCGGTGCATGAAGCGGTAGAGCGTGCCGCTGAACGCGCACGTAAAGGCGAAGGGCCTACTTTCTTAGAGATGTGTACTTACCGGTACAAAGGTCATTCGATGAGCGACCCGCAAAAGTACCGCACCAAGGAGGAAGTGGAAGAATACAAAAAACTGGACCCCATTGAAACTACGCTGCATACCATCCTGAAAAAGAAATATGCTACACAAAAGGACATAGACCAGATTGTTTCACGCGTTGAAAAAGAAATTGACGACTGCGTAACCTTTGCAGAAAACTCCCCTTATCCGGATAACAGCGAACTGTATAAAGACATTTATGTACAGGAAGATTACCCTTTCTTGACAGAATAAACAATCCTTTTATATTCGCACTTCAATTTTAAAAACAAACCATGGCAGACCAATTAGGAAACGTAACTGATAACATTGAAGGCGGGTTAGGAAAACTTCAGCAATTTGTAGATGATAACCAACAGAAAGTAATGATTGGCGGAGGAGTTTTGTTATTGATAGTAGTTGCCCTGCTTTATGTGTTTATGAAATATTTGCCCGACCAGAACCTGAAAGCTCAAAAAGCTATTTACATGGCCGATTTTGCCTTTACTAAAGATTCTTTTGCGCTTGCTTTAAACGGAAGTGCCACCGGTGCGGCTCCTTATAAAGGATATGCGCAGGTTGCCAACGAATTCGGTATTACCAGAACCGGTAAGCTGGCCAGCTATTGTGCCGGTGTTTGCTGTCTTCACTTAAAGAAATTTGACGAAGCGAAAAAGTATTTCGATAAGTGCAGCCCTAACGACCCGATTATCGGTGCCATTCATCTTTCGGCTTTGGGCGATGCTTATGCAGAACTCGGCAAGTTTGACGATGCCATTAAGTATTACGAAAAAGCAGCCAGCCATTCCGAAAATCAGGCTTACACACCTTACTTTTTGTTTAAAGCAGGCTTGGCAAATGAGCACGAGAAGAAAAACGAACAAGCCAAAAAGCTTTACGAAAAAGTTCGTGATGAATACCCGAACAGCGATGAAGGCCGCGATATTGAAAAATACATTGCCAGAGTAAGCGCACAATAAATTTGAAAGAGGGAAATAAAATTTCCCTCTTTTTTTGTCACCTCATTAAGTATAGCATGTCAGCTAAAAACAAAAACCTTTCAAAACACAAAGCCCTTGTTGGTGTTATCACCAACAAGTTGAAGATTGCCATTGTAGTTTCCGAATACAATGAAGCTATAACCTTTGCGCTTCGCGATGGCGCTGTTGAAACGCTGAAGAAGTATGGAGTGAAGGAGAAAAACATTTTTGTGGAACTGGTTCCCGGTGCGTATGAATTACCTTTAGCTGCCAAATGGTTGTTCGAAAAAAAGAAAGCCGATGCAGTGCTTGCCTTAGGGTGTGTAATAAAAGGCGATACCGACCACGATATTTACATCAACAATGCAGTATCGCAGGCATTGATGAATTTGAGTTTGCAAACCAAAGCCCCGTTTGTGTTTGGTGTAATTACCCCTAATAATTTGCAACAGGCAAAAGACCGGGCCGGTGGCAAGCATGGCAACAAGGGAGTGGAATGTGCGGTGGCGGCTTTGAAGATGCTGGCTTTAAAAAAGAAACTTTAAAAACCACCAAGGCCACTAAGGTCACTAAGTTTTTTTTCTTAGTGCTCTTCGTGCCCTTAGTGGTAAGAAATCATGAAACTTCACACCATTGATACCGGTTACTTTAAGTTAGATGGCGGTGCCATGTTTGGCGTGGTGCCAAAGACCATGTGGCAAAAGTTAAACCCGCCCGATGCCAACAACATGTGCACCTGGAGCATGCGCTGTATGCTGATTGAAGACGGCAAACAACTCATCCTCATTGACTGTGGCCTTGGCGATAAGCAGGACGCCAAATTCTTCAGCCATTACGAACCGCATGGCGATGCTTCGTTAGAAAAATCTATCAACGCATTGGGTTATAGTTTTGATGAGGTAACCGATGTTCTCCTCTCCCACCTGCACTTTGACCATTGTGGCGGAGCGATAAAAAGAGATACCAGCGGTTCGCTGGTTCCTGCGTTTAAAAATGCGGTTTACTGGAGCAACGAAAAGCACTGGGAGTGGGCCACCAAACCCAATGCCCGCGAAAAAGCTTCTTTCCTTAAAGAAAATATTTTACCCATACAGGAAAGCGGTCAGTTGAAGTTTGCCGGTGAGGGCAGCACAGCCATCCACCCCGACATTACTTTAAGAACCGTATCGGGCCATACCGAAAGCATGTTTACCCCTGTTATTAAGATCGGTGATAAAACCATTGCTTACTGTGCCGACCTTTTCCCGAGCATGGCGCATATACCCCTGCCGTATGTAATGGCTTATGATACCCGCCCGCTGCTTACGCTCGATGAAAAGAAGAAGTTTTTAGACGAAGCCATTGCCGGTAACTATTATCTCTTTTTCGAACACGACCGCACGGTGGAACTTTGCAGTTTAAAGCAAACCGATAAAGGGGTGAGGGAAGATGCTGTGCTGAAACTTGCTGAGTTGGTTTAAACCTGTTTTATTGCCTCACCCCTGCCCGGCTAAGCCGAGGCGGGGTGAGGCATTTTTTTCTTTCAAAAAAATTCTTTCTTTTCATTAGACTTCTTCGGATAATAGTACACACCACTTAACCTGGTAGATAAAGGGGT
>CAZBPG010000146.1:0-6883 GCA_964493695.1 uncultured Chitinophaga sp. | reverse complement strand
GCAAATCTGCATCAGTTGGCGCAGATGAAAAATAGGTGGTTTACCGGATGGTTACTACCAGGCCAGAATAATGCCTCTGCCGAAGCTGATGAAAATAAGCGAGCTGTTGCAGGAAAACCTGCTGCTGCATTATCACCCGAACGTTCCGCCTCTGCCCAATCCGCTGCTGGCAGAACTGAATGCGGTGAAGGCACAACTAAAAGAGCAGATGGAGCTTCGGACTAAAATGCAGCAGACCGCAGAAGAAAACATACGCTTAAAAGCCCAGCTCGAAATTCTGGAAAGAATAATGGCGAAGAAGTAAACAATTAAACTGATACGGCTGTTTTGTTTACTTTCGGTAGCATGAAAAGATTTTCTTTCTTCTGCTCACAAATCTGCTAAGTATTTTTAATACTAAAGCCCAAACTCATTTTATTACTGCCGGGCAAACTCAGGGAATGATTTTTACGGATTATGTGCCGGACTATAACATTCCTGTTGTTTATAGCCCAATACCTGCATATGATGGCAATGGTTTAAAAAGCATAGATGTAAACTTGGACGGTGTAGCAGATTACCTGGTTGAGATGAATAAGAATGGTAACATTGCCAGTGCAACCTATACATATCAAATCCAACCTTCGCCCGGCAGTTATTTAAGGTCTGTAAACGATATATTTCATGTTTATCAATTGGGTAACTTCCCTAAACATGATTTTTTGTATCACATTGTTGCCAGAAAGTTTTTGTAGGGTGATACACTTTGGGAAAACATAGATACATTTTGGAGAAGCGATGAAGTTCTTGTTGAAAGAAACTACCGGGCAGGTAATTCAAGCGGTGTTTTGACTAATTATATCGTCCCTATCAATGACCCTTATTACTATTTTCTGAAAGTTGTAACTAATACTGATACATTACTCGGCTATCTACACTTCAAATCAAACGGTTCAGGTCTCGGAACTATTTTAGCTTACGCCATTGAAGGATCCGACTCAACTATTATTATTTCTTCTGTTAACGATGTTTCTCCTTCAAACATTTCCATCTATCCCAATCCCTTCACCAACCAGATAAACATCATTACCGAAAAACCTTTTGAATATGAAATTGCCGATTACATGGGCAGAGCAGTTTTATCGGGCAAGTCAGATAAAATCATAAACACAGCGCAACTGAGCGCAGGGGGGTATTTCCTCATCCTAAAAAGCGAAGAAATACTTTCTGTAAAAAAGATTGTAAAGCTGGAGTAGAGCCGGATACTAAGCCTATCTCACCATCGTCAAACTACCCTTGTGCAGTTTATCTGCATGGTTGTTGGTGTAAACTATACGAAGCAGGTAAACAAAAACTGCCCCCATCATGTTTTCTCCTTTATAAGTGCCATCCCATTTAAAATTCAGGTCGTTGCTTTCAAATACTTTTTCGCCCCACCGGTCAAACACGGTTACTTCAATTTGTTCCCATCCGTCTTTCTTGCCGTAAATTTCAAAATAGTCATTGTTGCCATCGCCATTCGGGGTAAAGGCATTCGGTACAAAAAGAACTTCTTCCTGATATACGGTAACTGCCTTTTGAGCCGAATCAACACAGCCTAACTCATTATACGCATACAAACTAACCGGGTAATAACCGGGTGCGGTAAAATCAACCGTTCCCGGATTCTCCACGGTTGAAACGAGTGAATCGCCAAACAGCCATAAGTAAGAAACAGCGTGCTGACTGGTATTTGCCAACTCAACGGTTGTGGATGGAAGCTGAATAGTGGTGCTGCTTAAAGAAAATGCTGCCACCGGATTGGCTATTATCTGAATCATCCCCGGCACTACTGAATCGTCTTTGCAACCCTCGGCTGAAGTAACCTGCAGGGTGACTGTGTAATCTCCCGCGACAGGGTAAGTATGACATGGATTCTGCAAAGCAGAAGTAACTCCGTCACCAAAGTTCCATTGGTAAACAAGCGGACCATTACCGGTTGAATTGGCGGTAAAACAAACCGGCAGGTTCTGACAACCCAGTAAAGTATCGGCTGTAAAGTCTGCAACAGGCATTGAATAAATATTCACCACATCGGTATATACATTACTCACACAACCGTTTTGAGTGATGGTAAGGCTAACGGTATGGCTCCCTACAGAAGAAAACACAACGTTCTGATTTTTAGAAGTGGAAGTTGCCGGATTCGCATTAGTGCCAAAGTCCCAGGCAAAAGTAGCCGAAGGCAAAAAGCTTCCGCTTGCCTGAAAACCAAAACTATTGGCTGTGATACACTGCCCTGCCTGCGGGCTAAAAGCTGCCACCGGAACAGGTGTTACCGCTACGGTTACCGTTGCAGTTCCGCTGCATCCTTCCGAAGTTCCTGTTACAGTATAAGTAGTAGTAACAGCCGGTGTAGCTATGGCACTTGCACCGGTGCTTGTATTTAATCCACCAGCGGGAATCCAACTATAGATAGAGGCACCTGATGCAGTAAGTGTGGTGCCTTCGCCTGCACAAATCGCTGCGTTCGGGCTTACCGTAACCACCGGAATCGGGTTTACCGTCACCGGTACGGTGGTTACCGGAGAAGCACAGCCTATGGAAGTAACACTTAGGGTAACATTTTTTATTCCGTCTGTAGCCCATTTAACCTGATAGGGTCCCTGACCGGTACCGGATACTATGGTTCCTCCGGCAAAATTCCAGTTGTAAGCAGCATTAGCAGGAGCCGTTCCCGTGTAGGTAATAACCGCGTTTGCCCCTTCACACACCGGTGAGGTAGCGGTAAACGCTGAAACAGGTATCGGATTAACTGTCACCGTAACAGAAGCTGAGGCAGAGCAACCGGAAGTTGTTCCGGTTACTGTGTAAGTAATTGTAGAAACGGGAGTAGCTGTAACATCCGAACCGCTATTCGCACTTAGTCCGGTTGCAGGAGCCCAACTGTAAGTGCCGGCACCTGATGCAGTAAGTGTAGTGCTTTCGCCTGCGCAGATGGCAACATTTGGAGTTAAGGTAATTACAGGAATGGCATTAACCGTTACCGGTACCGTGGTAAGCGGAGAAGAGCAGCCGTTCAGGGTAACTACTAAGGTTACATTTTTTATTCCTCCGGTAGCCCATTTAACCTGGTAAGGACCCTGACCGCTGCCGGACACCACCGTTCCGCCTGCAAAATTCCAGGTGTAGGTGGCATTGACCGGTGCAGACCCCGTATAAGTAATTGCCGAGTTTGCTCCCGCGCATACCGGAGAAACAGCCGTGAATGCAGAAGTGGGAATAGGTTTTATGCTTACTGTTACCGAAGCGGAATCAACACAACCTAAAGATGTTCCTGTAACCGAATAGGTAGTGGTAGATACAGGTGCAGCCGTTAAACTTGCCCCCGCAGTACCGCTTAAGCCAACAGACGGAGACCAGTTGTAAGTATTGGCTCCGCTGGCGGTAAGTGTGGTGCCTGCGCCTGCGCAAATGGCAATGTTTGGAGTTACCATAACTACCGGAATGGCATTGACCGTTACCGGTACGGTGGTTACCGGTGAGGTGCAGCCGTTTAAGGTAACTGTAAGCGTAACGTTCTTTGTTCCTCCTGTTGACCATCTTACCTGATAAGGTCCCTGACCTGCACCTGACATAATTGTTCCACCGGCAAAATTCCAGTTATAAACCGCATTTGATGGTGCTGAACCCGTGTAAGTAACTGCTGCGTCTGCCCCGGCACATACCGGTGAGGAAGCAGTAAAAGAGGAATTTGGTATAGGCTTAACCGTAACGGTTACCGAAGTTGAAGCGGAACATCCCAAAGATGTCCCGGTAACGGAATAGGTAATAGCAGAAGCAGGTGTGGCAGTAACGCTTGCACCGGTGGCGGCACTTAACCCTGATGTAGGAGACCAGCTATAGGTATTGGCTCCGGAGGCGTTAATTACAGCATTGGCACCTGCACAAATATCCACGTTCGGGCTTACGGTAACTACCGGTATTGGATTAACCGTTACCGTTACCGGAACGGAATCTGAACAGCCCAAAGAGGTTCCCGTTACCCTGTAAGTAGTGGTTGCCAAAGGTGCAGCGGTAACGTTCGCACCGGTGAGGGTGCTTAACCCGTTTGCCGGAGCCCAGTTGTAAGTGCCCGCACCTGATGCCGTGAGCGCAGTGCTTTCACCGGCACATATAGCCACATCCGGACTTACGGTAACTACCGGAATAGGATTAACCGTTACCCGCACATTTGTAGGCGGAGAAGTACAACCTGCAGCAGTAACCGACAGTGTAACATTTTTTACACCGGCAGATGACCAGTTGACCTGATAAGGCCCCTGACCGCTGCCGGATACGACTGTTCCCCCTGCAAAGTTCCAGGTGTAAGCGGCATTAGGCAGTGTTGTGCCGGTATAAGTAATCAGCGAGTTTTCTCCTACACACACCGGTGTGTTGGCCGTAAAATTTGACACCGGTACCGGGTTTACGGTAACGGTTACTGAAGCCGAATCTGAACAACCGGATGATGTTCCGGTAACTGAATAGGTGGTACTGAACACAGGAGAAGCTGTTACACTTGTTCCGGTAATGCTGCTTAAACCGGCTGCGGCAGACCAATTATAATTAGCGGCTCCCGAAGCGGTAAGTGTGGTGCTCTCACCGGTGCAAATGACAACATCGGGGTTGACGGCAACCACCGGAATGGCATTAACCGTTACCGGTACGGTAGTAACCACTGAAGAGCAGCCGTTGGCCGCAACCGACAGCGTAACATTTCTTACCCCACCGGTTAACCAGTTTACCTGATAAGGGCCCTGACCGCTGCCGGACACCACCGTTCCGCCTGCAAAATTCCAGGTGTAAACGGCATTTGAAGGAGCGGTTCCCGTGTAAGTAATTAACGAATTCGCCCCGGCACATACCGATGAGGCAGCCGTAAAGGCAGAAGTGGGCATAGCAGCAACGGTTACATTAATGGTGGTGTCATCTATGCAGGGTGGTGCACCAATCTGCAGGCGCACCGGATACGTTCCTGCAGTGGCAAAAGTGTAAGAGGGGTTTTGAGCAGTGGCATCGGTAATTCCATCGCTATTAAAATCCCACGCCCAACTGGTAGCCGCACCAACCGGTGTTGAAATATCAGTGAATGCAGTAGGAACACCTGCACAAAAAGCAGTAGGGGTAAAATTAGCTACCGGACTGTTCGGGTCAACCAATATGGTTTTGGTCAATGTAAAATCGCAGGGTACGGTGCCGAAGGTGGTCATATCAACCTGATAATCTCCGGGAAGGTTCACCACACATTGCTGCGAATTGGCACCCGATACTATACCGGGACCGGTCCATGAATAACTGGCGGCACCATCCGGTGCGGTGAGCGTAACATTTTGACCGGTGCAGATAGTGGGTGAAGTAGTGCCTATATCCAGCGAACTGCACTGTGCATCAATATAGGCATAAGCCCAGTGGCTTCCTTCGCAGCCGTTAGGGGCGCAATCGCGGGTGGAAAACACAATACTTACCGACTGGCCCATGTAGGCATTGAGCGGAATAGAAACCGTTGACCAGGTTTTGTACGAAATACTTCCGTTGGTCACAAACCCTCCGATGGTTTGAGCCGTGGTGGCATCTACATCGTAAGTGGCGCAATCAATGGTGTTGTTGTTACCGTCTGTCATGCCTATTTTAAAATAAGGCTGCTGGCTGTTGGTGTGGCCTCCGTCTTTCAGCACCACAGCATAGTGGTAAATAAAATTGCAGTTATTGGGGGTTACAGTAAAACGGTATTTGATTGACTCCCCTCCTCCGTGCCCCGCATCGTTGGCGTGGGCATCGCCCAGGCGGATGGAATAAGAACCGGGATTGTATACCACCGGTAAATTGTTTCCGCCCGCAATAGGGTCGTAACCGGAACTCATGATGAAGTGATTGAAACCCGCATTGCCGGTAGCCGGCTGGTTATTGGGCCCCTGATTGATAAGGTTGTGCTGAAAAGGGTCCGGTGTGTAACAGGCGCTGCAGTTACCTCCGCTCATGGTACCGGTGCAGGTACCATTGCCGTAGGTACCAGTCCAGCCGCTTAAGGTGCCGTCTTCAAAATCGGCATTGTTGCATTGGGCAAACATGGCCTGCGGGCAGACAAGCCACATCAGCAAGACAATAGTAAGGGTGGTTTGGTGGAGAAAAGGTTTTTTCATACGTCCTCTGTTTTACAAAAATTCTTCACGGAAAAAACCAAGGTGCCTGTTTCATTTTCTTACGAAGGCAACAGGCAATAGATTCAAATAATTATACACATTTTACCAATGAAAAACACTAACAAAACGGGCTTTGTTTGGCACAACGCGCAGGCTTACTGTTACCTGTGGCGGTGGAATAAAAAAGAGGGAGGATGAGGTGATGAGATGATGGCAGATGAGCAGATGAAAAATCAAACAGCCACCACCTCCGTCTCGGCTGAGCCGAGACGGGAACGCGGAGAAAAGGAGAAAATCGGAACTCATCTGAAGGGTAAGAGGAGTCGTTTGGAGGGGAAGAGATGTCATCCTGGCAGTGAAAGGTGTAATACTGACGGTGAAAGGTTGAATCTGAAGGCGATGAAGAGCGATTTTGATGACGAGAGGAGCGATTTTGAGCCGATGAGGAGCGATTTTGAGGGCGTGAAGAGTCATCCGGAGCAAATCAGGTTTGATTTGGAGGGTGAAAAGTGAGGGTTTTAGGGCAAAAGGAGAGATTTTTTGGGTTCAGTTGTTAATGGTGTGAAAAAGATTTATGAAAGCTGCATTTAAAACCTTAGTAGAATTAAATGCTATTGTCAAAAAAACCTTATAAACCCTGCCTGCCGGCAGGCAGGCTTATTGCACAGTTAATGCAACGATTGCTGATAGATTTTCATGAACCGCCTGTATTCTTCATCAAAAGTTACTTTCTTATGGTGTTC
>CAZBPG010000145.1:0-6936 GCA_964493695.1 uncultured Chitinophaga sp. | reverse complement strand
TGATCAGTATTATTACACGGCTTTATACGGGCTGCCCAAGTTCATTCTTAAGGACTACATAGAGTTAGACAAGATTGAAAAGATTTCGCGCTTCAGGTCCGGTGCCGGGCACGATTATTCTGACAGTTACGAAGCCTGCCGGAGTATGAAACATTATTACCGCCCGTATACGAATATTGACTGGACTACCATTAAAATATTTTCACCGGTAAACGGAGTGGTAGTAGATACCCTGAATGAGTGGACCGGTACTCAGATTCTCATACGCCCGTTCGGTATGCCGGCTTTCTGGATAACTATTTTCCATGTAAATATTAGCCCTACACTAAGTCCGGGCGATACTGTTTGGTCGGGTCAGCATATCGGCTACCACAGCAGCAACCAAACCGGTTCGGATATTGCCATTCAATTACAGGATGTTAATAGTACCATGCGCAAGGTTTCATATTTCGATTTAATGACAGATAAACTTTTTGCCTGTTATATGAGTAAAGGAGTAATGACGCGCGACACCATGATAATTTCGAAAGACGCCCGCGATGCCGACCCTCTGCTGCCTTGCAACGGCAGCCAGTTTTTCTTCCAGGGAACTATCGATAACTGGGTAATTCTGCATTAATGTTTTCAACACCGGTATGTTGAAAATGCCCGACACATGACGTTGGCAATGGATTATTTTGCTCCCTTGATTTTTGAGATAAAATGAAAAACATGATACAAATTATTGTGATGATTGTGTGTTACATGCTGCCGGGTTTGGTTGCAGCTCAACAATGGTATAGTTATAACCCCACGGCTGGTTTTGATATTAATACCGTGGCTATTCCTCAGCCGGGAAATATTGCCATAGGAGGAGGATGGGAAACGGACGACTCGGCACAGGTGATGTTTTTGTCGAACGATTTCGGACAGACCTGGACAGAGAATGCTCATGACGGATTAGGCAACTGGAACAAATCAATTGCCTTTGCGAACGTAGCAGACGGTATTGGTGCCGGTTATAACGGAAGGATAGTGCGAAGCTATGACGGGGGGGCTAACTGGGGCTACGATGCTTACCCCATTAACCGTGACTTTAATAAAATATTACACGTAAATGCACAAACCTATCTTATAGCCGGGGGCAACAGGTCGAACGACTCGGTGCAAACTATTCTAAAAACGATTGATGGAGGCGACAACTGGTTGGTGATGTTAGACCAGCCCGGTCCCTGGTTAAAATCTATATTCTTTACCGATAGCCTAACCGGTTTTGCGGTGGGGGATAGCGGAGTTATACTGGCTACCGTTAACGGTGGAACAGCATGGCCACCGGTAGCGGCACCGGTGCAAAGAGATTTTAATGCCGTTACTTTTCTCAATACCGATACCGGTTTTATAGCGGGAGGAGATGTTACCCACCGCACTATTCTGCGTACTTATAACGGAGGAGTAAACTGGGTAGTGGTGATGGATGTCACCGGTGGCATACTGAACGATATTTCGTTTGTAAACAGTTTAACAGGTTATGCCGTAGGCGACAGTGCCACGGTGCTTAAAACAACCGATGGCGGCACTAACTGGGTGCCTGTGGTAATAGATATAAACCTTACCGGTAATGAACAGATAAGAGCCGTAAAGTTTGCTGCAGAAGATTTTGGAGTAGTAGCCGGACAAGCCGGTTTGCTGTACGTGTACCGGCTACCGGTACCCTACCGCACTTTTAGTACCGAGCAGCCCAGTGCAGTTACTTATACTTCGGCTATTTTAAACGGAACGGTGGATAGTGCAGCTTTGCCCCTGAGTTTATCTTTTGAATTCGACACCACCCCTTCCTTTGCGCAGGCAATGGAAGTATCTGCATTTCCGGCACAGGTGAACGATACTATGCTGTATCAGATTTCAGGTTCGGCAAATACACTACTGCCTCTTACCGGTTACTACTACCGGTTAAAGGGAATGGCAGGTTCTTATACCTACTACGGAACAACCCGAACATTTTTTACTGCAGGCGGTTTTGGAAATAACGTTTTTGAAACCGATTCAGCCACAGCCGTAACCGATACTTCGGCTGTTTTACACGGAAGTATCAGCGGATTTTATTTTGCCACACCGGTACCGGTTAGTTTTGAATACGGTACCACAACCGCTTTTGGTAATGAGGTGACAGCTGGCACAGTAGCTTTAAACGATACCTTTCCCGATTATCCTGTGGCTATAGCGGGTGGTTTATCACCGGATACGGGGTTTTATTTCTACCGCATAAAAGTTACAGCAGGCAGCAATGTTTACTATGGCAACACACGCAAATTATATACCGGTGTGCCCGAAATACCCAACTGGGATTTTAACCGGTGGCAAAACACCACCGTGCAGTTGCCTTCGGGCTGGAGTGTTGTTGGGCAGGATTATGAGCAGGTACCGGGCCGCACCGGTGGGTATGCACCTAAGTTATCTTACCAAAATGTTTTGGCAAATTGCCGGTTTACAGCTACAGCGCAAGGCTCTAGCGGCATTGATTTTATTGATGCGCAGCCCTTTCATTACCGTCCCGATTCTTTAATTTTTTACGCCAACTTTAACAATGCCCCGGGCGACAGCGCACTGGTATGGCTTAGGCTTTATACCGCCAACACTACGGTCGCTTTCCAAAACATTAAATTGTCAGGCAACTCCGGTGGGCAGTACCAGCGTATGTCGTTTCCGGTAAATTATTCTTCGGGTATAACGCCCGATAGTTTGGTGCTCGCTTTTCTTTCGTTAGACATGCAGACTCAAAACCCTTCGTATAATTCCGCTAATTATTTAGCGGTAGATGATATCTCGTTTCAGCCGGCTGCCGCACCCGCAGTTGAAAACGGCAGTTTCGATGACTGGTATGCCTATAGTTTTTTAGAACTGCTGGATTGGGAATACTGGAAATATTTGCCCGGCAGTTTTAGCCAGGGTATTGCCCCCCCTCATGTAACCCGCACTTTGTTTCAGACACCTGACGACTATGCCTGCCAGATTCAGGCCTATGCTTTTGATGGGTCGCTTTTGAATACGCGCATGGGGCATGGCTCACATAATTTTTCATACGAACCGGGGTTTGCCATAGCCGGTAAGCACGATGTATTAAACGGCTACTATGCTTACTTTCCGGTAAATGGCGATACTATGACCATTCAGCTCAGCCTGTTTAAGGCAGGGCAGCGGATAGGTGGCGGCTATATGACATCTGCTGATACGGTAGCGGTGCTTACTCCTTTTGAAATGATACTTTATTATTATGATACCCTTTCCGTTCCCGACAGCGCAGCAATGGAGATAGTGCCTTGTCAGCGGGATGTAAAGGGCGATTCGAGATTGCTGTTAGACAAACTGAGCTTCGATGGTTTCCGCATTAATGTAATAGACAGCTACAATTACATTCCTTCGGTGCAGGATGATGGTATTAAAGTGTATCCGAATCCTGCAAAAAATATTTTGCTTATTGAAACACAGCAACCGGCAGGAAACAATAACGCAATTCAGTTGTTTGACTTGCAAGGGCGGCTGGTAAAAGAAATTAAGGTGACAACGGGAAACAGGCGATTGCAAATAGACTTAAGCGATGTAACCGCAGGATTTTATATGCTTCGCTTTATGTCTGAGCAACATTTATACTGCAAAAAAATAATTATCGAAAAGTAACCTCCGGTTCATTTCCCTTTCAAGTAACAGAATTGTTTTATATAGAACGTAATAACCGAATCAAAGATGAGTAAATTGAAACACGGCTTCCGGTTTATCTTTATGGTGATGTGTTGCACAATAGCAGATTTTGTTAGTGCACAGCAATGGTATAGTTACAACCCTACTGCTAGTTTTGATATTAACACCGTGGCTATTCCCATACAGGGGCATATTGCCATAGGGGGAGGAAGTGAATCAAATGATTCGGTTCAAATAATGTTTTTGTCTTCAGACTATGGGCTGTCTTGGGTGGAAAATGAACATGATGGTTTAGCACCGTGGAACAAGTCAATTGCTTTTAGTAATCCCATAAATGGCCTTGGAGCAGGCTACGGTGGGCGGATAATACGAACTGATGATGGAGGGTTGCACTGGGGTAACGCCATATACCCGGTTAACCGCGATTGGAATAAAATAGTTTATGCCGGTGGGCTTACGTATTATGCAGCCGGTGGCAACCGGTCGAACGATTCTGTGCAATCCGTTTTAAAAACGGTTGATGGCGGAAACAACTGGACAGTGATGTTAGACCAGCCCGGTCCCTGGTTAAAATCTATATTCTTTACCGATAGCCTAACAGGCTTTGCGGTGGGGGATAGCGGAGTTATACTGGCTACCGTTAACGGTGGAACGGCATGGACACCGGTAACGGCACCGGTACAAAGAGATTTTAATGCCGTTACTTTTCTTAACACCGATACCGGTTTTATTGCAGGCGGAGATATAAACCACCGCACTATTCTGCGCACCCACAACAGAGGTGCCAGCTGGGCAGTGGTGATGGATGCTGCCGGTGGTATGCTGAACGATATTTCTTTTGCAAACAGTTTAACCGGTTATGCCGTAGGCGACAGTGCTACGGTGCTTAAGAACCACCAACGGAGGCAGCACCTGGACACCGGTACCGGCACCGGTGCCCGACAGAAACCTTAACGCCATTGCCTTTGCCAACGCCACCACCGGCTATATTGTGGGCGGCCTGCGCGATTCTATCCGTACCATTTTTAAAACAACAGACGGGGGACAAAATTGGGCTACCATCGTTGATGAAGACGGTGGGGGCTTAAATGATATTACGTTCACCGATTCAAAAACAGGTTACATAGCGGGCGACAGCGCCACTTTACTCAAAACCGTTGATGCCGGCCTTAACTGGGTGCCGCAATTGCTGCCCGACTGCGATGAAGACCAGCGCCTGAATACCGTGGTTTTTTACAATGCCACTCAGGGGGTGGTGGGCGGTAACAATGGCCGGGTATGGTTCTATACCGAATCGGCTTTGCCCGAAGTGCAGTTAGTGGGGGCTACCATGACCGATTCGGTTACCGCTATTATTTATGCCGGGGTTAACACCCACGGCCATCCGGGTGCCTACACCGTTTTTTATGCGGCCGATTCTAATTTTACCAATACCTATGGCGGTGCGTATCCGGCACAGGCACTCAGCGATACCCTGGCTGTTTTTGAGTACAGCACCTACTTTGCTCCGTTAATACCCGACACTACCTATTACTACCGCATACGGGCAACCACACTGGCCGGTGCGGCCATTAGCGAGCGGGGAAGTTTTTATACCCGCAAGCCCGACTATACTTTTGAAACAGGCTGGGTAACCGACCTTACTGCCACCGGTGCCACTTTAACCGGCCGGGTAGATAAACTGCCCGGTACCACCAATTTGTATTTTGAGTACGGCACTACCCAGGCACTGGGCACCACCATAGCCGCCAGCCCCGCAGTGGTGAGCGATACCCTGCCGCATGAGGTTACCCTCGGTTTACAGGGCCTTCAGCCTTATGTTACTTATTACTACCGGTTAAAAGGCAACGGCAGCAACGTTTATATGGGTAAGTTAATGGCCTTTACTTTAGGCACTGTAGTGTCGGGTATTGAAACCCTGCCGCTTACCAACGCGGGCAGCAACACCGCTACCTTTAACGGTAGCATTACCGGTTGCCGGTTACCGGCTACCCTTACTTTCGAATACGACACCGGTACTAATTTCAGCCGCTCTGTGGTAGCCACACCGGCTGCCGTTAACGATACCCAAACGCACACCATATCGGCTGAGGTAACCGGCCTGCTGCCGCTTACCCAGTATCATTACCGCATTAAAGCGCATACCAGTGCTGGCGATTTTGTAGGCAGCACCATTTCCTTTGCCCTCGGCCTTTTTACCAACCTCGAGGCCACACCGGCCACGGTTACCTCTCCCGTTTCGGCTACGCTTAACGGCCGCATTGATAATTTCAGTTTGCCCGCCACTTTTACTTTTGAATACGGCACCTATACGGGCGGCTTCGACAGTATAGTTGCCGCCACACCGGACAGTATTAACGATACCCTGCCCCATAACCTGTCGGCTACTATTGCCCTTACCCAAAACCCGCCTTACTTTTACCGCCTTAAAGCGCATACGGCTATTGGCGATTTTTACAGCGGGGTGCAGACTTTTTATCCGTACAACGGAGGAGGCGGTAATGGCCGGCCTTCTATAAGGGTTTATCCTAACCCGGCTAACACTACCGTAACGGTAGAAATAAATTATACTTCAGCGGAGGACTATGATATTCGTGTTTACGATTTATACGGTAAGCTTCGCCTGCAGGGCATCTTCCCGGCCCGGGCAACAAGTGCGGTGATGGATGTAAAAGATTTAAACCCGGGCGTATATGCCGTGCAACTTCGTAGGGGCAATAACTGCTTTGCTGCTAAACTGGTGGTGCATTAATAAACCGGTGGAGGGAATTAGGGCATTAGGACAGCAGGGCAACAGGAAATTGGTAAATCAGGACATCAGGTAGTTTGTTTCCCCTAATTTCCCCCTAACTTCGGTTCAGTCGTTAATCGGGTGAGAATGATAGAGATTCACACTACCCCATAGAGGCATACGCGCCAAACCAATGAGCCATTCTATCTGCCGGGTGTGAGGTTTGCATTTATCCCGTAGGGATAACAGCTTGGTAGTAATCAAATAAACACCCCACCTTGGCCACGTAGTGGTCAAACATTTGTTCGACCACTACGTGGTCGCTTTTATGGCTGTTTTTCGTTTCTACCAATCTATGAATCCTACGGATTCAAAACCGGATAATATGTATAAGTAACTCAAGTTGCCGGTACAAAATAGCGGGCTTCAGCCCGCATTAAACAACTATTTTCGGTTCAGTCGTTAATCGGGTGAGAATGATAGAGATTCACACTACCCCATAGAGGCATACGCGCCAAACCAATGAGCCA
>CAZBPG010000144.1:0-7038 GCA_964493695.1 uncultured Chitinophaga sp. | reverse complement strand
GTGAAATTCCCACCGACCCTATGCCCATTGAAACAGGCGACATGATGGTGATTCTGAAACCCAAAAAAGAATGGACCTCAGCAAAAACATTTCCCGAATTGGCGGAGAAGATGAGTGCCGCCTTGCAAGTAGTGCCCGGATTAACCACCGGTTTTCAGTTTCCTGTGCAAATGCGTTTTAATGAATTGATGACCGGTGCACGGCAAGATGTGGTTTGCAAAATTTTTGGTGAAGACCTGGATACGCTGGCATTGTATTCGCAAAAACTTGGTGGCATTATTGAAACAGTAGATGGCGCCAAAGATTTGTATGTAGAGAGCGTTACCGGTATGCCGCAGGTGGTGGTGAGTTACAAGCGCGATGCCATTGCCAAATTTGGTTTAAATATTTCGGATGTGAACCGCACGCTTAACGCGGCTTTTGCCGGACAAAGCACCGGCATGGTATATGAAGGCGAAAAACGCTTTGATTTGGTAGTGCGTGTAGGCAACGAGTTGCGCAGAGATGTAACCGATGTGCAGAATCTCTTAATCGCTACGCCAAGCGGTGCGCAGGTGCCATTGTATCAGGTAGCCGATATAAATGTGATTGAAGGACCAAATCAAATTCAGCGCGAGGAAACCAAGCGCAGAATTGTGGTGGGCTTTAATGTTCGCGGGCGTGATGTGCAAACCATTGTGAATGAACTGCAACATAAAACTGAAAAGCAAATCAAGTTTCCTGCGGGCTACTATGTAACCTATGGCGGGACTTTTGAAAACCTACAGGCGGCTAAGCAACGATTGTCGGTAGCTGTTCCGGTAGCGCTGTTACTCATTTTCTTGTTGCTGTACTTCGCCATTGGCACTATTGGCGAAAGCATTCTTATCTACACGGCCATTCCGCTTTCTGCCATTGGTGGTATTCTTGCTTTATGGTTGCGCGGAATGAATTTCAGCATCTCGGCAGGTGTGGGTTTCATCGCTTTGTTTGGTGTGGCAGTGCTGAACGGCATTGTGTTGATTGCCGAATTCAAACGCTTGAAAAGTGAAGGCTGGACAGACGGTCGCAGAATTGTGATTCAGGGAACTAAAATTCGTTTACGCTCGGTGCTTATGACCGCACTCGCTCCTTCGCTTGGTTTTATTCCCATGGCGGTTAGCAACGGTGCCGGTGCTGAAGTCCAGCGGCCCTTAGCTACAGTGGTTATTGGCGGAATTGTTTCTACCACGCTGCTCACACTTTTTGTGTTGCCTATTCTTTATGTGTTGTATGAAACATTTATGGAGAGAAAAATGAAAAAATCTGTTGCTACGGTTGCCACCGTTATCGCTTTGATTTTTTCTACCCAGCTTGCCGATGCGCAACAAATTATTTCCCTAGAGCAGGCGTTAAATATTGCGCATAAGAATAACCTCACTTTGCGAAGCGCTCAAATCAACGAGCAAGCAAATGAAAAATTAAAGCGAAGCTATCTGGACGTTAGCAAAACGAATGTGATTGCCGAATACGGTCAGATAAACACCATTTACAACGATACACGATTCGGCATTTCGCAAGGCTTCAGCTTTCCGGGTGTTTACGTGCAGCAAAAGAAAGTGCTGAACGAAATTTATCAGATAGCACAAAGCGAAACCAAACTGACCGAGTTGGAAACCCGCGTGCAGGTAAAGTCGTTTTACTATCAAATTTTGAACATGCGCGAGAAGCAAAAGCTGTTGTTCTTTGCAGATAGTATTTATGATGCGTTCTTACAAAAGGCAACCCTGCGTTATGAGAAAGGCGAAACCAACCTACTGGAGAAAACTACAGCTACAGCTTCGCGCAGCCAAATTGCCAATCAACTGCAAATGCTGAAAAGCGATTTAAGCATTTCGCTTCAGCAATTTAATCGCTTACTGAATGACTCTGTTTTTTATGAGCCGGAAATTGGAGCCCAGAAATACCTGCTCATTTCATTGCCCGATACTTCGCAGTTAGCATCCAGCCCTTTGCTTATTCGCGAAACACATTTGATGAACCTGTATAAGCACCAATGGAAATTGGAGCGCAACAAACTGGCGCCCGATTTTAACGTGGGTTACAACAACATGTCCATCATCGGTTTGCAAAATGTGAATGGAAGCGATACTTACTTCAATGCCAACAAACGTTTTAATACAGTAAATGCCGGCATATCTATTCCCATCTTCTTTAGCGGACAAGCAGCAAAAATTGCGGCAGCAAAAAAGAACTGGCTGAAAGCACAAAACGATTTTGCGTTGGAAAAACAAAAACTCTTTACTGCATTTGATGCGGTAGTTGCCAACGTAAAAAAGTATGAGCAGAGTCTAACTTACTATGAAAGTTCGGTGCTGAACAACGCTTCTACTATTATTGAAACAGCCAACCGTCAGTTTGCCGCAGGCGAAATCAGTTACCTAGAATGGAGCATGTTGCTCCACCAAAGTATTGGCATAAAAAGCGAATACACCGACCTGATTCATCAATACAATCAATCGGTTTTTGAATTGGAAAAAATTTTGGGAAAACAATAAATCATTAACCATGAAAAAGTATCTCATTATCCTCAGTATATTCTTTTCGGCATGCAACAGCAGCCAAAAAACCAATGAAACAAAGCAGACAAACGCCAACGAAAACAGCGTTTCGCTCACCACCGAGCAAATGAAAATTGCCAGCATACAAACTGGCACAGCCGAAGTAAAAACCATTTCATCGGTGCTGAAAGTAAACGGAGCCATTGATGTGCCGCCACAAAATATGGTAAGCATCAGCTTTCCGTTGGGCGGTTACTTAAAATCTACCAAACTGTTGCCGGGTATGCACATTAGCAAAGGCGAAGTGCTGGCTGTGTTGGAAGACCCTCAATACATTCAACTACAACAAGATTACCTGATGGCTAAAGCAAAACTCAGTTTCTCGGAAGCAGATTTTAATCGCCAAAAAGAACTGAACGCTACCAAAGCCAACAGCGACAAAACATTTCAGCAGGCAAAAGCCGATTATGAAAGTCAGAAGGTGTTAGTGAAATCGCTCAGCGAAAAACTACAACTGATTGGCATCAATCCCGCCACACTCAACGAAGACAATTTATCGCGTAGCGTAAATGTGTATTCACCCATAACCGGTTTTGTATCGGCTGTTGATGTAAACATCGGGCGCTATGTAAGCCCTACCGATGTGTTGTTTGAATTGGTAAATCCCGAAGACGTTCATTTGAATCTCACCGTGTTTGAAAAAGACGTGAATAAGCTTTCCATAGGGCAAAAAGTAATGGCGTACGCCAATCAGGATCCGGAGAAAAAATATGATGCCGAAATAATTTTAGTAAGCCGCAACTTAGATGCTAATCGTGCAGCCGAAGTGCATTGCCATTTTAAAAAGTATGACAAAGAACTTTTGCCCGGCATGTTTATGAATGCCGAAATAAATATCCGGAGCAATGATGCACTCACCGTTCCCGAAGAAGCCGTTGTTCGCTGGCAAAACAAAAATTATGTATTTACCGATATCGGCAACAACAACTTTGAACTCACCGAAGTGCAAACCGGTGTGAGTGACAAGGGCAATATTGAAATCATCACACCAAACAGAGAAGAGTGGAGCAACAAAAAAATTATTACCCGAAACGCTTATGCGGCTTTAATGAAAATGAAGAATAGTGCGGAGGAGTAAGTAGCAGATTTAAAATGCTTGCGCTGATTTAATAGATTCGTTTAGTTGTAAAGCAGCATCACATAAAGCTTACGCCAAATGACAAAACTGTTTCCGTTTTTTGCTGTTGTTTTTTCTTTGTCGCTCACGCTACAAACTCCTTCCGCTTCCGACATCATTAAAAAATCGGAAGAGCAAATGCGTGGTAAAACTATGCAGGGGCAAATGGCTGTAAAAACCGTTCGTCCGGCTTACACCCGCGAAATGGAATTGAGAATTTGGGCAAAGGGCGATGACTATTCATTGATTCAACTGCTATCGCCTGCCAAAGAAAAGGGCATTACTTACCTCAAGCGCAAAAAAGAAGTATGGAACTGGATTCCCTCGTTGGAGCGCACCATCAAACTTCCGCCTTCTATGATGGCTCAGTCATGGATGGGAACCGATTTTACCAACGATGATTTGGTGAAAGAATCATCTATCACCAACGACTATGACCAAACCATTGCCGGCAGCGAAACGGTGGCGGGGCACGAGTGCTGGAAAATTCAGCTCATACCCAAACCCAATGCCGCAGTAGTGTGGGGTAAAGTGCTGGTGTGGATTGACAAGAAGGATTTTCTGCAACTGAAAACCGAATCGTATGATGAG
Source organism: uncultured Chitinophaga sp. (assembly GCA_964493695.1). Classification (GTDB taxonomy): domain Bacteria; phylum Bacteroidota; class Bacteroidia; order Chitinophagales; family LD1; genus Bog-950. The sequence continues at coordinate 2,751 of CAZBPG010000144.1, read as the reverse complement.
GAAGGCGAATTGGTCAATACCATGATTAGCACGGAAATAAAAATGATGGGTGGAAGATTGCTTCCCACGCAAATGACTATGACACCTGCCGACAAGCCGGGCAACAAAACAATAATAATTTACAAATCGCTCACTTTCGACCAACCCATCAGCGATGATTTTTTCAGCACGCAAAACATGAAGTCTCTCAAATAGAAACACAGACATTCATGCATGAAAAAGAGATTACCATTAGTATTTGCCTTCTTTCTTTTCAGCTTATTGCTTTCTGCGCAGCGTAAACCGGTTTCTGATTATTTGTCGGTAAGAGGTTATATCAAAAATCTTGGCATCATCAATTTTGTGGAAGACGGCAACACACTCAACGCCACAAGTTTGTATCACAACCGCATCAATCTTAAGATTCATCCGGTTTCTTCGTTCACTATTGCGGCTGAACTGCGGCACACGGCTTTTCATCAGGAGCAACAAAAATTTATGCCCGACTACGGCAAACTGTTAGGAACCGATGCCGGTATTGTTGACCTCTCATTTACACTCGTTGACAGATACCCGGTCATTCTCCACACCATGCTCGACCGGCTTTATCTCGATTGGCAGAATGAAAAATGGCAAATACGATTGGGCAGGCAACGACTCAACTGGGGCATTAATCTGGCATGGAATCCGAACGACATTTTTAATACTTACAATTTTCTCGATTTTGATTATGAAGAGCGCCCCGGTGCCGATGCATTGAAAGTGCTCTACAACATTTCATCGTTTAGTAATATCGAAGTGGCTTTTTCTCCTTCGCGCGATAAAGAAAAAATGGTAGGCGCTGTTAAGTATGCTTTCAACAAACGCAATTACGATTTTCAAATCATGGCGGGCAACTATCAGCGCGATGTGTTTGTGGGTTTCGGCTGGGCGGGAAACATTAAGAATGCCGGATTTAAAGGAGAGGTTTCGTATTTCCACGACTGGAACGACAGCAAGTTTAAAAACGTTGCGGTTAGCGGAAGTATTACTGCCGACTATGCTTTTAAAAAGGGCTGGTATATGGCGGGCGCATTTTTATACAACAACAAAGCGAGTGACCAGCTTTTCAGCGCCTTGCAATTGTTTGCCTTTAACCTTTCGCCCAAGGTGCTCATGCCCGCCAAATACAATTTCCTGCTGCAAACATCCAAACAATTTTCTCCGGCATCTACCGGAAGTGTTTCGGTCATTTACTCTCCGGTGCTCAATATGCTAATCATCAATCCTTACGTTTCATATTCCATAGTTGACAATTGGGATATTGATTTAACCGTGCAGTGTTTTTTTGCTGATGATTACTTCAAGAAATTTAAACCTTTTGGCAATTCATTTAACCTGAGAGCGCGGTGGAGTTTTTCGAATTGATTAACTACCTGTCAATGAAGGTTTTCGTAAGTTGGGGGAACGTTTTATAACTGGGGGCTTGACAATATCATTTTCCGTTGTATATTGCGCTGAAATTCCACTATACTATTCGCTGAAATTCTTGATTGTGAAAAAGCATTAAAACTTGGCTTCAGAAACAATAACCTTTGTATAACACGTATAATATAACAGAACGATTAAATTAGAAATGAAATACCAGGTATTATGAGTTTAATTAAAGCCTCTTTTGACTACCTGATTTACCATTTAGCTCTTAGGTATATTGACGATACGAATCCCAACAACTCCCTAAGTGTGGTTCAAAAACTTGGTGCGTTTAACCAGAATAATGATTTTGGAATAAAAAAAGTAAGTCTATATCCATTTATAATTACAATTGGAAATGGTAATCGCGTTGCTTTGCTCACGCATTTTAATCGCGAGTTTGTTCCACTGAGTTTTGGAATAGTTCAAAAGCAGATACATAGTGATTTGCAAAAATCTACTTGGGGAACAAATGTCATCCAGTATGATAATTACTCATGTGTTTTTAATACTCCTCATATTTTACATAACAGAGCGAATGCAATTCAGGTAATAGCACAAGCTCATAATATAAATACAGATCAACTTGATTCGATCGCACAGAAAATGGAAGAGTCTGTAGACTTTATCATTAAAAAGAAGATAGGAAATTTTGCAAGTTGCCCTTTGGAAACACTAACTTATTGGAGTACGAGCGGACTAGTGTTCAATGCCTACCAAAAATTTTATGAGGATAGTAAGGTTGATACGGAGGACCCAGCCATTAGTCCTTTAATAACTATTCTTTTCAACCAGTCACTTGAACACGCCAATTTTAGTCTTTCGTTTGGTTGATTCATATGGAAAGTGCAGCCCCCAAGCTCAACACAAAAACGCTTGAGAAGATTCTAAAAATCTATGCTAATTCTATTACTACATTAAAAAGTAGGGATGTAGTATCTGTAACTTCTTATTTGCAGAATATCGCTTCCGACCTTGACTACCTATTCAATTATGCTGTATTGAAGGGCGAGTATTATGCAAAGAATGCCTTGGAAATTGTCACAAGTATCGAGAATGCGGAGAACTCCTTTTTACAGTTTCTCAAATCTGCTGAGTTTAATCGGTTAGTAGATGAAAAAATAGCTGCCGCACTTCCTGAAACAGTAGTTAAACAAGGTAATGACTTACGAGGGCTTTTTGCTCAATCTCGCAAGGCAATTATAGATGAAGATGTAAAGAGAAAATTTATTGACTCACGAGAAACATACTCCGACCACTTTTACTTGTAAGTATCCCCGTTTTCAGACAATACTAAATTAGACTATTTCTCTTTAAGGG
>CAZBPG010000143.1:0-7236 GCA_964493695.1 uncultured Chitinophaga sp. | reverse complement strand
CCCCCCCCCCCCCCCCCCCCCCCCCCCCCCCCCCCCCCCCCCCCCCCCCCCTCCAGTTTACATACTCGCCACTTGTTTCAAAAATATCGTAGCCGCCAAAGCCATAGTGCCAATCGCTGCTGAAATACAGTTTGCGTTCGTTAATGTCATAAAACGGAGTTATTTCATTCCCCTTTGTATTGATGCTACTACCGAGGTTCACCGCCTGTTCATAGTTGCCGTCTTCCTGTATTCGGCTCATCCATATATCCATGCCGCCCTGGCCGCCACTCCGGTCAGAAACAAAAAACAATACTTCATTCCCTTGTAAATCGAAACCGGGCGAAGGATGCGTATTGGTAGCCGAAGCATTGTTGATATGGTCGCTCAGTTTTTGCGCGGGTTGCCAACGAAAATCCTCATACTTCGATACATAAATATCGCACCGCGATGTGCTTTTACCGGTACTCGCACATTGTGTAAAATAGAATCGTTTGGAATCTGAAGTATAAGCTCCGTTGCCAATGTTTAATTCCTCTTTGGCTCCGTTCGGCATGTAAATGGAGTCAGGGTTAGGCGGCTGATTGTAAAGGCGCACTTTGTAGTTATCTTTCTTTATATCACCTGAAAGATTTCGCAAAGAGGAAAACTGAATTTTATCGGGATAAACATGAATGGCATTAAACTCAGAATTCACTGTATTCACATCCTTCCCCAAATGTTCTATTTTAATGGTATCCGTGCTCTTGAGATGGTCAAGTGCCCAGGCACATGATTCCAATTCCTGCTGACATTTTGCACTGTAAAAATCCTTTTTGCGATACTTGGCACGGAACTTTTTAAATGCATTCATGGCCTCTTCTGATTTACACTCACAACTGCTGCGCAACATTTCGCCCAGCCAGAACCATGATAATGGAAACTGATTGGTTTTGTCCAGTTTGGTAACGACCTTGTAGCCCTCAGCAGCACTGCCATAATCGTTAAACAATCTTGATGACTCTGCATACTTAAAATGCAACTCGGCATTCTCCGGGTCTTTTTTAAATGCATCTTTATAGTAAAGCGCTGCCGCATAGTAATCTCCTTCGATATACTTTTTATCGGCAGCTTTAAGTAGATGTGCCGTGGTTTGAGAAAAAGAAAAAAGAAAAAAGAAAGCAGAAAACAGAATAAGAAGCCCTGCTCTCAACCTTTGATTTTTGAACTTTGACTTTTGACCTTCAAGCTTCATTACAAAAACGCGGGGCAAACGGGTTTACTAATATTCTTCACTTTGGCGAGAATGTAAATTACACTTATCTCAAAACCTCCATTATAGCGGCTGGCGGTTTTAAGCGCAGTTAGGTTTATATCGTAACTAAGATTCACCTGAAGGTTATCAAAATCCATTCCGGCAAAAAGCCAGAAGGCATCGGTCACTCTTCCGTAGGCTCCGGCATTTAAAGCAATGCTATGCGGAATTTTTACCGGCATGTAATACTTAGCGTGGGTTCCAAAAACAAATTCCTGTTTGGTATCCTGCATTTGCCACATAGTCTCAGGCACCAGGTCAACTCGTTTGGCAATCTTCACCTGTCCGCGTGTATGTATGGTAAACCGTGGATTCAGTTTTACCGAGTTATCCGTGTAAAAGGTTTGACGTGGCTGGTTCAGGTGCATTACAGAAAAGCCAACGGTAATATTGGTGCGCTCGTTTTTATCCCAACGGTAGGCAAGCCCGCTGCCTAAGTCAAAGTAGTTAATGCGCGTGTTACTGTAACTTTCATCAGCCGCGATATTGGCATCAAATACATCGCCATTCCATTGGTTGTCGAAATTCAGGTTGGCGTAATTAAAGTTTTTATTGGACACACCCATTTGAATGCCATACACTAAAGCATGTTCCGAACGCTTGCCAAAATTGTAGGTATATGAAAAAGAGAGGGCAGTATTAAAAGCGGTGAAGCGCGAATCGCCTACGCGGTCGAAATAAAACAGCAAACCACCGCCTACACGGTCGTTATTACTTAGGGTTACAAAGTTCATTTCAGCTGAAGCTGAAAAAGTGTTGAACTTAACAGGAACGGTAGGCCATTGATTTTTGTAATTGGCCACAAAGCGGTAATCTCCATTAAACAGGTTGGTGTTAGCCGGATTTTGATTTAGCGGAGAGAAGTTGAAGTGAGAAAAGTGAATATCCTGACCGTTGACGGTTGACAGTTGGCCGTTAACTATTGCAAAAAGCAACAGCCATCTTGAAAGCCGGATTAATGAAAAAGAGTAATTAGAAGTAGAAACGTTCAACCGGTTTGGGTTTTGAACGAATGTAATAAGTATGGGTGATAAGAGGGAATTTGAACGGGGAATTGTTGCAAAACAGCGATGCCTTCCTCCAAGACAGACGGGATCACTTAAGCCTACAATAACTTCCAAACATCACCCGATGTATTTTCAAATGAGACAATTCCAAAATCAAGAGAGAGTAAAACGGTACGAGTTATTGTATAGTTGGTGTTATCCTGCAATTGAAACTTTACTAATTGAGGGTAGGTTCTTCCGTTAATAATTTGGTTGTTGAGTACTTGATAGTTAGTTGAGGAAATTACATCGCTAATGGAGTATTGTAAAGGCGGGAGACTGGTTAAGTCAGAATAGCCAATTACTCCGTATAGTTGATTGTCTTGCTGTATGAGGAAATTGACAATTCCCTTTTTTATGGTTATTCGGAATTTGATGGAGTCGTTTTCATACTTTACTTCTCGCCATTCAGGAATGCTAGTGGGGCAGCGAACCGGAACATTTGCACCAGAACCTTCCCAGATTGAATCATGAACGAGAACAAAGTTTAAAGTGTCCCCTACAAAGTTTGTATAGCGAATAGTGTTGGTTAGCTGCGAGCAGATTACTTTTTCTCCGCCCGTAAGTTTGATAACAGATGGCTCTTTACAGCAACTGCCCAAAGCTAAAAGGATAACAAAAAGAAATAGGTGGGGTTGAACTTTCATTTTTCCTAAAACGTAAACTGTTCAAAATATTTTCCATAAACAGAAAAGCCATCTTCATGAAGATGGCTTTTCTGTTTATGGAGGGGTTCTTTTAGCACCTATTTCTTTACAGTTAACAACGCGCTATATTCTTCAGGCTTATTTATCAATTCAATGGCTTTTGTCACTTCCTTATCGTTTTGGTAGCTCTTTTTTACTTTGCCATAAGCATAGTAGTAACGCCCCACAATTTCATTTTCCAGCAACGTAATGATTTCGTCTTTGTGTTTGATAATATCCTGCTGTTTATCGCCCTCAATTTTTTTTCTGATGGTTTCATACTGCGTCTTCATGGCATCAAAATACTTTTCGTCAGTGGTGGTTTCTTTAAGCGCGTTCAGATTTTCTTCTGTATCTGTTTTGTAAGTGAATTTCTTTGCCTTTACAGATACCATGAAATCATTGAAATCAGCCTCGCTTAGCTTAAACATGGCAGGGTCATCAATAGTAGCATGTTTTCTGTAGTAGTTTGAAGCATAGTCCAGCACAAAATGTTGTCCTGCTAAAGCTCCAGCTACTTTACTGTGCTCCGGCTTAGGCAATACAACATCAGGATCAACACCGCCACCGTCCCAAACGGTGCGTCCCCCTTTGGTTTTAAATGCCACCTTCAGGGAATCGGGAACGCGTTTTACGCTGCCATCGGGGTTCCGTTCGGCATAGTTTAATGCTTGTATGCAACGGCCCGAGGGTATGTAGTATTTAGCGATAGTTACCTTAAGCATAGTGTTGTAGGAAAGCGTCTTTGTTTCCTGCACTAGCCCCTTTCCGTAGGTTTTCTGCCCAATAACAACGCCACGGTCAAAATCCTGCATAGAGCCGGAAACAATTTCGGAAGCCGAAGCCGACATGGAGTTAGTAATTAGCACTATAGGGATTTTTGTATCGCTGGGGTCGTTCAGGGTATTGAAAGAACGGTTCACATCTTCCATTTTTCCCTTCATGGAAACCACGTGCTGGTTCTTTTCTACGAAAATGTTAACGATGTTTACGGCTTCCAGCAACAATCCACCGGGATTCCCGCGCAAATCAAGTATGATCCCTTTCATGCTTGGGTTCGCTCTCTTTAAACTGTCGAAGGCATCCTTTACATCTTTACCCGCATGGTCGTTAAATATCTTAAGCTTTATTACTCCTACTTCAGGGGTAAGCATACCATAGAAAGGCACGCTGGTTTCCTGTATTTCGGCACGTGTTAAACTAAGCGAAAGTGTTTTTGATTCAGTATCCGAAATTTTGCGTTCTACGTCTAAGCCAACTTTGCTGTTGGGCTGGCCCACCAGAAACTTGTCCACTTCTTCCTTAGCACGGTTTTGTGTAGATACTCCATCAATGGTTTTGATGATATCGCCTACCTTAATTCCTGCTTTGTCAGCCGGTTGATCTTTCCATACTTCCGTTACCACCGGATAACCGTCAATGATTTCAGTTTCAATTCCCAATCCTCCAAACTTACCGCCTTGTTGAATGCGGGCATTTTCAATTTGCGATTCGGAAAAATAGTTGGTAAATGGGTCGAGGGTTTTCAGCATACCGTCAATGCAGGTGCGCATCAACTTGCTGGGCTCCACATCATCTACATAATAAGTATGTACTTCTTTGAACAGTGACGAAAACACATCTATGTTCTTCGAAATCTCAAAGTAGTTATCGGCAAACGACATTAAGCCGAAAGCAATAGCCACTGCTGCAAAAATTTTCACCAATCGTTTTTTCATCTCCTTTCTGTTTTCTGCTTTCCTCTTTAGTGCTTCTTCGCTAAAATTTCTTCCACTATCTTTCCCTCCTTCAGCACTTCTATTGCTTTCATTACCTCATTATCACTGCGCAGGGCACTTTCCATACGGCCGGTGCCCAGGTAATAGCGCGAAACAATTTCTTCTTCCAGCATACTCTTAACCTGCGCCTTCTCCTTTTCCAAATCCTGTTGCTTATCGTGCATCATGTTTTTTCTCAGAGTATCATAGTCGGCTTTAATCGCTTCAAAATAGTGTTCATTTTCGGCCGCTTCTTTCAATGCTTCCAGCATTTTTTCGCTGCGCGTGGTGTAGTCATAATCCTTCTTCAATATCCATGCTACAAAGTCATCGTAATCTTTGTCCGATAACTTAAATTCCGAAGCCGGGGCAATCTTATCATGCTTGGCTCGGTATTCATTGGCATAATCAAACAGGAGGCTTTTGGTAATAAGGCTGATAGTGATATTCGCGAGCCTTTCGGGTTCGGTTGCAAGATCCGGGTCAATACCCCCTCCATCGTACACCGTGCGCCCGTTGCGGGTTTTAAAGGCTACTTTTAGTGAATCAGGAATGCGCTTTACACTGCCATCTTCGTTGCGCTCGGCATAATTGATGGCCTGTATACACCGGCCAGATGGAATGTAATACTTGGCAGTGGTTACTTTCAGCTTAGCGCCAAAAGGCAATGAACGGGTGCTTTGCACCAGGCCTTTCCCATAAGTTTTCTGGCCAACAATTACTGCCCGGTCTAAATCCTGTAAGGCGCCTGAAACAATTTCGGAGGCTGAAGCCGAGCCGCCATCGGCCAGCACTACCATCGGTATTTTTAAATCAACCGGGTCGTTCAGGGAATAGAAAGATTTATTCCACTCCTCAATTTTCCCCTTTGTGGAAACCACTTCAATATTCTTATCGGCAAACACGTTTACCACATTCACTGCTTCATTTAATAGTCCTCCGGGGTTGCCGCGCAGGTCAAGTATGACTCCCTTAAGCTTGCCTTTGGTTTCCAGAGTCTGCAGGGCATTCTTTACTTCTTGGCCGGCACGGTCGGTAAAGTTGGCCAGGCGGATGTAGCCTACTTTGTCGTCCGGCATTCCATAGTAAGGCACATTCTTAATCTTAATCTCTTCCCTAATCATCTTCACTATCATATCCTCTTCGGTCCCGTCCGCCTTCAATCGCTTTATCTTCACGGTTACTTCCGTACCCGGCTTACCTTTCAGCATAGCACTTACCTGGTCGGTTTGGTAGTTCTTGGCCGACTTCCCATCTACTTCTATAATCTTATCACCTGCTCGTAATCCAACTTTCGCGGCAGGAAATCCCTCATAAGGTTCCGTTACCATAACCCATTCTCCCCGGGTGCCTATAATGGCGCCAATACCACCATACTTACCGGTGGTTTGCATACGGTAATCATCCATGTCTTCTTCCGGTATGTAATCAGTGTATGGGTCTAAGCCCTCCAGCATATCGCGTATGCCACTCTCCATCAGTTTTTGGGGGGCTAGCGTATCTACATAAAATGTGTTCAGTTCCTTGTAGAGTGTGGTAAAAATGTCGAGGTTCTTGGTCACCTCAAAGTAGTTGGTTTGTGTAAACGAGAAGGTGAATAGCAGTCCGCCCATCAACGCAACGCCTAACAAAATCTTTTTATATCGCTTCATCTTTTAACAATAAGTGGTCCGGTAAACATAAATCTTAACGCTCAGACGGAGAAACACCGATGTTTCCACAGCTGGTATTTACAGGAAATTTAAGAAAGTTCTTATGGCACCGGGTCGTAACCGCTACCGCCCCAAGGGTGGCAGCGGCTTATTCTTTTAATAGTCATCCAGCTACCCTTAAACGGTCCGTGCTTTTTTATAGCCTGTAAGCCATACTCCGAGCAACTAGGTGTATACCGGCAACTGGGCGGCAGTATTGGCGATAGCAACGTTTTATACAACTGTATCAAGCCAATAAATAGAAAAGAGAGGAGTTTCGAAAACATTACCCACATTAATGCCGTGCAAGATAGAGAATTGCCAAACCACCGCACACATATCAGGTGTCATTTCTGGAGCTTATAAGTTTCAATCATGTCAAATGCTAATGAGTAGGTCTCCTCCTTATCTCTACTACGGTATAGCATGAGCGCAACCACATTTTCTGGTTCAATCATTTTGAATAAAAACAGGCTGAAATGGGGTATTGCAGGGCACGTTAACCCGGTGAAAAAATTTCCCCGGCTGCACATATAAAAAAAACCCTGTAGCAGTTTACCGGCACTTACTGGGCAGGTCTGCCACCTGAAAATAGCGGGTAGCGGGGCTGTGTTGCGCAGTGTGCTAAGGGTAATAGGGCAACCGGGCTGCGGTTTCTTCTTTAAATGTATGTGCCTCTGTTAGGCTAACAAGGAGTTATTGGGTTGGTTCAGGATGTTTAACCCGAAATATGCAATAAGAAGACACTTGCATTCCGCGACACTGAAAATTATTAGGTTTCGA
>CAZBPG010000142.1:0-7502 GCA_964493695.1 uncultured Chitinophaga sp. | reverse complement strand
TGAGAGCCTCTCCCCGTCAGTTACAACTGGCGGGGCGGGCTACTCGATTAGCGGCACTGTGCCTATCATGTTCACAAGAGGACTGCTTTAGATAAATTATGTCGTCATGTTCTTTGCCTATCGATGAAGGGGAAGTTTGCCACACGATGACTGAACCCCTGCGCGGCTTGCGCTTTCTTCTTAAAGCCGTATTCGATTAAATTCAAACACGCGCGGCTTTAAGATGTAAGCGCATTGCGTGGATGTATTCGTCCGGCTGTTTATCTGTCCACCGGTGCGGAGAGATTAACCTGTCAAGGAATGTGATTTACTTGTCGAGGAAGTTTGTTCGCTGTTGAACTTTTCCGATACACTTTGTTTGCGAATTGTTTTACCGGTGCAATGAATTGAGGAGCTGTCGCAAAGGTTTGAGTGACCGGTCAAATTCTGTGCTTTAACACCGCAGTGAACTTTTTCAGTCGTCAGTTTGTTTGTTTGACTGCGTAATAAAATTGATAGAGAAGTTGTCGGCTTTGAGCGACTGTCTGACTTTTCTGATTTCCAAGTCGAGCGGTTTGATTTCCACGCTCAGTCGTTTGCGCTTCCCGCACAACAATTTGTTTGACCGTCACGCTCGTGTTATTTGTCGGCTGTGTTGATTTATTCGCTGTTACAGTCGTATGTTTTAAACGCTTGCTTGATTGTTTAAAACGCCTAATAAATTTCTTCGCTGTCCATATTTTATGTTTTGCTGTTACCATTCATTGTTTCGCAATGAGCGTTAATTTATTTGTTGGTTATGTGGAATTTTTCGCAACGCGCATCTAATGTATTGTCGTGAAGGTTGATTGTATAGAACGTCAATTAAATATTTTGACAAGAACTACGTTCTTTTACAAGGAAACAAGCGATTTATTCACCAAAACATAAAGTTTATGAGACCTCCCCTAAATCCTCTCCGAAGGAGAGGACTTTTAATAACCACTAAAATTTAAGTTATGGGAAACTACATTCATATTGGCGGAAAGATTGAAGATTTGTTAGAAGAGCAACACAAAACGAAACGGGAGTTGGCTTCTGATATTGACATGAGCGCAAGTAATGTCGTTTACCTGTGCGGAAAGGAAAGCATGGATGTTCAAATGCTTCATAGAATAGGGAATGCCTTGAAGTATAATTTCTTTAAACATTTCCCGATTGATGAAGGGAAAGCAGCAACTGAAATTGTTTCAAGTCAGAACGCTAAACTGATTGAAGAAAAACAAAAAGAAATTCAGCAACTAACAGATAAGTTAGCAGAAAGAGAAAAGCAAGTCGAGAATTTGGAACGTGAAGCAGTAATACTAAAGCAAGAGAACGGTTACTTGAAAGAAATAAATGAGTTGCTGAAAAAAGGGAACCTTAAAAAATAAATTGCGCTACTGCTTAATTATTTTCTTAGTGATTGTTTCACCTTTGCATTGAACGGTAACGAAGTAAATGTCGTTTGGCAAGTAGCTTAAATCAAGCATTTTGGTGTAGGAGTTGGCGAGGTTGGTTTCTTCTTGATGGTAGATTGTTTGACCTATTAAGTTTGTAATTGTAAAAGTTGCTTGGTGCAGGTTTTCTTTTTGAATTGAAATAGAAACATCTGTTGCAAAAGGGTTCGGGTAAATTGTAATTTGTGGTTGGTCTGTTAATTCGTTTATACCTGTTACGGTGTCCATACAGAATTTGAGAATCCAGTAATCGTAAGTTTGTTCTGTTGTATCCCAATTTGCCTGCGTTTTATAACCACCTATTCCGCTGCCTGTCCATGTGCCCACTGCATAACAACCATCAGTAGTTTGAATGGCGTAACCCTCACTACGTTTTGTTGTAAAAATGGTTTTATCCCATTGTTTATTTAGAAGAGAATCAGTTTTTATTATCCAAACTTGATAGGGTCCAAGATTATTTTCTGATTTATCGTTAGCAGCATTTGTTACAGAAACCCCGGATATTAAGTATCCGTTGTCCGTAGTTTTAGAAAAACCCCTATTTGAAGCAAAGGTGGCATCAGAAAAAACTTTATCCCAAAGCTTATTACCCAAGGTATCAATTTCAAGTAACCAATAACCTGTTTTGGGGGTGGTTTTATCACCATTGGCAGGCGATTTTGTAGAACCGCATAAAATATAAGTACCGCTTGATGATGGCTGCATAAAGACCAAAGCATCATCTTCAGTACCGCCATAACGCTTGTCCCAAAGCTTATTGCCAATGGAATCTATTTTAAGTATCCAACCATCCCAACTGATTGGGTGGGTAGTATCCCAGTTGGCTTCTGTTTTATCACCGCTAATGCTTGAATTTGAACCGCCAACTAAAAAATATCCATTATCTGCCGTTTGATAAATATTACTTACACCATCATCTTCTGTTCCCCCATAGCGTTTGTCCCATTGCTTATTACCAACGGAGTCAATTTTTACAATCCAAATATCGCTGTAAAAGTGAGTTGGGTCTCGGTCGTCCTCAGTTATATCGCCATTCGCGGGTGAGTTTGAACTGCCCCCTAAAATATACCCATTATCGCTAGTTTCTATCATAATGCCAGCAAAGTCATCTAAAGTGCCTCCGAAGCGTTTATCCCATAATTTGTTTCCGGTTGAATCGGTTTTTACAATCCAAAGATCATTCATGCCCCAGCGTGGTTGTGTTTTATCTCCACTTAAACCCGAAGTGGAATGACTGCCCATAATGTACCCCTTGTCCTTGGTCTGTATTATTCTCCCTGGAACCTCAACACCTGTTCCTCCAAAACGTTTATCCCATTGCTTATTTCCATCAGAATCTATTTTTATAACCCAGTAGTCACTATAATACATTTGCGTGTCCCATTTATCCTGACTTTTATCACCATTCATCCCTGAAGACGAGAACCCGCATAATACAAAACCACCATCGCTAGTTTGTTGGTATGATGAAAGGGCATCGGAATCAAAACCGCCAAACCGCTTATCCCATTTCTTTACAAAAAAATGAGGTTGCGTAAAGGATTTACTTGTTAGAATTACCAGTAATAAAAAAGAAATCACCCGAACCATTGCATTGCTTTATATTTTTATCATTTTACCTGAAACCACTTTACCGCTGCCGGTTGTAATAAGGCAGTAGTATATTCCGCTATTTGCATTGGAGGCAACCCAAACTGCTTTAGCTGTATTACTTAAAACAGCATTGTAAACTATTCTGCCGTCTGGGCCTTGTATTTTAATATCTGCCACACCATCGTTTTGCAAACCGTTAATAAAAATAGTAAATGTATTTAATGAAGGATTTGGTAATATGCTTATGCTGATGTTTTCTGATTCAGTAATAATTTTGTTGTTCTTATCCGTTCTGTTTTCGGTGTAGTCAGAGTTATCGGTTTTATAGGCATCATGGTCGCCCCAATAAACCGAAGGGCAATCAACAGGATTGTCGGCATCTAAATAGTCAGCCACATGCAATTTCCTATCTCCACCTGCGAAAAATAATTTACCCAAGTCATAAGGCTCAAAAACCAAAGTGCCTCCCGCAGCTTCTGAATAATTTACCGGAGTTTTGTACCAGTTTTGTTTTATAGAGTTACCGGAAGCATTAATCCCATGGTCGTAATCGGTAAAATAGTACCAAATACGATTGTCTTTGCCCCTGTAATATATTTCGTCTTTATCGTTGCTTAAAGCTATTATGCCTTTAGGATGACTATAATAAACCGGAAAGGAGTAAAAAGGCAGGGGTATAGATATAGCGTTGTTATTATCGCTACACAGTGGGTTGCCTCCAAGCTTTGTAAAAACTGATTGGCTTTGCTGCGGAAAGCTATAGTCGTATTGATGTATATCTTCATCGTTTTTATCAATGTAATACAAGCGCCACCTGTTTTCATCTAAAGCAAATAACGGCAAAGGAGTAGAGTTACCTATGCTTGAGTGATAGCCGGTATTGTTTAGCCAAACCGTCTGCTTTAAAACCTCGTTTTCATCTTCATAAAACATCATTATGCCGCTGCTATGCACCGTTAAGCCGCAGCAAACATCATTGCCATTGGTGATTTGAAGCTGATTGCCGTTGGAAGTATTGGTTGGCTGTAAAACCTCGATATTGTCATCATCGCTGATATAAAAAAGCCGGTGCAGGTTATCTGTATTAAATGAGCCATGACTATAAACCCCGGTGCCAAAGTTTACCCATGTAGAACAACTGCAACTTGTATTATAAACCCATTGGAAATATTTTATTTCAAGCGAGCTGCTTAAATAATACACACGGTCTTTATCGGCTGTAACCTCTCCTAATATATCGGTAATCCAATCTACTAAAGGATACTCGTACCACAACCCGTTATCTAAATAAGCATTATAGCATTTTCGTGCTCCACTGGAACCATTTGTACCTGGAATATAACCGGTGTAATACAGTTTTTGTAACCCTAAATTTGTTTCATTGGTATAAGCTATTTTTCCGTAAAGAATTTCATGCGTTTGATGGTCAGTTGTATTGGTAATTTCTAAAAGGCGGTTGTTGGGAGTATTGGGCGGGTCTTGTTGCCCGTTGGCGTTTAAACTTTCTAAGGTTTTAGCAACATTGCTTACCGTGTTTTGCAAACTATGAGGCAGGTTGGCGGTACCGTCAGCGGGTTGGTAATATCGTATATAATCTACAAGCATTTCATAATCCGGGTCTCCAATTGTGTTATTAACCCCTCCGGTTGTTCCCGAAGCTAGAATTATTCTAGCTAAACCATAAGCATTGTCAAACGGAAATTTAGTGCCGGTTTGTGCATCGCGGTCAATTGACCAGGTTTCTTTACCATCAACAAAAAATATAATTTTTGAAGTTGAAAACACTACGCTATAGGTATGCCAGTCCTGTGTATAACCACAAAGCGTTTTTTTCCAAATAGCTCTGCCGCACCAAACCCCCGATGGGCCCCAACTTGTGTGAATAACCGATGTCATTCGCCCTTCATCGTTGGTTACTTCTATCGGGTCTTCCATTACATCAAACTCAATACCGGGAAAGGTCCAAAATGCCGGATACGCTCCTACTCCCGCAGGTGTTTTGCATCGAACTTCGAGTAAGCCCGGTTTCGATAAATCAATATAGTTTTTACTGCAAATTAAACCTCCTTTATAGTAAAAGGTATTTTGCGGATAATCGGCTCTACCGGGTATTACGCAATCTGTAACATACTCCGGAGTTAATCTTTCTGATTTGAAAGAAGCTATACCGTTTGCAAATGTTACTTCCCCACCACTGCCATCATTTTCTTTATTAAAATAGGCGGTGCCGGAACCGTCTGTTACGCTTGTCCAAATGCTATGATTATCGCAAAAAGAGGAACTGCAATCTTCTCCCCAGCAATAATTCAATGCCCATTTATCTGAAAATTTATTGGTGGGAAAAATAATAGGGTCGTTATTAAACTCTGGGAATGTAAAGGGCCAATCAAATTCATCACTTAAGTTGTTTTGTATTGACCAATGGGTTTTATCTAAAAGCCCGGCACTTAACAGCGGGTGAAGCGTTCGAGCCCTGGTAAAAACAGCTTTGCTTTTTTTACCGGTGCTTTTTTTATTGCTCCGCAGCCATATAATAGTATCCATGCCCGGTGCTAAGTTTATGCTTATTGTGCCGTAAGGGTTTATAGTGCTGTATTCATCAAAGGTTGCCCTTACTGACCATTCAATTTCATCGCCCCCCGCTCCAACAATAATGCTATCAAAAGAAACAGCCACTACTATATCTGTATCCACAATCATGGTTTTAGGAGTTGGGGCTACAGGTGGGGCTATATCTGTTACGTGTACTTTCAAATCTTCGTAAGTATTTCCACAACTGGTGGAACCGTACATAGTTGCGCGTAGTGTAAAGCTATCACCGCTCATACTATAAACCCAACCTGTTGAGGAATCAACTGTTGCGCTACCGTTTATAATACTATAGATGGCTTTAATACCGTACATAGCTGTACCATGGTAAAGAGAACTATCGTTTACATAAACAAGAGTATCGCCTTCAATGTAAACGTTGGTGTCAACTGCGCCTAAGACAGATACTAAAACATAGCCAAGTTCTATTGTATCGCTGGTCGTGGTGTCGGTGCTTAATACAGTAAAAAATGTATTGGTAAACACATTGCCCGTGCTAATGTTTAGCGTAGTGTCGTTACCGTAAATACTTGTTACTGTTCCGGTATCGGTTAAGAGGTCGTAATGGTTAGAATGATTCGAACTGAAGATTTTAATAGTTGTGGAAGTGCCCGAACAGATGTTTATAACCGAATCAACTGTAATTGGTTGTCTTTGAAAAATGTTTGTAACAATAGCTATGCTCGCTTTGGCATTGCTTACACAACCGGTAAGCGTGTCAATACTCCGTAACCAAAACATAGTATCGCTTTGCGGACTTATCGTGAAAGAGATTGTACAGTCGCTTGTGTCTTTACCATTCATAGTTGTATCGTAGCAGGTCATTAGCCAACTTGTGGCAAAACTGCTGTCAAATGACCACTCTAACTGGTTGCCCCCAAAACCCGGATGTAGATTTGCAAAATTGAAAGTGTAAGCAGTATCGCTGTTAACTGCTACCGGTGCTGGTGGTGTTGGCGGTGCAGGTTTTAGGTTTACTTTAAGAATAGCAGAAACAATTGTATTACTTACCATACCGCTTCCACTTACTCGACTTCGCAACCAAATTGTATCAGTGTTACCTATTGCTACGGTTATAGAAAGCGTATCTCCGCTTGTGATTGTATTGCTACCGGTGCAATCAGAATTTAAACTCCATTCGATTTGGTCGCCACCTGCACCTGCTCTGAAATTTGGAAATACAAAAGTGTAAGCTGTGTCGCTGCAAACAGTTTGAGATGCAGGAGCTACCGGTGCTTGTGGTATTTCCGATTGCTGAAACCCTCCGGTCAGCATTAAATTGTTGTTCTGCAAAGTCCCGAAATGCGGCTCACCGATAGTATAGTCCAAAATCAAATTGCCGTTTTGCACTCGTCCACCAGTTGTTGGTTGCGTTATCTGTGTAATTTGAATGTTTTGCGAAAAGCAATTGCTGACAAAAACGAGGTAAGAGAACAGAAGTAGTTTTGATTTCATGTCTTGGGTTTTAAATGAAATGAAATAAAAAGTGTGTTATCAGACGACCGGTGTGCAACAGTAACTTGTAAGTGAATGTAGAATTACAATTATTTAAAAAGAAATTAGAGTGAAATATTTCTTCTATGAAATAATCGCTAATGTGAAAACGAAGTCGGCTGTTGGCTGTTTGCATTTGGCTGTTGCGCGGCAGCGCAAAATAAATGGGATGATTCCTTTTTAATAAAAGATAGGCGAGCATCATCTCTTTTATTTTGCTGAAGGATAGCCGATGGGCTTTGCCCGTGTTTTTGTATTTCGTCTTTCAATTGACCCCGTTTACGTTAAAGCGCAAAATGTGAAAAGGCATTGCTGCTAACGTCAGACCGTGAATTTACTATCCACAATTACATAAGCAAAACATTTATT
>CAZBPG010000141.1:0-7679 GCA_964493695.1 uncultured Chitinophaga sp. | reverse complement strand
GACTCAACCTTATTTGCGCCATCTATAACATAGAATTATGAAAGAGGTCTAGTATCGAAAATTTACCGGCTGGGTTATGTTGGGCTACCAGTGACACCATGAATACTTTTACCGATACAGGATGTATAAAACTAAACGGAACTACCTGTTCGTTGCCTGGTCAGTATAAATTGCGAGTTTATATTACGGCAAATGTAGGTGTGCCAATTTATACCAATGCCGATGCTGCCGGTTTTAAATTTTTTGTAAGGGTAAAAAACCTATCCTCTCCTGATATACCGGTTGACACCTCGCAAACTTCCGCCAATCCTTTTATAAGTTATGGCGATAGTATTTGGGGTTGCGCGTACGATACATTATGCCATGCTGCTTTTACACTTTATCCTGATACTACTTCCCCGCATAAATGGTGGGCGCTTAACCAGGCAACCAGTATAATGCCGCTTACTTACTTTTGGACGTGGGGCGATGGAACGGGTACCTTTGGCCCAACACCTTCACATGATTTTACGTCAGCGGGCAACTATAACATCTGTCTTAATATTTCTAATCCATGGGGCTGCTCAAATACTTTTTGTGATTCGTCAACTTACATTTATAAAACAGATGCGATGATTGCTGTGCAAGTAGTTAACCATTTGCCCACCGATATTTTGCAACTGCCTCCTGCCACTACTCAATTCTCCCTCTCCCCTAACCCTGCCACCTCCCAACTTACCATCAACTCTTCTGTTCCTATTGAGCGGATAAACATTTACAATACCACCGGGCAATTAGTTTTGCAAACCAAACAAACAGCTATTGATGTGAGCGGTTTAGGCAAGGGAGTTTATGTAGCCGAAGTAACCCCTAAATCCCCTAAAGGAGACTTAAATACAGCCCCCGTTATGCGCAGGTGGGTTAAGATGTAGGTTACCTGACGTTCCGAAGGCCATCATTCACATCAACTACGGGCATCCTGACGTTCAGAAGGCCATCATTCATCTCAACTACGGGCGCAATAACGTTGCGAAAGGCATAGGAAAAGTTTCCAATAGGCATTGTAACCTTACGAAAGGCATAGGAAAAGTTTCCGGCAGGCACCTGAACCTTACAACAGGCCTAGGAAAAGTTTCCGGCAGGCATCTGAACCTTACAACAGGCGTAGGAAAAGTTTCCGGCAGGCATCTGAACCTTACAACAGGCGTAGGAAAAGTTTCCGGCAGGCATTGTAACCTTACGAAAGGCATAGGAAAAGTTTCCGATAGGCATCTGAACCTTACAACAGGCACAGGAAAAGTTTCCGGCAGGCATTGTAACCTTACGAAAGGCATAGGAGAAGTTTCCGATAGGCATTGTAACGTTACAACAGGCATAGAAAAAACCTACAATGCCTCCGTAATCACATACTACAGTTTCCCGTTCGCCTTTTTCCAGTCCAGTTCAGCAATCAAGAAGGCGTAGAGCGATTGCAGGTAGTTGAACTCGGTTTCTTTGAGGGTGTTTTCGGCATCCAGCACTTCCTGCAAAGTAGCTACCGAGTTGGCGTAGCGCACGTTTACATCGCGCACCACATCTTCGGCAAGGGCCACGTTTTCTTTAATCAGTTGCAGGTTGGTGGAGGCATTGGCGTAATTAACCAGCGAAGTCTGCAACTGGTAGTTGATGCTGTTGCGGATGGTAGCAAGGTTGTTTTCGTTTTTGCGTATAACCAGCCGCTGCTGATTAGCCAGCGACACTTTTTGCAGCCCGTCAAAAATAGGCACGCTCAGTTTCAACCCTATGTAAGAAGCCCAGAACCATTTGTCTTTCGAAAAAATATTTTTGTTGTCGAGCCCCTGCCCGCCAATGTAGCCGTAGCCGTTCATAGTAGGCACATACTGCATGTTTATTTTCTGCAACTGCAGTTGGTTCAGTGTGCGGTTCATGGTTTCGGCTTTCAACTCTACCCGGTTCAGCTCTGCACCTTTAAAATCCGGATACTCCGGCAGCTCCCCTCCTTTTGCCTCCACCGGCAGTGCATCGCTCAACTCCAGTTGTGCATCAAGCGGCAGACCGATAAGCTGACCGAGGTTAATGCGCGAAGTCTTTACTGAGTCCTGCGAAATCTTCAACTGGTATTTGGCGTTGGAAAGATTGAGATAAGCACGATTCATTTCGCTCTTTACAGCATTCTGATTGTCGTATTTCACTTTCGTATCGTCATACGCTTTCTGAAAACGCTCCACACTCTTCTGCGCTTTCTTCACCCGCTCGGCATTCAGCAGCGCCAGGTAATACGCTCGCGAAACACTCACCTTTAAATCAATAGTAGCCTGCTGCACCTGCAAAGCCGAAAGCGTTTTCTGCTGTTTCGAATATTTCATATCGGTAACCGCTGCCATATCCAGCACCGGTTGCACCAAATCAACACCGGCAGTTGCCGAATAGGTGGTTCCCTGCTGAATGGTCTTCTCTTCGTCTACACCGGTAACCGGGTTAGGAAATTTCAAAGCAATTTGTCCGAGTTTCAGGTTATCGCGGAAATCAACATTGCCGTTCAACTTTGGAAGATACTTAGCCGTTGACTCCAGTTGCTTGGCTGCCACAATCTGCTGGTCTACTTTGTAATTCTGAAAAGCCGGTTGGTTCTGAATGGCGTAAGCAATGGCTTCGTTCAGGCTCATCTTAAAAGACTGGGCAAACAACGAAGCGGTTAAAAACAGAAGCGCAGGTGTAATCAGTTTTTTCATACCAAAAGTATTTGAGTGCGAAAAACGGAAGTATTCCCCTCAATTGAAACCCCGTTTACCCGAAACGGATGTTCTTTTGACTGAAGCGTTGTATTTAAAAGCGGACGGAAAAGCAAACCACAAGACTCACGAAGAAACCGCACACAAAAAACACTACAAAAACTTGTGCCCTTTGTGAAATTCTTTGTGACCATTGTGGTAAAATGAATTTTGCATTTCCCTGCTCTCGCCCCTTTTAATTAAGTTTGAACCGTTATGGCAAAAGAAGCAATCAGTGTTTTCGATATTTTTAAAATAGGGGTTGGGCCTTCGAGTTCGCACACACTTGGTCCCTGGCGTGCGGCAGAGCGCTTTCTGAAAGAAACAGATGTAAACGAAATAGCTGCCATCCACGTTAATCTCTATGGCTCGCTGGCAAAAACCGGTATCGGCCACGGCACCGATATAGCCATCATCCTCGGACTGAACGGAGAAGACCCGGTTACCTTTGATACTACTACACTTAATGCCCGCATTGATTTTATTAAAAAGAACCGGAGGATTACGCTGAGTAGCCACCACAAAATTGATTTCAATCCCGAAATGGATATTGCTTTTCTTAAGAAAGAATCGCTGCCCTTTCACCCGAATGCGCTCAAGTTTATTGCCACACTCAAAACCGGACGGGTAAAAGAAGAAACCTATTACTCTGTTGGCGGTGGCTTTGTGGTGAAAGAAGGAGAAACCACTTCTCCTCAGCAAAGTATTTCGCTCAAATACGATGTGCACGATGCCGATGAGTTATTGCAGAATTGTATGCGTGCCGGTTTAAGTATTTCGCAGCTGGTTCTGGAAAACGAAAACGCATGGCGCAGTGAAACGGAAACCAAACAAGGAATCCTGAATTTAAAAGAAGTGATGTTCGATTGCATCTACCGCGGATGTTACTCCGGTGAAAAAATGTTGCCCGGTGGCCTTAACGTAGCAAGGCGCGCAGCAAAAATGAACAAGCAGTTGCTGAAAGGAGTTGTTTGCAACAGTTTCGGTGAATGGATTGCCGCCATCAAAAACACCGACCGGTCCTTCACCAACACCATGAACTGGATTAGCTGCTTTGCTTTAGCTGTGAATGAAGAGAACGCTTCCTTCGGTCGCGTGGTTACCGCTCCTACCAACGGGGCTGCCGGTGTAATTCCGGCTGTGTTGCTTTACTACCATTTGTTTGCCGGTGGCAGCAAAGACGAAAACCTCATTCAGTTTATGCTCACCGCTGCCGAATTGGGAAGCCTGTTTAAAAAGGGTTCCACCATCAGCGCGGCTATGGGTGGTTGCCAGGCAGAAATTGGTGTATCAAGTGCCATGGCTGCCGGTGCCCTTACTGAATGTTTAGGAGGAACACCTGCACAGGTTATGCAAGCGGCAGAAATTGCTATGGAGCATCACCTCGGCATGACGTGCGACCCTATTGGCGGGCTGGTGCAGATTCCCTGCATTGAAAGAAACACTATGGGAGCTATTAAAGCCATCACCGCTTCGCAGCTTGCCCTGCAAAGCGATGCTGATTTAATGAAGGTTTCTCTTGACACTGTAATAAAAACCATGTGGGACACCGCCAAAGATATGAGTGCAAAGTACAAGGAAACTGCCGATGGCGGACTCGCCATCAACATTGCACTGAACGTGCCGGAGTGCTGATTACTCCGTTGCAGCTTCTAACGAATCTCTCCTTGCATTCTCCTGAAACTCCTGAATAAGTTGCTCCGGTGTTTTGCCTAAGTTAGCAAGTGTAGTTCTTACATCCTTTGCAATCGGGTGCGTTGGATATACTTCAAGAAATTTTTCATACAGGTTCTTAGCCGCATGAAGGTTGCCCACTTCATTTTCGTAAATGAATCCCTGCAGGAACAAAGCATAAGGCCGTTTGGCTGCAGTGGGGTATTTGTAATAAATTTTCGAATACAGTTCAATGCTGCGGAGAGGCCTGCGCATGTAGCGATAGAAATCGGCAGCTTTGAAAAGATAGTTGGCACCGGTGGTATCGGTTGGATAGTTGTCAGCAAATGCTTCATAATCCTTGAGCAATGCATTTACAGCAAGGGTATCTACCTTTCCGGTCTTTGACTGCTCTATCAATTTCTGTTCTTCCTTTTCAATAGCCTTTTTCTGCCATTCCTTTTTTGGATTACAGGAAGTAAACGAAAGAACAAGCGAAAGAGCAACAAACAATTTATTCATGTAGAAGCTTTTGGGGCGGTCAGACTAACGTCAGACCGTAGTTTGACTTAAAAAATTTAGTGGGCGAATATAGAAACGGTTGACAGTTCACGGATAACGGTTCATAGAAAATACAAAAAGGCATTCGAAAGAATGCCCTTTTGTATTACCGTCAACTGCGAACAGTTAACCGTTAATTATTTTACTTCCATCAACTCGGTGTCGAAAACCAAAGTGGCATTAGGTGGAATAACACCGCCTGCTCCGTTTGGTCCATAGCCTAAAGAAGAAGGAATAATGAGTTTAAGTTTTGAACCGATTTTCATCAGCGCAATGCCTTCGTCCCATCCGGCAATTACCTGCTTCTGCCCCAATACAAATGAAATGGGCTGGTTGCGGTCGTACGATGAATCGAACTTCTTTCCGTTAGCCAATGTGCCGGTGTAATGAACAGAAACGGTTTTGCCGGCAGCGGCCTGTGTACCTGTTCCTTCTTTTTCAACTACATAATATAAACCGCTGGCGGTTTTTTTGGCTGTAGGATATTTTGCTTTTACTAAGTCTTCTGCGCTCATAGAGGTTAATTTTGCTTCTTCTTCAGCTTTCTTTTTAGCTGAAGCTAATTTATCGTTATAGTTTTTCAACCCGTCAAATGCTTCGGCATCTTTTCCTACACGGATAATACGCACCGTGTTCATTTTGTCGCCTTGTGCCACTTTGTTTACCACATCCTGCCCTACAACCACATTTCCGAAAACGGTGTGCTTATCGTTCAGCCAGGTTGTTGCCACGTGTGTAATAAAGAACTGAGTCTGGTTAGTACCTGGACCTGCATTGGCCATGGCCAATACACCGGGTCCGTTTAAGCGCAAACTCGCATCGAACTCATCGGGGAAAGTGTATTTGGTAGCTGAGCCGCTTCCGTTGCCGGCTGCATCGCCACCCTGAATCATAAAGTTTGGAATTACACGGTGAAAGGTAAGGCCGTCATAAAACGGCTGACCAACTGCCTTACCGCTGTTTTCCTGTTTGCCCTCGCAAAGCGCAACAAAGTTTCCAACGGTCATCGGGCACTTTTTGTATTCTAATGTAGTTACAATTACACCTTTGTCGGTGTTGAATTCGGCATAAAGGCCGGGTTCGTTTTTCCAGTTCGGATTTTCCGGATAAGCTGGTGTTTCTGGTGTTGCCACTGTTGGTTCTTCGGTTGTTTGGTTACTTTTTGCATTGCATGAACTAAGCATGCCTGCAAACAATGTAAGGGTTAAGAAAAATGGTTTTGTAATTCGATTCATGGTTATTGTTTTTGGTTTGTTGTTTATTTATTCAGGTTTAATGTTTCTAATACGTCTAAAAACTTCTTCTCTGTCTTTTCCAATCCAATAGTGCTCTTTCCTCCTGCCGCGTTGCGGTGACCTCCACCTTCGAAATGCGTGCGGGCGAAAGTATTCACATCCACCTCTCCCCGCGAACGGAAGGAAATTTTTATCCGGTCGGGTTCTTCGCTGAAATAAGCGCTTACCTGCACCGTTTCAATTTTAAAAGGATAGTTCACCAATCCTTCGCTGTCGCCTGCCTGCAAATTAAATTTTTTTATCTCGGCCTGTGTAACCAAGATGTAGGCCACGGTTCCGTTATTCACCAATTTTAACTTCTCGTTGAGGCAGTAGCCGAAGAAACGAAGCCGCGATTCGCGGAAGATGTTGTTTACTTTTTCGCTGACGTATTCGGGCTTTGCGCCTTTCTCTACCAAGCCTGCGGCTACGCGCAAAGCATTGGGTGTGGTGTTGTTGAACTGAAAGAAACCGTTGTCGGTGGCAAGGCCTATATAGAGACATTCAGCAATGCGCTGGTCAATTAAATCTGTTTTCCCTAAACCGGCTATTACATCGTAGAGCATTTCGGCTGTGGCGCAATAGGTTGTATTGCTAAAGGTTACCACCGCAAAATCTTCGGGCTGCTGGTGGTGGTCAATCATTATTTTGGCAGCGGGGGCATTCTTTATTACATCACCTAAACCTTCGAGGCGCGAAAGCGCATTAAAGTCGAGACAGAAGATAAAGCCGGCAGCGTTAATTTTTGCTTCGCATAGTTTTCTTCCCATTTCGTTTTCGTATACCATTACTTCTTCCGTTCCCTGAATCCATTTCAGGTTTTGAGTAAAAGCATTGGGCGAAACAAAACTTACCTCATGGTTTAGTTTTTCGAGAAAAAACTTCCAACCGAGCGAAGAGCCGAGCGCATCGCCATCGGGATTGCGGTGGGTAACAATCACTATTTTTTTAGGAGAAGAAAGAATCTCTTTGAGTGCAGCAATACTCGCTTCGGGGAATTTCATTGGGTGGCGAAAGTAACATTGGTTGGGTGTTTTGCAAAAAGCAGCTAATTGAGTGTTACCGATTAGTTTTGCATTTTAGCGCGAATAGAATTAGGTTTGAAAAACGCAAAAAACAAATCCCGCTTTCGCTCAAAAGTAAGCATGAAGAATATTCCGGTTTTTATCTTACTCGTTCTTGTTTCTCATTCGGGCGTTTGCCAGACAGATTTGGCAAATGCCGCACCTACCCCATACGATATTAAATCGTGCAAAATTATTTACAAATTTTTTAACGGCATTCAGCAGGGGCAGAAAACAGTAGTGTTTGATAATTACGGCAGGGAAGAAAAAATGATTGCCGCTACCATTATGAGCAGCGACATCAGTAAAGCAGAACGGAATGCGGGTGACACCACCCATGAAATGATACTTAAGAAGGATGCCTACATTTATAAGAT
>CAZBPG010000140.1:0-7750 GCA_964493695.1 uncultured Chitinophaga sp. | reverse complement strand
TTGTCAGCAACATTCTTATCAAGTTCATCTTGTGAATTATGAAAGAGGTCTATTTCAAAAGGTGCCGGGAAGTAGTAGTAACGCGTTTATCGCAAAATATAATACTGCCGGTAATGTAGTATGGGCTAAAGCAATTTATTCGGATTCGATGATTTATGTAAGAACCCAATGCACTGACCTAATAGGGAATACATATGTTTTAGGCAAGTTTTATAAGAACGCTATTTTTGAAGATGACACCGTTTTAGCACAGTCTCCTGAAGATATGTTTATTGCGCGGTTTGCTGCTAATGGAGATTATCTTGGAGTAAAAGTAGTCTCAAATATAGATGCGAAGGATATAACTCAAGATGCTTTGGGTAATGCGATAATAACCGGAAGCATCAAAACCGGTATAACACATTTTGACAACTTTGTACTTACTTCAACAGATGTTAACCCCAGTGGTGATTTTTTCCTCGCGAAGCTTTCTGCCATTAATGGCGGCACACCGGTGCAGCGTATTGCTGAAGATGAGTGGCTAAAAATTTACCCTAATCCAAACAGCAACTTGTTTATTATAGATGTGCCTGAGAGCTTAGTATTAAACCACACGGCACAACTTGGCATTTACACCAGTAGCGGTAGTGCGATAAAAGAAGAGCAGGTAGATATAAGTAACAATAGAGTAAGTGTAGATATAGGCACTATGCAAAAAGGTATTTATACTGTTATACTCAGCCACGGCCATAAAAAATTTACAGGCAGGGTGGTAGTGGAGTAGGTGATGGGCTGATGAGAGGATTAGCAGATTAGCATATGACAGAGCGGGCTGTTGGCTGTTGCGTTAGGGGTAGAAGTGGAAATCCTTTTTTGCTAATACTATCTTCCCCCGCCTACGGCACCCCCTCCGCCAACGCAAAATGCAAACGCATGAGGGGGACATAACAGCCGCAAAAAAGATTGCAACGGATAACCCGACCGCGCGCTTTGGCGCGGGAACGCCATCTGTTTTACTCTTTTTTACGAAGCCTTCTTCAGCAGTTTGCCTACAGGCAATTTAATTTGGCGGGCGCTGTTGAGTTCGCGCCTGATGATTTTGGAGATTTCTTTAGCGCGGTTAACCACCATAAAGTGGGTGCCGCCTTTTATCCAAACGGCATCTTTAATATAAAAGTGCGGGAAAATGCGGTCGCGGGTGCCGTGGATGTGGGTAAGGTTAGCGGGCACTTCTTCGTTCTTCCAGTTTATCACCTGGTCTACGGCCCATTCGTTAAATTCAATATCAATGTCCTGTATCATGCGGTCTATCAGCTCCAGGTCGTGGGTGGTTAACTTGCCCAGTAGCCACCGCATCCAGAAACGGAATTCGACCACCAGTTTGCCGGGTATAAGGCGGTGAAATTTTAGGGAGTTAAGAAACAGGAGTTTGAGCGGGCGCTCGTGATAGGTTTTGATACTGCTGATGAGGATGACCTTATAAGGGTTGAGCAGTTTGGCCAGTTCTACCGCCACCACTCCGCCAAACGACATGCCTATGAGAATAGGCCGTGTGTCTTTTTTTATTTGCGGAAGGAGTTTTTTTACGTAGGTATCGAGGTGTTCGTGCTTTTTGTGTTTGGGCCACTTGAGGTGAACTATTTCGTATCCGGATAAATCGAGGTTCTCAAAAATAATGTCATTAGCGCCAACACCCGGAATTAAATAAATCGTTTTATCCATTTACAAGGATTTGATCTGAAAACTAAATTAGAACTTACATTTGCTATACCAAACTAATTACCAAACAATGGCCAAGAGGAAATCAGACAAGAAAAAACCCGACACCTATGACTTTGACCCGCCTTCGAAAACTTTTGCCACGGGCTTTATTGCACCTTTCAAGTTCTACTTTGCTCCCCAGTTTTACGGGTTAGATGAACTGGATGTTTCCCGTCCGGCTTTGTATGTTTCCAATCACACTATCCTGGGAGTGTTTGATGGCTACCCGTTTGCGATTGAACTGTATTTGCGCAAGGGCATTATCCTGCGTGCCCTGGCCGACAGCAACCACTGGTATATACCGGTGTGGAAGGAGATTATTGAAAAGAACCTGGGTGTGGTAGAAGCCAGCCGCGCCAACTGCCATGCACTGATGAAACGCAAGGACAGCATCATCGTCTTCCCCGGTGGCACCCGCGAGATTTGTAAGAAACGGGGCGAAGAGTATGTGCTGAAGTGGAGCGACCGCAGGGGCTTTGTGCGCCTGGCTATGGAGCACGGCTACGATATTATACCGGTGGCGGCTGTAGGTGCTGAAGAAACCTATACGATTATTGAAGATGCAAATGATATTCTGAAATCGCCTTTCGGTAAGTTCCTGAAGTTTATTGGTGTGGCCGAAAAGTATTTTAAGAACGGTGAGTTGATGCCACCGGTGGTGCGCGGCATAGGCGATACTATTTTCCCAAGACCGGCTAAGCTTTATTTCAGTTTTGGCAAAAGAATTTCGACCGCTAAATACAAAGCCAAATTCGATGACCCGGAAACACAGGAGATGATGAAGAAGAAAGTAGAAACCGCCCTGCTGGGCCAGTTTCAAAAACTGTTCGACATCCGTGACCATGATACCGACAGAAGTAAGTGGAGGAGGTTGTTGAATATGAAGAAGCCGAATGCGTAAATACAGAGCCACGAATTATAACTAAATACAGAACCACGAATTATACCGGAATACAAACAGCCATTAACACGAATTACACGAAGAATTGTAAATGCAGAACCACGAATTATATTCAGAATACAAACAGCCATTAATTACACGAATTGCACGAGTTAAATGCAAGGGAAATGGAAGAAAGTAAGCTCATTTATAAGGAAGAGAGTTACAAGATAATCGGGATTTGCATGGAGGTGCACCGTAATCTGGGTGGAGGGTTTTTAGAAATTGTTTCGAAAGATGCCTTGGAGTATGAATTCAAAAAGCTGAATATTCCTTACGAGAGGGAGAAGGCATATCCGGTGGAGTATAAAGGAATAGTGTTACCGCATAAATTTTATGCGGATTTCGTGGTAATGGATAAAATAATCGTTGAAGTAAAATCCTGTTCAGATATAACGGATGAGTTTGTTGCACAAACGCTGAACTATCTCGCGGTTTCCAAATTAAAACTCGGTCTAATAGTAAACTTCGGCAAGACCTCGCTAGAGTACAAACGAATTGTTTTGTAGTTCTTCGTGTACATCCGTGTAATTCGTGGCTAACCGGTATTACTCTTTAATAATCTTCTTCCGGTAAGCGAGGTTAGGGGTCTTTAACTCTACTATGTAGTTTCCTGCTGCTAATTCGGCAGTGCTTAACTGCGCGTGGTGCAGGCCGTTGGTGGCATCTGAAATTTTTCCCTGGCTGATTAAGCGACCGTTTACATCGTAAACATTCATCACCACCTCTTCGGCATCGTACAGGTAATACTGAATAATCAGTTTGTCGTTCACCGGATTCGGATACATACCGAACACCACCATATTGCTTGTTTCTTCCACCCCGTTTGGCTCGGTGATGCGGAAGATGATAGTGATAGTATCGCAATGATTCAGACCGCTGTTATCGCAGGCTACAAAACGCATGGTATCGTTACCCAGATAATTGAAGTGAGGAAAATATTTTATGCAGGAGTCGCCACTTACCCACTGGTAAGTACCGTGAAGAGGAGCAATAGTTACGTTGATGGCAACCGGCTCTCCGACTAAATCATCGAACAACAGACAGTGAGTGACGTTGCTGTTTTTGTTCACCAGCAGTTCGATAACCGAAGCGGTTACCGGATGGTCAACCCTGAAGATAAACACCACGGTATCGCATCCGTTGCTGTTGCAGGCGGTAAAAGTTATGGTTTCAAACCCTGCGAAAGCTGAATCGGGATTGTACGTAAAGCAGGAATCGGTCAGGGTGATGGTTCCGTTCTGCGGCTGAGAATAACTGATGTTACCCGTGTAAAAAGAAATATCGTTGAAGTGAATGCAATCATTGTATGTGCTGTCGCGGTCGAGGTTTACGGTAACGGTATCAATGTCTTGCACCGAAGTAACGGTTACAAAAATGTAAACCGTATCGCACACCGGTGGAAACTCATTGGTGCAAACCGTGAGCATTACGGTATCGTTTCCGCTGTAATCGGTACCCGGAACGTAGGTTACATACTGTCCGTCAAGCGAAAGAGCGGCACCGTGATTGGCAGAAAGGATATTCAAATTTAAAGCCGGGCAAACCGAAGCGCTCTGAACTACAAGCACTGTTGCCTGTGTGTTTTCAGGAATGGTAACCGAGTGGTCAGTAATTTTGCTGAACGGAATATGCTGATTGGGCAGCAAGGGTGGATTGGGTGCAGAAATTTGCGGAGCGGGAGAGGCAGCATTCGCTTCGTTCAAATGCCGCTCATTGTTGTTGACGTAATAATGCACTCCGTTAACATCCGTTGCGCCTAACTGGTCAACGGTACTGATGAACGTATAATCTGCCTGTGTTTTATTCTTTTTTACATCCAGCACATAATAACCGTGCTCATCTAAGTTGATATACTTCATGTGTGGGTTAAAGGTTTGAATAATCCCCGCACCCACCGGTAAGGGTGAGTTAGCCGAAGTAATACTGGCGCCTACAAACTCCACACAAACCGAACCGGCACCGGTGTTGTCATTGTAATTCGGGCCGGGGACATCGTTACACCAACTGGTATGAATATCTCCGGTGAGCACTACTACATTTTTTACCGGTGTGTTCAGGATGTGGTCCTGGATAAGTGTTCTTTCATAGTTGTATCCGTCCCACTGGTCGGCATTTACAGGAGTGCCGAAAACTTCGAGCGGTGCAAACATGACCTGATTGCCTATAATTTTCCAGCGGGTGGTGGTATCGCTTAACTGCGAAAGAAACCATGCCCGTTCCACCGGTCCCATCATGTGGTGACCGGGGTCGTTGGTGGCACCTAAATCCTGTTCATCGCGGTCGTAGAGGCGGGTATCGAGCATAATGAGGTCGAGCAGTTTACCATAGCGCAGCTTTCTGAAAATGCGAATGGAGTCAAGCGGGTCGGGCTTGCGGATGGGCATCCATTTGAAATATGTAGAAGTGGAGTTGCCTTTGCGGTCAACATAATTTCCTTCAGTGCCGGGCGTGTGGTTTTGTGCGCCTCCACGCCAGGCATCGTTAGCCGTTTCGTGGTCATCCCAAACGGTGATGAAGGGGAACAACTGGTGAACCCTGCGCAACTGGTCATCGAGTTTGTACTGAGAGTAGCGGAGTTCGTAACCCACTTCGGTAACACATTCTGTAGGCGGGTCGTAATCTCTTCCGTCAATGTTACTGCCATAACCACCGGCTTCGTACTCGTAAATATAATCGCCCAAATGCACCACCGCATCTACATCGTTACGGTTGGATATACTTTGATACGCATTAAAAAAGCCATGCTCCCAACTGGCGCAACTTGCCACGGCAAACCGTACACTGTCGTTATCAGCAAGCGATGATGGAGCCGTTTTGGTTCTGCCCACCATTGAGTTTTTGCCCAGCGCATTAAACATGTAATAGTAAAAACGCGAAGGCTGCAAACCGCACACATCTACCTTTACACAATAGTGATTGGCTTCGGTAGCTACGGTTTTACCATAGTTCACCACGTTGGTAAAGTTTGTATCGGTTGCCATTTGCCAGAACACTTCCACATCGCCTGTTGCTCCGGTATCGGGTGTTACGCGGGTCCAGATAATGATGTGGTCTTCGCTAGGGTCACCGGATTCTACTCCGTGATAAAAAGGTTTTAAAAAAGGATTGAGGGTAATACGATGCTGCTGGGCAAACGAACCCAGAAGAGCGGAAGAAACAAACGCAACAAGAAGTAGCTTTTTGAACATGGAAATAAGACGTTTTATTCGGCAGCGCGAATGTAACAGGAAAGAAATTCTTTTTGGTGCTTAATATTCGGGATGCGCAATTACTTTATTATTGCCGGGAAATACATGGTTGCCACTAATTACACGAATAAACACGAATAGATACAACATGAAAAATATACTCACCGGTTGCCTTTCTTTTCTTCTTCTCTCCGCTTCGGCACAAACCACAGCACCGGTTAAGCCTAAGTTAGTAATTGGGCTGGTGGTTGACCAGATGCGTTACGATTTTCTTTACCGGTACAGCGATAAGTATTCTACCGGTGGGTTTAAGCGTTTGCTGCGCGAGGGTTACAGTTGCGAGAACACCCACATCAACTACTCGCCCACTTACACCGCCTGCGGACATACCTGTGTTTACACTGGTTCGGTGCCTACGGTACACGGCATTACCGGCAACAACTGGTTTGACATTGATGAGAACAGGTATGTGTACTGCACCGATGACTCCACCGTGAAGAGCGTGGGCAGCACTTCGAAGGCAGGGCTGATGAGCCCGCGCAGAATGCTGACCACTACCGTTACCGATGAGCTGCGCCTGGCTACCAATTTTAAAAGCAAGGTGATAGGCATTGCGCTCAAAGACCGCGGCTCTATTCTGCCTGCCGGACATTCGGCTAATGCCGCTTACTTCTACGACCCTTCGTGCGGCAACTGGATTACTTCTACTTATTACATGAACGATTTGCCCCTGTGGGTAAAGCAGTTTAACGATTATAAGCTGCCCGAAAAATATCTGAAAGATAACTGGGCCACGCTTCAGCCAATTGAAAAATATACAGAGAGCGATGAAGATGACCGGCCTTATGAAGATTTGTTCCCGACCGAAACCAAACCGGTGTTTACGCATAAGGTGGGCGAGGTGGTGAACCCGTCTTATAAAATTCTGGCGGCTACGCCTTTTGGCAATTCTTACACGTTGAAGTTTGCCGAAGGGGCGATACTGAACGAGCGCATGGGCGCGGGTAGTGTTACCGATTTTCTGGCGGTGAGCCTTTCTTCTACCGATTACATAGGCCACCGGTTCGGGCCGAACAGTGTGGAGGTGGAGGACTGCTATCTGCGTTTGGATAAGGACCTGGAGGCGTTTTTTACTTTTTTAGATGAGCACGTAGGCAAGGGCAGCTATGTGTTGTTTTTAACGGCTGACCACGGTGCCGCCCATGTGCCCGATTTTAATAAAGAGCATAAAATACCTGCCGGTGTGTTCCCAATTGATACGGTGATGAAGCAACTGGGAGCCGCCCTTAAACAGCAATATGGCGAAGGCGAATGGCTGCTGAGTTACGAGAACATGCAGTTGTATTTAAACAATAAGCTGATAGACGAAAAGAAACTGGACCGCAACGCCCTGAAAAGAACCGCTCGTAACTTTATGCTGCAGCAGGCCGGTGTGGCTAAGGTGCTTGACCTTGAAAACATGTCTGATGAACTGGTGGAAGCACGCATGAAGCACGACATAAGCAACGGTTATTACCCCAACCGATCCGGTGACCTGTATGTGTTGTTTGAGCCCGCCTGGTTCGAAGGTATGACCAAAGGCACCACCCACGGCAGCATTTACCCTTACGATACGCACATCCCCTTAGTGTGGATGGGCTGGAACATACCCACCGGTGAGGACCACAGCGATATACACATGACGGACATTGCCCCTACCCTTGCCGCCCTGCTGCATATTCAGGAGCCGAACGGAAATGTAGGGAAGGTGATTGAGGGGATTTTTAAGAGATAGATTTGGGGGTTCCCGTCTCGGCTTAGCCGAGACGGTCGCGCTATACACTGCAATTCCCGCACCCACCCGCGCAAATGCCTACCGGTGCGGGAGATTTCCGTTCCT
>CAZBPG010000139.1:0-8700 GCA_964493695.1 uncultured Chitinophaga sp. | reverse complement strand
CACACCCGGCAGATAGAATGGCTCATTTGTTTGGCGCGTATGCCTCTATGGGGTAGTGTGAATCTCTATCATTTTCACACGATTAACGACTGAACCAAAATGTGGGATTTTTTTAAGCCGTTGATGTTTTTACCATAGTTGTTCGGAAGATGGTATAAACGCCTGATTGTGTACAACTAAAGTAAGAAAAGTTTGTACGCTTGCGGGCATATAGGAACTTTGCAGAGTGAATGTAGAGCGCATTCTATCTTTGCTACCGGAAGGTATTCTTACAGAACTTGCCATTGAAACAGAAGTAAACTGTTGCTCTAAAAAAAATCAAGGACAGGCACTCTTTAAGCTTTTGATTCACTGTATTCTTTCCCATAAAGAAAATAGTCTGCAAAGCATGGTGTCAGCTAATGAGTCTATAGGGTTTAGCTTATTGAATGCAGGCAGAAAGAAACAGCAAGTTAGGTACAGTTCTATCAGCGAAAGGCTAAGCAGCTATCGGTAATTTTTTTTCAACTCAGCGAATACTCCCATAAGGGCCCCTTCTTATTCTTAATTCTGAATTTTTTCATGTTCTCCGAAAAATCTTTGTCGGGGAAAATCCAGTTTTTACCGGTGGCATTAGCACGTGCCTGCAAAGTAGACTGGTCTACGTGTTTCGAAATGTAATATCTTGGTTCGAGCAAGTCATCGGCTGCACTTACTGTTCCATCTTTTACCGCCAGTTGATGCAATCGGGTACCGGGATAAATACGCATACCCACAAACGGAAAGAATGCCGTAAGCCCTATTTTTTTCGAATTCTCAAATGTTTCGTTTATAGTTTCCTCTGTTTCGCCATAGCCGGCTAAAATGATGAAGTGAATAAAATCAATACCGAGTGTCCGGCACATGTCACTTTTCTCAATCACTTCGCTTACCGTAAAACTTTTTCCGTAGTTCTTTAGCGAACGGCCCGATAAAGATTCGGTACCAAACTCAACATGGGTAAGCCCTGATAGTTTAAGCTTTCTAAGCAACGCCTCATCCAGATTTTTGAAAGTGAAATAAGCACCCCACTTAATTTTCATGCCGCTGTTTATAATCTTATCGGCCAGCTCGTGGTTGTATTTGTTCTCGATATTAAAAACCGAATCGGTAAAAAACACATAATTTATTCCCTTGTTATAGTATAATTCTTCAAGCGCTGCTAAAATTTTATCGGTATTCAGGGTTCTTATTTTTTTGCCTTCAATAACCGGATAGGAACAATAAATACACTTGTAAGGGCAGCCTCTTTTAGTTTGTACACTCAGCATGCCGCTATGCTGCCAGTAAAAATCGGTTAAGTTATTTTCGAAGTTCAGCGCTAAATCGCGGCAATAATGTTTTCGCTTATTCATTATTATCTGCTGGCCCGATTTATAAACCAACCCTTCAATGTGTTTGAAGTTTACCCCGTTATCTAAACAGTTAATGAGCTGATGGAAACTTGCTTCGCCTTCACCATAAATGCCAAAGTCGGGGTTGAGCAACCGGTGTAGTTTTTCAGGAAAAATAGAAAACCCTGCTCCCCCTGCAATGATAGTTGCAGGGCTTACCTTCCTAATCAATACAATTGCTTTTCTATAGCTTTCTACAAAACTTCCTTTATTCAATGAGTTAGCATCATCTACATTTCTTAACGAAAGGCCTATATACTTAGGGTTAAGCAATGCAATAACCGATTCAAGTTTTTCAAAGTCGTTTAAAAACAGGTCGAATATTTCTATCCGGTAATGCGGTAATTTTTCTTTCAGGTAAGTAGCAATGTACGAAAGCCCGATCGGATAAACCGGATAGGGTTTATCGAACTGGTTGGCTGAAATTAATAATATGGTTGGTGCTGCTGTCAAGTTGCCCAGAAATTGTAATAGTTAAACCATTGTTCAGGATACTTCAGAATTATACTTTCTAAAGTTTGGGTAAACTCATTTACCATCGCCTCTATACTGCCTTCGTTAACCTTAACCGGTGTGGCGTAAAAGTGATAATCGCTGTAACCGCCTTTCATGGCAAATACAAACGAGTAAGGTATTTTAAAGCGGGTGGTTAAGTGAAAAGGCCCTGCCGGAAAATGTGCCTCTTTACCAAAAAGTTTTGCCGTTACAGTTTTCGATTTATCATAGTAACGGTCACCGGTAAAGCAAATGAGTTCGTTGTTTTTAAGGGCGGTATCAATTTCAAAAATGTGGGTCATGTCGTTTTTTACAACAATGTAACTGTTGCGCTGATTAACCATTACCGACTCCAGATAATCTTTGATTTTGGCATGTTCTGCGTTGGTGGTAACCTGGTTTACTTTGGTATGCAGTCTTTTCAAAAAATGACCGGCTACTTCAAAGTTGCCGATGTGTGCGCTTATAATCATACCACCCTTGCCGGCCGCTACCATTTCTTTTAAATACTCCTCGCCCTCAGGCTTTACGGTAAAATCAAGTTTAGCGTTCGAAAAAATAGCTACCTTATCAATAATGGTTTGCCCGAAAACAAAAAAGTTTTTATAAACACCCCAAAGCGATTTTAACTTGCCATAGCCCAGCCGCTTGCGGTAAAACTGATAGATGACGTCACGGTCAACACTTGAAAAAAGGGTAAAGTACAGCGCTACAAAACATAATAAGAAATAGGCACTACCCAAACCGGTGTGTTTAATCAGGAAAACAAATATTTTGTAACCCAGTAAAGTTCCTCTCGATTTTCCCTCCCATTTTATCGCCATTGCCCGTATAAATTATACCCACTAAAAAGCCCGCGAACGTATATGTTGTTAGGTTTACAGGCACTGAACGAACTCATGATAACTAGTACCATTTAATATTTTAGCGGTTGGTAGATGCATGTTTTCGGGAACTTTATTAATAAATAACCCAAGTTGCTAGTTGTTGGCGACTTTAGTCGCCTTAAACAGAAAACTTCCTTTTATCCTGCATATGCAGTTGGTTTAAACCAACTGCATAGCAAAAGATAAGCGGAAAATAGTTGTTTTATGCGGGCAGAAACCCGCTATTTTGTACTGGCAACTTGAGTTAAATAGCAACCCGGCAGGTAATTGCAATAAGTAAAGTAATATTATATATGACGAAAGTCAGAACGGTTCTTAATACAGAAGTTCATTTTCGCGCACTATGAAGGTATATCACGTCTTTGTTTTTTTGCTGGGTGTTTGTGCCTGCCATTCAAATACAAAAGATAATGAGGGGAGCACACAAGGTGTGGCAGTTACCCAAACAGATTCAGCTTTAGCCTATACGGCACAAACGCTTTTTAAAACCTGCACGGCCTGCCATGGCAGTAATGCCGAAGGTAACAGAGAGTTTAACGCACCGGCTTTAGTAAATCAGGATACCTGGTATCTGGAACAACAACTTCACAACTTCAAGAAAGGATTTCGCGGTGCAGATGAACGCGATAGTTTGGGTTTGCGCATGTCAGCCATTGCTCGCTCACTGGGCGATTCGCTTGCCGTAGCAAGCTTGGTCAGTTACATCAAAACATTTGAACCTGCTGCAACCGGCAGCACCGTTAAGGGAGA
This sequence comes from uncultured Chitinophaga sp., assembly GCA_964493695.1. Classification (GTDB taxonomy): domain Bacteria; phylum Bacteroidota; class Bacteroidia; order Chitinophagales; family LD1; genus Bog-950. Next base: position 5,156 of record CAZBPG010000139.1, on the reverse strand, counting down.
TGTGCAGGCGGGATTAAGCCACTACAACATGATTTGCGGTGCCTGCCATGGACCCGGTGCTGAAGGTAACAAAGAATTGGGCTCTCCGAAACTGGTTGGTATTGACGACTGGTATTTAGAACGACAGCTCATTCATTTCAAAAACGGAATAAGAGGTTCTCATCCCGAGGACAAGAGTGGTGCGCAGATGAAACAAATTGTCAACACATTGAAAGATGAGCAGGCGATTAAGGATGTGGTAGCATACATTCAATCGTTGCAGCAAAAAAGTTTATGAAGAAAAACCTATCGTTTGTTGTTGCTATAATTTTTGTGTTCACCATAATTAAGTTGTATCAATTTGGAGCTTTTGGTGAAACAGGAAAACAACTAACCGGTATAAAGTTGTGCGACCACTGCCCACCGGGTTTTGAACTTACCGGTGATAACCGGTGCCGGTTGGTTACTCCTTATCAGCAGTATCAATCGCTTAGGGGGCAGGGCGTTGGCGGCTTACAGACAGCGCTGCCACCGGTGCGCGATGGTTTCAGTCCGCAGCAAATTGATTTAGGCCGCTATCTTTTTTTCGACCCGGTGCTTTCGGCCGATAAAACTTTATCGTGTGCCAGTTGCCATAACCCCGATTTAGGGCTTACTGACGGAAAAGCCCAAAGCGTGGGCATATACGATGCGCATCTCACCCGCTCGGCACCTACCATCTGGAATGTGGCTTTCTTGAAATCTTTTTTCTGGGATGCGCGGGCTAAAACGTTGGAAGAGCAAATGGCAGGGCCGCTTTTTTCGGCTAACGAAATGGGGAATACCCCTGAAAAACTTCTCGGCACTTTAAATGGGTTACCGGAGTATCAGCGCTTGTTTGCCATTGCATTTCCTGAAATGAGCGGGAAGAACATAACCCTGCATGAAGTATGTACCGCTATTGCCGCTTTCGAAAGTTCGCTTATTTCACTCAACAGCCGTTACGACCAGTATGCGCACGGTTATCACGAAGCACTGAACGATAAAGAAATTGAAGGGTTCAATGTATTCCGCTCGTTTGTGGCGCGTTGCTCGGAATGCCATACGCCACCGTTGTTCACCAATCAGCAGGTTGCCGTTTTAGGCACACCGGAACCGGCAGGTATGGCTTTGGATATTGGTGCTGAAAAAACTTTCAACGATTCTTCGCTGCGTGGCGGATTTAAAGTGCCTACCCTTCGCAATATTGAAAAGACCGGCCCATACATGCACAGCGGTGTGTTCGATACATTGCGCCAAGCGGTTGCATTTTACAACAAAGGCAGAGGGCATGCGGTGCCGAAAGGAGAGAAACTGAAACTTCACTGGCATATATGGGAACCTAAGCTGACCGACTATGAAATAGACCGGATAGTTGATTTTATGAAAACCCTAACCGATGAAAGTTTTAAACCGCAGGTGCCAGAAACAGTGCCTTCGGGTATAATACTAAAGAATAAGCAAACCACATTCAAACAATAAACCCAATTATTATGAAGAACATTTTTAAAATCATGGCATCTGTTGTATTGGCCGGTGCCGTTTTTGGTGCAGGCATTTTCGCTTCAAAATATTTTCTATCCAAAAAGGATTTGCCTCCTGCTCCTGCCTCCAAATTTTTTGAAGGAAGTAAAGATCGTTCGGGCAGCATTGCTAAAACTGCCACCGGTAAAACAATTGAAGTAAAAAACGGTGACCGTATTCAGGATGCGGTAATGGAAGCCCAACCCGGTGATTTAATCCGTGTGTTTCCGGGCACGTATAAAGAAACTGTTTATGTAGATAAGGATAACATTTCTTTTCAGGGCGTGGTGAAAGGCGATGAATGGCCTACCCTGGAAGGCGAGCGCAAGTTGAATGATGCGTTTTTGTATTCGGGCAATAATATTTCTATTGAAGGTTTTAAAATTCAGAACTACAAGGGCAACGGTATAATGGGGCAAAGCGGCAACAACTTTGTGCTGAGTTACAACTGGATTATTAACACCGGTGTTTACGGCATTTTTCCGGAGTTTGGTACAAATGGTTTGGTGGAGCATAATATACTCACCGGCATTGAAGATGCGGCCATTTACGTAGGCATGTGCGACAATATTGATGTGCGCCACAACCAGGTTTACGGAAACGTGGCGGGTATTGAAATTGAAAACAGCCGCCATGCTTTGGTAGAAGACAACTACTGCTACGATAACAGCGGTGGCATACTTGTTTTTATTACTCCGGGGCTGCCAATTAAAACCTGTTTCGATGTTATAGTGCGTAACAATTTTGTAGTTGATAATAATCACAAAAATTTTGGAGCGCCCGGTTCTATTGTTTCATTTCTGCCGCCAGGCTCCGGTGTTATTGTAATGGCTGCCGATGATGTAGTTATTGAGAACAACATTATTTCGGGTAATAACAACGCTGGTATTGCCGTAGTTGACCATAAGTTTTTGGCCAATATTGCGGTAGACCCCGAAAGCGAACCCAACCCCGACCGTGTTACTATTTTAGACAACTTTATGTACAACAACGGGAGCAACCCTGTAAAAGAAGTAAAGGCGGCTATGCTTACCAAGTTCGATTCGAAGGGGCCCGATATACTGCACTACGGTGGCGGCACCGGCAACTGCATACGCGATGTAAACCGGTACCGCACTTTCGGGCTTGATAAATACAGCCGCTGCGAGTTAACTTCTACCGCAAAGGTGGTTTCGTATTTATTGAGTGAGCCGGTAGCCCCGCGCACCAGCACACCGGCTGAGCGCAGCCGGCTGACTTACTACGGAGTTTGCTCCGGTTGCCATGCTTACAATGTGCGCATAGTAGGTCCGCCAACGGTTGCCATTCAGGCTATATATAAAGACAATCCGCAGGGTATTGCCGACTATATTGCTAAACCGGTACACAAGCGCAAGGACTATCCCGAAATGCCTCCGCAAAATTATATGAGCGAAGAAATGCGCCTGGAGGTGGCTAAGTTTATGCTTGCTGTTGAGAAATAATGAGCGATGAATAAATTAAGCATTACTATGCTGATGGCACTTGGGCTTTTTGCCTGCAACCCACCGGCAGGCAATACGCTGGTGTTGCAAAACCGTATTGACAGTTTAGAAACCCGGCTGGCCCACACTTACACTCCGGGCTTTGGCGATTTTATGCGAAGTATGCAGGTTCACCACAGCAAACTTTGGTTTGCCGGTATTAACGGCAACTGGAAACTGGCTGCTTTTGAACTGCACGAAATGGACGAAACCGTGGAAGCCATTCAGAAGTATAAATCAGAAAAAGAAGAGAGCGAAGTAATTGCTATGCTCCAGCCTGCTTTAGACAATGTTGTGCTGGCTGTGGAACAAGAAAATACAGTACAGTTTAAAAGCAGCTACATTAGTTTGACCAATACCTGCAACGCCTGCCACCGCGCCACTAACTTTGAATTTAATGTGGTAAAAATTCCTGAAACTCCGCCTTTCAGTAATCAGGAATTTTAATTGTACCGGTTGCAGTTATAGGGTTTGTGCAAGAGCCGGTTAAGTTACTTTGGAGTTTCTTCAGTTTTTAGCGGTAAAGAAATTAGGTTTCACCTTCCTCTAATTTCGCGCTGGCCGGTAAGGTTGTTAAGGTTCAATATCGCCAGTGGCGTTGGTTTTGTAAATAAGTAGCTGTTCGGCATTGTCGGGGTCGGTGAGTGAGGTACCGGTAAGGATAAAGCCATCGGAGGTTTCGAGCAGCGAGGTGCCGTAGTCATCGGCCGTGGTGCCGTGGTATTTTTCCCAGAGTATTTTGCCCTGCGGGTTAAATTTTACGAGGTAAACATCGGCTTTGCCCTGCCCCTTGCCGGTGGTGCTGCCTATGGCTACGTAGTTTTTATCTTTTGTTTCTATAACGGCATTAAACGATTCGCGGTTTTCGGGTACGCCTATATTTTTTGACCACAGGCGGTTGCCGTATTTGTTGGTTTTCATAATAAAGGCGTTGCCGGTGCCGCCCCCTATGGTGCCGCAAACAATAAAGCCCGAATCTGCACAGTAGCTAATGCCCTGCAGGTGGTTGGCTTCTTCGCCACCGGTGTTGCGCTGCCACGATGAATCGCGCGGGGCGCCTAATTGTATAAGCGTGTTGTTGTAGCCTTTTGCGTTTTGTATGGCGCCTGCAATAACTATACTTCCTTTGGGGGTAACGACCACACCGGTTGCATCGGCCGAGTAGGTGCCGGTGGCGCTGAATGTTTTGTGCCATTGTTCGCTGCCTTTGGCATTGAGTTTAAGTACGTAAATATCCTGCCACCGGTCGGGCATAATAGCACTGCCGCTTACTACATAGCCGCTATCGGGGGTTAGGGCTATGGCTAAGCCGGTTTCGGTTTTTTCGGCTCCGTAGTGTTGTGCCCATTCTTCTTTGCCCAGCGAATCGGTTTTAATTACATACACATCGCCTTCGTAGGTGGGGCTGAAACTTTTGCTCATTCCGCAAAGAATAAAACCGCCATCGGCTGTGGTTTTAAGGCTGTTGCCTTCTTCATAACTATTGCCGCCAAAGTTGGTTTGCCATACCTGTTGGCCGCGGGCGTTTATTTTTAGCAGGTAAAGCTGCCGGTTGCCGGTGCTGTGAGTAGAGCCGATGACCGCAAAGCCGCCATCGGCAGTGGCGGTAATGCCCTGGCCATATTCGGCTTTTTTGCCGCCATAATATTTTTTGAAGTTTTGTGCACCGGCCCATACGGAACTGGCACAAAGGGCAAGAAGCAGGAGGGGAGTTTTCATTGTTTCAGCAGTTAGTTTTAGGAAAGCAAACTTAAAACGTTTTTTTTTAACCGGCAGTGGCAAGCATGGGGGGTGAACTGCAAAATAGATTTCGTTCCTGATTCAGCTCTGTCGCAGGCAGGCCTAAATTACAATGGGCGAACACTCATCTTACTCCTGACCGGTAAAAATTACCATTTGCAAGTTTTGCACGTGATTGTTCTCAGAAACTCTTGACTGGTAAATTTTATCTGCTTTCATTCGCAGTCAACACTAATTGAGTTCATGCGTAATCCCCTTTACCCCGCACGGCTATTTGTCCTTTGCCTGTCACGCGTGCCTGTCCCCGCGTCACGCGTGCCTGTCCCCGCGCCACGCGTGCCTGTCCCCGCGTCACGCGTGCCTGTCCCCGCGTCACGCGTGCCTGTCCCCGCG
>CAZBPG010000138.1:0-8831 GCA_964493695.1 uncultured Chitinophaga sp. | reverse complement strand
AAAACCCTACATTAAATTATGACCCGTTTTGTCCAACTTGTTCTGACAACGTACAATGGAATCAAATTTGCAGTCGAAACTCAGCGCCACCTCAGCGGGCAATTTATCGGCAGGCGGAGTAAGTACCAACACCCGCGATGCTTTATCTTTTAAGCGGATATCACCGTTATCGAAAACCAAAACCGACCCATCGCTCATGACATTTGCTCCGTGCTGGTGGTAAAAGAATGCTTCCGGGTCAGACAGTGTGGTGCTATCCCATGTACTTACAACTTTACCGGTCAATTTTTCAATTTTAATAAGCCGGTTTATTTGCCGGAATCCTGCATATACAAATTCATTTTTTGCATCTACCGAAAAAGCGTTCAGGTGGGCATCCTTGTCGTTGCCTGACAGGGCAGGTGCCATTCCCGGAAGGATGCTTATAGTAAACAAAAGCGGAAAAATTTCATCGTCCTTTAAATACGTTTCCGAATTCCAACTCCACACTATTTCGCCCTTAGGGTTGTATTCAATGATAGTTCCAAACGGTACTTTTGCGAATAGCTCACCGTTAATTAACTTCTTATTTGCATTCCCAACCCTCAGTGTATCCGGAATGCGAATAGCCCCCGGAAATGAATCGGAACGGTTTGCCAAATCAATATAAAGAGGCGGCACTTTTTTCCATACATACTTGTTGCCTAATACCATGTAATTACCGTTGGGCAGGCGCTGAAAATTGTGATGATAATACTCTGTAGTGTCACCGGATAACTTTCCATCATCGGGAGCCTTCCATAAAACGCGGCCCTGCAAATCGCATTCGTAAGCATCAGCATTAAACAAATCTGCCAAAAAAGTTACTGTGTTTGATGAGGTAAGCCTCAAATCGCGAAGCACGGAAATGGGGCGTGTTCTTTCCTTCATTTGCGGCAAATACCAAACAGGCTCTCCTTTGCGATTAAAGATGGTGTAGTAATCTGTCGCTATCAAACCACCGGCATTTTTTGCAGTATCATTTTTTAGCACCGTTACTGCAAACGAATTTCTTCCGCTTAAGTTTATGTCAGTTGTTTCAAACTTATAAGGCCCTTTCCAGGTTTGTTGTACTCCCTTAACAATACCGGCATAGCGCCACAAATACTTTTTTCCAAATTGAAGATTATTGATAAGCGTGGCGGTGGATGCATCTCTTTGTTCTATCAAGGGTTTCTTAAAATCAGGGTTGAGGGTATCCGGAACAATCTGCAACAGGTAGCTGCCGGCATCTTTAATTTTTTCATACTCAAACATTACCTGTGTGTAGTTAAGTTTTGCACCCGGTTCGGGTATTATCTGTGCAACAGCCGAAAAATTTAGGCCTACCATTAACATCAGCCATTTTACCGTATTACTCATAAAAATTCTTTGTTTTCGTTTGCAGTAAAACTAAGCAGTATTTTGAAAAGCAAAAGCCAACCGGTGCCGATTAAAAGCGCACAACGCCTATGTTCTGATTTACTCCGGCTCACTTTAAGCCGCCAAACCCATACTACCCGCTATGGCAAAAAACAGCTACCTGCCGTTTAACGGCTTGCGCGGTGAGCCGCTGCGCAAGCACCAACAGAGAACACTTTGGCTATACTGCCGTAGAGATACTCCGGTAAATGTTATTTAACCACCACCACCTTACCGTTCAGCAACCGGTTACCGGTGCTTACATTCAGCAGGTAAAAACCGGCTGTTAAGTCGGCCATGTTCAACTCTGTTTTGGTTTGCCATTCGGTTAAGTTGATTTGATACAACAACTGTCCGTTCAGGTTAAACAGTTGCACATAATCGCCTTCGCGGGTTTCGCTTTCGGTTTCTATTACCACGAGGTCTTTAGCAGGGTTGGGGTAAATTTTCAAACCGGTACCGGTTGCTGTGCTTGTCCAAAGGTTATCGTTAACAGAAACAGGAAAGCCGTCAAAACTCAGTTTATCAATTATCGACCGGGAAGGCCCCCTGGCAGGTCTAACGGTAGAAACCGAAACAATGGCTGTATCGGGATACAGCAATGGCGAGGTGTAGTGAATAGGAGCATCGAAAGGAGTAAACTGGGTTACGGAATCGGTATGCAAAAATACTCCCTGCCCTATCCGGTTGCCTTGGGCAAATAAACTGACTACCACTTCCAGGGTATCTCCGTTTACCGGATACCACTGGTAATACCCGTTCAGCGTTTCATGATGAGCGTTAACCGGAAACCCTCCTTCTTCATCTCTGAAAATATTTAGCGCTGTAATGGCACCATATCCGAACCAAGTGCCATAAGCATTTACGTTGCTTACTTCAAGCGCATAGTCGTATGGCTGATTATAAAAAGTTCTGCTTAAGCCGGAGTTTAAATTACCCGCTAAAAGATATTTAGGATAAGCCCAACTTAAAAGTCTGGTGTGCGGGTAACTGTACCAATGTTCCATATCGGCATTGTAAACCGCAGGTGCAGGCGGCTGGAACGAAATATCGTCAATGGTCAACGAATTATTGTTGCCGGTGTTGGAGCCGTCAAAACTAACGGTAACAATACCCATCAGTAAACTATCGGGCATTAAAGCCGATGAATAGCTAACAGGAAAAGCAAACCGCTGATAAACACCGTTGGTAGTACCACCCAGCGTAAAGACATTCAACGCCACACCGGTAGTGTCTTTATGCAAATACAGCACAAAGGCACCCGAGTCGCCCGGAGCAAAATCGCACACGGCATAAAACACAATAGAGTCAGGGCGGGCATTAAAAGGCACTCCGCCAAAAAAACCCGGACCATTACTGCTGTTTTTCCGGCTATCATCCATTAAACCCATCAAGGTAAGGTTGTTGTGACCTATTTTAAAACCATAACTACCGCTGTGTCCGGCAACGCGCTCAAAACCATCCTCTGCAATATTCCAGGCTTCGGGCAATAGTGTGGTATCCTCGCTCCAGTACTGAAAATCCCAATTTGGAATCCCCGAATCACCGGTGTACAATTGGCGGATGTTACTATATACTGTTACACCGGCTAAAAGAACCTTGAGCCGGTAATAATAAACATGTCCGGCACTCAAACCGATAAGGGTCGTGCTGAACTCATGGAGGGTAGTGTCGTTGACATAACCGTTAGACAAAACAATTGAATTCCAATTGGCAGGAGATAAACTGTATTCAAAGCTTACCATTGCCGAAACCGGTAGGCCGGCAACCGCTCCGTTTAACTGTGCACTGTTGGTGGTAACAGAAGTAGCGGGCCGCGCCTCAATAAATGAGTAGGGGTTACCGGTTACAAAATACTGCAAAGACCCCCAAAATGAAATGCCCGAGATTTCCGCTCTTAACCGGTAGAAATAGGTACTGGCAGGTGAAAGTCCGAGAAGCCCTGCACTTACCTGATGAAAGTTGGAATCGGTAACCACCGATGGTGAAGCGGCTATAGTGCTGCCGAGCGAGGGAGTGGCTCCGTAATCGAAGTAAAGAGAAACAGGAACCAAAAATTTATCGATACTCCCGTTCAGTGTTGCTGAAAAAAGGGCGGTTTCAGTAGCCGGCAGGGTATTGATGACAAAGTGATAATCGTTAGTAAAGAACGAATGTTGTGAACCAAAATACTGAGTGTTGTTTCCGGTACCCCGCAACCGGTAATAGTAAATGGTGTATGGCTGCAATCCGGTAAGGTTGGCAGCTAATGCATGATAACCGTTGTCGTTTACCAAAGCCGGCACAGCGGCAATGGTACTCCCAAGGTTTGGTGTGGTTCCATACTCAAAAAACAAATTAACCGGTTCGGCTAAACTATCCACTTCTCCCTGTAATGTTGCCGTGGTGAGGCTAATGTTATCGGGGGTAAGAGTATTAAAAACATAACCGGGGTCGTGGGTAGTAAAACTGAGTGTATCACCGGCAATAAAACCGTAAGGGGTTTGTGCAATCAGCGTATAGTAATAAGTGGTATTGGCGATTAAGTTACCCGTAAACGCGGTAACATCGTAAGACATGGTGTCATTTATTTGCCCGTTATCAACCATGACAGTAGCTCCATTTACTAAAGAAGGATTTGTGCTATACTGAAAGTAAGGAGTGGTGGGCATGAACAGTTTGTCTACCCTGCCTCGCATAACGGCTGTGTTAAGGGTAACATTAGCGGCCGGATGAGTTTCGATGGTATAGTTCGGAGTATAGGTATAGAAACTTAACGTATCAAAAAACTGTGAACCCAGAATAGAGTTCACCATCAGCCGGTAGTAGTAACCTGTATTGGGTATAAGCCCCTGCATAAAAATACCGGCATTAAAAAAAGTGTCGCTGGTCAGGTACCCGTTATAGGAACTGTAAAGCGGGGAAAATGAAGGGCTGGTTGAAAAATTAAGATGATATTCTACGGGCGTGCCATGTGTATTGATAAAATACCTTCCCGCATACTTTGTTGAGTCTACATAAAAACCTTGTCCCGAATAGGCTTCAGGTTGAGGGGTATTGGTATAAACAAAGGCGTTACCCGCATCCCCGCCAATTAAACCGAAGTTGGAGTCATTAAACTTAATAGAAGTAAGTTTTTCGTTACCGGTGGCAGGCGGTATGGTTTGCGGTATCCAGTTCTGTCCGCCATCTACTGTTTTATACAGCGTGGCCCGGTAACCAACAGCATAACCAATGAAGGGGGTAACAAAGGTAACATCGGTGAGCCATGCCCCGGGTTCATCAATAACTACACTCCATGAATTTCCTCCGTTAACGGTTTTTAATATGGTGCGGATAGAATCGTTACTCTCCTTGCCACCTACGATAAAGCCGGTGTTGCTGCTTATAAAGGTTAGGGCATTGAAATTACGCGCCACCGGTGCTGCCACCGGTGCCCAGTTAGTACCTCCGTTAGTGGTTTTTAAAATAGTACCGCTGTCGCCAACGGCAATGCCGGTTTGTGTATCGAAAAAATGAACCGATTTAAGCCACTTCCCCGGTTGGTTGTATGAAACACTCCAACTCATACCTCCATCAACACTTTTTAAAATAACCTGAATGGAATCATTATATCTGTTCCCGCCAACGGCAAACAGGGTTTGGGTATCGGCATACACTACCTTGTTGTAATTGGTAACCACCGGTGGGGTAACATAGGTCCAGTTGGTGTAGCCGTTCAAACTCCTTGCCATAGTTCCGTTAAGGCCTACTGCAAAACCATGCAGAGTATCTGAAAAAGTCAGCGATTTTATCCAGGCATTGGTATTGTCGAAAATAAAATCCCAGGATAGGCCGAAATCATCTGAAGTGAAAATGGATTGGGCTGCAGGTTGCTCCCGTCCACCGGCATAAAACATTTTGTTTCGGTTAAAAATGTAAACAGAGTTTATATCGCGCCCGTAAAAATTAGAGGTGGCGCGATACCATTGCTGTGCGTTAGCGTATTCAGCCGCTAACAGTAAAATGCCGAAGAGTAGAAACCGTGCTTTCATAATTGCTGTATTAAAATTTCATATTGGTTAAACACAAATGCTGTGCAAAGGTTGAAACAAAAAACAAGAATCAAAATCTGTCATGTCTTAAAAAGCAATTAAAGGAAAACAATCAATGCAGTGTCACCCAGTTATCAATAGTTCCCTGATAAAAAAACTGGTTGCCGTTGCAGGGCAGCAAAGGGTCGGCATCGCGGGCGGTTTTTGAAATAATCAGGGTGTCGCGCGTCATTACTCCGCGGCTCATGTAGCAGGCAAAAAGTTTATCGGTCATTAAATCGAAATACGAAACCTTACGCCAGGTGCTGTTTACATCGCTCATTTGAATGGCAATATCCGAACCGGTTTGATTGCTGCTATGGTAACCGATATGCTGCCCCGACCAAACCGTGTCACCCGGGCTTAGTGCAGGAGTGATATTTACGTGAAAAATAGTAATCCAGAAAGCGGGCATACCAAATGGACGAATGAGAATCTGAGTGCCGGTCCATTCATTCAGGGTATCTACCACCACTCCGTTTACCGGTGAAAATATTTTAATGGTGGTCCAGTCAATATTCATTCGCGGACGGTAATAATGTTTCATGCTGCGGCAGGCCTCGTAACTGTCGGAATAGTCATGTCCGGCACCGGAGCGAAATCGGGAAATGCTGTCAATCTTATCCAACTCTATATAATCTTTAAGTATGAACTTAGGTAATCCATACAAAGCGGTATTGTAAAACTGATCACCGGAATGAGGATGGCCAATAGTATAGGGAACGGTGTCAATAAAATCCATACGGCAGGCATTGGCCATACTTGTTCCGGGTACAATGACAAAAGTGTTGCCAATATATACTGTATCACCCACCGGAGATACCGAAGTAGTAGTGTTTTGAGCATACGAGAATCCGCTGTTAGCCGCATATAAAGCATAGGGCACACTTAAAAACTGCGAAGTGCCCATCAGTGAATAATTGTTTCCACCGGTTACATCCGTTTCTACCTTCAGCCATTTGGTGCCTACAGCCCAGTTGATAGCATTAAATGTGCCGGCTACCGGTGTACCGGTGCCTATATCCACACTAAACAATCCGAATAGATTGGTGGTATCAGTAAACGTTTCGGTGTAAAGTACCGTACCGGTGGCACTGTTATCAAGAATGCTGAAACGCAAACCAATAACCCGGTTAGGTAAGGTATTGCCGGCACTGTCTCGGGCTATGGCCTGATAGTTAAGCGCCTGTGGCGGTTGTGGCGCCTGTGCATTCAACGCTAACACAGTCAACAAAGCATAAACCGGCACTTGCCAAATCTTTTTCATGTAACGTTTTTATTTCTGCTGCAAATTTCCGAATACTTTTTAAACCATACTAACAGTAACCACCATTAATTGTTTTTACAAAAAAACAAAGGGCTGATAAAAAAATTATCAGCCCTTTGTAAAAAAACAGATGCTGTGTTACTTTATAATAACTGTTTTTTGGTTGTAAACCCCGCTTTCGGTTACTAAGCGAAGCGTATACGAACCCGCTGCAAAGTCAGCTACAGGTAACAAAACTTTGTTTTGTCCGTTAGCCACCGAAACTTCTTTTACCAGTTGGCCATTAACGTTTAACAGTTGCAGGGTAGATTTTGAGTTTAAGTTGTTGGTCCATTCCACCGTTAAATTACTGCTTGCCGGGTTAGGAAAAACAACCACATCGCCAGCCGCATCACTTACGGTATGTATACCGGTGGTAAGCGTTGTAAAGGCAGTATCGCCATAGTAATTACCCATCCAGGTATCGGCTTTTAAACGCACCGTGTAATATGAATTAGGTTGCAAGCCGGTTGCGTTATAGGTATAGTTAATCAGGTTGGTTGAAAACTCATGATAATCAAAAGGAGTGTGTTTATGGCTTACCCCGGGTCCGTCAATTTCAGATTTTATTTTTACAGGAACCTGAAAGCCCTGAACATTGGCATTTAAAGTAGCGGTAGTGGTGGTAACATTAGTAGCCGGCATTGCCTGCAAAGTAGTATAAGGGTTACCGGTATAGAATGCGCGTATATCGGTGTAAATGGTATCGGTTGTACCGGCAGCTTTTATGCGGAAGAAATAAAGGTTGCCGGGAACCAAACTTGAACTATTAGGGTATCCTCGGAAGTAATGAGTATTTGCATCCGATACAGTAGGGTAGTCACTGGCAACTATAGTATCCATAGCATCGGGCGATAATCCGAATTCAAACGACAGGTTGGCAGTAAACGGAAACCCATTTAACCGGCCGTGCAGCTCGGCATACGAAGCTCCATAAACATCGGCTCCGGAGTTGGCGAATTGAAAAGGAATAGTATCGGAATAAAAACGCTTTATGGCTCCGCTGGTTGTTCCGCTGCCATTGTTGGCTGTCAGGTAATAGTAATAAGTAGTATCGGGCAGCAAACCGGTTACGGTAGCCCAAACTACTTCCAGTGTATTATTGGTTTTGTTCTGCACTGGTGTAGTAGATGAGGCAGTAAAGGTAGAGTCAGTAGAATAGATAAAGTTGTAAGTGGTTGCCTGATTTTGCGTATTCAGGGCACCGTATAAATTAAAATCATAACCGGTTAACGGATCGCGGCCCAAAGTATAGGCATTGGGGGCGCCTCCGCTTTGCTGTTGTGCATAACCAAACCGAATGTCATCTACATTCAACGTAGAGCCTACAGCCGCTTTCAGCGAACTGCCTCCGTCCCCGTGAATAGAAGAGGCAAATTGTAACCATAAAGTATCGCAAGAACCAGTCGAGTAATACGGAGTTAACACCGCATAAGTGCTTACCCACTGGCCATTGGTGCTGGTTAGCGGAAAACTAACACCTAATATGTTATCATTACTTCCGCCACCTGCTTTATGCAAACCAATTTGCGCAGCTGCCGTATCGTTTCCTACCGGTGTATATTTGTAAGAAATAAACAAAGTATCGGGCTTAGAAGTAAATGGGGTACCGTAAAAATCAAGTTCGCTGCCCGTAAAAAATCCGGTACCTATCGAAAGCATACCGGGAATGGTATCGTTGGCCAGCGCAATATATTTTGACGTAAGTTTGATGGAAGCAGTGCCTTCTACCTTATCCGTACTGTCTTTTTCCGATAGTCCGGCACCGGCAAGTGGCGAAATAACACTTTCTATGGTACTCCAGCCGGCAGGTGTTGAAATAGAAGTCCAGGTTTCTAACCCTCCGTTGGGAACGGGTTGTTGTGCAATGCCTGCAAACCAGATAAAAAGTAAGGCGGTTAAAAGAGTAAACTTTGTTCTCATTTTTTTTTGTTTTTGTTATTGAAAAAATTTCGTCTGCAAAAATATTAAAATAATAAGATTGTCCAATGACTGTTTAAGGGCAACAGCGATGGCTTTATCAACGCCAGCCCGAGCGGTGGAACTTCACCTTA
>CAZBPG010000137.1:0-8880 GCA_964493695.1 uncultured Chitinophaga sp. | reverse complement strand
TCTGAATTGTATTATCAAAACTATCAGTCCATATTCAATGTCTAATTGGTATAACGCAATTTGTTCGTCAGGCAACAAAACTCGTTGGGCGGAGATAAAATTCCATAATCAGGAAACACATAACACAACAAGTGTATTACATAGCCTTCAATTTCACTCTCGAATTCTCAAATTTTCTCATTCACCTTCTCACTTCGCCCCCAACATCCTATCAGTTTTGGACTGGCTGTGGCATTTCATACAGGAAGCTACAAGTCCTTTTTGAAGGACTGTCTTCCCATCCGAACTTACCACTCCGTAAACCCAGCCGCTGTCGGTGGGGTATTCCTTCGAGTTTGATTTATACATCAGGTAAAAATTAGAACGAACCGTTGGATTCAGATAAACAGATTCGGACAGGCGAAGCGATTTGCCATCGCCAAGTGAAGTGCTTGCCTCTTCATAATAGAAAGAAGCCAACTGCAATATTTGCCCTTCGGGCTGCACCAGGTCGTAGGCGTAGTTGTTGTCATCTTTTACGCGAAGCCTGAAAACTTTCCCTCCATGAGTAGTAGTATCAGAACTCCTGCTTTTAAATAAAGTAGTAGGCGGGTAGCTTACTTTATTGTTTGGATTAAACGGACGTGTATCTATTGCCGCCATTTTTACCGTATAGTTGAAGAGGGGTAGTTTATCATGTGTAGCTACAATATCAAGAAACACCTTGTCATCTACTTCGCTCTGTTTTTGTTTGAAAGAAAGGAGAAAAACAAAGCATATACTGATAAGTAACAGAAGAGAAATTTTCGATTTCATTCTAAAGCAATGTTAGTAAATACTACTCGCCACCCACCACTCCCCATTCATCAAAATTTATTTTCGCCCAAAATATCTCACATGACACGCGATACTGCCATTTTCGATTTAATCAATAAAGAACTCCATCGACAAAGAGAAGGAATCGAACTTATAGCCTCTGAAAATTTCACTTCCGCGCAGGTAATGGAAGCTATGGGAAGCTGTTTCACCAATAAGTATGCAGAAGGTTTACCGGGCAAAAGATACTATGGCGGCTGTCAGTTTGTGGATGAAGCAGAAACATTAGCCATTGAAAGACTGAAACAACTTTTTGGTGCTGCGTGGGCGAATGTTCAGCCGCATAGCGGGGCACAGGCAAATGCGGCTGTAATGTTAGCGGTGCTTAAACCTGGTGATAAAATTCTGGGCTTTAATCTTTCACATGGCGGACACCTTACGCACGGTTCGGCTGTAAACTTCTCCGGCAAACTGTATGTGCCAAGTTTTTACGGAGTAGAAAAAGAAACCGGCACTATTGATATGAATAAAGTGCGCGAAACCGCACTGGCCGAAAAACCGAAATTGATTATTTGCGGTGCTTCGGCTTATAGCCGCGAGTGGGAATACGAAAAATTCCGCGCCATTGCCGATGAAGTTGGCGCTCTGCTGATGGCAGATATGGCGCATCCGGCAGGGTTGATTGCAGCGGGCTTACTGAAAAACCCTTTGCAGTATTGTCACATTGTTACTTCTACTACGCACAAAACTTTACGCGGACCAAGAGGCGGTGTAATCCTGCTTGGAAAAGATTTCGAAAATCCGTTTGGTGAAAAAACTCTGAAAGGAGAAACAAAAATGATGAGCGCATTGTTAGATGCTGCCGTTTTCCCCGGTACACAAGGCGGTCCACTCGAGCATGTGATAGCTGCCAAAGCAATTGCTTTTGGAGAAGCGCTAACACCGGAGTTTAAAACCTATCAGCAACAAGTGGTAAAAAATGCGCAAGCACTCGCTAATTCACTTGTTGCAAAGGGGTACGGAATAATTTCAGGCGGCACCGACAATCACTTAATGCTGATTGACCTGCGCAGCAAAAATGTTTCGGGCAAACAAGCCGAGAACGCTTTAGTAAAAGCCGATATTACCTGCAACAAAAATATGGTTCCTTTCGATGATAAAAGTCCGTTTGTTACATCAGGTATTCGCTTAGGCACACCGGCAGCCACCACCCGCGGCATGAAAGAAAAAGACATGCAGCAAATTGCTGAATGGATTGAACGAATTGTACTTGATATTGAAAATGAAACCGTAATTCTGAAAGTAAAGAATGAGGTGAATGAATACATGAAACAGTTCCCGTTGTACGAATAACAACTATACAAGCTCCACTCTGTTATTCGTCTGAATCAAAATCTAATACCTTATCGTATTGATAAGTATAAATGGTCGTGTATGTTAGCCATCATGCTTGTCGTCCTTCTCTTTATGGCAGTGGTAGTTAAGACTCTTTCTTACAGAAAGGGATAAAATTAAACCGCAAAACTTTCTCCGCAGGCGCAGGTGCGCGTGGCGTTCGGATTCTTGAATTCAAATCCTTTACCATTCAAACCATCAGAAAAATCGAGCGTAGTATTGCATACATACAAGAAAGAACGTAAGTCAGTTACCAGTTTCACCCCTTTATCTTCAAATACCTGATCATCCGATTTTAACTCATTATCGAAATCCATTTTATAGGATAAGCCGGAGCAGCCTCCGCCATCTACTGTTATACGAACAAAGTGTTCTGGCTTGTGGTCTTTTAACTTAATCTCTTCAATCTTGGCTTTCGCAGTTTCTGATACAAACAACATGGTCTCTCAATTTGGTTCGGCAAATTTAATCAATAATCATTCCTTTGTGGCGAATCAGAAATTTTGACCGATGCTGAAGATAGAACACATAGGAATTGCCGTAAAGGATTTGGAGAAGTCGAACGAGCTGTTTGCCAAATTATTCGGGAAACCGAACTACAAAACCGAAACCGTAGCAAGCGAAAAGGTAAGCACTGCTTTTTTTAAAATGGGAGAAAGCAAAATTGAGTTGTTACAGGCGAGCAATCCCGAAAGTGCTATCAGCAAGTTTATTGAAAAACGCGGAGAGGGCATTCATCATATTGCTTTTGAAGTAAACGATATTGAGAAAGAAGTTGAGCGCTTAAAGGCAGAAGGGTTTGAACCCACCCATCCTGAAGCAAAACCCTTTCGTGGTGCCGATAACAAACTCGTTTTCTTCTTTCATCCCAAAACAACCAACGGAGTTTTGATAGAACTGTGCCAGGAGATAAAATGAATAAGTACAAACACATCTTCTTCGACCTCGACCATACCCTCTGGGATTTTGAAACCAATTCGAAACAGGCACTACGACAAATTTTTGAAGAGCAGAAGTTGAGTGAACGAGGAGTTCCTTCATACGAAAAGTTCCATTCCACATATCTTCCCATCAACGACCGGTACTGGGCCCGTTATCACAATCAGATTGTAACGAAAGAAAAGTTACGCCTGGGAAGATTCTTAGATACACTTAGAGAATTCAATATTGACGATACCGCGCTTGCAGAGACTATGGCACAAAGTTATCTGGACATAAGTCCGAAAATGACAGCCCTCTTTGCCGATGCCATGGATGTGCTGAAATACTTACAGGAAAAGTATGCGCTCCATTTAATCACCAACGGGTTTGCCGAAGTACAATGGATAAAGATTGAACACAGCGGACTGAAACCCTTTTTCGAACACATTATCATCAGCGAAGAAGTTAACACTCAAAAACCTGCTAAAGAGATTTTTGAGATTGCGATGGAACGTGCAAAGACAACTGCAGCAGAATCGGTGATGATTGGCGATAACTATAACACCGATATTGTAGGTGCGCGAAATGCCGGAATGGACCAGATTTTCTTCAACCCGAAAAAGAACCGAAAGCGTGAACCGGTGACTTTTGAAATTACCACACTGATTGAATTGAAGGAAATCCTCTAGGCGAATTTTACCTGAACAGGAATACTTTTATAAATCGCGACAAAGTGCGTTACCGTTCCTGCTAATACAAACACATGCCATACGGCATGGTGGTAACTAAGTTTCTTCCATAAGTAGAATGCCACTCCTGCTCCGTAAAAGATTCCTCCGGCAGCTATGTAGGTGAAAATTTCGGTAGGAATGTTCGCCACCAGCGGCTTGATGATAAAGACCAACATGCATCCCATAACGATGTAGATAATCACTTCCAACAAAACGTATTTACCGGTGAAGAAAATTTTGAGAATGCTGCCCAATACAACAATGCCCCACATAACGCTCAGGAAAAGGGTAGCGGTTGGTGTATCAATATATTTTATTACCAAAGGTGTATAGCTGCCGGCTATCATTACAAATATGCCTATGTGGTCGCAAATTCTTAATATCCGCTTAGCATTAGTATTTGGCTTAGTGGCGTGATAAACGGTAGATGCCATATAAACCATAAACATGGCAAAACCGAAAACAGAAACGCCCCAAACCGTAGAGGCGGAGCTGTGATTAACGGCATAAGATATCATAAACGGAATGGTGATAACAGAAAACAGTATCCCGAAAGCATGGGTCATCCA
Organism: uncultured Chitinophaga sp.; assembly: GCA_964493695.1. Lineage (GTDB taxonomy): Bacteria > Bacteroidota > Bacteroidia > Chitinophagales > LD1 > Bog-950. The sequence continues at coordinate 4,469 of CAZBPG010000137.1, read as the reverse complement.
ATTGGCAGTTTCTTCGTTAAGCGTTTGGTCGCGTCTGTATTTGCTCATTTTATATTGCCGTAAAAGTAAAACTCTAAACCAATTGCCTGCAATAGATTACAGAGATGAAACGGTGTAATCAAAACGAAGTTATTTTTTCTTTCTTTGCGACCCCATGACCTTTCTTGAATTCGAAAAACCGATCGAAGAACTGACACTTCAACTTGAACAGTTGAAAGAGTCGGAACATGCTACGCATACTTCCATGCAAGACCAGATTAGCGAACTGGAATGTAAAATCAGGGAAAAGCAAAAAGAGATTTACTCCAACCTTTCGGTTTGGCAGCGCATACAGGTAAGCCGACATCCCGAGCGTCCTTACACTCTTTTCTATATCGAATACATCACCGATAAATTTGTAGAACTTTTTGGAGACCGCAACTTTAAAGACGATAAAGCCATTATTGGCGGCTTTGGTGAAATTGACGGCAAGACCTACATGATTATCGGCCACCAGAAAGGCGTGAATACCAAAATGCGCCAATACCGCAATTTCGGTATGCCGAACCCTGAAGGTTACCGCAAAGCTTTGCGATTGATGGAGCTTGCCGAAAAATTTAACAAGCCGATTGTTACGCTTATTGACACACCCGGTGCTTACCCCGGTGAAGAAGCTGAAGCACGCGGACAGGGCGAAGCTATTGCCCGCAACCTTATGCAGATGGCCGGATTGAAAGTTCCGGTGCTTTGTATTGTAATTGGTGAAGGCGCCTCCGGTGGCGCCTTGGGAATTGGTGTGGGCGATAAACTCTTGATGTTGGAAAACACCTGGTATTCGGTTATTTCACCCGAGTCCTGCTCTTCTATTTTATGGCGCAGTTGGGAGCATAAGGAAAAAGCTGCAGAGGCATTGAAGCCGACTCCGCAGGATTTATTGAAATTCGGAATTATTGATGGCATAATTAAAGAACCGGTGGGCGGTGCACACTCCAACCCTGAAGAAATTGCGAAGACTTTGAAAAGAACTATCATCAAGAATATAGAAGAACTCGAAAACTTTAGTGCAGACGAAAGAATAACCAACCGCATTGATAAGTATTCCCGCATTGGAGTGTATGATGTGCTGCAAGAAAAGGAAGTGTAGCCTTTCATAACACCAAATGCTTCGACTCCGCTCAGCATGACATAGCTCGTAAGATTTGACTATGAAGGCAGATAAGTTCCTTTACGTTTATATTTTAAAATGCGCAGATGGCTCTTACTATACGGGTGTGACAAATAATTTTGCAAAGAGAGTTGCCGAGCATAACGAAGGAATAGATACCAAAAGCTACACATACAAAAGAAGACCCGTTGATTTAGTTTTTGTTGAACTGTTTCAAATTTATCATCAGGCAATTGCTTTCGAAAAACAAATTAAAGGATGGTCAAGAAAAAAGAAAGAAGCATTGATTGAACAAAACTGGGATAGAATTAAAGAATTATCAGTTTGTCAAAATAATACTTCACACACTCAACTTAAAAAGACAAAATAAGTCTATGTCACCCTGAGCGGAGTCGAAGGGTGCGCGTGGAATAAAAAAGCACAACGTTTCAATGCCGCGCTTTTCTCTCCGTAAAAATCATATTATTTGCACCATGCAATTGTGGGACGACATCAGAAATTATTTCTACCGGAAAAATATTGAACAGAAACTGGCAGGCTTAAATCCTAAGCGCGTGCTTACCAATCTGCATGATGCGAAAAGCATAGGTATTGTTTACAACAGTACGAACCCGGATAACGATATTATCATCACTAAGTTTGCTGAGCATTTGCGCACCGAAGGAAAAACCGTAGATATCCTCGGCTTTGTCGATGACAAGAAAATTGACCACAAGGCAGATGTGCTTATCTTCAATACAAACAATTTAAACTGGAACAGAACACCGGACGATGAGCGCGTAGAAAAGTTTGCGGATAAGAATTTTGATTTACTATTTGCGGCTTTTACCGAAGAGAATTTTCCTTTAGAATATGTAGCCCGAACATCAAAAGCAAAATGGAAGCTGGGAACTTTTGATGAAAAGAAAACCGATTATTACGACATGATGATAAACATGAGCGGCAAAAACGATTTGCAGCATTTCTTAGAACAGTCAACACATTTTTTAAATAAAATTCAATATGATTCAAAGTAAACTGCGGGGCACCGGTGTAGCGCTCGTAACACCGTTCACCAAAAACGGGGCGGTAGATTTTAATGGCCTTGAAAAAGTAATTGACTACAGCATAAAAGGCGGAGTGGAATATGTAGTATCTCTCGGCACTACCGGTGAAAGCGTAAACCTTGATAAGCAGGAGAAATTAGACATTCTCAAATTTACGATTGAGAAAACCGCAGGACGCGTACCGGTTATAGCCGGCTTTGGCGGCAATAGCACACATCAGGTGATAAAAGATATAGAGCAGTTCCATTTTAAAGGGGTTGATGCTATTCTTTCAGTTTCCCCTTACTACAATAAGCCAACTCAAAACGGAATTATTGAACATTACAAAGCAGTGGCTGCCGCAGCACCGCGACCGGTTATTCTTTATAATGTTCCGGGGCGCACGGCTTCGAACATGCTGGCTTCAACTACACTTCGTTTGGCTGAAGTGCCGAACATCATCGGCATGAAAGAAGCCTCCGGTGATTTCAATCAATGTATGCAGATTGCGAAAAACAAACCAAAAGATTTTTTGTTGGTATCGGGAGATGACAACATTACGCTTGGGTTGCTGGCTTACGGCTTTGATGGAGTAATCTCCGTAGTTGGCCAGGCGTTTCCGAAAATATTTACAGAAATGGTACGCCAGGGATTGAAAGGAAATTTTGAAGAAGCAAAAGCACTTCATTACAAACTGAACGACATTACCGACATGCTGTTTGCCGAAGGCAATCCCGGTGGTGTGAAATATGCGCTCGAAGTTTTAGGTGTTTGCGAAAGCCATCTGCGATTACCGCTTGTAAACATTTCGAATGAGTTGAAAAAGCGCATGAAGAGTGCTATTGATAAATTATGAAAACACTCGTCCTCGGTGCCTCCACTCATGCTTATCGCTACTCGTACAAAGCGATAAAATTGTTGCGGTCGTACAGGCATGAAGTGTTGGCAGTAGGCAGAGACACCGGCAAAGTAGACGATGTAACTATCGTTTCTTCTTTTCCCGAAAATGAAAAGATAGATACCGTAACCATGTATCTCAATCCACTTCATCAGAAAGATTATTACGAAAAAATTATTGCCGCTAAGCCGCGCAGAATTATCTTCAACTCCGGTGCCGAAAATGCGGAGCTAGAAAAGCTAGCTGAGCAAAACGGCATTAAAACCGAAGAAGCCTGTACCTTGGTCATGCTAAACACCGGTCAATACTAGTAGGCAGTAAGCAAGTAGGCAATAAGTACAGAAGGCAACTACAAACCATAAACAACAAACCAAAAACAATAAACCATGAGCTACAAAGACGGCATGCTTAAAGAAGGAGCACTTAAAGGAAAAACTGTTTTGATTACCGGTGGAGGAACCGGTCTCGGAAAATCAATGAGCAAATATTTTTTGCAATTGGGAGCCAATGTGGTTATCACCAGCCGCAAAATTGATGTGCTGCAAAAAACTGCTGATGAACTGATGAAGGAAACCGGTGGACAGGTTTTAGCTGTTCAGTGCGATGTGAGAAAATATCTGGAGGTAGAGAACACATTAGCAGAGGCAGTTAAAAAATTCGGCAGCGTAGATACGCTCATCAACAACGCAGCCGGGAACTTCATTTCGCCAACCGAGCGCCTTTCGAACCGCGCCTTTGACACCGTTGTTGACATTGTGCTTCGCGGTTCATATAACTGCACACTGGCACTGGGCAAACACTGGATAAAGGAAAAACAAATCGACAAAACCATTCTGAACATTGTAACTACTTACGCCTGGACGGGTTCTGCTTATGTAGTTCCTTCTGCCTGCGCTAAAGCCGGTGTGCTGGCCATGACGCGCTCACTCGCAGTAGAATGGGCAAAGTATGGCATACGCACCAACGCCATTGCACCGGGGCCGTTCCCTACCAAAGGTGCCTGGGACCGTTTAGTGCCGGGCGAGTTTCAGGAAAAAATGGATTTAAAAAACCGTGTGCCGGTGAAACGTGCCGGTGAACATCAGGAACTCTGCAACCTTGCGGCTTATTTAATTTCCGATTTCTCGGCTTATGTAAATGGCGAAGTAGTAACCATTGACGGTGGCGAATGGCTGCAGGGGGCAGGCGAGTTTAATATGTTCGAAGCCGTAACACCGGAACAATGGGATGCCATTGAAATAATGGTGCGGGGCGCAAAGAGCGAATAGTAACACTTCATGCAAATGGCTGGCTTCTCACCCTGCCAGCATTTATAGCTAAAGAAAAACTTCCGGGCCGCTTCCAGAACTCTGGGAACGGGCAGGAAAAACTTCCGAACCACTTCCAGAACTCTGGGAACGGG
>CAZBPG010000136.1:0-9083 GCA_964493695.1 uncultured Chitinophaga sp. | reverse complement strand
GGCTTCGGTTGAAGCCGCCTGGTATGAGTTTAGGTAAACAAACGGATAGTCATAGTCGTTTTATTATGTAAGCGCTTAGTTATAATAAACTCAAACCCTTTCATTTTCTGCTAATCACGTATCAGTTGCTGAAATACTTTTGTTCCAGGGGGAATATTTAGAAATTCTTCTGGCACATAATGATCCTACACCTTTCATCACGGATCTACGTCTACAGTAACGCTAACCGTCTTTAGCTCAGGCAAAGCCTTCGTTTTATCTAGAACAGATTGCAAAGCGTGTTTGGTCTCTAATAGTTGTTTTGAGTCAAGGCTGCTTTTAATCAGAATCTCCCGGATATAGTAGTTATTGATTTTTGAAACAAAGGGGATAGCAGGCCCCAAAACTTTGGCCGTATTTGTTTTCCGCATTTCGTTAGCCAGATAAAGCGCTGCCTGCTCAATGGTCTGCACTTTTTTATGCTGCAATGTTGCTTCAATCACCCGGGTAAAAGGCGGATACTGAAATTGCCTGCGTGCAGTAATTTCGGTCTGATACATTTTTTTAAAATCGCTGTTCAGCACATTTGCTATCACGGGATGTGCGGGGTCTGATGTTTGTACCACTACTTTCCCTTTTTTGTTTTTTCGCCCTGCTCTTCCTGCAACCTGCATCATCAATTGAAATGCGCGTTCATGCGACCGGAAACCCGGATGATGGATCAATTGATCGGCATTGATAATGCCTACCAAACTCACATGATCAAAATCCAGCCCCTTGGTAACCATTTGTGTTCCTACCAATATATCTACTTCGCGATTTTCGAATTCCGCAATCACTTTTGCATGACCGTGCTTTGTCTTCAAAGCATCATAATCTAACCGGCTGACTTTTGCTGTAGGAAACAATTCCGCAATCTCATCTTCAATTTTCTCGGTTCCCATACCAATAATGTCCAGGTCAATAGCACCACAACTCTTGCACTTGTCTACCACTTTTTCGTAGTAGCCGCAATAGTGGCACTTGAGTTGATGCGAAAACTTATGGTAGGTTAAACTAACATCACAGTTCCTGCACTTGTAAACATAGTTGCATGTTTTGCAAACCTGAAAATTGGCAAAGCCTCTGCGGTTTAAAAACAAAATTACCTGCTCTTTATTTTTCAGAGCAAGGCTCACTTCGTTTATAAGTGTAGAAGTAAAACTTCCCTGCATGCGTTGCCACTTTGTATCATCTTTTATGTTAGCGATGATAAACTCCGGCATCTCCATTCCACCAAAACGGGTATCAAGTTTTACCAAACCGAATTTCCCTTTCTCGGTGTTGTAAAAAGTTTCAACCGATGGAGTGGCGGTTCCTAAAATCACTTTAGCACTGAACATGGTGGCAAGAACAATAGAAGCATCGCGCCCGTTGTAACGGGGGGCAGGGTCGGCCTGCTTCATACTGTTATCATGTTCTTCATCTACAATCACTAACCCCAGATTCTTAAACGGAAGAAACAAACCGCTGCGGGCACCAATCAGGATTTTGTATTCGCCATGTAATATTTTATTCCAGATTTCCACGCGCTCATTCTGATTGAACTTGCTATGGTAAATACCCACTTGAGTTCCAAATATCTTTCTCAACCGGTTAATAATTTGTGCGGTTAGTGCAATCTCCGGAAGAAGATAAAGCACCTGTTTGCCATCAGCAATTACTTCCTTTATCTTTTCTATATAGACATTGGTTTTCCCGCTACCGGTCACCCCGTGCAAGAGCACTACATTTTTTGTTTCGAAAAGCTGATTGATTTGTTCAAGAGCGCTTTTCTGCTCTATACTCAGTTCAGGCGAATCTACTTCAGCCGTTTGCAGATTTCCTAGACGGCTCACCTCCATTTTAAATTCAACGAAAACATTTCGTTTTACCAAAGCGGAAAGCACAGCAATTGAACTCTTAGAAAGTTCGAGCAATTCATTCTTTCGAATGAACTTTGACTTCTTCTCTAATTGAGCAAAAGCGAGCAATAACTCAACCTGCTTAGGTGCACGGCCCAACTCAGCATAGACTTTTTCCAACTCCGTTTCATCTTCATACTTCTCATTTAACTTGATGTAGGTCTCTGTACGCGGTTTGAATTTTTCTAAAATTTCTTCGGATGAAACGGCAATACTTAAATTGAAAAGTGTTTTTAGATAAGGATATACATTCTTTTTCTTCAGCAAATCCTGCACTTGCGGAATTTTGATTTCCTGTTGGGCCCGCAAGGCCTGCACAATCAAAAACTCTTCTTCGTTCAATTGGTCAAAATCACCTTCGTAGTTTTCGTTGTAACGAATTTTTGTTTCGCTTGATAGTTTTAATCCTGAAGGCAGGGCTGCGTTCATCACTTCGCCCTCTGTGCACATATAATACTCACTCATCCACTTCCAGAACTTTAACTGCGATTCCGTAACAATAGGGTCTTCTTCAGCGATGGTTTCAATCAATTTAGCATCTACTACCGGTTTCTTGTAATGGATATTTTTTATGATAGCGGAGTAAAAGCGGTTTTTCCCAAACTGCACAATCACGCGCTGACCGGTCTTTACGAACGCTACCAAATCCACCGGAACAGCATACGTATACGCATGCGGGAGGGCAAGCGGGAGAATAACATCTACATAAGTAATTTGCGAACTCACGAAGGCAAAATAAGAGATAATACTAAATTCGAACGCCAACCAATTAAATGAAACAACTTTTCTTCTTCGCTTTTCTGGCCATCTCACTGAAATTATCTGCCCAAACTTTTTCGCAAACCTTCAATCAAACTGTTCCTGATGACGGCTCAACTGTAATGTACAACGTTCCGGTGAGCGGACTACAAAATTCAATTGACACTAACTTCGGATTAGAGGGGGTTTGCATTATTCTGAACCATACCTGGGATGATGATATGGAGGTGAAGCTTAAATCTCCTGATGGTTCGATAGTTTTGCTTTTTAGCCACGTTGGCGGTGATGGTGATAATTTTAATGTAACTTGTTTCAACGGTGTTTCTCCCTTTCTCATTTCTTCCGGCACAGCTCCCTTTAACAGCACTTATCGAGCGATGGGAGACTTAGGAGTAATGAACAATGGCCAAAATCCGAACGGTAACTGGACTTTGATTTTGCGCGATACTTACCCTTTTGCCGACCAGGGATTTTTAATCGGTTGGGGACTTACGTTCGGCAATCAACCGATAGTTCCTTTTCCGTTTTTCTCCTCCAATCTTCCCATTTTGAAAATAAATACCGGTGGCGTTGTAATTCCGAATGAGCCCAAAGTGCCGGCTGATTTCGTAATCATCAATCATGGCAACGGAGTAAGAAATTTTGTAAAAGATACAGCATACGAATTTAAAGGCAAGATACTGGTTGAACAGCAGGGTTACAGCGGCCCTTATTACCCGAAAAAGAATTACGATTTTGATTTAATTGACTCTGCTCAAAATGAAATTGATACTCCATTGCTTGGAATGCCAAGCGAAAACGACTGGATTTTAAAAGCGGAGTATCTGGATGGAAGTTTAATGGCCAACCCCCTGACTTACGAAATGTGCAGACGCATGGGCAACTACGCCCCCCGTACAAAGTATTGTGAAGTAACCGTGAACGATGAATATATGGGCGTGTATTCATTGACTGAAAAAGTAAAGCGAAGCGCAAGCAGAGTGAATATTGCAAAACTTAAGAAGGAAGACACAACCGGAATTCAGCTGACCGGTGGTTACATTATTGAAATGAACATTAATGGCGACCCACCGGCATGGACTTCGCAGTATCCGGCCATTAATAATGCGACACATAGCCATAATGTGGAGTTTAAAGAAGTTTATCCTAAGCAGGATTCTATCGCTGTTCAACAACACCATTACATCAAGAGTTTTGTGGACAGTTTTGAGAATGCTTTAATGAATGATTCACTTGACCCACACGCCTGGAGAAAACTGGCTGCCGAAAAATCCTTCATAGATTTTCAAATTGCAGATGAGTTCAGTGTAAATTATGATAGTTACGGGCGAAGCACTTATATGTATAAGGAGAAAGCAACCGATGGGAACAAACTGCACATCGGTCCGTCCTGGGATTATGACCGGGCATATCCGGTGGGCAATACGCAGGGCTGGGTTTGGGAAATCACCCATCAGGGCTGGCCTTTCCCTTTTTGGTGGAGCAAGTTCAACAGTGATTCAGTATATCTGAAAAAATTGTACTGCCGGTGGACGACATTAAGAATGAATACCCTGAGCAATGATTCGTTCCTCACCTTTGTTGACTCTACACATTCGCTTTTGCAGGAATCTGCTGCGAGAAATTTTGCGCGTTGGCCTGAATTGGGAGTAGCTAATTACAACACATCCGTAACGAATCTGAAGAGTTTTATAACCGCCAGGCTAAGCTGGATGGATGCAAATATTCCCGCTTATGGAGAATTTTTGCCACAGATGAATTTAAATGATACCTCCGCCTGTGCCGTATCAACTCTCGGACAGCATAAAGGAAACCAGTTTCATTACGAATGGAGCAACGGGGACACGCTGCCTTTTATTTCAGTAACTCAATCAGGAGTTTACTCTCTGAGTGTAAAAGATGGCTATGGATGTTCAGCTACTGATAATGCAAATGTTTCTATACTGTCATTACCGGATGCTTCGTTTTTAAAAACACAAAATTCAAACCTGAACTTTTCTTTTCAACCGGTTGACACCAGCTACCAAACTTATTTCTGGCAGTTTGGTGACGGGTTTTCTTCCAACTTAAAATCCCCCTCTTATTCTTACTCCAACTTGGGTAACTATACTGTTTCGCTTATGGTAACCGATGCAAACGGATGCGTAAGTGTTTCTGTTGACAGTATCTCTGTTGTTTCCGGAATTGCAGAAAATGAGTTCAGCCGAGCACGTATTTTCCCGAACCCTTTTCATGATTTTATTGAAATAGAAATCTCTTCTTTAAATACGGAAGCAACTATTCAATTGAAAGACATTACCGGCAGAGTTATTGAAGAGAAGGAAATTGTTTCTGAGAACACAAGAATCTCAACCCAAAAATTAAACAAGGGGATTTATTTTATTGAGTTGCGGCTGGCCGATAAAAAAGTGAACGTGTTTAAGTTGGCAAAACAGTAACTCATTCATTCACCGGGTGGCGTTTGAATTCTTTGGTTTCATCAAACAATTTGCGGTAAGTAATATGGCGCTTGGCTAATTTTGCTCCGAGAATTTCACAGGTGCGTATCATCCGGGTGTTAAAGTCACCTACCCACACTAATTCAATTTCATCCCACCTGTTTTTAGGGCGAACCACATCATCAGCTGCCATTACAATTGCGCTTTCAATTCCCTTCTTCTGATACTCGGGAACGACTCCAAAAATAATTCCGAACACTTTACGATTAGAAGTGTCAAACATTTTCAGCCATAAAAATTTCAGCATTCCCCACAAATTCAGATTTCCGTTTAAATATCTAAACCAGCCGTTGAGTTCCGGAAGCATAATGAACATGGCAATCGGCTCATTCCTGTAATACGCAAACCAGGCGAGGTAATCGATCATTACCGGTTTAAAACTCAGAATCAGTTTTTGCGCCTGTTCTTCGCTCATCTCTTTAAAGTTGGGCAGAAACTTCCATGTTTTGTTATAAATGGTTCTGAAATCCTCAGCGTATTTCTTCAGCTTGTTCTTTTCAATGTGTTTAAATGAATAATCGGGGTTTTTCCGCAGCCGCTCTATAATGGCCTTATACCGGTCGGGTCGTTCATCGTTTATCTGTATCGAATACGAATACTGCTGGAAATAATCTTTGAATCCATACGTCTCAAAAAGCTGCCGGTAGTAGGTTGGATTGTAATTCATCTGATAAGTAGGCGGAGTAAATCCTTCCACCAGCAAACCCCACCAGGCGTTTCGCTCTCCAAAATTGACCGGCCCATCCATGGCTTCCATACCCTTTTGCTGCAGCCAGTTTTTGGCTGTATCAAAAAGCAGATTAGCCGAGGCCTGGTGGTTAATGCACTCAAAAAAACCGCATCCACCGGTGGGCTGCTCTTCCGTATCTGCCGTACGGTGATTAATGAAAGCGGCAATTCTGCCAACTACTTTCTCCCCATCCTCTAGAATCCATCTTACACATTCGCCATGTTCGAAATACTTATTCTTCTTCGGGTCAAAAACTTTTTCTACATCCTGTTTGAGCGGGGCTATCCAGTTGGGGTCGTTATTATAAATAGCAAAAGGAAGCTGAATGAATTTTTCTCCCGACACATGGTCTGTTACCTCTACTATTTGCAGCATAGCGTACTGTGAAATTAAGCGCGGTTCTTTGTTTTCAAAATATAACAGTGTGGTTGATTCAACTGGATTGAATTCCCATTGTTTTTGGATAATATTGCACCCCAATTCGAACAATATCTAATTACGAACAATGACAGAAGTAAAAGTTCCTGCGCTCGCTGAATCTATAACTGAAGTAACCCTTAACCGCTGGTTGGTGAAAGACGGAGACTATATACATCTTGACCAATCGCTTTGTGAATTTGAAACTGATAAGGCATCGCAGGAGTTACCATCGCCTGTTGCCGGTGTAGTTAAATTGATTGCGAAAGATGGTGACGATTTGAAAATAGGAGCGCTGATTTGCACTATTGATGAAACTGCGAAAGAGCCAACAGCAGTAAGCAAAGGCAGTAAGCAGGAGAAAAATGTAGCTGAAACGGTAAAAGAAAAACCGGCTGTTCAACCGGAAACTACAAACAAGAAACTCGAAACCTTCGCACCTCCCGCAGCAAAAAAAATTCTTGACGAAGGAGGGATAAAGGTAACAGACGTAAAAGGAACCGGTGTAAAAGGGAGGGTTACAAAAGAAGATGCCGTAAAAGCTGTTCGTGAAAAAGCGAACATGCCGGTACTGGAAGCGTTCAGCAGAAATGAAAGAAGGGAAAAGATGAGCCGGTTGAGAAAAACCATTTCTGAAAGGTTAGTTTATTCGAAGAACTCAACCGCAATGCTTACTACTTTTAATGAAGTGGATATGACGGCTATCAATGCCATTCGCGCTAAATATGGCGACAACTTCAAGAAGAAGAATGAAGTGAACCTGGGCATCATGAGCTTTTTTACTAAAGCGGTGTGTCTGGCATTGGAAAAGTTTCCATCGGTTAATGCTTCGATTGAAGAAAATGAAATTGTGTATCACGATTACGCTGATGTTTCTATTGCGGTTTCTACGCCAAAAGGATTGGTGGTACCGGTTATCAGAAATGCAGAATCGCTTTCGCTCGCAGGTATTGAGAAGAAAGTAAAAGAGCTGGCTGTTAAAGGCCGCGATGGTTTGTTAACGATGGAAGAAATGACCGGTGGCACTTTTACAATTTCGAACGGTGGTGTATTTGGTTCTTTGATGTCAACACCCATTATCAATCCCCCGCAAACAGCCATCTTGGGAATGCATAAAACACAGGACCGCCCAATGGCAATTGACGGACAGGTGGTGATTCGCCCGATGATGTATGTGGCGTTGAGTTACGACCACCGTGTAATTGATGGAAAAGAATCGGTAAGTTTTTTAGTGGCGGTAAAAGATTTTCTGGAGAATCCGCACAAAATGTTGCTGGGTGCCGATCCGGTTGATTTGTTGTTAGATATTTAAAACTGAATTATGTCGAAGTATAATGTAGTAGTTATTGGTTCGGGACCCGGTGGATATATTGCGGCCATTCGTTCGGCACAGTTAGGGATGAAAGTGGCGATTATCGAGAAGTATGATGTGCTGGGAGGAACCTGCACCAACGTGGGTTGTATTCCTTCTAAGGCTTTGCTCGATTCATCGGAGCATTATCATAATGCAGAAAAGAGTTTTGAAGACCACGGTATTTCTACAAAAGGCTTGAGTTTCGATTTTGCAAAAATGGTGACGCGCAAAAACGGAGTGGTGAAAGCCAACAACGATGGCATTGCATTTTTGATGAAGAAAAATAAAATTGATACATACTATGGCACCGGTTCATTTATTTCTAAAAATAAAATTGTCGTTACCAGTGCTAAAGGCGAAGTGACGCAACTGGAAACAGAAAAAACAATTATTGCTACCGGCAGTAAGCCGACTAAACTTCCTTTTATTTCTATTGATAAGAAAAGAGTTATTACCTCTACCGAAGCGTTAACGCTGAAAGAAGTTCCAAAGCACCTGGTAATTATTGGCGGGGGAATTATCGGTGTTGAACTCGGCTCGGTTTATCTGCGCCTTGGCTCAAAGGTTACGGTGATTGAGTTCCTCGATAAGATTGTCCCTTCCATGGATGATGAGTTGGGGAAAGAATTGCTGCGCGTGTTGCGTAAACAGGGTATGGAGTTTATGCTTTCTACCAAAGTAACCGGTGCAACGGCTAAAGGGAAAGAAGTAACTGTAACGGCCGAAAATAAAAACGGAGAAAAAATAGAAGTAAAAGGCGACTACTGTTTAGTAGCCGTTGGCCGTGTTCCGTTTACCGAAGGCCTTGCTTTAGAAAAAGCAGGATTGAAAGCAGATGAGCGTGGACGAATTGCCGTGAATGATAATTTAGAAACACCGGTTGCCGGAATTTACGCCATTGGTGATGTAGTGCGCGGGGCTATGCTGGCACACAAAGCAGAAGAAGAAGGGGCGTTTGTAGCAGAAACCATTGCAGGACAAAAGCCACACATTAATTACAATTTAATTCCCGGGGTGGCTTATACCTGGCCCGAGGCTGCAAGTGTGGGAGCAACCGAACAGGAGTTGAAGCAAAAGGGTGTGGCTTACAAGAGCGGAAAATTTCCTTTCCGCGCTTTAGGACGCGCACGCGCCAGTGGCGATTTAGATGGTTTTGTGAAAGTACTGGCCGATAAAACTACCGATGAAATTCTGGGCGTGCATATCATTGGTGCACGTGCTGCCGATTTGATTATTGAAGGAGTAGTAGCCATGGAATACCGCGCCAGTGCCGAAGATGTTTCGCGCATGAGCCACCCGCACCCTACCTATACCGAGGCGTTCAAAGAAGCCTGTTTGATTGCTACTGATAATCGAGTAGCCCGCCCCGCCAGTTGTAACTGACGGGGAGAGGCTCTCACACC
>CAZBPG010000135.1:0-9189 GCA_964493695.1 uncultured Chitinophaga sp. | reverse complement strand
GCCGCTCTTCCTCTAAAACAAAAAGCCGCCTCAAATTGAGTTTTGAGACGGCTTCATTTTAATTCTATCCCTATTTGTAAACCTCTTTACGGTGAGCAATTTTAATAACCCAAATGGTTAGCACCTTATCGCTAATGGTATAAACCACACGATAGTTGCCTATGCGTATACGGTAATCATCGGAGGAGCCGCTTAGTTTTTTGCACCCGCCTGGGCGAGGATTAGAAGTTAATGCCAGAACAGCATCGCGTATTTTAAATGCCTGTTCGCGGGGTAATGCCAGCAATTCTTTTTCGGCAGATTTTTTAAACTGAAGCGTGTATTTCATTTAGCCCCGAACTTCTTGTTGAATTTTTTTTCGATATTGGTCCATGCCACATCTTCTTCGGGCTTACGGGTAAGCAAGGCAGCTTTATCCTCTAAATCTTCAATGTATTCCATCAGTTTTTCGTATTGCTTTAAAGGCAGCACAACAAACGGATTTTTGCTTTTTAACTCTAAGGTAAATGGTGTATTTGCCATAACTCAATTTTCAACAAAGATAAAAAAAACTGCCTTGCTGTCTTTAACTGGCGCAGGAATGAAGCAAGGCAAATGAGCAAATCTTTATATTTCATCTGCTAATTTGCTAATCACCTCATGTACTAATTATCACACCGCCACACTATTCTCTCTCAGCGCATCGTTCAGCGAAGTTTTTTTATCGGTAGATTCTTTGCGCTGCCCTATAATAAGCGCGCAAGGCACCTGATAGTTGCCTGAAGGAAACTCTTTGGTATAGCTTCCCGGTATTACCACCGAGCGCGCGGGAACAACTCCTTTATGTTCCTTTGGTTCTTTGCCCGTTACGTCAACAATTTTTGTGCTCATAGTCAGCACTACGTTGGCACCTAACACCGCTTCTTTTTCTACGCGCACTCCTTCTACCACAATACAGCGCGAGCCAATGAAACAATTATCTTCAATAATAACCGGAGCCGCCTGTACCGGTTCCAGCACACCGCCAATTCCTACACCACCGCTCAGGTGAACGTTTTTTCCTATCTGCGCACAGGAGCCAACGGTTGCCCAGGTATCTACCATGGTTCCTTCATCTACATACGCGCCAATGTTTACATAACTCGGCATCATGATAACGCCCTTCGCCACAAAACTTCCGTAGCGGGCAATGGCATGAGGCACAACGCGCACCCCAAGCGCTTTATAATTTTTCTTGAGTGCCATTTTATCATGAAACTCAAAAGGGCCTACTTCAATCGTTTCCATCTGCCGTATAGGGAAATACAGAATCACCGCCTTTTTAAGCCACTCGTTAATCTTCCAACCGCTATCTGTTGGCTCGGCAATGCGTAGCGCACCTTTGTCAAGTAGCTCAATTACCCGGTTAATGTTCTGCTGAACAGATGCATCTTTAAGCAGTTCGCGGTTTTCCCATGCCTGTTCTATTTGTTGCTGAAGGGAGTTTGTATTTTGCATTTGAATATTTTTTGAAACACGACAATTATAAACTGTTTGTAACTGCTTTGAAAATTTTTCGGCTGACTTTTGTTTTTATATAACTTTGGCTGGAGATAAAACCTGTTCTTATGAATAGAATTAAACCCCTGCTTGTTGTTGTTGCGCTTTGTTGTTCGGTACACGTAAATGCGCAAATATTCATAAATACCGGAAACGAGGATGTAGACAGATACAAAAACGAAAACCCGAATGCGGTGATTTGGGAAAGCGGAAAGAGTGTTCCTATTCCTCCCAATACACCTGAAGAACCGGAGGATAAGCCGGTAAAAAAATCAGAACCCAAACCAAAACCGGAAGTGATTATCAAAAAAGAAGAACCGGTTAAAATGATAGCAACACCTGCGGCAGTCATGCAAAGCGCACCACCGGTTGGCGATTATCCGCCCAATGCAGTACCCGGTAAATGTTATGCCCGTTGTGTTGCTCCCGACCAGTTTGAGATAAAAGAAGAGCAGGTTATTGATGTACCATCCACCGTAAGAATAGAGAAGATACCTGCCAAATACGAAACAGTCTACGACACAGTGGTGGTGAAGGCGGCACTTAAGAAAATGATGACCACACCGGCTCAGTATGAAACAGTAACAGAAGATAAATTAGTTACACCGGCTACCCAAAAATGGGTGAAAGGGGTGGCTGACAAGAACTGCCTTTCAGCTAACCCGAAAGACTGCGAAGTATGGTGTTTGAAAGAAGTTCCTGCGGTTTATCAGAAAGTAACCCGTAAGGTGGAGAAAGTAGCAGCATCAACCAGCGAAGTGGAAATTCCTGCAGTAACTAAGGTTGTTCCCCGCAAAAAGTTGGTGTATGCAGCGTATGAAAACAAGATAGAAACCCCGCCTACTTACAAAACGGTAATGAAGAAGGTATTGATAAAGAAGGGCGGTTTTCAGGAATGGAAGGAAGTGTTATGCGAGCAGCAGGTTACCAGCAACAAAGTAGCCGACATACAAACTGCACTTAAGCGCGAAGGTTATGATGCGGGGCCTATAGACAATCAAATGGGGGGGAAAACCAAGCAGGCGCTTATCAAATTTCAACAGGATAAAGGTTTGCCTGTAGGCAACCTGAATATGGAAACGCTGAAAGCATTAGGAGTAAGCCAATAATTCATTGCAATTCCGGTAAACCAAAGAGCCTCCCGACTATTCGGGAGGCTCTTTAGTTTACAGTGAGCCGTTGGCTGTAAACTGTTAACCAATTAACTATATTTGCGACCGCTAAAAACAAACCAATTATTTATGAGTAATACATCAACCGAAACTAAAGTGAAATACAAAGTAAAAGACATGTCTCTTGCTGAGTGGGGACGTAAGGAAATTAAACTTGCCGAGGCCGAAATGCCGGGCTTAATGGCTCTTCGCGCTCAATACCGCGCAACTAAGCCTTTAAAAGGTGCCCGTATTGCCGGCTGCCTGCACATGACCATTCAAACAGCGGTGCTGATTGAAACATTAGCTGAACTGGGGGCAGAAGTTACCTGGAGTTCTTGCAACATCTTTTCTACACAAGACCAGGCCGCAGCAGCAATTGCCGCAGCAGGTTTTCCGGTTTATGCCTGGAAGGGAATGAACGAAGAAGAATTTAACTGGTGCATTGAGCAAACTCTTTTCGCATTTGAAGGCGGGAAAGCTCTGAATATGATTTTGGATGACGGAGGCGATTTGACCAATATGGTATTTGATAAATATCCTGAACTGGTTCAGGGCATCCGTGGCATTTCGGAAGAAACTACTACCGGTGTTCACCGTTTGTATGAAAGAGAAAAGAACGGTTCGTTATTGCTTCCGGCAATCAACATCAACGATTCGGTTACCAAATCTAAATTCGATAACAAATACGGTTGCCGCGAAAGTTTGGTAGATGCCATCCGCAGAGCTACTGACTTAATGATGGCCGGTAAAGTGGCCGTTGTAGCAGGTTTTGGTGATGTAGGTAAAGGTTCTGCTGATTCTTTGAGCAATGCAGGTGTTCGTGTAATTGTAACCGAAATTGACCCTATCTGCGCTTTGCAGGCAGCTATGGAAGGTTACGAAGTAAAGAAGATGAGCACAGCGATTAAAGAAGCGGATATTGTGGTAACCGCAACCGGTAACTGCGATATTATCCGCGAAGAGCATTTCAAGGCAATGAAGCACAACGCTGTTGTTTGCAACATTGGTCACTTCGATAATGAAATTGATATGGCTTGGCTGAATGGTAACTATGGCAAAACCAAAGATGTTATTAAACCGCAGGTAGATAAGTATACAGTTGATGGTAAAGATATCATCGTGTTAGCAGAAGGACGTTTGGTGAACCTTGGCTGCGCTACAGGTCACCCATCGTTTGTAATGAGTAACTCGTTTACTAACCAAACTTTGGCACAGTTAGAACTTTGGCAACATGCTGAGCGTTATGAGAACCGTGTTTACACGCTCCCTAAACATTTAGATGAAATGGTAGCTAAGCTTCACTTAGAGAAAATTGGTGTGGAGTTAGAAGAACTAAACGACAAGCAGGCTAACTACATTGGCGTTAAGAAATCCGGACCGTTTAAACCGGAAGCTTACAGATACTAAGATTTGTAATTACTACTAACAAAAAGAGCAACCCAAACGGTTGCTCTTTTTGTTAGCTTTTGTTTGGTTTTCTACGCCATTGCTTCAATCAAGTCAAACTCGGTGATGATGTTCAATGCACCCGAATTGGCTTTTACCAAAACGGCAGTATTGTCTTTTGAAATGTGTTTGGAAATATCAGCCGTTGTATCAGTAAGTAGGATGAACGGAAACGGCTTGCTCATTACTTTGCCCACCAGTTCATCGCGTTGATTGGTATTATCCATCAGCAACTGAAGAATACTATGCTCTGTTATGCTGCCAAGATTTTTTTCTCCTTCCATTACCGGTAGTTGGGTAAGATTCATCTCCTTCATTTTCTTGAAAGCGCTGGCTACGGTTTCCTTCGGATCGGCAAAAACAAGCTGAGTAATTCTTTTTCGTTCAATAATTGTTTTGGCGGTTATTACTTCATCTACCAGAAAGCCACGTTCGCGCATCCAGTCGTCATTGTATATTTTAGCTACATACCGGCTGCCGTGATCATGCAGAATGATGACAACTACGTCATCTTTTTTAAACCGGTCTTTCAATTGAACCAAACCCTGCAGCACCGTTCCGGCACTATATCCACAAAAAATACCTTCCTCTCTCGCTAACCTGCGGGCCATGATGGCACCGTCCTTATCAGTTACCTGTTCAATGTGGTCAATGTATTTCATGTCGTAATTCTGCGGCACAAAATCTTCGCCTATACCTTCGGTTACATACGGATATACTTCGTTGGTGTCTAACTCACCGGTGTCATGAAATTTTTTCAACAAAGAACCGTACACATCAATACCGAGTACCTGAATGTCCGGATTTTTTTCTTTCAGATACATGGCCACACCCATTACGGTTCCACCTGTGCCGATGGTGGTTACATAATGTGTAACCTTCCCTTCAGTTTGTTCCCATATTTCAGGACCGGTAGTTTCGTAGTGTGCAGCGCGGTTACTCAGATTATCGTACTGGTTCATGTGACACGAATTCGGAATTTCTTTAGCCAGTCGCTTTGCTATGGAATAATAGGAGCGGGGATCTTCAGGTTCAACATTAGTGGGGCAAACAATTACTTCGGCACCTAATGCACGTAAAATATCGAGTTTGGATTTCGACTGTTTGTCAGTAGTAGTGAAAATACATTTGTAACCCTTTACCACAGCGCCAAGTGCCAGACCCATACCGGTGTTACCTGAAGTGCATTCAATTATTGTTCCACCGGGTTTTAGTTTGCCGTTCTTCTCTGCATCTTCAATCATTTTAATTCCTATGCGGTCTTTGATGGAATTGCCGGGATTAAAGTATTCCACTTTTGCCAGAAACAAACCCGGAATATCTTTGGTGATTTTGTTCAGTTTTACCAGTGGTGTATTGCCAATGGTATCAACTATGTTATTGAAGTATTTCATTTGGCTAAATTATAAATCACTTTCTATACGCTCTTTTAATTTCTCTACAAAAACCAAAGTGGCGGGGCACAACGATATATTATTGATGAAGGTTTTTTCTTTTGCCTGGTATCGAAAATCTTTCCGTATAAAATGCGGAAATCCCGCACAATCATCCGGGCGGATGGCATAGATGGTACACTTGTTATCCTTGCCTAAAAACTGACAGGGCAAACTGGTGTTCACTATATCTTTGTTCTTGTCCACGTGAAGCCACTTATCAAAAAACTGTTTGTAAGTCATTTTGAAATGTTTGGCAATGCGGTTTACATCTTTGCTGGTGTAAGTCGGTGTCATTTTCTTGCAACAGTTGGCACAATCCAGGCACGATACTTCAGACCAGGTTTCCTTATCAACCTCTGCAACCGTTTTTAATATCCCCCTTGTCTTCGATTTGCCGACCTTTTGTAAAAACTTAGCTAACACCTTTTTTTTGCGGTAGCCCCTCCGCTTGTATTTCTCCGTATCTAATTTTGCCATGCAGTATTTAAAATAAAAGTGCCGAAAGTAATTATTTGAGGTAAGGAGGGAAGCCTTTGTTGAAAACAGGGTTGAGGTTACAGTAGAAAACAAAAAGGGCAGCCTTAACTAAGGCTACCCTTTTTATCACTTATAACAGAATTCTACTTATTCAGTATCACCACTTTCTTGGTAGTAATTACACCATCGTTCTTCACTCTTACCATCATGTAAGCAGCTTCGATGTTATGGATTGGTTTGGTGTAAATAGTGCTTCTGCCAAATCTCTCATTAACCAACTGCTGACCCAACACATTGTAAATCTGGATTTCGACATCTACCTTAGTCTGTTTGCTGAAGTCAATAAACACTTTGTTTTCGTTGCTCCAGATGCGGATAGCCTTGTTGCCGGTGATGTTGTTCAGGTTGCTTACGATTTTTTCAGTCACCGTGATGGTTTGTTTGGTTGTGCCTGTGCATCCCTCGGCATTGGTCACTGTAAGCGTTACCGTGTAACTGCCTGCTGTTGTGTAGCTGTGAACTGCCGTTGCAGTATTTGCCGCAGTGCCGTCACCAAAATCCCACGCTGTTGTTGCAGCATTTGGTGTAGTGCTCGTGAACATTACATCATCGGTAGTCTCCACTGTGTTAGAAGAAACTGTAGCGGTAGCAGTAACCGGTTGAGAGCCATCAACAGTAATGTTCTTCACTACGGTGTAGTTATTAGCATCAACCAATGTAAGTGTGTAAATTCCTGCCGGTGCGGTTAAAGTAACCGGTGAAGTCTGATTCAAGGTTCCGCTACCTATGGTATTTCCACTGCCGTCTGCTACTGTATACTGCCACTGTGCAGTTCCCGGCTGGATGATATCAATACTTCCCGGTGTGCTGCAGTTCTGGTCAGTAGTAGCAATTTCGGCTTTTGGCGTAAAGTGCAATACAAATCTGTCCCAGTTGTCATTGGCATCGCTGCTGAACGTATAGTCACCACTTCTTACATCGTGGAAGGTGTTCAGTTGTTTGTCTTCCAGCATGATGTAGCTGGTCGGGTCGAAGCTGTTCAATCCATCGAAAGTGAAGGTGTAGTTTCCGGTTGCTCCTGCTTCAAAGCCTACATCTACAGTGGATGTTTGTGCTATGGAGTTCAGGATGTTTTTGTTCAGCCAGTAGCCATTGTTCATGCTGTAAAGGTTGTGACGGCCGATGTTGCCCGTCAGTTTGTTGGCATCAAAGGCTTGGTCAAACTGGTCGGTGGCACTGGCGTTGAAGCCTACCGTGGTTATATCATACAGGTTATTGCTGCTGTTAGTTGCTCTTATTTGCAGGTGTTCAGGATCGTTCAGTGCATAGAAGGTCTGAGCCGTGGTTATCCGGTTGTCTCCGTCAATGAGGTAATCGTTGCCCGGGTCGCTGTTCTTGTGCACAAAGAAGGCCTGGAACGGTGCGATGACCGTAGCCGGGAAGTATTGGCCCTGTATCACATCCCATATCTGTATCTGGTTGTCAAATCCCGGAACAGTGGCAGTAGTGAGATCAAGAGTGGCATTGTATGGGTTGGATACTAAATGCCAGCCCGATGCAAATGCCGTAGGTAACGGGTGTTGCAGGGTGCCTTTGGTCCAGTTGCTGTTGGTTAAGCCGAAGATGGTATAGTCATCTGCAATGTTCGGTGTTCCGTGAACGGTCAGTGTTCCCGCACCGGTTCTGGCTACCGAATAGCCTTTACCCGGATCGGCATTGTTGCCGTTGGCTACCACATTCCAGCTGGCCATCGGGCAGGTTGCTCCTGTGGCTTCGTTGTAACGGAATACGCTGCCGTAAACCGATGTAGCATCCAGTTGTGTTTCGGAGCAGTTAGCGGTAGGGGTTACCGGTCCTGAAGTGAGGCCTGCACCAAACTGTAACAGGTCGGCATTGCTCACCGGGCTGCCCATGTAGTGCTGGTTGTAGCTGTTGGCACTGGTGGCTAAGTAGTAGCGCTCTTCATAAATGGTTCCTCCAAAGGTTCCGTTAAAGCTGCCTACCGGTGTTCCGAAGTCGTTGAAGATAGCATGTGCGGTGGTATTGCTCTTTAAAGTAAATAAGCCACCTGTGTTGGCACTGTTATCTAAGTTGCCCGCTTCCAGTTCAATTGCTGTAAACACATCGAAGAAGCTGTTGTTCTGAACATCAGCACTTCCTCCGGTTTTGTTGACATGAAGGGTATTGAACTCTGTCCGTCCGCTTAAGGTCTGAACCGCATTACCGGTCAATACTACCTTACCGGTGCCTATTACCGCAGATGGTGTAAGAGCCCCGCTGCCTGTCCAGTTGCCGCATACGCTGAGTGTATTGCTGACTAAATCAATTGTTTTTCCTTCCCCTAGCGAAATGTTACCGAGGCTTACGTTACCGGTTAATACGGGATTGCGCGGTGTAAATGCCGGTATCGTTACATTAGTGCCGCATAAGTTTGGAGGTACTGTCGGATTCCAGTTGCCGGCAGTTGTCCAGTTGTCATCACTGCCTAAACCGGTCCAAACATAGCCGCTGATGATGGTAGCAACCTGATAATCGGTAAAGGTAGTTAGTCCGGTGGCTTGGGTAGATGTAGAAGTGCGTGTACCTGTAGTAGTTGTAGACCATGCACCGTTATACTGACGAACATCAAAGGTGCTGGTATTAGCGCCACCATCTAAATCTGCCGGATTTATAAAATTGAAAGTTGAATTGTAAGTGGTAAAACCACCTACTCCGGTATTATCTATTGTCCAGTATCTGTTAACGCTGGCTCCCGCATTAAAGCCGGAAGATGCAATTTGTGGATGGTCGCCAGCAGTTGTGTGCGCAGTCAAACTGCCGGTGCCGTTGGTAGTGCCTGAAAAAGTTAAGTTAATAGGAGTATAGTTTGCTCCATCGCCAATTTCAAAGTCTTTAGCAGCAGTTGAAACGGCAATGAATTTTTCGAGATTGCCATCCACATATTTATCGGAAGCGGCACCGCTTACACTGCCTGTTGCAGCAATAGATACTTTATTGGCTCCGGTAGTTATCCTTCCATCAGTAAAGGTGAGCGTGTTATTTACCGCAGCATCCTGCGATAGAAAAACATCATCATTATTATTGATAGTAAGGTTGCCGAAGGTGGTAACCGAACTGCCGCTGATGTTTTGCAAACCGGAAGTGCCGTTAAACTGCAC
>CAZBPG010000134.1:0-9275 GCA_964493695.1 uncultured Chitinophaga sp. | reverse complement strand
CACTTAAAACAAAAAAGACCGAAGAATATTCTTCGGTCTTTTTTGTTTTAAGTGCTCCTGAAGGGAGTCGAACCCCTAACCTTCTCATCCGTAGTGAGATGCTCTATCCAGTTAAGCTACAGGAGCATTCCTGTAAAAGGAGCGCAAATATAAAACTTCAACTGAATTCTCAATATTGTAAAAGAGATATCAGAGAACAGATGTCAGAAATCAGACGGCTGTTCTCTGACTTCTGATTTCTGACATCAGATTTCTAACTTTGCACTTCCAACTTCTGATTTCTGATTTCTAATTTCTAATCATGGCTCTTACTCCTTCTAATATGATTCCGCTGGGCAAAGTTGCACCGGAGTTTACTTTACCCGATACGGTTACCGGCAAAACGTTTTCGCTGAGCGAACTGAAAGGAGAGAAGGCAACGGTAATTATGTTTATCTGCAATCATTGTCCTTATGTAATTCATGTAAATAGCGAACTGGTGAAACTCGGTAATGACTATTCTACTAAAGGAGTAAAATTTATTGCCATAAGCTCTAATGATGTGGTTTCGCATCCCGAAGATTCACCCGAGAAGATGAAACTGGTTGCCGCTAATGAAAAATATCCCTTCCCCTACCTGTACGATGAAACACAAGCGGTAGCTAAAGCCTACGATGCTGCCTGCACGCCTGACCTCTACATATTCGATAAAGAAATGAAACTTACGTATCGCGGGCAGTTAGACGATTCGCGACCTTCCAACAAGGTTCCGTTAAGCGGTAAGGATGTACGGGTGGCTTTAGACAATCTACTGTCCGGTAAAGAAGTTTCTCCGCATCAGCGGCCGAGTATTGGATGCAATATAAAATGGAGACAATAGAAGCTGTATTATCTTATATCTAACATCTTGTGTCTATTGTTGAAACTTTCTTTTGCATTTCCGCTCACCGCAATTACATTCGCGCTCAACTTTTCAATGATGAATAATGCCTAAAGTAACTATTGACGGAGTAACCGTAGAAGTTGACGCGGGGACAACCATTCTGAATGCCGCGCGCAAGATAGGTGGCGATCTGGTTCCCCCGGCTATGTGTTATTACAGCAAACTGCAGGGGAGCGGTGGCAAGTGCCGTGTATGCTTGGTAGAAATTTCGAAAGGAAGTGATGCCAACCCTAATCCGGTGCCTAAATTACAGGCAAGTTGCTGCACTCCGATTGCCGATGGTATGGAAGTTAAGAATTTGACCAGCCCCAAGGTGCAGGATATGCGGAAAGGGGTGGTGGAATTTCTCTTAATCAATCATCCGCTCGATTGCCCTATATGCGACCAGGCAGGTGAGTGCGATTTGCAAAACCTCAGTTTTGATTATGGAGTTGCTAAAACACGTTACGAAGAAGAGAAAAGAACTTTTGACAAGATAGACATTGGCGATAAGATTCAACTGCACATGACGCGCTGCATTCTTTGTTACCGCTGCACGTATGTAGCCGACCAATTGACAGACAATCGTGTGCATGGAATTATGAACCGTGGTGATGCAGCAGAGATTTCGACTTACATACAGAATGCAGTAGAGAATGAAATGAGCGGTAATATGATTGATGTTTGTCCGGTGGGCGCTTTGACGGATAAAACTTTCCGTTTCAAGAGCCGCGTATGGTTTTTAAAACCTTACGATGCACACCGCAACTGCACCAAGTGTTCAGGTAAAGCTGCTGTTTGGATGTTTGGCAACGAAATTTATCGCGTAACCGTTCGTAAAGACATAAACCACGAAGTAGAAAGCGATGAAACCGGTAAAGCAGAATGGATTTGTAACGACTGCCGTTTCGAAAAGAAAGCAAAAGAAGACTGGACAATAGAAGGCCCACGTAAGATGGAAGGTTGGAGTGTTATCAATCAGGGTAAATACATGAAGCAAACAGCGAAGGTAGAGATTGATACTGACCCGCGCATTCTTTATGGAAGAGGTGAAGACCGGAAAGCAATCAGCATGAACGGAACGAATTTTAATGAGAAAGAAAAGGAATTGTCGGACGGCAACTAAACAACATCAATGGACATTTATTTATTCATAGAGAAGTTTGCACTTATACTGGTGATATTTGGGATAACCATGGGAGTTGCCCTTTATTCCACACTGGCAGAAAGAAAAGTTGCTGCTTTTATGCAGGATCGTCCGGGGCCTAACCGTGCCGGTTGGGGAGGAGTGTTACAGCCGCTTGCCGATGGATTGAAGATGTTTACCAAAGAAGATTTCATTCCCGAAACACCGAATAAGTTTCTGTTTATCCTCGGTCCGGGTTTGTTTATAGTTACAGCATTAATGACCAGTGCCGTTGTTCCTTGGGGCAGCACACTAGATTTTTTCGGAAGAGCGGTTTCATTGCAGGTAGCAGATATCAATGTAGCTATCCTCTTTGTGTTTGGTGTGGTATCTATTGGTGTTTACGGAATTATGATTGGCGGCTGGGCCAGCAACAATAAATTTGGTTTGCTTGGTGCAGTACGCGCTTCCTCACAAATGATTTCGTACGAAGTAGCTATGGGGCTTTCCATTATTGCGGTATTAATGATGACCGGTAGCCTGAGTTTAAAGACCATCACCGAACAGCAGCACGGGTTTATTACCTGGAATGCTGAAGGAGGATTTGAATGGCTCTCATGGAATGTTTTCAAACAGCCTATAGCGTTTTTAATTTTCCTTGTATGCGCTTTTGCCGAAACCAACAGAACCCCTTTCGACTTGCCGGAGTGTGAGAGCGAGCTGGTAGGCGGTTACCACACCGAGTATTCGTCTATGAAACTCGGCTTCTATTTGTTTGCTGAGTACATCAACATGTTTATTTCATCGGCACTTATTTCTATCATCTTCTTTGGCGGCTATAACTATCCGGGAATGGATGGTGTAGCTAACCTGTTAGGCGGGAACATTGCCGTGCTGCTTGGTGTAGGAGTGTTGTTTGCAAAAATCTTCTTCTTCATCTTCTTTTATATGTGGGTGCGTTGGACAGTACCGAGATTCCGTTACGACCAGTTGATGAATTTAGGATGGAAGATTTTGATTCCGTTGGCGATATTCAATATTGTCGCTACCGGTGCTGTGATATTGTTGAGAATGTGATGAAGTAGAATTCGTTTGTAAAATTATTTTCGCACCGCTTTAAAAATGGCTACCGACTTTAAAAACATATCGCTCTCCGGAAAGAAGAAAGAAGTATCGAATAAGGATATGACTTTTATGGAGAAGCTGTACATTCCTGCCATTGCAAAGGGCATGGGCATTACGCTTCGCCATTTCTTTAAGCCCAAAGTTACCGTTCAGTATCCGGAGCAGAAACGTGAGTTCTCTCCAATATGGAGAGGCCGTCACATCCTGATGCGCGATGAGAATGGTGCGGAGCGCTGCACCGCCTGCGGGTTATGCGCTTTGGCTTGTCCGGCAGAAGCTATTACCATGACATCGGGTGAGCGGGCGAAGGGTGAAGAGAAACTTTACCGAGAAGAGAAGTATGCCACTACTTACGAGATAAACATGCTGCGTTGTATTTTCTGCGGTTTGTGCGAAGAGGCCTGTCCGAAAGAAGCTATTTTCCTGACAGAAGATTTGGTAGCGGCTGATTGCAAACGTGAGGGATTTATTTTTGGAAAAGACAAATTGGTAATGCCTTTAGAAGACAAAAAACATTAAACCGGAGTGATACTTTACATTTTCCTCTTTCTTTCTTTTGTGGCTATCTTCTGCGGGTTGATGACGGTGCTTTCGAAGAACCCCGTTCACTCGGTTATTTATCTGATAGGATGTTTCTTTGCTATTGCCGGTCACTATCTTTTGCTTAACGCACAGTTCCTGGCTATCGTGCACATTATTGTTTATGCCGGTGCCATTATGGTATTGTTCCTTTCTACATTAATGCTGATGAACCTGAATGAAGAAACCGAACAACACAAGCCCGCACTTGCCAAGATAAGTGCGGTAATAGCG
Source organism: uncultured Chitinophaga sp. (assembly GCA_964493695.1). GTDB lineage: Bacteria > Bacteroidota > Bacteroidia > Chitinophagales > LD1 > Bog-950. Next base: position 5,310 of record CAZBPG010000134.1, on the reverse strand, counting down.
AGCGGATTGCTGATGCTTGTACTTGTTGCGGTGTTAAGAAAGGCAGATGCCCTGCCGGTGCCGTTAACGCAGGATATTTCGATAGGAACGATTAACAACCTTGGTAAAGTATTGTTAGATGAGTATCTGTTTCCTTTTGAGTTTGCTTCGATATTGTTTTTGAGTGCTATGATTGGTGCAGTATTGTTAACCAAGAAAGATAAACCACAAACAGCATAATGGGAATGTTGCTCAATATCTTTTCGGTAGTTCCTATTCAATACTACATTTTCATCAGTGCGGTGTTGTTTAGTGTAGGAGTTTTAGGGGTGCTGTTCCGCAGAAATGCCATTATCATTTTTATGAGTGTAGAGTTGATGCTGAACTCGGTGAATCTCTTGCTGGTAGCTTTTTCTACCTATCATAACGATGCCAGCGGACAGGTGTTTGTGTTTTTTGTAATGGCGGTAGCAGCTGCGGAAGTAGCTGTAGGCTTAGCTATACTGGTGACCATTTTCAAGAACGTGCATAGTATAGATATTGATGAATTGAAATCTTTAAGACATTAGACTTTAGACACAAGACAACAGACAGTGACTTATCTTTTAATAATTATTCTTTTCCCTCTTCTCGGTTTTCTTATCAACGCTTTTGTGGGCAAGAAATTACCGAAGAATGTCTCGGGCATTATTGGTTCGGGAACCATTTTCGTTTCGTTTGTTTTATCGGCAGTTTTCTTTGTTGGCTTTATGAAAGGAACGCAACAGAAGATTGATGTAAATGTTTACGACTGGATTGCCCTGCCTGACTTTACCATCACCTTCGGTTTGCTGCTCGACCAGCTTTCTGTAACCTGGCTGATGGTGGTAACCGGTATCGGTTTTCTGATTCATGTTTACTCTGTTAGTTATATGCATGAGGATGAGAAGTTCCATGTGTTCTTTGCCTACCTGAACCTGTTTATCTTCTTCATGCTGTTGTTAGTGCTTGGGAATAACTTCCTCGTAACTTTCATTGGTTGGGAAGGGGTGGGACTTTGCTCGTACCTGTTGATTGGTTTCTGGTTTAAGAACCAGGAATACAACAACGCGGCTAAGAAAGCTTTTGTAATGAACCGGATTGGTGACCTTGGTTTTCTTTTAGGCATGTTCCTGTTGCTGTACAATTTCCACTCGCTTCATTTCGGAACGCTGCAGGCGGCTTTTGCTTCCACTACTGTTTCGCATGGTTTGATAGTGGCTATTACACTTTTGTTGTTTGTAGGTGCCATGGGAAAATCAGCACAGCTTCCTTTGTATACCTGGCTGCCCGATGCGATGGCAGGACCTACACCGGTGTCGGCTTTGATTCATGCGGCAACGATGGTTACGGCAGGTATATATATGATAGTGCGCGCTAACTTTATTTATGTGTTGGCCCCTGAAACGCTGCAGTTTGTGGCTTTTATTGGAGTGGCTACCGCGCTGTTTGCCGCTACCATTGGTTTAATGCAGAACGATATTAAGAAGGTGTTGGCTTATTCCACCGTTTCGCAGTTGGGTTTAATGTTTATGGCGCTGGGGGTGGGCGCGTTTACTTCGGGAGTGTTTCATGTGGTTACGCATGCCTTCTTTAAGGCTTGTTTGTTCCTTGGTTCGGGTTCTGTTATTCATGCTTTGCATGGTGGACAGGATATACGCCAGATGGGAGGGCTGAAAAAATGGATGCCTGTTACGTTCTGGACCTTCCTTATTTCTTCGCTGGCTATTTCGGGGGTGTTTCCGTTCAGCGGTTTCTTTAGTAAAGATGAAATACTGGCGGCAGCGTTTGAGCACAACAAGGTTTTGTGGGGAGTTGCCTCGCTGGCTTCGGTAATGACCGCCTTCTATATGTTCCGTTTGGTGTTCCTGACCTTTACAGGTGAGTTCAGAGGAACCGAAGAGCAGAAACATCATCTGCACGAATCGCCAGCCTTGATTACTTTTCCTTTAATCGTTCTTGCCCTGTTGGCCGCTGTTGGAGGTGTGCTGGGCTTGCCGGAGGTTTTCGGGGCGAAGCATTTTCTGAAAGATTTCCTTTCTTCCGTTATGGTTGCCAACCCTCACGGGGGTGAGGGGCATGGAATTTCGCACGGCACCGAACTGGCGTTGATGGCTGGTGCTTTAGCGGGTGCGCTGCTTTCGATTGGGTATGCCTATATGAAGTATGTAAAAGGCAAATCGCTACCGGCTAAGGAGGGAGAGGAAAGCGGTTTAGGCAAGGTTGTTTACCATAAGTATTATGTTGATGAACTTTACAATTTGCTTATAGTTAGACCTGTAATGTTCAGCAGTGAAGTGTTTCATGAAGTGATTGACCGCACCTTTATTGATGGTGTGGTAAACCGCAGCGGCAAGTTTACCCTAGGGCTTGGCGCACAGATACGCAAGCTGCAAAGCGGTTATATCGGTTTCTACCTGCTGGCTATGGTTATATCTATAGTGGCGATTTTCGCCTGGGTGTTTTTGATAGGATAGCACCCCTAAGCCCCCTTTAGGGGGTTGGGGGTATTACTCATGATAAATCAACAAACCGTAATGGCCTACGGTGTTATCGTCTTCAAACTTCAGGGCTTTTACTACAATCTTATAGCGTTTGGTAGAACTTGGTTTAACGGTTACAGAAGCGTAATACTTCTCCGCGTTCTCTACCTTTACCAGCGTCCACGTGTTGCTGTCCGTATAGTTTTCGCTGTATAGCTCAATACCAATTTGCTTAATGCGGTAATCGCCTACAGCAGTAATGCCGTATGTATAAGCATCGGTGAGGGTGCGGAAGGTTTCCTTTTTATCTTTTACAATATCAAACTCCATCCGCACAATTTCTTCATTCTTCTTTTCAATATCATCAATAAGAGATTTGCAATCATCCAAGATTGGTTTCATGGAGCGGTCCTTACTGGTTGTCTGCGAAAAAGCCGGAGACACAATCGCGAAAAGTGCGATGATGAACATTAGATTCTTCATAACGATTGGGTTTAGTTATTTAAAAGTGAAAAATTATCTCGCAAATTCCAAACGCATACCCATTTGACGCTCATCAAACTTTTCGTTTTTGTAAACCGGGTAGCCGTTCACAAAAGTGGTAATCACCTTCCCTGTAAACTCTTTCCCTTCTAAAGGGCTCCAGCCGCACTTGTATAAAACGTTGGGCTTCTCCGACTGCGAACCGCGAACCGTGAACCGTGAACCCGTATCTACCAAAACCATATCGGCAAAGTAACCTTCGCGGATGTAGCCGCGGTCCTTCACATTAAAGCAGATAGCCGGTGCATGGCACATCTTCTCAATAATTTTCTCTAACGAAATTTTTCCCTGCTGATGAAAACCCAGCATCATATTCAGCGAGTGCTGAATGAGGGGAAGACCGGAAGGCGCTTTCAGATACTTGTTTGCTTTCTCTTCTGCCGTATGCGGAGCGTGGTCGGTGGCTATAACATCTAACCGGTCATCGAGCATGGCTTCGAAGAGTGCTTTTTTATGATGCGCCTCTTTAATGGCAGGATTGCATTTTATTTTGCTTCCCAGTTGCGCGTAATCATTTTTATCAAACCAAAGATGATGCACGCATATCTCAGCGGTAATCCGTTTTTCCTTAAGCGGAATATCGTTGCGGAATAATTTGAGTTCATCGGCAGTGGAAAGATGGAACACATGCAGGCGGCTGTTGAATTTCTTTGCCAGTTCAACGGCATATGAAGAGGAGTTGAGACAAACTTCTTCGTTGCGTATTTCAGCGTGACATTCAAAAGGAATGTTTTCGCCATACTTCTGTTTGTATTCTTCGGTGCGTTGTTTTACCAACCGGTCGTCTTCGCAGTGGGTGGCTATAAGGATATCGTTGCGTTCGCGGAAAACTTGTTCGAGCACCTCCGGTTCATCTACCAGCATATCACCGGTGCTGCTTCCCATAAAAATCTTGATGCCGCATATTTTTGTTTTGTCCACGCGCAACAACTCGGCTATGTTGTGGTGGTTGGTGCCCATGTAAAACGAATAATTGGCCAAGGATGTGCGCGAAGCGATTTCATATTTCTGCTCAAGCAACTCGAGCGTGCAGGCGGGCGGGTCGGTGTTGGGCATCTCCATAAACGAAGTAACCCCACCGGCAATACCGGCACGCGCCTCGGTGTAAATAGTGGCCTTGTGCGTGAGCCCCGGCTCGCGGAAATGCACCTGGTCGTCAATAATGCCGGGCATGAGGTGCAGACCGGTGGCATCTATTTCTTCGGCTTTAAATTTTACATCGAAGCTGCCATCTACGCGCTCGATGTGCCGGTTGCGGATAAGCACATCCTGCGAAGAAATTTTTCCTTCGTTAATAATCTGCGCATTGCGGATAATGTAGTCGCTCATAGTTTTTGTTGCGGGACGAATTTAGAAATTTAGAATCATGGGGGTGGTTTTGGTAGTGAGAACTAAGTATGCTTTTGAACCAGCTAAACCAGGTTTTGTGAAAGCGAAGCTAACAACACATTGACCGTAGCTAAAAGCACGTGGGCTGAGATTGGTAACACATAGTGCGAAGCTGATTGCACATAAAACTAAGTTGACAACACATCAAGCGAAGCTGAATTTGCACAGTGCGAAGCCGGTTAGTAACGAAACCAGGTGAGCAGTACAGCTAACGATGCTAAAATTTTGTGAAACAAAGCCAAATTGAGTGAATGCGAAGATAATAAGTGAAACACCGAAGCGTTTATGAATTAAACCGAAGCTAAAAGGAGCCAGAACTAAACAAGCAACACAGTGAGCGAAACGGGCGTTGATGAAAGAAATGGGTGCTTTTTGAAGAAGAATGGGAGTTTTTAGTGAAGCACAGCATGTATTGACCAAAGCGAAGGAAGTTCAGCGCGGAGATGGGAGAACAGTTAAGAGCGCGAAGGAAGTAATAAATGAAGCGCAAGAAGTATTACAGAAACATAAATGAACACTTATGAAAAAGTTAACGAAAGAGGAAGCCGCTAAGCTTGAATTTAAGCTAGGGACAAGCACTGTAGTAAGAACTGTGGTGATGCATTTGAATGTGGGGGAGATTTTGTTGATTAAGAGAAGAGAGTGGACACAAAAGAACGGACCGGGACAGATGCTGACGCGGATTACGGAGAAAACGAACCGGAAGTTTAGTTTGAAGACGCTGGCTGATGACAGCGGGTGGATTGTGGAGAGGGTTGGGTAGGTGTTACGTTAGTTTGGGGAGGACTTTGAAGACGAAGCAAACTTCTACATTGTTTTTAGAAAAGTAAAACCAATTCTCTTGTTCCTTTTTTTAGAATAATACTTCGGACAAAATTTTAGTCAACTTACGTGAATG
>CAZBPG010000133.1:0-9373 GCA_964493695.1 uncultured Chitinophaga sp. | reverse complement strand
CAACTGCAAAGCAAAAGATAAGCGGAAAATAGTTGTTTTATGCGGGCTGAAGCCCACTATTTTGTACTGGCAACTTGAGTTAAGTACTAAATGCGGAACCACCAGGATGTGTTTTGAACTTATCAGGCTATCGCCCTTCGAATTTAACGCTATGTTTCTTCTCACACGATTAACGACTGAACCCAAAATCTGTCAAAAACAGGCTTTAGGCACGCTGTAACTGATGGTAGTCAGCGATTAGCAGACAGCAGTTTTTGTTCAGCAGATAGCTGTTTTCCCGTAGCATACAGCAGTTTTTGTTCAGCTACTATCAGATAGCCACTGGCATAGAACAGTTTTTCTTTAGCCGCCATCAGTCAGCCGCTAACTACCATGAGCTTTTCTCTCGCATACAGCACCTTTTCCAAAACTAACATCAGCTTTCCTCTGGCATACATCAGTTTATCCCTAACCAACATCAACTTTTATGTAACAAACGTGTGTTTCCTATCGCACCAACACAAGAAATAGGGGAACTAAGGCAATCACCCTCCACGGCAGTAAGGGGCCTAAACCTCCGGCACTTTGTTAAACCAGGGCTGTGCTTTTTCTAACTGCGCGCCTAACTGAAACAGGGTGGCTTCATCGCCCAACGGTGCGGTGAACATAACACCCACCGGAAGGTTTTCGGGAGCCCAGTAGAGCGGAACGGTCATGGCGGGTTGACCGGTGATGTTGGCAAGTGGAGCGTAGGGAATCCAACTGAAGGTTTTTTCGGCAATCTTTTCAATCATACCAGTGTAGCGGATAACCGATGAAATGCCCAGCGCATTTAAAACACGAAGAGAAATTTCTTCGAACGGTGGGTTGTTCATGGCGCCAATTTTAAACGGACGCATGCCGACTGTAGGCGTCAGGAGCAAATCATATTGCCCGTGAAACTCGGCCAATTTGCGATTCACTTCGTTCCACTTAAGTTTTGCAAGTGCGAACGCATTGGCAGAAAAAGATTTTCCGAGTTTGTAAAGCAGCCAGGTGTTGGGTTCCACTTCGCTGCGGTGCGGTTTGCGCCCGCGCTGCTCGCCAATGTAGTCGAGGGTGGCAGAGGTTTCTCCGTAAACCATGGCGTAAAGTAATTCGGTGAGCATTTCTTTTTTATAGGGCAGTTCCACTTCCACCACTTCGTGCCCGAGGTCTTTCAACAGCTTTACGGCATGGGTAAGGGCTTTGATGTTTTCTTCATCCACCGGTTGGCTCATACCGGCAGGCATTTTTGTGGTGAACCCTATTTTGAGTTTGCGCGGTGTGCGGGTAATCTCGTGCATGTAAGGATGCTCGGGCGGTTTTACATGATAGGGGTCGCCTTCGTCAGAGCCGTGAACCAAATCGTAATAGAGCGCGCTGTCGCGCACCGAACGGGAAACAAGACCTTCGCTCACCGCACCGCCCCAGCCCTCACCGAAATAAGGACCGAGTGTTATTCGTCCGCGCGTTGGTTTAATGGCGAACAAACCGTTGCAACTTGCCGGAATGCGTATAGAACCACCGCCATCGTTAGCGCTTGCCATTGGCACAATGCCTGCGGCCACCGCTGCTGCACTTCCTCCGCTGCTGCCACCGGTGGTGTGGTTTAAGTTCCACGGATTGTGCGCAGCACCGAAAAGTTCCGGTTCTGTCCAGGGTGTTAAGCCGAACTCCGGTGTGTTTGTTTTACCAAAAATGACCAGACCGGCACTTAGCATCCGGTCGGTGACTACTGAATTTTCAGTAGAAATAAAATCTTTCAGGATACGTGAGCCGCAGGTATAGCGGGTACCTTTTAGCTGCGGGCCTAAATCTTTTATCAGATATGGAACTCCTGCAAGCGGAGCATTGGCATCTAATTTTTTCAGTTGCTCTTTTCCTAAATTGTAAAGTTTGGCGACTACCGCATTTACCTTTGGGTTCACCTCTTCGGCACGGGCAATGGCGGTTTCTAAAAGTTCAGCCGGTGTTACTTCTCCTTTTTTTACCAGTTGAGCCAGCGAAGTAGCATCGTTGGTTCTGTATTCTTCAAATTTCATAGTGTGGCTTTTATAGAATGAACTTAGAAATATTATGAATGATTTGACTTGGGGGGAAATGGCCCCACTTTACTGATATGGTAGTCTGGGTAGTCACCGGTGTAGTAATCCAAAATGTTCCGGTCGCTGGGGTCGGGGAAAAGTTGGAAGATAACGCGCAGTTTAACCCACATGTAAATTTTTACTCCATAGCGATAGATGAAATTAGGTTTTGGAATGCGAAGTGTTTGCAACAAAAAATCATCGAACAGGCTGTAGTAATACTGCGTGCCGCTGTATTTCAAAAACGATGGATACCAGCGTTCAGCAAACTCACCGGCAAGAGCTTCTACTATCTTTCTGCCTTCATCGCTGTAGGCATAGTTCTTTCTTTCAAAATTTTCATACCATTCATGTAGTTTGTCTTCATTTTCAGGAATAGAATGAATGTTCATCATCTCTGCCATCTGCTTCCACATATTGTATAAGGCATGAAATTCTTTTTTCGAAAACAAATCTTTGTTGCAAAGAAAAATGGCATTGCGCCTCGGTTCGCAAACAATGGTGGCAAGGGTGTAAAGGTTTTCCTCGTTGGTAATGGGAAAGTGGCTGTGTATGAAGTTGAGTAACTCAATGGCTTCCTTTCCGGTTCCGGTGTTGCCATGTTTGTAGAACTCACCGAAGAAGATAAGCGTATCGTTGTTTCGCTTTTTAGTGTTGGTGATTATTCCTCCTTTGCCACCGCGGTACAAAACCCTTGCAATAGTAGGAACTGCCGCCTGCCGGGCAAAAGCTACCGAGAAAACAGAATGTGCAAAAAGCGGAGTGCCGTAGCGAACTTCAAACGCAAGGTGAGCAATTTCATGCGCGTCTTTATCGGCATCGAGTTTGGCAATTTTCTTGCGTGCCCAAAATGGGTTGAGGAGGTTCATGTGATAAATGAAAATATAAAAATTGAAACCCCGAAAGGGTTTAAAACCCTTTCGGGGTTAAAGACAAAAAAAGCGTCCCGAAAAAATCGGGACGCCTACAAATTCTTTGACAAGGGAAACCCGTGCCACGGTTTTAACCGTGGCACGGGTAATTGTTTAATGGAACGTGATATTCATTTCCACTCTGCGGTTTTTCTGTTTGCCTTCTTTGGTTTCGTTGGTAGCTATCGGCTTGGTTTCACCATAGCCGTATGTTTCGAGGTAAGTGCCGCTTACCCCGCGTTTCATCAGATAGTTCTTCACCGCATCGGCACGTTTCTGCGACAGAATCATATTCTTCTCATCGCTGCCTACGTTATCGGTGTGGCCTTCAATCTTCAAGCCGTAATTCGGTTTCTTCTTCAACAGGTCGGCCAGTGAGTTGAGCGATGGATAAGAATGTGTGCGGATGATGTCCTTACCGGTTTCGAATTCAAGATTTTCGAAAGCATACTTAATGGTTTCTATTTCTTTCTTCTCTAACTTAGGACAGCCTTTGTTCTCCGGCAAGCCCGGAACATTAATGCAGGCATCGTCTTTATCGAACACCCCGTCACCGTCTTTATCCGGCCAAGGACAACCGAGGTTTTCTTTTGCACCCGGTGTCTGTATACACTTGTCTTCGTTGTCGTAAATACCGTCACCATCTGTATCCGGACAACCGAAGTGGTCTTTTGGTCCGGGAACATCAGGGCATAAATCTGTCTTATCCGGTGTGCCGTCCTTATCGCGGTCAGGGCAGCCGTTGAATTCAATTTCGCCCGGTGTATCAGGACATTCATCAAGTTTATCAATCACTTTGTCGCCATCGCGGTCAGGGCAGCCGTTGAATTCTTTTGGCCCCTTGTCATACACGCAGGAATCTTCGAGGTCGGTAATGCCGTCACCGTCAGCATCCGGGCAACCCTGTAATTCTTTCAGGCCCGGAACATCCGGACATTTATCCTGTCCATCGGTAATGCCGTCTTTATCGCGGTCAGGGCAGCCTTGTGTTTCGCACCATCCTTTTTCTTTCTTGCACAAATCTTTCTTGTTCGACACCGCATCTTTATCTCTGTCGTATTTCTTCTGGTAAGGAATAGGAATTTTAAGTGCCAGATGTATATCGGCATTGTAAACAAACTTCTTGGCGAACAGCCCGAGTAAATCCTGTGTGCCTACAATCAGCGGCCCTATACGGAGTGTGGTACCGAAACTGAAATTGCCGAGCGCATCGTAAGTTAAAGGCAGATAAGCGCCAAACCATGCATGGTCGTATTTAGGCGTAAGCGTAATAGATGAAACATGATGAACCATGTTTCGGTTTTTGGCCATGCCTGGCGAAATAACCCCCGCCAGGTTTACCCCAAAGCCATACGCAATGTTGTAATCTAAAAACAGGTTGAAGCGCGTAGGCAGCACCATAGTGAAATAATCTTTTCCATCGTCCATCATGGTAAAGCGGCTGCGGATGGTATCATCTATACTCTGCAAACCATCGGGGAACTTGGCTTCTTTTACCAGCCAGTCGGTAATGTCGGCTTTAAAGTGGCCGCTGTACTGGCCCTTCTTATACCGTATAGCCCCGATATCCACTATGCTGAAACCGGCAGCCAACGTATACCGGTTCTGGTCGAAGCGCCATTCGTCTTTGCAGTCCATCTGGTATTTGTATTTGTCCTTCTTAGGCCTCCACTGGTAAGTAATGCCGAGGTCGGCACCGAAGGAAGGATACGCAAACTTAAACGACAGTAAATCTTTTTGGAAAGAAGAAATATCGCTGGTAGGATAGCCCTTCGAAGAAATAAAGCCCTGTGAGTACGCATACTTGGCTTCGGTCTGGAAGATAGAGAGCGTATCGTAATCCTGCCATTGGTATTTCAGATCTTTTACATACACATAAGCACCGGCAATGCCTTGCAGGAATTTAAGTGTTCCTCCGGCTATGATGAAGTGCTCATCTTTATCGTAAGCCACGCGGGAATAAGTTAAACCGTAGTCGGCCCATATCATAGCGCGGGTGTTGATGTTGGCGTTGTTCAGGTTTTTGCCGATGTAACCTATAATGGAATCGGCTGTAAAGCCTGCCCCGTGGTAAGCAATACGCGCAAAGGTTTCATCCGTTTTATCCATATTGAAAACGGTGTTTACATTCCAGGTAAAGGCGAAGGCATTTTTGTTTTTGTTTTCGTCTTTCCCCCAACTGCACATAAACGACAGCGGGCCCTGCACCTGCATGCCCACATAAGCGGCTTTGTTACGTCCGTTGAGGCGTTCCTTTAAGAAATCGGTTTGGAAATCACCGGTGCCTTTTCCTTCGTAACCTTTTTTCATGTACAGGTTGCGGTCAACACCTACATAGTTGTTGCCGAAAGCGGCACCTATTCCAAACAGGTTAACATCGGCAATAAAACGGCTGTCGGCAATGGCGGGGTTCCAGCCCACGTTGGTTACACCACCGTAAGGGCTGCTTCGCAGACCGGTGAAGAACTGGGCGTTGGTAAAACCGAAAAAGAAAATGAATGTGGCGAGGAGGAGTATACTTTTCTTCATAAGCACATGGTTTAGGTTTCGGAATCGAATATAAGAGAAGTGTTTTCGTAATTCAATAATTTAGATGAAATGATTAATGACTATCCGGTTGTTTACCTAAATCAAAGCGCGCTGTCATTCCGAACGAAGGTTTCCGTAGAGAGGAATCTTGTATTTCCTCTGGAAGAATACAAGATGTTTCACTTCGCAGAGCCTCGTTCAACATGACAACATCATCATGGCGTATTCTAGGTATGAATGCGGATAGTCATTAAATGATTGTTATCAGGAAGATTTTAAAAACCGGTTCCCGCAGATTTCGCGGATGTTCGCAGATGAATACGAAACCCTCTGCGTGTTTCCGCGCCATCTGCGGGAAACAAAAAGATTAGGTTTAGGAAATTAGATTTGCGCACATGAAATCTTCTTCCACTAAATTTCTGATTGCCGTTTTGCTGGTAACCCTGGTTTGTGCCGCCCTGCAAACAGTGTGGAACCAACAGGCACCGGTAAAGTATGTGATGCAGAACGGCTATCTGCTGCTGGGTATTTTTTCGCTTTCCATTACGGCTGTCCATCTTTTTCTGGCGAAGTCTGCCAAAGGTGACCCGAAAGCCTTTGTAGGCAAGTATATGGCCAGCACCGTGTTTAAGTTTATGTTTTACCTGATGCTGCTTATTGTATTACTGCTTTACAGCAGCGATAACAAACGCATCCTCATTCTGCATTTTCTTTTTTACTACGCGGTGTTTACCGTACTGGAAGTAGGGTTTCTGTACAACGAGTTGCAGAAGATGAAGAAGTAACCTCATCCGTATCGGCTTAACCGAGACACCTTCTCCTAAAGGAGAAGGAAAACAGCCAACCGGTCCGAAGACCAAAGACAGTTTAAGCGGCAACTTTGTAATTCAGGACTGATACTTCGGCACCGCGTTTGGCTTCCTGTGCCGAAAGTTCGAGCAATTCGGTAGCAGTAGCTTCATCTACCACAAAGTCCTGGCAGGTATTGCAAACCTTAGCGGGAACATTTTTGAAAACAATGACGCTGCCATTCTTATTAAAAGTAACTGTGGCAAAGCCGGGGTGAAGTGTTCCGTTTTTACAAGTAGTGCATTTCATAACTTCCGCTTGGTTTTAAAATCGTCTTCAAAGATACTTAAATCGGGTTTATAGACAGTAATTACACGGCACGAATTTGTTTCGGTAATGGCAAAGCAAACATGTATAGGTTCTTCATTAAGAAAATGAAGGTTCAAAAAACTGGGATACGGTTTATCGTTTGGGTAAGCCGCAATTTGTTCACCATACTCAATGCTGTCTTTTATTTCTGCAATCGTAATTCCCCGCTCACCGGTTCTTATTAAGGCATGGTTGGTAAACTCAAAAATCTCGAACCCGAAATTTTTCTCTTGTTGCATGTTGTGAATATAAAAACAAGCAGACACTTCATCTTTCGCGAAGCAGATTGTTGATCCCGGCTGAGCCGATACGAACAACTGCAAGAGTCAGCCCTTTTCTGCTTTTGCGTTTTGAGCCTCCACCCAGGTTCTTAAATCAAAATCTTTGAGCAACAGGTCGGCATACATTTTAATGGCTACAAATACTATAAGCACCGGATAGGCATTGCCCGTTACGCTGAAGAAAAACCCACCGAGTATTACCACAAACTGCTGCACAAAAATACGGGGATAGGGTTCAAACATCTGCTCGCCCATGGTGCGCGTGGTATGTTTACCGGTCATCAGAAAGTCGTGGAAAAAACTGAGGGTATTGGTGAGCACAAAAACACCGAGCGATGCATTAAACGAATCTACGTTCAGGTAATGCGGCATTTCCTTCACCCAGCCGAACATACCACCGGTGCCTGCCCTGCCCGAAAAAAACATGGTGAGCTGCACAAAAACAAAAAAGTAATAGTGCACTATAAAAAACGGAATAATGAACAAGCCGCTCACACCGGTTTCATCGGGTTTGGGCGGCAGGCCGTATTTGTAAACCGCCAGCAGTTTAAACACATTAAACACACCCAGTATAATAGTTTCGAGAGCGTAGCAGATGAATACGCTTTCGGGTTTCCAGCCAAAAGCCAGTACACCAAACACCGGAAACAAATTCCATACTATTACCGGTACGGAATTTCTATCGAGTTTTATTTTAAGCGGGTTAGGCGGTAGGGTTTGGTGGTATGGCACGGTTGTTTTTTAAACTATATGAATGAACAAAGCTGTTTTACTCTACCCATATATCTACAATCCAATCGCCACCAACGGTGTTCATCGAAAACCGGATGCTGATTTTCATATAGAAGAATTGAATCGGTTAGTGGTTTAATCAAAATAGCTACTTACCCGTATAGTTATTATTGATTTCAAGTCTCACCTGCCATAGGTCAGGGTCTTTTTCGTATTGCCATTTACTAAACATAACTTTTATTCCAAAGCGTTTCCAGAAACCATAATCGGCTATGGTCTCCAGATAAGAAGCCATGCTTGTATCCGTATTTTTTAAATAACTCGGACCGGGCGTTTCTGAAAACGTGACCGGTGTTTTGCAGAGAAAGAGCATAAAGCTGCATTCTTTCAAATCGTCTACCAGCTTTTTATAAAAGGCTAAGGCCGTTTCGTAACTTGTGTTTTTATGCATAATGGCAGTGTAGTATAAGTTTCTCGATAACGTTCCTCGGCTTAGCGTTGCCTCTGCTGCACCTTTGGGCATGTAACTGGCAGGCCATGAATCCTGAGAAACCATATTATCTCCTACACGGATATCATCATAACTTTTAGCGGCACTTTTATATAAGAACTCGAGCGACTGGCATATATCGGTTGGCGGTGAAGTTGTATTTGCCGTACCGGTGCCGGTAATTGTATTTGTAGTGGCGGTGGCAGTGGCAACCGGTTTAGGTACTTCTTTTAAATAGTATTTATCTAAACCCATAGCGTGAATAATCATTACATCCCAACCTCCTGCTGGTTTGTTTATTACCTGCAACCAATAGTGTACGCTTTGTTCGGCACCAAAGCGTAAGCCATAGCAACCCTCACAGTATTTGCTTTCTGTAACCGTTAAATCATTTTCTTTTATACGCTTGCAAATTTCCTCCAACTCGCGGTATTTGTTCATGGCAGCGGTGTAATCGTTTCCGCTGTAGAACACATATTTCAATTCGCCTTTGCCTTGTTTTACTTCTATATAATTATCTACCGTACCGGGGAAACGCGCTTCGGTTTTGTAAAACACACTTTCGCCTTCTCTTTTAATTTCTGCCCGGTTACTGTCAATGTAATTACCCAGAAACGTGTAAAGCGTTAACAGGTCGAATTGTTTTTTATAGTCGGCATCGGTTATCTCTTTTTTCGGCTCTTCGGTTACAGGTGTTTCGGCTACCGGTGGCGTTTCATCGGAGGCCGGAGGGTAACCGTCACCCATACCCACCGGTTCAACAACCGGTGCCTTTTTGCGCTGCGCCTGTGTTTCGGTTATGGCAAGCAACATGGCTGTTAACAGCAGAAGGAGTTTGAGTTTTTTCATAAGCAGGGTTTTAGATTTGTGCGCTATGGTGTAACTAATGTAAAAGAAAACCCCTAAATCCCTCCTCGCCTTCGCGAAGCGCTTTGGCGGAGCAAGGTAAAGGGGACTTAACAGCCGGATTGTATTTTGTATTAAAGCCCCCTTTAGGGCATCGCCTGCGGCAAGCCTTTGGCGACCGAAGGGGTTGGGGGCCGGGCTAAAAAATTCCGGACAAAGGCCATAGTTAAGTTACCCCGTTTATTACAGCGGCCACGGACGCTTTTTTCACACATATATAGTAACTATTTATCAATAATACTTCGGACAAATCAAGATGCATTTTTAAGGTGTATCAATCCA
>CAZBPG010000132.1:5363-9511 GCA_964493695.1 uncultured Chitinophaga sp. | reverse complement strand
AAAGCTTTCAGCCGCTACCCTTAAGCGTATTGAAGAGTTGAAGTTGCGTTTCCCTGAAGGGAAAAAGAAAAGTGCGCTGCTTACTATACTTCACGAAGTTCAGGATGGAAATGATAACTGGCTTTCGGTGGAAGCGATGGATAAAGTGGCAGAGTTTCTTTCTATTAAACCGATAGAAGTTTACGAGGTGGTTTCGTTTTACACCATGTATAATCAGAAGCCGGTGGGTAAATACATGTTTGAATTTTGCCGCACCAGTTGTTGTGTAACGCGCGGTGCAGAAGATTTGATAGACTACACTCTCAATAAATTAGGCGTAGAAGAAGGACAGGTAACCGCTGATGGAATGTTTTCAGTAAAGGCAACTGAATGCCTCGGTGCCTGCGGTTATGCGCCAATGTTACAGTTAGGCGATTACTACCATGAGTTTCTCACTCCCGAGAAAATGGATAAACTGATTGATGATTGCAGAGCAGGGAAGGTAGAATTGCTTTCGAAAGTTTAGTTTCCTTAAGCCGCTTTTAATACCACGCTTAATTGTTGCTGGATAGCTGATTTAACCGGCTGAGTTACTTCAACCACCGGCTTATTCAAAGTAAACAGGAACGTAGTTCCCTTGTTTAATTCGCTCTCAAACCAAATCTCACCGTGATAGAAGTTTATAATCTTCTTGCAAACTGCTAAGCCGATGCCGGTTCCTTCATACTGTTCGGCTGTGTGAAGGCGTTTGAACATTTGAAACAGTTTGCTCTTGTATGCTGCATCAATGCCTATTCCGTTATCAGCTACGCTGAAAGTGAGTTTGCTGTTTTCTTTTGTGTAATTGATTCTCACTTCCGGATTTTTACCCGTGTTGAATTTAATAGCGTTGACAATTAAATTTTGGAATACGTGATGCATCATAGTGGAATGTACTCCATCCAATACAGGCAACTCGCGTTCTACAATTATTACCGCATTTTTTTCTTTAATTCTTTCATTCAACTCCATCTGAATAGTGCGAACCATCAGATTTAGATCAACGGGTGCAGTGGGAGGAAGGTTTCTGTCGACCCGGCAATACGAAAGCATATCATCAATTTGCTTTACCAATCTGTCGGCACTCTGTTTTGACATATCAACAAATTCTTTAGCAGCCTTTGGAGAACCTTCCCCAAATTGTTTTCCCAGCAGGTTCATAAAGCTGCTGATGTTTCGTACAGGTGCTTTTAAATCATGCGAAATAATGTATGCGAATTGTTCAAGGTCATCGTTGCTTCGCTTTAGTTCACCTGCCTGCTCCTGCAGTTTTTTAGTGGTGTCGGCAAGTTTATTCTCTGCTATAAAATTATAATAAGCCAGCATGTAAACGGCTGATCCGAACAGAATAAACATCATCCATGTATTGATTGTGAAAATGGTCAATTGTGATGCAACATCCGGGCTGTATGCGGTGAAATGCGGATAGATAAGAGGATAGATACTGAAAGCAATTATAGTGAACAGAACTCCGGCAATTATATGTTTGTAGTCGCGCAAACTGAACAACAGGAACGGAAAGATGTAACTGATGTAGAAGAACCCGTTAATGCCGCTTTTGTTTCCAATAAAACAGGCATTAATAAGAATGATTGAGTTAATTGCAAAAAGAAAAACCATACGGGCTGACTTGTGGTATTGTTTGTAGCTAAGCCACAAAACAAGTAACCCCAGCAACGCATCGGTTGCCTGCAGAGCCCCGAGCAGGTAGTAGCCAGCATAAATTGAATAGATAACATACAAAGTAACTCCAAGCACAGTAAGCACCGCTTCCAGATTGGTAAAACGGATGTACCTTTCCTCATTTTGCGAAACGCTTTCGCCAACCCCTATTGCCAGGAGCCGGTTCCATAAATTTTTCAAGTAGTCAAACATTTCCTGATGGAGATTGATGCCTTATATTATACGCAACTAATGCATTAACAGTTTTGATATAAAAGCTATTACTTGTAAAAACAATTGCCTTCTCCCATGTTTTGAAAAGAATTGAGAAAAATTCATGTTTTTGGTCTTCTTTTCTATATTTGCGCCCCTTTCATCAGCTATGATGAATTCAAACTAAACTAAACTCACGCACACGGGGTGAGAATAAACAATAACCGCGTATACTCAGATGTCAGAAAATATTTTAGAAAACACAACCGCTAACACCAGTACAGCGCACGATGATTTTGACTGGACGGTAGACAAGCGCAATGTAGTGCGCTATACCGAAGCAGAAAAAGCTGCTTATGATACACAGTATTCCTCTACCTTAAAGACCATCGAAAATGATGAGATTGTAAAAGGTACTGTGGTGGCAATTACTAATACCGATGTGGTATTAAACATTGGTTTTAAATCAGACGGACTGGTTCCTCTTTCGGAATTCCGCGATGTGGAAGATTTGAAGATGGGTGATGAATTTGATGTGTATGTAGTAAACAAAGAAGACAAAAAAGGAATCCTTCAGCTTAGCCGCAAAAACGCCCGCATGATGAAAGCGTGGGAAGAAATTGTGGATGCACACAAAACAGGTGTGGTTGTACAGGGTAAAATCGTCTCCAAAACCAAAGGCGGTCTTATCGCCAATGTGTTCGGAGTGGATACTTTCCTTCCCGGTTCACAGATTGATGTTAAGCCTATTACCGACTACGATGTGTATGTAGGTAAAACCATGGAGTTGAAAGTAGTGAAGATTAATGAGGCCATTAAGAATGCGGTAGTTTCTCACAAAGCGCTTATCGAATCTGATATTGAATCGCAACGCGAGGCAATTATTGGTAAACTTGAGAAAGGTCAGGTGCTTGAAGGAACTATCAAGAATATCACCGACTTCGGTGCGTTCATTGACCTTGGAGGTGTTGACGGTTTGCTTTACATCACTGATATTTCGTGGGGCAGAATCGGCCATCCGAAAGAAGTGCTTGAACTGAATCAGAAACTGAACGTGGTAGTGCTGGATTACGATGATAACAAGAAGAGAATTTCTCTGGGCTTGAAACAATTGCAACCGCACCCGTGGGACACTTTGGATAAAGAAATTGAATTAGGCAGCAAGGTGAAGGGAAAAATCGTAAACATTGAAGATTACGGTGCATTCCTCGAAATTACTCCTGGCGTAGAAGGTTTGATTCACGTATCTGAAGTTTCATGGAGCAACACCCCAATAAACAGCCGCGAATTCTTTAAATCAGGCGATACTCATGAGGCTATTGTAATGACTCTTGACCGTGAAGAGAGAAAGATGTCGCTTTCGTTAAAGAGATTGACAGAAGACCCTTGGGTGAAGATAGCTGAGAAGTATCCTGTAGGTACCAAAACCAGCGGAGTTGTAAAGAACATTACCACTTATGGTGTGTTCGTAGAACTGGCAGACGGTATCGGAGGCATGGTTCACATCAGTGATCTTTCATGGACTAAGCGTTACAACCATCCGACAGAGTTTACCAAAATCGGAAACAATTTGGATGTAGTGGTGATGGATATTGACCATGAAAACCGGAAACTCACCTTGGGTCACAAGCAGATTGAAGAAGATCCATGGGATTCATTCGAAACAGTGTTCCCGGTAGGTTCTGTTCATGAAGCAACTTTACTTCACAGCGATGACAAAGGTGGCATGGTTCTGCTGCCTTACGGTCTGGAAGCTTTTGCTCCTAAAAAGCATTTAGCGAAAGAGAGCGGAGGTTTTGTAGCAGCCGATGAGAAAACACAATTCAAAGTGATTGAATTTAACCGCAACGATAAGCGCATACTTGTTTCTCACGCCCGCATTTGGGAAGAGGTAAGAAATGAAGCTATTGAAGGCGAAAAGAAAGAGAAGAAGGCAGAGCGCGAAAGCACAGCTAAGACAGTTAAGAATCTTCAGAAGAGCGTTGAAAAGGCAACCCTTGGAGACTTAAGCGCTTTAAGCGACCTGAAAGAGAAGATGGATAACAAAAAGGCATCGGACGATGCAGCGGCTAAAGAAGAAACTTCTTCGGCTGATGCTACTGAAGAGAAAAGCCCTGAGTAATTTTTTCAGCGGTTTCAAGCACACTAAATCCCTTGTCGGAATTTTTCTGACAAGGGATTTTTAATTTATACAACACTTGTGTGTTTTAATTCAGCATCGCATTGCTGAATTCTGTTGTCGGTTAGGAGCATAA
>CAZBPG010000132.1:0-5353 GCA_964493695.1 uncultured Chitinophaga sp. | reverse complement strand
AACATAACTGCTGATGTACTGTTGTAAGTATCTGCAACTCTAAAAAAGATAGTGTTCATCAGTTTTCGTTCAGCGTTGTATAAACCGGTGCGTAAGTGCTGTGGAAATATATTCTTGTGAATAAAACAGAGCTAAGAGGTTTTAGAAACTGTAAGGTAATTATGGGCAAGCGCTAAAAAATCGTCAAACTTTTTATTTTTGCGCCCGCTCATGCGACCCGGTAGCTCAGCTGGATAGAGCAACAGTTTTCTAAACTGTCGGTCACTGGTTCGAATCCAGTCCGGGTCACTTTTTTTTAATCTCTTCTATTCTCCGAAGCTCCTTTCCATAACAGCATACAGTCTTCATCTTGTTTTTGATAACTATTAACGTTGTGTAAACGTTATAAATACACGAATTACTAATTTCGTACCATGGAACGCGAGGTAATATCGATTAAACGGAAGGCACTACGCATTAATCTTGATCAGAATATTTATGGCACTTTTGCTGAAATAGGTGCAGGGCAGGAAGTGGTCCGCAACTTTTTTCAGGTAGGGGGCGCATCGGGTACGGTAGCAAAGGCTATGAGTGCCTACGATATGACTTTCTCCGATGCCATTTACGGAGCCGATGGCTCGGGAAGATATGTAAGCGAAACACGTTTGCATAAAATGCTCGACCACGAATACGAGTTACTTGAGCAGCGATTAACAGATGAGAAGTACAAGAAGAAAAGATTTTTTGTTTACTCGAATACCTGTACCACCTTAAACTATAAAAAAGATAACGACCCACACGGATGGATGGGCGTAAGGTTTCAGTTAAAACCCGGTGCGGAACCCAACGAAGTAATTATTCATGTACGTTTGAAGGGAGCGGATAGTTTGTACCAGCAACGTGTACTGGGAGGGGTAGGAACTAATTTGCTTTTTGCCTGCTACTGGTATTTCGACCAGCCGGAAGATTTTATTGATTCTTTAATGGATAATCTTTCTACCGATCAACTGGAGATTGATATGATACGTGTAAAGGGTCCGGACTTTGAGAAAGTGGATAACCGGTTGCTTGCCCTTGAACTGGTGAAAAAGAATTTTACTGACGGAACAATTTTTGGAGCAGATAAAGAAGTGTATCAGCCCAAGGATATTCTTTACAAGAAAAATATTTTGTGTTTACGCGGAAGGTTCCGCCCCGTGACGAAGGTGAATGAAGATATGATGCGCTGCGGGCTGGAGTATTATAAAAAGGAGGTAGGGAATACAGACGATTTGATTGTGCTCTCCGAAATTACACTCAACAACTTAGCCGGTGACGGTGACTTTAACAGTAAAGATTTTTTAGACCGTGCCGATATACTTTGCAGCTTAGGACACACGGTAATGATTTCGAACTGCCATAAACACGATGTGCTGGTAAACTACCTGAACCGGTGCAAGCCTAACCGGATAGGTATTATACTCGGCATACTGAACATAGTGGAGTTGTTTAATGAGAAGTATTACAAAAATGCAGCCGGTGAACTGATGCACTATTTTGGAGAAATATTTATGCAGAACACCCGTATGCTGGTGTATCCTTATCAACCGGATTCGCGCAGACCGGTTATTACCACTTCCAATCTGGATGTTCCCGAGAATCTGAAGCCGCTCTTTCAGCATTTGAAAGACAATGATTTTTTAACCGATCTGGAGGGTTACGATTTGAATGTGCTCCAGATATTTTCGCCTAAGGTTATTCAGATGATAAAAACCGGTGAACCGGGCTGGGAAGATATGGTGCCGGATACGGTAGCAGATGTTATCAAGGAGAACTGTCTGTTTGACTACCCCTGCGAGATTGTAAAGTAATCTCTTCCTACTTTTTTATTCGCAATCGAAGTATTGGAACGTATGGTATTTGGTTTGCACACCAGGTGTGAGCCAGGTTTGTATGGTATTGCTCAGGTAATCGTTGTTATCTAAAGTATGTGCGTATTGTATGCGAACAGTATCGCTCGTAGCCGGTTGAATAATATGAATACTGTCTAACAGATTATCTGACGGCTTGCCAAAGTAAGGGGTAAATGCTCCGGTTAAATCATCCACACCGGTTTTATTTTCTGCCGTGTTGTGATAGAAAAAGTACCGCTTGTTAAGAACTCCCCCGGAATAAAGCCCACCGGTAACGGTATTGCCTCCGTCATAAGTAAGCGAAAGTATAGTAGCACCGGATGTATTATTGGTGGTTTGCTTAGTCATGTTGCCGTTGGCATTGTATTCAAAGGCTATATAATCAGTACCGGTAAGGCTGCCGGAAAAATCATAAGTGTTTTTGGTGCCCGCAATCAGAGCGCCATTGGCATTCAGTATACCGGTAAAGTCTCCGGTGAGTACTCCGTTATTATCATAGGTAAGTAAGGTCAGCGTGTCGGCATTATACACCAGCGTATCTTTTGAGCCATCAGTACGAACAACGCGTTTCAGTTTGCCGTCTTCATAATAAGAAAAAACATTGGGCGAAGGGGTGCTGTTGCCATCGCTCAGGTAATACTTACCCAGTTTACAGCTTTTGATGTTCTTCTTACACGATACCAGAAGACCGGTAAGCAGAATGCCCGTAAGTAGTAAGTAAAGTCTACTTTTCATCGCAGGTGGCGCGGTTACCTTTATTAAAATAGTTAGGATAGGTTTCTTCACCCGGCTGGTTCACACAAAAGTCGTAACTGTAAGAAGGCGTAGTGGCGCCACAGGTGTAGCCAATAGCGGTATCATGCGCAATGGCAGCATTGTATTCAGCGGCAGAAGTAAAGCTGTCTACACAGTAAGTTTCGGTAAAAGTATGTCCGCTAATTGTTATAGCGCAAAGGGTGCAGGCATTATAGCAGTGAAAACATTTTTTGCAGCCCGATAGGTAAAAGGCAAAAAGCAAAAGGCAAAAGGCAAAAAGGTAATGCTTCATGAATAATTTTTTGTGGAGTAAAGATATAAACGGAAATGAAGTAGGCAATGCGTTAGTTGACACAAGAAGCTTTGCTCATTTGCTTTGCTTCATTCTTGCCGGTTGGGGGTTAGTATTTCGAAAAAGTAAGTCTGCAGGTATTTTCTTCCAATACATAATTTGGATTATTATCAACAAAACTATAATGATAGGTAAGTACCAATACATTGTCGGTTAGCGTTTCTACAGTATAGTATTCTATGCTATTTGGATGATAACCGAATCCATGCAAAAACGAACCGCCTAATCCGGTAAAATACATTTTGCGGGTATCTTCTGAATAATCCCATGCCCCCTTATGTACCGTTGCATCAAGCGGAAGGCCAAGTGAACCATACAACTGATGAATGGTGACTGAATCATTGTCAGCAAAATTCATTTGCAGCATAAGAGCATAAGATTTTGCATTTGACCAACCGGTATCATAAGTTACTATGCTATTAGAAAAGACAGACTGAATAGTGTCTGTGCCATATAGAAGCCCGCAAATTGTTTGACTGAAGCCGGTAAGCTGCCAGTTGCCCATTGGTGTAATTTTTTCTTTTTTACAACCGGCAGTGCTCATTATAAAAGCAGTGATTAATAAAAGAACTATAACGTTTTTGGTTTGCATGGTAATTGACCTTTTACTTACAGATGGGTAAATCAATGTAGCCCGGTGAAGCTATTGGGTTAAAGTCGAGCCAAGAATTAAGTTTTATGATGTCGTCTTTATCATCTTGGGTGAACGAATCGCTCACAGGTACAAACTGCCTGTCCCTTAAAATTTGGCTAAGATTAATACTGCTTGCGGGTTTGGTAAGGTCAAGACAATTTAATTGTAAAGATTTTCTCTCGGCTCTTGTGCGGGCAGAATCTACCATCCATTGAGTCACGCAATCTTCACAAAAGCCGCTAAGCGTATCAAGGTTATCAAAATATTCTTCCTCATAAATATCTACATAACGGTTTAGGCAGGTAATGCAGGAGTCGCGCTCGCATACCGCACCCCAATGCCCTTCGGTGCAATCACAAACACCGTTGTTACAGGTGCCGTTATTAAAACATGCGGGTTCGCAGGTTCTATTACACCCCACCCCCGCCAACACCACCAACACCGCAACTAAACCTACTACCTTTTTCATCTTCTTATTTTTTGTTTTTAAATTTTATTTCTCTCTTACATCTTCACCCACCTCTTTTTTACACTCGCCTCTTTAGTTTTTATCTCCGCTATGTAAACACCGGAAGAGAAATTTTGAATTGCGAATTTGGAATTTTGAATTTGGAGAACAGCCGATTGCACTAAGGCACCCGTTACATCATAAATGTTTAGTTGTGCGCCAATAAGGGCTGCATCTATTTCTACATTGAGTTGGTTTGTGGCAGGGTTGGGGTAAATGGAGATTTTATACTTATCATTTATATGAGGTATGCCCGAAAAGACAATCGGTAATGAAACCGCAACACAGCCATTAATATCGGTTATTGCTACCGAATAACTGCCTGTTTGGTTGACAATATAAAAATTGGAAGTAGCTCCGTTAATTTCTATGCCGTTAATATACCACTGGTATGTAACGCCATTATAAGCCATAAGAGTATCTCCGTTTACACTAATAGAAACTGGGGGCAAAGGATAAACCGCAATAGACAAATGATTAGAAACAGCAGAGCAATTGTTATTATCGCTTACAGTTACATAATAGTTACCCGCAAGTGCAGTTGAAATACACCTTGTGTTAGCACCCGTATTCCATAAATAAGTTGAGAACCCGAAAGGTGCACATATTTGTGTGCTGTCACTGGCGCAAAATACAGTTTGATCAGCACTAATAGTGATGGCTGAAAGACTGCATTGCTTGGTGCAATCTAAACTTAAACAGGAAGTATCAATTACATACTTCCACATATCATTACGAGGTAAAGGCCAACCATTTACTGTGCCACCAAATAAATACAAATCGCCATTTCTGTCGCGCCAGCCTACAGAACCGGCACGCCTGCCTGGAGTATTGGTAGCAGATGCTATACCTTTTGTACCATAAATTGGATTTGTACTGGCAGACCCTCCGCCATTCAAAATGACCCATTTTAAGGTAGACGGATTAAAACTCCAGAGGTCGTTGAACATGATATTGAAATTATTGTCTTCACTTCCGCCATAAAAAAGAAAATTATCGCAGGTGTCTTTCCATTTTGCTCTGTTTTCGGAACGGGCAGTAGGTGCATAATTTAACTCTGCAGTGCAAAGCGAATCATAAGCGCCATTATCATTACCAACATTGGTTCCGCTCATCCACGTCCAATTATTTGTGGTCGGGTTATATCGCCACATATCGTTGTACCATACCGAAGGGGCATTAGACTTCTTCGGATAATAGTACACACCACTTAACCTGGTAGATAAAGGGGT
>CAZBPG010000131.1:0-9539 GCA_964493695.1 uncultured Chitinophaga sp. | reverse complement strand
CGCTCCATTTTACTACACGGTTGCTATCGCCAACGGAGCTGAGGGTGCCTACTTTAAGGGAGTCGAGTTCTTGGATGGCGCGGATAGTCCAAGGGATTAAGCCCATGTAACTAACAGCTTTGTAGTGTATAGAGTCATACAATAATGTGCCTGTTGAATCGCGCTCTTGCGGGTGTATCATATTAGTTACAAGTTCGGGTATTACCGTATCTATTTGTTGAGCCAGAATTCCGTACTGTCTGCCCGAAGAGAAATTCATAGAAGGGAAACTACTACTCTTATACACAAATCTTTTAGGGGTTAACTTTGCCAAAGTTGACAAGGCACTACTTACATTCACAAGGCTATCTTTAAATTGCAAATCGGAAGTTGTCCCAAAACCCAAAGTGGATATAACCGCACCGTTAAAATAACCCGCAACTGAGGCACATGTACCAGCAAAAGAAAAACCAGAACCCCGTGCGTAAATGCCATAACTAAGAGTGCCGCCTGTACAGCTACCACAGCCACCATCAAAATAGCCACCGTAATTAAAAAGATTATTACCGCAGGCATGGCCCCACACGCCAACGTTGAAGGCATTACCAGCAGTCCATTGCCCACCTTCAACACCAACATTCCATAATGCTGAAGTTGTATTGCTGGCACCCATTACCCCGCGATTGACACCTGTGTTTACTGTGGTCAATCCCAAAACCCCAATGGCGTTAGTTGCATTAACTACATGAAGTTTTGCGGTTGGGGCAGTTACACCAACGCCTACATTTACACTTTCTGTAGCATCATTAACACCATCAATACTACCAAGTATTAAACTGTTGCTTTGCTCAACAAAGGCGTGTGCGCCTATGGCACCGGCATATTCAAAGTCATCATCACTCGGCATAGCATGGTAACCAATAAATGTATTATTACTACCGGTTACATTATTGTTACCTGCATCAGCGCCTAACCCTACGTTATTACTACCACCATCATTATCGTATCCTGCCCGGTCGCCAAAAAAGGCATTGTAAACCCCTGCATCATTAGCTTGCCCGCAATGCGCTCCAAAAAAACAATTCCAGTTTCCTGTAGTATTACCAAATCCGCTTCTTTTTCCATAAAAGCAGTTTTGGTCACCGGTGGTGCTATAAAAACCCGATTTGTAACCTGTAAAAGTATTATAGTCACCGCTTTCTCCTGTAATAGTCTTATTGGTTAGCCCCGCACTGTAACCTACAAAAGTATTAGCAATGCCATCTGTATTAGTAAAACCTGAACCAGTGCCGACAAAAGTATTGAAGTCGGCTACAGTACTATACCCGGCTAAAACACCTACAAAAATATTGTCACTATTTCCTTTATGAGTAAGGACATAATTTTCTCCTATCATATAGCCTTTGTCATCATTGGTGCCGTTTCGGCCAATGTTAATATCGCCATCAACATCAAGTTTATGGCTTGGGGTATATGTAGAACCACCAATACCCACATCGCCTCCAGTTGTTACACGCATCCTCTCTTGGTTGCTTGTGCGAATTGGAAAATCATGAGAACTGTTAGTCCCTATATATTTTGTGGCAGATAGCGAGTTGCCATCCCAATCCCATGTCTGGGAATTTGCAATCTGAGCGATTGAGACAAAAGCTAAAGTGGATAAGAGATAAAATTGCTTTTTCATGATTTTAGTTTTAAAAGGCTATAGAATAGATAGTTTAATTACTTGCGTTTTACCCGATAACTTAACTGATAGAAAATACATTCCTGCATTTAATTGACCCCGCTCTAAAAGAATGCGTTTATTCACTATTTCAGTAATTTGAGCCTTACAAATCCTTCCTGTGGCATCACAGAGTTGATATTCTATTTTACCCTGATAGTATAATACATCTGGAATTTCGATAGTGGTAAAATCAGAAAAGGGATTAGGATAACAGTGTGTATTAAAATTATTAATCGATGTTATATTCAGCGCAGTATCGCCATAGCATGGATAAGCGGAACTCCCTGTATAAAAATAGCTGTCCACAGTATTCATTAAACTGTTAACGTGACCTTGCGCACCATTCATGTAAAGTCCTTGTGCAACAAAAAGGCAGAAAGTATCTGGGGCATTTGGGTTATTAACAATGCCTAGATATTTTCTATAGGGGTTACTTCCGGATACTACATAAATTTTACCATCGCGGGCCAACTGCATAGTTGTATAATCTGTAACCACCTCCGCAATAAGTTTTCTAGAAGCAGTAATAGCAGCAGGGTTTCCCGCATTCAGGTCGTATTGCAACAAGCGGCCGTTGTTTGTAGATATATATAACTTGGAATTATCCCCTGAAAACGCAATCCCTTGGTCACCTATATCCTTTTGCAACGGGATGGGATTAGAAACTATACCAGTTAATTTATCAAAGTCGAATAAATAAGGTATTGTATCAAACCCGCTAAAAGTAATAGCCAGTTTATTGCCGTTATTAGAAAATTTTATGTTCCCAGTTTGGAACATGCCCTGTTGGTCATCTACTGGACCTATATTCGTAATAACGGGTATTGCATTAATGCCTGTATCGGTTAATAAGAATGCGTAAAAACTATTGGTTAGCCATTTATGATATACCACCCATATATCGCTTCCATTGCAATGATGTACGGCAGCTAATTTTACACCGGTGGGATAAGGTTGTAACTCTACGTTTCTAGCAACTACTCCTCCGTTACCTCCATTTAAATTCATATCCACCACACTGTATTTTAAGGTAACAGATGATGAAAAATAATAAATGATGTTGAGGCTGTTAGGCATTGGAATGGCAAGGTTCGCTTGCCCAATACCTATCCAACCCGAATCACCAACAATACCAGAGTTTGACATGGGGCTAAAAGTATGGTCAAACATTTTCAGTAAGCCCCCATACAATTGCAAATTGCCGTTCAAATTTGAAATTGTAGTTGCTCCATCATTTATATCAATACCTCCGTTTACCAAAGTTGGGCTACCGGTACTAAAATCAAGACCCGGTGAATCGTTTGCACCTGCTACAGATTCAAATCCGAACTTCCAAACATTTGTTCGGTTAATATCTAAGGCAGGATTACGCGTTTGCGCAGCGCAAAAGCAGCAAGAGAAAAAGAATAAAAGAAGT
Source organism: uncultured Chitinophaga sp. (assembly GCA_964493695.1). Classification (GTDB taxonomy): domain Bacteria; phylum Bacteroidota; class Bacteroidia; order Chitinophagales; family LD1; genus Bog-950. Next base: position 6,417 of record CAZBPG010000131.1, on the reverse strand, counting down.
AGTGTATGTTTCATAAAAGCTTTTTAGAGCTTTAAGGTATTTTCTTTTGGTGCTAAAAACAAAACCAGTGATAAAATTTTTCGCCTACTCTATTAATATCAGCTTTTCGGCTTGCGCTGGTTTATGCTTAGTTTTTTTCTCGCAGTTAAAAAACAAAACACCTCACCGGTACCGGTGAGGTGTTTTTAATTAATTACGGTGTTCCGCTCACCGTTACTTGTACTATTTCGCTCCATTCGCCTACTTCTTCATCGCCTATCATATATATCATGGTGTAAATCCAGGTATCAGACTCGCCAAAATTGGGCAGCGGGTAAGTGTCTAAGTAATCGGGCTGGGTGTCTATAGCCAAAAATTCGAAAACAATACCCGGTGGCGTTGGGTTGCCGAGGGTGATAGCATCTTCGGCATCTTAATGCTGCACCGCTACCTTACCTTTTGCTATGCTGCTTTGGCTGCCGGTTACCTCGTAAAAGTAAATACCATTGGCAATATTTTTTACATTCCATTGAAAACTACTGAATGTTTCTTTTGTAGCAAACCGGTACACCAATGCGCCCTGCGCATTGTAAATTTTTACCTCCGCCACGGTTTGCTCCGGTGAGAGGTAAATTTTAAAGTTGATGTTTTCGGTGGCGGGGTTTGGGTAAACGGAAATAAAAGAAGAAGATGTTACCTCCTGCACCGCATTAGGTGCGCTTATATGTATCCAAACTATAGCTGTATCAGTAAAATCTGCGGCTCGTGTTATAAGCGTAATTAAGTAATCACCGGTATCGGCAAACTGGTGGGTGGGGTTTAGGACAAAGCTGGTATCGCCATCGCTAAAATACCATTGCCAACTGCACAGCTTTAAAGTAGTATTTGTAAAACTTATTTGGTTATTGCCTATTTGGCTATAAGTAAATTGAGCATGTGTAGTATCTTGTTCAAAATAGCCGCAGCTATCTACCCTTACGAGCCAGCCAGCAGTAACATCTCTCGTGTTCTGCAACAAATACCCGCTTATCAAATAGCCACCATCTGACATTTGCATAAAATCTTGAACTAAGGGATGGTGCTCTATCAAAGTATCGTAATAATATTTATACCCCCTTTGCCAAATTGTATCCCCTTGCCCGTTAATTTTACAAAGTAAGGCGAACGTTTGATAATGAAGCGAATCTAAATTGTCAGCAGTATTACCTAACAAAACATAATTGGTATTTCCATTTGGTAAAATACCAAACAGATACTCTTCATTCGAACCATTAGCATATTTTTTTTCCCATTCCTGATTACCTTCTTTATCTGTTTTTACCACGAAGCCTCTTACAATAAACTGACTACTTGTATTTAAAAAGACTTGTGTGCCCGCTATAATAAAACCACTATCAGCTGTTATTAATAAACTGTGTTGGTCTCCTTGAGTTTCCTGCGCCAATAAATGACCGTATTGTTTACGCCATACAGTATTAAAAGCGCTATCTAATTTCCATAATACCAAATCTCTCAAAACACTATCAGTATTGTATGAACCGCCCATTATATAGCCGCCATCCGGAGTGGGCTGTAGGCTACTTGTAATACTATAACCCACAGTACCATAATTGTGTTGACTAATTAAATTCAGGTTAGTATCTATTTCCTGTATGTAAATTTGCTGTCCGGTTTGTGCCACATCAGCATATGACCAACCGTAAACAATTAAATGGTCATTGGCAGCAGAGGGTAAAATGCCATACTTATAATCATCAAAGCCCGCCCGCAAAAAATTAACCTTTAATGAGTCTAATGCCCTATTTGATTTAAGAACAAAACCGGCATGACCGCTATCCACAATACCAGAGCCGACAATGTAAAGCGTTTCATTTATTTCTACTCCACCAACCAAATATTCATGCGCATTACCGATAGGAATAAAATTATAATCTCTAATGTTCTGTATAATGCCGTTGGTATTAGTTTGAGTTAATAACGTACGGTTATTATTAACTGTGCTTGTTACTCCACCGAAACTGAATATGGATGTATCTAATATGATAGAAGTATAGAATCCTTCAATTTCATCCGTAGCGTTGTTAGGATTAGAAAATAAATCATACTTTTTGTTGAAATAAACAGATTGGCTGTTTACAATAGAAAAAGAAACGAATAACAGTATAAAGAGAATGGCTTTTTTCATATAAAAAGCAAAGCGTTCCGTTAAGACGGAACGCTTTGCAATTGTTTAGTGGTTAACTACAAATTTACCTGTTGCAACTTTGCCATCGGCTTGTTTCAATAAATAAATGTAAACGCCTTGTGGTAAATCATTCACCGGATACTCAATATGATTGATTCCAGCATTCAAACGAATACTTTGAACATAAGAACCATTAATATCCGTAATTTTTAATACCGCGTCTTCAGCACTAACCAACAAATCAAAGTTCACCAATTTGCTGGATGGTACGGGATAAAGATTTACCGGATGGTCCTCGGTCACATTTTCAATATCTGATGTTTTATAAGCCACTACCTCTTCGGTATCGTTTGGCATTAGCACACCGTGTTCAAAAACCTCACCGGTGTTAAGCGTAATAATATTTTCTGCCGCTACCCCTGTCGGAGTATTAGTAGATACAATGTTTTGCATAATATCAATTTCATTCGGCAGTAACTGATTTGCTGCCCTGCCAACTTCCGCAGCATTAATCAATACTCCCATATAATCAGCAAAAGCAGATGCATCAGCCGCTTCTGCCGCTTGCGCAAGGCTATCCTGGTAGTATTGATTAACCAAAGAACGGTGTGAGTGCGCTGTACCTGTAAAATTATCCCGCACTTTTTGGTAATAGCCCAAATGGTACTGCAACTGCATTAACTGGCGGTGGCTGGATGGAAAATTGCTGTTTTGTAAAACATCCATTGCCTCGGTATATTTTTGCTGACTTATTAAATCACCTACCAATTCGTTTTCTACTTGTTTCATATATCCCTGCGCATTGGCTAACTCGCTATGCGCCTGCAAATCGGTTTGATTACTGTTCAGCCAATTTTGTTCTGCCGCATCAGAAAGTGCAGTATAATAACTCATACTATTAACTAAAGGATTCGTACTCTGCGGTTGTGTTAAATGGCATCCGGTACAAGTTGCAAAGGGGTTATTACATGAGGTTCCATTCATTGCAAGCCCAAGACATATTTTCGGAGTCATATAAGTCGGCTCCCAGCCTGTTGTGCTACATTGTGGTTGTGAACTTACAGTAGTGCCGTAAGACCAATAGTTAAAATAGCTGGCAGCAACTACTTTAATATCTACAACATTACTCCCAGTACATCCGGCATTCCATTGGTTACCCGCTGGACCACCGTTAGTACACGGTACAACACCACCTTGTTCTCTCATTGGGCCACTGGCAACATTCCATGAATATTTTGCATTAATAAAAGAGTAAGAATAACCGTTGAAGTTATTGCAGGACACAACAAGGTTGCTATTAGCTATTTGGGCTTGGAGTCCTATATAAGTATTGCTCATAGTGTTTTTGAAAAGCAAGTTGCCCGTACCGGTATTATCTGATATAATACCAAAGATAGGTTTCATACTGAATGCACCGGTTCCGGTAATAGTGTTGCCTTCAATATGCGTGGCCTGACTCCCAACAGTACTTATAGCATAATTTTGACCAATGAGTAAGCCACCACCACCAATGGAAGTAACCGGTGGTTGCGGTATATTGGTAAATGTGTTTGAGTTAACCTTATCGTAACTCACCGTAGACCCCGAAGTAAGAATACCTCTGCTTATTTTATCGAAGGTATTATTAAGTGCCTGTAGCTGAAGGCCACCACCTTTCGAAATACCATAAACTTCAATCATTGGGTTAGTATTTGTAAAATTACAGTGGTCCACTTTTAGCGGGTCAGCATACAAAGTATTGAATAAAATAGGTTTCCGGCTAAAATAAGTAGGATAGCCGGTTGTAGTCTGAAAGTTGTTGTAAGAAAACTGGGAAGAAAGTGGCAAAGCTGAATTGCCATTATAGGTCAAAACATTTTCGCAGTTTAAAAAAACAGAACCAAGTGAGGCATCAATTAAAGTTCCGAAGTTATTAAGGAGCATACTATTAATTGCCCTATCTGCTCTTTCGATAGTAGTCGTGGCCGATAGGCTTATCAAAGAGTTTGAATAAGAAACGATCCCTTCAAAGTGATTTTCATACCCATCTACTGGTTTTAAGGTGGAATTTGCATTAGTATATAATTTAGCACCTGTACCATTATTGCCTGCTAATAAAATTTTGCCGCAAGGCTGCTTGAATTTTACGGTTCCGGCTATCGTTAATTTTACACCGGGTTTTACCGTGTAAATACCGTCAACTACTGTATTGTTTGGCACAGTGTAATCTGAATAGAAATAAGTATTGTTTATTGGCGAGCCGCTGCAATCACAGGTTAATCGTAGTGTAACAGCGTTTTCGTTGTTCGAATTGTTATAACCACATATTACATAGTCGGCATTGAAAGTGCGAAGTAAACCACGTGCATTTAAATTTCCGTTTTGAGCAGACCTGATAAACTTTCGCCAAAGCACGTTATTGATATTGCTTTTCTGAAAGTATATTCTCTGTTCATATGTGTTTGTCCAGTAGTAATCTGAAGTTGAACCGATTGAAGCGACATTTCCATCAAAATCAAATTTTGTTTTGAATATCCAATCTTGTCCGCTCAAATGAGCAATGTTATTGCTCCCTTCAATTCTGTTATAGGAAGGACCGGCTACAGTACCGGCATCATTCAACATTATGATTACTCCGTCCGCATCTTTATAGGGCGCACCGCTGCAAGTTGTAATGTTTGTGTTGAATAATGTTCCGAGTACTATGTGACCCAAATTAGGGAGAAAACCTGTAGAACTAGGATTAAAATCAACGTGTTCCGCTCTGTCTTGGTAATTTACTACTTGAGTACATGGCCCTGTATAGCTTTCTTTTTTTGTATAAGTGGACATAGTAGGTGGTAAACTTTGCGAATTGATAACTACATCCCATAAAAGAGTTAGGGAGGTATTGTATCTTGCAACATAAGCATCGTCATCGGTATTACTGATATAACCGCTCACCGCAAATCCGTTAACAGAGCCTACAGATGGAACACTACTACAAAAAACAATATGGGTAGCCCGTGAAGCACCTGCCTGTGAAAAAATACTTTCCGAAGTTTTTACCAGGCTTGCGTTTGCAATTGCAATAAACCCTTTCCAAACACCCGAAACTTTTGTTGCACCGCAAATGGCATATTGAGGTGGATTGGTGCCTGGGTTAGCTTGGCAAATAGAAACGCCCTGGTTTTCTGAGGACCCAGTTAAGGATATTGTATTAGATGATAAAAGGGTGCCCGACTCATTGAATTTAGCCAATATACATTCGTCTGTAGTGCCCCCCGCACAGGGTTTTCGCTGACCAATAGCAACAATATTGTTTTCGCTGTCTCGTATCAATTCAGAAAAGTACCCATAGCCGCCAGTACATAAAGTTGTTATCCACATGTTGTATGTTGGATTATCGGGATATACACCTCTTAAAGTTGGGTAGATATTATTTGGATTTGTCCCATCCGATGAATAGCCAGCTACGGCAAAAATCCCCGTTGAAAGCGCAACAACATCATTGGCCCCATCTCTACCTGAAAGCCCTGTTCCACCAGTATTTGTATTGTCATAATCATGCTCTAACCAAATATTAGGTGCCACTTGTGCGTTAATTTTACTTGCCACTAAAATACAAAGTATTAGCAGCGTAATGTTTTTAAGTTGCTTTAAGTTTCTCATAAAGTATATTTTTAAAATTTCCTGCTCTTTCCGCCAGCAGTTATAAGCGGTAAAACGCTCTGTTTAGGAGAGAGCGTTTCGGGAGAATCCTGTAACCCTGTTGCGCAAAAGCATAACAGGGTTTCGTTTGGTGTTTCTTGTTGTCAGGTAATAGGTTTGGTTTTTAATTAAAAAACCCTTACCGGCTCAACCGGTAAGGGGGGGCTGTAAATTACGGTGTTCCGCTCACCGTTACTTGTACTATTTCGCTCCATTCGCCTACTTCTTCATCGCCTATCATATATATCATGGTGTAAACCCAGGTGGCAGAGTCGCCAAAGTTGGGCAGCGGGTAAGTATCTAAGTAATCGGGTTGGGTGTCTATAGCCAAAAATTCGAAAACAAAACCCGGTGGCGTTGGGTTGCCGGGGGTGGGCGGTGTCGGGCTGCCGTTGCCGCGATACACTTTAATTTTTACCGCAGTGGCAATGCCTTTTTTCCAAATTAAATTCGGGTGCCCCTGTTCCAGTTCAATTTTAAACACCGGCTTAAGGGTGCTTGGGTCAATAACCTGCTCATCGCCCTCAATTTGTAATACCAATTAGACATTGAATATGGACTGATAGTTTTGATAATACAATTCA
>CAZBPG010000130.1:0-9628 GCA_964493695.1 uncultured Chitinophaga sp. | reverse complement strand
TGTCAGCAACATTCTTATCAAGTTCATCTTGTGAATTATGAAAGAGGTCTAATAAGCAATAACAACCACTTAAAACAAAAAAGGCGACCAATTGGTCGCCTTTTTTGTTTCCTAGAATTCAGAGAACTAAACTCCGTCAGCCTCTGCTTTTTTCTTAGCTGGCTGATGCGTTATCTTAAGTTCATCCGCTTCTTTATTCAGTTCAATTAAGAAACTGTCACCTGCTTTTGCATTGGCACGAAGAATTTCTTCCGCCAGCGGGTCTTCTACATATTTCTGAATGGCTCTGTGCAATGGCCTCGCTCCAAATTGCGGGTCGTAACCTTTATCGGCTAAGAAATCTTTGCCTTCGTCTGTCAGCTTGATTTCAAAACCGAGTTCAACAATCCGCTTGGTCACATCGCGCAGTGCAATATCAATAATGCTGTGAATGTTGCTCTTATCAAGCGAGTTGAAGATGATAACATCGTCAATGCGGTTTAAAAATTCAGGAGAGAATGTGCGCTTCAATGCCTTCGTAATAACGTTGCTGGCTAACTCATCACTTTGATCGGTTTTTGATTTTGTTGCAAAACCAACTCCGGCTCCGAAATCTTTCAAATCGCGCGCACCAATGTTCGATGTCATGATGATGAGCGCATTTTTGAAGTCAACTCTTCTTCCCAAACTGTCTGTCAGAATTCCGTCATCAAAAACCTGCAACAGAATATTGAACACATCCGGATGCGCCTTTTCAATTTCATCCAATAACACAACACTGTATGGTTTTCTGCGAACCTTTTCTGTTAACTGACCGCCTTCTTCATAACCTACATATCCCGGAGGGGCACCAACCAAACGCGACACAGAGAACTTTTCCATGTACTCACTCATATCAATGCGTATCAAAGCATCTTCACTATCGAATAAATAACGTGCAATAGATTTTGCCAATTCTGTTTTACCTACACCGGTTGGCCCAAGGAAAATGAAAGTACCGATGGGCTTCTTTGGGTCTTTCAATCCAACTCTGTTTCGTTGAATGGCTTTAGTAACTTTTTTCACCGCTTCGTTCTGTCCAATTACAGCACCGCTAATTTCTGCACTCATATTAATGAGTTTATTGCTTTCAGTTTGCGCAATTTTGTTTACCGGTATACCGGTCATCATCGCCACTACTTCAGCAATATCTACTTCGCTAACCGGAAAATGTTTTACCCGCGACTCTTCATCCCACTGCGCTTTTGCTTTATCCAAATCTTCGAGCAATCGCTTTTCTGAATCTCGTAAGCGTGCAGCCTCTTCATATTTCTGACTCTTTACCACCTGATTCTTCTGCGTCTTAATCTCCTCAACCTGCTTTTCAAGTTCAATAATGTTTTTGGGAACATGAATGTTCTTTAAGTGAACACGTGCACCTACTTCATCCATTACATCAATAGCCTTATCCGGCAAAAATCTATCGGTGATGTAGCGCGTTGAAAGTTTTACGCAGGCAATAATCGCTTCCGGGGAATAATCAACGCTGTGATACTCCTCGTATTTCGACTTAATGTTTGTAAGAATTTGGATAGTTTCCTCCGGTGATGGCGGATCAACAATTACCTGCTGAAATCTTCTCGCTAACGCTCCATCCTTCTCAATGTATTGACGATACTCATCCAAAGTAGATGCGCCAATACATTGCAATTCTCCCCTGGCTAAAGCCGGCTTAAAAATATTTGAAGCATCTAATGAACCGGTTGCACCGCCTGCGCCAACCATGGTGTGTATTTCATCAATAAACAAAATTACATCGCGGTTCTTTTCCAACTCATTCATAATAGCTTTCATCCTCTCTTCAAACTGTCCGCGATATTTTGTTCCGGCTACCAACGCGGCCAAGTCCAACATCACAATTCTTTTGTTGAAAAGAACACGAGAAACTTTTTTCTGAACAATGCGGAGTGCGAGCCCCTCTACAATGGCAGTTTTCCCAACACCCGGTTCACCAATCAAAATGGGGTTATTCTTTTTTCTACGCGAAAGAATCTGTGAAACCCTTTCAATCTCATTCTCGCGGCCCACAATAGGGTCAAGTGCTCCTTCTTCTGCCAGGTGGGTTACATCGCGCCCGAAATTATCCAGCACAGGAGTTTTTGATTTTGTCGCGCCCGGTTTCTTAGGTTGCTGAGTCTGTCCAAAATTTCCGCTTCTTCCTTTATCATCTTCATACGGTTCATCTTCCGGTGGGTCGCTCGGCAATTCAGCACGTATGGATTTTGTATCCTTTAAATCATTCTGCACTTCTTCCAATTCCTTTTTAAAAACATCGTAATCAATATCAAACTGTGCGAGCAATTGTGTGGCGAGATTGTCTTTATTCTTCAAAATAGACAGCAACAAATGCTCTGTTCCTATCACATCACTCTTCAAAACCTTCGCTTCAAGTACCGTAATTTTTAACACTTTTTCCGCTTGTTTAGTAAGCGGCAAATTGTTCGGGTTAAAATTTCCCTTCGCCACTTTGTCCTTTATCGAATCTTCTACGGTCTTGCGCAACATCACGGCATCAATCTCCAAACTCTTCAATGTTTTAATGGCAAGGCCTTCGCCTTCGCGAATAAGTCCAAGCAATAAATGCTCAATGCCAATGTAATCGTGATTGAGGCGAAGAGCTTCTTCGCGACTGTAAGAAATTACTTCCTTAACTTTTGGTGAGAATTTTGCTTCCATGAGCTTTTTTTTCAAATTATAAACCAACAATTCTTTATATACCTACTTATCGCAATGCTGTTTATGTTCAAACCTAAGCCAATTCTTCTGAATAGACAAAGAACCAACAGGCAAATTAGTTGTACGATGCTAACAAAGTTTTTGTAATAGAGTGCTTTTGCATACATTGCTTTAAAATTTGCGGTTTGAAATAAAAAATCTAAATTAGAATCGTATTATCGCACCACCTAAATCACGCGCGTATGAAATTCCAAGTTGACAAACGAGACCGGCTTGTTATTGTAAAGCTTAATGAAGACAAATTGCTAAGCAATCTTGCCCCGCAGTTAAAATCCGAAATGGTGATTTTGAACAACGAAGGCTTCAAGAATATTGTTCTTGATTTGGCAGACGTGCAATACGTAGATTCTTCCGGTTTAAGTGCCCTACTGGTAGGTAACCGTTTATGCAAAGAAGCCAGCGGCACTTTTGTTCTTACCGGACTTAATGCGCACATACAAAAGCTCATTAAAATTTCGCAGCTCGAACCGATTCTGAATATCGTACCATCTATCAACGAATCTGTTGATTATGTAATGATGGAAGAGCTTGACCGCGATTTAAAGAGCTAATCGCAGCTAATGCAATTTGAAGTTACCATTTTGGGAAGCAATGCTGCTATTCCCGCACATAATCGCTATCCTTCTTCACAGGTTTTAAATTACAACGGCAATCAATTTTTAATTGATTGTGGCGAAGGCACTCAGTTCCGGATGAATCAATTCGGGATAAAACGAGCCCGGCTTGATAACATTTTCATCTCTCATCTTCATGGCGACCACTACTTTGGTTTGGTGGCCTTGCTTACCTCCTTTAATCTGAATTGGCGCGAACATCCGCTTCATATTTACGGGCCAACGTCACTGCGGGAAATAATTGATGTTCATTTCAAACATTCGCAAACTCATTTAAGATATGAACTTCATTTTCACCCGCTATCGGCTGATGAACCGGCTATAATTTATGAAGATAGTGTACTTACCATTGAAACCATCATCCTTAAACACCGGTTACCAACTACCGGCTTTTTATTTAAAGAGAAAAAAAATCTACGAAAGATAATTGCTGCAAAAATTACGGAGTACAATATTCCGCATCATAAAATAAACGACATAAAACGGGGCGAAGGTTTTATGGATGAAGCCGGTAAGATTATTCCGAATGAAGAGTTAACACTTGACCCGCCTCCCTCCCGCAGTTATGCCTATTGCAGCGATACCGTTTATACAGAAAGTTTTATACAACAGATAAAAGGCGTGAATACTCTTTACCATGAAGCTACTTTTATTCATGAACATGAAGAGCGGGCTGCTGAAACTTTCCACACCACAACCAAACAGGCTGCCAGAATTGCAGAACTTTCAAACGCGGGAAAATTGTTGATAGGACATTTTTCTGCCCGATATGATGATTTGAATTTTCTGCTTACCGAATGCCGGGAAGTTTTCACTGAAACCTTTTTGGCTGAAGAAGGAAAAACATTTCCTGTAGGGAACGACTGAAATTTTATTTTCATTCCGGCATTGTAACACCGCAAATAACTTACTATGACAAGAGAACAATACTTAAAACTTGCCGCAATTTTAGGTACGGGCAGTTTAATTCCGCAAAATTTATTGGCTATGTTTTCAGAAGTCGAATTAAAGCGAAGCGACTTTGGAAAAGATTTTGTTTGGGGCACTGCTACCGCTGCTTACCAGATTGAAGGTGGCTGGAACGAAGACGGCAAAGGCGAAAGTGTGTGGGACCATTTCACCCACCATAGCAAAGGCAAAATAAAAACCCGTGAGAACGGGGATGTTGCCTGTGATTTTTATCACCGGTACGAAAGTGATATTGAACTGATGCGTAAAATGAACATTCCCGCTTCGCGGTTTTCATTGGCCTGGTCGCGTATTCTTCCACAAGGTACCGGTGCTGTTAATCAGAAAGGGATTGACTTTTACCATCGCGTTATTGATAAATGTTTGAAAGAAAATGTGGCCCCTTGGGTGACTTGTTATCATTGGGATTTGCCGCAGGCACTGGAAGAAAAAGGCGGTTGGGCAAACCGCGACTCTATTAAGTGGTTCGAAGAGTATGTGAATTTGGTTTCGAAAGAGTATGGTGACAAAGTAAAAAACTGGATGGTGTTTAACGAGCCAATGGCATTTGTGCCGCTTGGCTATTTAATAGGTATGCATGCTCCAGGTTATGTCAACTTCAGTAAATTTTACAAAGCCGTTCATCATGTAACTATGTGTCATGGTGCGGGCGGTAGAATTTTGAAAGCGAATGTGAAAGATTCAAATGTAGGCACTACATTTTCGTGCAGCCATATTGATGCTAAAAATGACAAGCCCGGAAATGTAAAAGCTGCACGGAGGGCCGATGCTTTCATCAACCGGTTGTTTCTTGACCCGGTAATGGGTTTGGGTTATCCAAAAGCAGATTTACCTGCCTGTAAGCATATTGAGAAACACATGCAGGAAGGTGATGCAGAAAAAATGAAATTCGGTTTCGATTTCATTGGCCTGCAGAATTATTCGCGCATGGTTATTTATAAGCTCGGCCTTATTCCAATTATTCACTTTGCCAACGTTCCGGCAAAAAAACTTGGCCATGATATTACGGATATGGGATGGGAGGTTTATCCGGAAGGTATTTACAAGCTTGTAAAAAAATTCGGAGCGTATAAGGAGATGCCTAAAATTTACATTACCGAAAACGGAGCAGCATTCCCCGATGAAAATGTAAACGGAGAAATAAACGACCCTAAGCGTTTGCAATTCATTAAAGATTACCTGAAGCAGGTTTTAAAAGCAAAGAATGAAGGGGTGGATGTAGGGGGCTATTTTGTCTGGAGCTTTATGGATAACTTTGAATGGGCAGAAGGGTTCCGTCCGCGTTTTGGTTTGGTGGGCGTAGATTTTAAAACACAGCAACGAACCGTTAAGGAAAGCGGCAAATGGTTCAGCGAGTTTTTGTCTAAACAGCCTTAAACCATTGTACCGAAAAAAACGAAAGCCGCCTGAATCAGGCGGCTTTCGTTTTTAAATAGCAGTTGGTTATTGAACCACCCAGGTATCTCCTGCAGCTACACAATCAGCTTCAGCCTGCTGGTAACTATCTCCGGTTATTCCGGCAAACAAACCGCTGTTTTTACAGGTAGCGCTGCTGGTTCCGCCTGAAGCATAAGCACAGTGTCCGCATTTTTTACAGGAATTTGCAGTAAACAGAAGACCTACTGCCATGAGAGCAAAAAGAATTTTTTTCATAATGTTACTTGTTTTGGGTTATTAATTATTAGGCCAAAAATAATCTTCGTGTACAATAAATGCAAGAATTTAGTAAGAATACTTGTGTTTTGGCTTTAAGCAGCCAAAACGCAAGACGATGCTAAAATATCTTCCCCGGATTCAGGATGTTGTTAGGGTCGAACACCTTCTTTATATCGCGCATTAGCTGCAATTGCACCTCGCGGAATTTAATATCCATGTAGGGAATCTGTATCCAACCAATGCCATGCTCGCCCGAAATGGTTCCGCCCAAAGCCACTACTTTTTCAAAAATCTCCCGGATTCCTTTAGGCACTTCATTTTTCCAGTAATCGTCAGTAAGTTCATCTTTCAGAATTCTAACGTGCACGTTGCCGTCACCGGCATGACCGTAACACACACTGCGGAAATTCCATTTCTTACCTACTTCTTTAATGTGTTTCAAAAGTTCGGGTAAATCAGCGCGCGGCACCACGGTATCTTCTTCTACTGTCATATTTGTTTTTTTTACCGCATAAGCAATGTTTCTGCGCATGCGCCACAAATCATTTTTTTGTGCTTCGCTGTCGGCAAAAAGAATTTCGCCTACTTCAAACTGCGAAAGCACTTCGTAAATCTTCTCACAATCTTTCTGAATAATCTCCAAATCGTTTCCGTCTACTTCAATCAGGAGTGTGGCCTGCGTATCAGTTGCCAATGGAATAGTTACATCGCCCAAAAACTTCATTACATACTCCACTGCATCGCGCTCCATAAATTCAATGCAACTTGGAATAATACCGGCACGGAAAACCGCACTTACTGCCGCACTTGCATCATCCATACTTTTGAAAGGAGCAAGCATTACGTTATTGAATTTGGGATAGGGCAAAAGCTTGAGAACAATCTTTGTAACTACGGCCAGCGTTCCTTCGCTGCCTACAATTAACTGAGTTAAGTTATAGCCGGTAGAGTTTTTCAAAGTATTGGCACCGGTCCATATTATTTCGCCATTGGGCAAAACCACTTCAAGGTTCAAAACAAAATCTTTCACCACCCCGTACTTCACTGCTCTTGGCCCTCCGCTGTTACAAGCCACATTCCCTCCAATAAAACTTGTGCCGCGGCTGGACGGGTCAACCGGATAAAACAAACCTTTTTCCTGTAAGGTGTTTTGCAATGCCTCAGTAATTACTGCAGGTTCTGTAGTTACCTGCAAACTGCGCTCATCAATTTTTAAAATTTTATTCATGCGTTCAATGGAGAGCATAACACCTCCGTGTACACATAAACTGTTAGCGCTTAAACCGGTTCCTGCCGCGCGGGGAGAAACGGGGATTAAATGCTGATTGCAATATTTTAAGATGGAGGAAATCTGCTGAGGAGTAATTGGTTTAACAACTACTTCCGGGGGAAAGCTGACCCCATCGGTTTCATCGCGGCTGAATTTTTCGATACTGACTTCATCGGTAAAAACATACTCCTCTCCCACCACCCTTTTAAAATGCACTAAATCTTCTGTCGAAACTTTTTTGTAATTCATGTAGGCTTAAGGTTCGGCTTATCGAACTTTTTTAGTGACTATAAATTGATTAATGCTTTGATTGGCTAAACTAAAAAAAGGTGGTAACTCCCGGAGCTTGATTTATGTTACAAGCCGGTGGTGTAATCATACTTGTGCTGTTGAACTATCTAAAACTGTAGCAGTATTCGTCTGATTAAAATTATTAAATGACTATCCGCATTCATACCTAGAATACGCCATTATGATGTTGTCATGTTGAACGAGGCTCTGCGAAGTGAAACATCTTGTATTCTTCCAGAGGAAATACAAGATTCCTCTCTACGGAAACCTTCGTTCGGAATGACAGCGCGCTTTGATTTAGGTAAACAACCGGATAGTCATTAATTATTAGTAAAATAGTATTGCTATAAATCAAGCAAGTAGGAGCAGTAAAAACAGTCGTCTGGAATATTTGCTTCAGTCATACCCACGCCAGGAAGAATTTCTATGAAAGAATCAATACCACAAACACCATAACTCACGTGTATCTGGTACATGCCAGGTGCCGGAATTGAAGGATGTGTTTGGATATTAGAAGGAGGGGTTAAAACTGAGAAACAAAAACTCCCTGCCGGTTAACCGGCAGGGAGTTTTGCTTTTAGTGTTATTTACCTGAGTAGTTAAACAAATAATGGTGTAGCAATTCTTCTGCTGTTCTGAGTATTGTTGCTTGCCTGACAAGTAGCTGTTTTACAAAAAGCCGGTACGGAAACTCAGCTACGACAACCGCACCGGCAGTGGATTGAAAAAAAATTGAGGGGGTGAGGGTATCTTTTTGTGTCATGTTTTTTTGTTTAACCTTTGGCAGCTGTGTTTACTAACCACAACAGCAGCGTAAAGAGCAATAGAGCGAAGGCAACAATCATTTTATCTGATTTCTTCATGGGTTTGGTCATGTGTTAGCGAGAGTTTAGCTTACTTCCACATGCCAGCTTCCGTTTTGGTCGGGGCTGGGGTTTTGTATGTTCAGGTAATATTGAGTGAACACCGGCAGCGTTTCGGTAAAGCGGTGGCGCTGGCCGGGCACAATGGTCATTTCCGATGCCGGATGAATAACTCCCGGTACATCGTTCAGGCTGAACACCAGGTCTACGGTGCCTTTGTTTTCTATCAGCAAATCGCTGCTGCCGGTAATAATGCCGGCTTCTACGGCAGTAATAATGCTGTTGAAATTAATGATGCCGCTGAAGGTGCGCAGGCTGTCGCTGATGGGCAGATACTCCGGATTGTAGTAATCGTCAAACCGGTCGGGGTTGCCGATGTTGTTAGTGGCAATGGTTAAAAAGTTGAACGTAAGTTGTATGGTAAGGGCTTTACGGTCGGCATGTTTACCGGTGCCTACGGCATCTACCTGGGCCATGGCTGTTTCGCGGGCGGTGTAAGCGTTATGAAAACCGGTTACCATAGAAGTAATAGCCGATACCTCGGCCGGGTATTCGGCAGCCAAATGTATACCTGCTGCTATAACAAACCGGTCGAACTTAGTGCCTATCTCACCTTCGCGGGCCTGGTAGTATTCATCCATGCCCAACGGATAAAACTCCTGATAAATACCGCTTGTTTCGCCAAACTTGTATTTTACCAAACCCTGCAACTGGCTTATTTTTTCTTCGGTTACTTTACGTTCCTGATTGCGGGTAGCCGTAGTACCTTCGGCAATAGCTTTTTTAGCGGCCTCGCTGGTTATTTTGCCGTAGTACGCAGTATACTTAGTGGTGGTGTCGGTAATTAAAACACTGTAAATACCGCCCGGGTTGTTTTCGGGCTGGCTAAGGCGCACTAAGTGGTCTTCGGCAAACGAGCGAAGGTCGGCATCGGATAATTCTTTGTCGTCAAACAAATCGTTTACAAGGCGTATTGGATTTAACATAGTAATTGAAGTTTTGTTTACTGAATATTTTGTTCACCTGCCATCATTAATGTTTTCGAAAACCATTTCCAGAGTTCTGGGAGTGTCTTCCTACTTTTCGGATAGTGCTTCCAGAGTTCTGGGAGTGTCTTCCTACTTTTCGGATACTGCTTCCAGAGTTCTGGAAGTGCCTTCCTACTTTTCGGATACTGCTTCCAGAGTTCTGGAAGTGCCTTCCTACTTTTC
>CAZBPG010000129.1:0-9698 GCA_964493695.1 uncultured Chitinophaga sp. | reverse complement strand
TATGGGGTAGTGTGAATCTCTATCATTTTCACACGATTAACGACTGAACCAAAAACTGCCTGTTTTTGTGCCTCAGGTCCCCTTTACCTTGCTCCGCCAAAGCGCTTCGCGAAGGCGAGGGGGATTTAGGAGTTCTTACTTCTTATCGTCCTTTACCTCTTCATACTGCACATCCTGAACATTTTCGCCTTCAGGGGCGGTAGCTTCGGCTCCGGCTTCGGCATTGGGTTGTGCATTTTGCTGAGTAGCATTGTAAATATCCTGGCTGGCTGCCTGCCATACGGTGTTCAAAGCCTCTGCCGCTTTATCCATAGCTGCCACATCTTTCGACTCTTTCGCAGTTTTCAGTTCTGCCAAAGCAGTTTCAATAGCTGTTTTCTTATCAGCAGGTATTTTATCGCCTACTTCTTTCAATTGCTTTTCGGTCTGGAAAATGAGCGAGTCAATCATGTTAGCCTTTTCTGCCTCTTCGCGCGCCTTCTTATCGGCATCTTCGTTGGCTTTGGCTTCGTTCTTCATCTTCTCAATCTCTTCTTTCGAAAGACCGCTGTTCGCCTCTATGCGGATACTTTGCTCCTTACCGGTTCCTTTATCTTTTGCATGAACGTGAACGATACCGTTGCTGTCAATATCAAAAGTCACTTCAATTTGAGGAGTTCCTCTCTGAGCTGGCGGAATGCCGTCTAAGTGGAAACGACCGATAGTGCGGTTATCCTTAGCCATAGCACGCTCACCTTGCAGAACGTGAATCTCTACCGATGGCTGGTTATCTACCGCTGTGGTAAACACCTGCGATTTTTTGGTAGGGATGGTCGTGTTGCTCTCAATTAACTTGGTCATTACATTACCCATAGTCTCCAATCCAAGCGAAAGCGGAGTTACATCCACCAGCACGATATTGTCTTTTACCTCACCGCTCAAAATACCTCCCTGTATAGCTGCACCAATCGCCACCACCTCATCGGGGTTTACACCTTTCGAAGGTTTCTTGCCGAAGAACTTCTCTACCACTTCCTGAATTTTAGGGATACGGGTGGAGCCTCCTACCAGAATTACATCGTTAATATCCGAAGCCGAGTAACCGGCATCTTTCAATGCCTGACGGCAAGGGCCGAGGGTTCTTTCTACCAGTGCATCGGTCAATTGCTCAAACTTTGCGCGGGTTAACTTCTTCACTAAGTGCTTAGGCACTCCGTCTGCAGCCGTAATATAAGGCAGGTTGATTTCCGTTTCCTGACTGGCAGAAAGTTCAATCTTCGCCTTTTCAGCGGCTTCTTTTAAACGCTGCAAAGCCATAGGGTCTTTGCGCAGGTCAACTCTTTCTTCTGTCTGAAACTCGTTCGCTAACCACTGAATAATTTCATGGTCAAAGTCATCGCCACCTAAGTGGGTATCGCCATTGGTAGATTTTACTTCAAACACCCCGTCACCCATTTCAAGGATAGAGATATCGAAAGTTCCGCCACCAAGGTCATACACCGCTACCTTCATATCGCGGTGCTGCTTATCAAGGCCGTAAGCCAAAGCCGCAGCCGTTGGCTCGTTGATGATTCTCTTTACAGTCAATCCGGCAATTTCTCCGGCTTCTTTAGTTGCCTGGCGCTGGCTGTCGTTAAAATATGCCGGCACGGTAATAACCGCTTCGGTAACGGTCTGCCCCAGGTAATCTTCTGCCGTCTTCTTCATCTTCTGAAGAATAACAGCCGAAAGTTCCTGAGCCGTATAAAGGCGGCCATCAATATCTACACGCACGGTGTCGTTATCTCCCTTTACCACTTTATAAGGCACGCGCGGTATTTCTTTCGTAGCCCCGCTGTATTGCAAGCCCATAAAACGCTTAATAGAAGAGATGGTTTTAGTGGGGTTGGTAATAGCCTGACGCTTTGCCGGGTCACCCACTTTACGCTCTCCGTTAGTCAAAAATGCCACAATACTCGGTGTGGTTCTGCGCCCCTCATCGTTCTGTATAACTACCGGGTCGCTGCCCTCCATTACCGCCACACAACTGTTGGTGGTACCTAAGTCAATTCCAATTATCTTTCCCATGTGTTTTGTTTTTAGTTTTCCTCCTTTAGTCAATTGCCGTGCCTCAGCTTAAAAAGCGGGGGAATATGACATTTTGAATAGCTGCTCTGCCAAAAGCCGGCAAAAAGTTTCTTTCAAGCCTTCAAAGGAGTGGCAAATTGGCAGAAGAGAGAATTAATACTCATGGCGTTCCCGCGCGGTGTCCTCCGCTGGCGGAGGTGCCCGATGGGCGGAGGTGGTTTCAAACTTGTCATCCTGAGCGTAGTCGAATGACCACGCGCGGTCGGGTTATCCGTTGCAATCTTTTTTGCGGCTGTTATGTGTCCCCCTCTGCTTAGCTTTGGCGTTAGATGAGGGGGTGCCCGTTTCGGGCGGGGGAGGTCTTCGGCAAAAAAGGCTTTCCACTTCTATCCCTAACGCAAACAGCCAACAGCCCGGTGGTAATTGATTGTTCGTTGTATATATTTGAATACTGAATTCAAAAGATGAATGATAAAGAAATACTTATTGCAACTCTAAAAACCAGAGACTCTAATAATCATGGGGTTTTAAATTTAAGTCATGTTGACCTATCAGATTCTGACTTAACAGGGGTAAATTTTACAGGTGCCGACCTTTCATTTGCAAACCTGTCAAACACTAAACTGAAGGGTACTAATTTTACTAAAGCAAACCTCACAGGGGCATACTTTACTAAGGCACACTTTTTTGATACGGAAAGAGTAAAGCAACCCGGTTATGGTTCTAGTATCAACTTTGAAACGGACAAGGAGCTAAAACCCGCAGTTTTAAAAAATGCAAACCTTACAGGTGCCAACCTTTTTGAAGCAGACTTAAGAGGTGTAGACCTAACAAATGCCAACCTATCAGATGCTATATTAGTAAAGGCGAACTTAGCATGCGCAAATTTAGAAGAAGCTAAACTAATAAAAGCTGATTTGACCAATGCAACATTATATGGTGCTGTCCTTATATATGCCGACCTGTCTTTCGCTAACTTAACTAGTGCAATATTAGTGGCAGCAGAATTACAAAGGTCTTGCCTCAAGAATGCTATCCTAAAAAACGCAACCTTATTTAGCGCCTATTTACTAGGTGCTGTACTAGTAAATGCCAACCTATCTAATGCAATGTTGGAAGGCGCTAGCCTGACGGAAGCCGACTTAGAGTGCGCCAACCTGGAAAATGCTGACTTGACGAATGCTCACCTTTTTGAGGCAAACTTGAAATCTGCCAGTCTAAGACAAGCCAAACTGAATAATGCCGTCTTATCATTGGCTAAGTTGACATCTGCCGACTTGTTTAATGCCCTACTAATAAATGCCAGACTTGAAGCTGCTGATCTTAAAAATGCCAATCTCAACTCGGCAATACTTTTTGGCGCTAATCTATTTAATGCAAAACTGCAAGGGGCAAATTTGGAAGAAGCTAATTTGCAGTTTGCTAAACTTGAACGTGCTGACTTTACAGGTGCAAACCTTAAAAATGTGAAATACAGTTCTGACTAACAAAAAGTCAAGCAACAAGTCCGATATTGAGTTATGGTAGAAGCACACTTCGACAACATCAAACAAGTCATTTCCGATGAACTGAAAACTGCAAAGCATTCAGTTTATGTTGCTGTTGCTTGGTTCACCGACAAAGACCTGTTCCAACTTCTAAAACAAAAAAGTCTTTCTGGTGTAGAGATTAAACTTCTGATTTTAGGTGATGAAATAAACAATAACTCAGGGATTGACTACGCACAGCTAAACGGCAACAACTCTCACGCTTACATTATCGCTTCAAACGATACCAGCAATCTAATGCACCACAAATTTTGTGTAGTGGACGGCAAAACAGTTATCACTGGTTCATACAATTGGAGTTATAAGGCACGGCAAAATGATGAGAATATCACCGTTACTCGCGACCATGCAGAACTTGCTTCGCAGTTCATTGCGCAATTCAAAAACATCGTAGAAAAATACTTTGGCAAATCGCATGACGCTCAGGAATCAGCAACAAATTTTCCTCGCCTTGTTAAGCGGCTTGCTAAAATTAAATTGCTGATAGAGCTTGAAGAAATAGAAGAACTAGAAAGAGAGTTACCCAAAATATCAGCACATACAAAAGACATTGAAGGGCTAGCAGAAATGCTAAACGCAATTACTTCAAAACAATATTCAAATGGCATATTACTTTTGGGCAACATCATCAATAAGTATCAGGCGCTTACTATATATGACGACCCGGAGCTATTCGGGTTAAACCTCGAGCTTAAAGCTCTCGAATTAGAACTCTCAGCTTTGGCTGATGAAAAATCGGAAGTAGAAAAGATTATTCGTGAGTTTAGCATAAAACATAATCGGGCATTAGGGTCTATTGTTAGCGAAATTCTTCACCTTCGGTTGCGCATTGCTCAGAAAAATAAGGACGATAGCCCCGGAGCAAAAAAGGTATATGAACAGGCAAAGGCCGATTATGAGAATTACCACAGGCAATATGAAGCAACCAAAAAACAAAAGCTATACGAACTGAACTCAGAAGAGAAACAGCAGCTAAAAACCTGTTTCAGAAAAGCCGCTCTGCTATGCCACCCCGATAAAGTAAGTGAAGAACTAAAAGAACGGGCAGCGGAAATTTTTAGGCTTTTGAAAGAAGCATACGAACAGAACGATTTAATCAAGGTAAAAGAATTTCTTGCAAAAGTTGAAAGCAATAAGCTATTCACTGACCAACCTCTAGTTATTTCAGAAAAAGAAAAACTGAAAGCGAAATTAAAATTACAGAAAGATATTGTGGCAAGATTAACTTCAGAAATCAATAAACTTAAGAATACTGAAATCTACCAAACAATTAAGGGCATTACCGATTGGGATTTATATTTTGAAGAAACATTAGTGCGGCTTAAACTGGAACTTAAAAAACTTAAAACAGAAAGTGAGTAAAGAACTACTACCATATGAAGACAAGGCACTAGTAAAGGCGAACAACCAAATCGCTGTAACTAATAACATTCTCGCAGTATCAATACGTGCAGAAATCAAGGCTTTCTTTTTACGTCACCCTTCATTGTTCAAAGCAGAGTATGCCAATTATTTCGACAAAACTCCCCATGCAAAGCCTGTATATTCAACTATGTCACAGCGTGAAATAACCATACATAACATTAATAATCTTGATTTTTGGCCCGATTTTCAAAGGCATGATAATGACCCATATTATCGGGAGCTAGATCCGGAGTTTGCTGACTTTTTTCCAACTTTGCGACATTACATTGACGCTCACTTTGACGAACCGGCATTAGCTGTAAATAAGAATCTACTTTTCTTAAAAATTGAAGAGCTTGTCGAAAAATTAAGTTATAAAACATTATGCGAACATAGCAGTGATTACCAATTTTTGACTTATGATAATTACCCCTATTCTAGGTTTGAGCATCATGATTACGTTGACGGAGCCTATGCAGATAATGTAATGCATTATGTAATTCTTGAGTCACTAACAGAATGCAGACATATAAAATGGGATTTACAACTAATTGACACGTTAAATAGGCAGAATTACAAAATACCTATTTATATTGAAGAACGTGTTTCGCAGACAGAGTATAAGAGAAGACTTGACCATATATACGTTGAATTAAACACTGAGCACCTAGTGCACAAGGCTGATTTTATTCTAAAACTTCTGACTCAAAATAGTTTAAACGTCAACGATGCCATAGCAGATGTAGCTAACATAAGCAAGGAAACCGCCACCAAGTTTTGGATTTCATTAAGTAAGTCAGAAGTAATTACAATTGATATTATCAGGAGTTGCAGAAAAAATTTAGATGAACGTGAGTTGAATAGGAACAGTCACTTAACTAACTTGCCTTGGACCTGGAACCTCGTCAACGATTGTATGATGTCAACAAACCCAATGGTTATTCGGTCGCACTATCTTCCTATTGACGATGATGTGTTGCAACGCTACCAGTTTTGTATGCGCCCTTACAGAATTCCTGACTTTAGGAAATATGAATATCCCGATTTACTAACAGATGGGCTTCAAAAGAACCCCAATCTTATATCAAATCTTGACCTGGTTGAGAAATATGCCGATAAATTGCAATGGCTTTCCTATGGCAAATTATATATTCCATATGAAACCGTTGATAGAATCGATGGGTTTTCAACGCATATAAATTTTCCATTTTCCTATGCAACTGTTATTCGGTTTCGAAAACACCTTTCATTAGAAAATATTCGTTCTTGGTATCTTGATACTGGTTTTTTTCATTGGAATACTACACAGGATTATGATGGTGAAACTAGTTTTTATCATTATTCCTGTAATCATGATATCTCATGGACAATTGATATTGTAAAACTTTGGGAAGAGGAGACTTCACTTTGCAAAGATTTTTTTAGCGAAGAGGAATTCATTAGTTTTTTCATGTCAAATTCAGCAATTTGGTTAAAGGCATTTAAGCCGTATATAGATGACCAGTTGATGAATGAAATTCAAAACGAACTTTCTCAACAACAGGAGGATAAGTTTTGATTATGTCTATATGATGAAATAGAAACGCATCTTACTTTCGCAACAGAAAGCGTTTTGACAAAACAGAGCAGTCATCAGAGATTTTCCCCCCCCCGCAGAGTCTCCGTC
Source organism: uncultured Chitinophaga sp. (assembly GCA_964493695.1). Taxonomy (GTDB): domain Bacteria; phylum Bacteroidota; class Bacteroidia; order Chitinophagales; family LD1; genus Bog-950. Next base: position 3,035 of record CAZBPG010000129.1, on the reverse strand, counting down.
TCGGGACTCTGCGGCTGTGCATACTGCCACTACCTACTGCTACTCTTTCCCCTTTACCTTTTATTCTTTCCCTACAATTCCTTCCCAAAACCCCACAAATTCCACCTCTTTCCTCATTTCTGCCGCCTCAACCCTCATTCTTTTCTTCTCCGCGTTCATTCTTTTCGCCTCAGGGCTCATTCTTTTCTCTTCCCCAACCATTCTTTTCTTCTCAGCTACCGTTCTTTTCTTCCCGGCCTTCACTCTTTTCTCCTCCGGCTCTGTTCTTTTCCTTTCCCTAACCGTTCTTTTCTTCTCACCCCTCATCCTTTTCTTCCCTGCTCTCATTCTTTTCGCCTCAACTTTCATTCATTTCTTCGCCTGCCGTAGCGGCTTCGCGAAGGCAGGTAGTCTGTTCCACTTCTCCGCTTCACTCTTTTCTCTCAAACTTCATTCATTTCTATTCCTCCGTGTCTCCGTGCGAGCCTGCATTTCGCTTTTTTCTTTTCTGCTTTAAATTTTTTTTCACAATTTTTTTTTCTGCCAAACATAATATCTAAACATCACCTTGCGTTCTTAAAAAAAGCAACCGGCATGTAACAACTCAACTTTTTCATAACAATTTAAAATCTAAACATCATGAAAAAGAACAAGTATAACTTCAAACAATCCGAGCTTTACACCATTGCCCGCCTTGTAGTTGCAGCCGTAAATTTTTTCCTCACCCGCTTCTCGGCCTTCAAAGGCAAATACAATGCACCTTGGGTAGCAGCACAAATCCTCGCTATTGATGCTGCCGAAGACCTCCCCGATGAAGAGCAACGCGATGAGCTTCACCAAACCCGCCACGTTCAGTTAGTAGTGCTCGTGCAGCAATCCCTCGACAAGTTCAACGCCCTCAGGCGCTACATTGTCGAAGTTTTTCCCGAAAACGAACACGAAATTAAAATAGATGCTGCCGGTGGCTCTTACTATGCCGCTGCTGCCAATGGCGACTTCGATAGCTGCAAGCAAATGCTTACCCGTGGTAACCAGTTCATCATCGATAATACAAGCACCCTCGATGCAGCAGGTCAAAACATGCCTGCCGCTTTCCCCGGTGAGTTCAGCACACTCAAAACCAATTTTCAAACCCTGCATATCGACTACCTCGGCTCCGAGTCTGGTGCCGAGCTTGGTACTGAAGAAAAAATAGATGCCAACAATGCCATATACAAAATCATCACCTCTGTCAATGCCGATGCACAGGCCATCTTCACCGCAGACAATGAAGAAGCCGAACGCGAACAATTCATTTTAGAACAACAACTACTTCTTGTTCGCGGTGCCGGTGTAGCCGGTATGCGCTTCCATGTTACCGATGCTGTCACCGAAACCGATATAGCAGGTGCATCCATCCTCATCAAACCAAGCACCGAATTAACTTCCGATACTAACGGTCGCGCACTCAAACTTCAACTCGCTGCAGCAACCTATCAGGTCGTCATTTCAAAACCCGCTTACATCCCGCAGGAAATCGAAGTCATCGTTCAAACCGGCACCGTCAAACGCGTTAACGTCCAACTCCAACCGGTATAAAAAAACCCCTCGGTATCACCGGGGGGCTTTTTATTTCTTGCGTTTTGCTTTTTGCCCTTTGCCTATTGCCCTTTGAGCTTTGCCATTTGCCTTTCACCACTCGCCACTTACCACTTACCACTCGCTTTTCACTTATCACTTTCCCACATCTTAAATTTTGAAACTCAAAATATACTTTGCACCTTGCACTCAACCAAAATAAATCGAATATGAGAAACCCATTCATTACCCTAAGTTTTGTGTTATTAAGCCTTGTTTGCTTCGGCAACAAAAATGCCGCCCTCAGTCTCGCAAAAGAACCGCCTGCAAAAGGCACCTTTGCTCACCACTTTGGCGAGTTTCACGTAACCCCCAGTGCCGATTACTTTTTTTATGTTCCGGGAAAGACTTATGAAGACCCCGAACCCTATGAATTTCAAATGCCATTTATCGGCTTTGATATGGGTGGTGAATATGGCTATCGCCCTTGCGAGTTATTTGCAGTATCAGCCGGCCTGGCTTTCCGTATGCAGGGCTACTTTTACCGCCACACCAACTACTTCTTAGGCAACAAGTATGTTGACTACCGTTCTATGGGCCATATTGCTTATTTGCAAGTACCCATTATGTTCCACCTGTTTAAGCAAATGCAAAACTCCACCTTCGAGTTTGCTACCGGGCCGCAGTTTAACTTTCCGGTTCTTCAAACCAACACCACCGTTGTCTATAATCCGGACGGAGAGAAAGTCTCTACCGATAAAGACAAAATTAAACGCGATGCTAAATTCATGCGTGACTACGCTATGTTGGGATGGACGATATTACTTGGTGCCCAGTTAAATCTCTGCGCCCATGCCGATATGTTCATCGGCCCACAAATCAATTTCTTGAACATCGCTTACTTCAGAAAGGAGGTTAATGAAGGAAGGAGAGATGATGGTTATCCTAACTATGGTGCTTCCCTTGGCCTGAAACTCGGCTTCCGCTTTCATTGCGAAGACACACAATAAACGCAGGTAGGTAACAAATCAAACAGCAATGCCATCCAAAGGGATGGCATTGCTGTTTGATAAGAGTTTTGTCATTCCGAACGTAGGTTCTGCGAAGTGAGGAATCTTGTATTGGCGGTCGTAAGAAATACAAGATGCCTCGTTCCTCGGCATGACAAAGTTCTCTCTTTGCTTTATGCGTTAAGCGCACGGAAATACTCCACCGTTAAGGCAAGTCCTTTATCGAAATTAAACTGAGGGTTGTAACCCAGAAGATTTTTTGCTTTCGAAATATCTGCCAGAGAGTTTCTTACATCACCTGCACGGGCTGCGCGGTAAGTGGGCTGGTGGTCATTATTGAGTAATGCTCCTATTTTACTGCAAAGCTGGTTCACCGAGAAGTTCTCTCCCACCGCAATATTAAACACCTGTCCCAAAGCTTCTATGTTTTCGTAAAGCATGGCGCGCACGTTGGCCTGCACGGCATTTCCTTCACCGCAGGGTGTCTCT
>CAZBPG010000128.1:4880-9966 GCA_964493695.1 uncultured Chitinophaga sp. | reverse complement strand
TCCGCATCAACATTTGTGGTGAAAATCGCCACCTTCGCCAAGCCCGAAACCGTTAGCGGTCAGGCTATGACGACACTGCAACCACCAAACAGAGAAATAAAATGAACGACAAAATTGTATTTTTTAACACAGGTTGGATGGACTTCTATCAAGGCAAATCCAATGACAAAATAACAGGTGGTGGCAAGCACGTTGACAATGAAGGTTGGGGCGGGGAAATGTATAATTTCAAAAACTATCAAGGACGTGTTTATGGTTACGTTCAACCCAAAATTGACAGACAATATGGAAATCCAAGCACTATAAAAATTGAAAAACTTGGAGCAAACGAAAGTGATGATAAGATTACCGGAGTAACTGTTGTTTGGACAGCAAGAGACCCTGAAAATGGCGGGACATATATAGTTGGTTGGTATCTAAATGCGACTGTTTACAGATATGAACAAATGCCACCTAAAAATGCAAGCCGAAAATACAAGAACATTGAACTTAGTTTTTACGCAACTGCTACGACAAGTGATGCAAGGCTTTTATCGGTTGACGAAAGAGTAATAAATATTCGTAGACAAGAAAAAAATTGGATGGGCCAAAGCAATGTTTGGTATGCTGACAACAATCCAGAATTTGTAAGACTTGTATCGGACTATATTTATAAAGGGAAAATACCGACCAAGCCTACCAGACCAAAAAAACCTAAAGGTTCTCCTCGACAGACAGACCCATTAAAAAGAATTGAAGTTGAAAAAAGTGCTATAAAATTCGTAACCAAACACTATGAAAAGCTAGGATATCAAATTAACTCTGTTGAGAAAGACAATGTGGGTTGGGACTTAACTGCAACAAGCGACAGAACAGAACTTAAATTAGAAGTAAAGGGACTATCAGGAAACATGATTACCACAGAACTGACACCAAATGAATTTAAAAACTTAAAAGCGGACAAGAAATTCTATCGCTTGTGTTTGGTGACAGAAGCGTTATCTAAAAAACCTAAATTAAAAGTCTTTGCATACTCAAGAGACACCAAAGCTTGGACAAGTGAAGACGGAACTATCTTATCATTTGAAGAAGTAATAAGTGCAAGAATTTATGTGTAACACATGCGACAGAAAAGAAGCCCGAACCGCTAACATGCGTTTGGCGTCATGCGGGGTGACGGTGGTAAATTCAAGTGCAGTTTTTCAAATCAACTTTAGTGCTGGGTTGACAGTTTTGTGCTCCGAAATCCCGCACGAACGCCAAGCGCAAAAACGTTACCGGCAACCCTGCTTCGCGTTTTTAAAATTGTTTTATGACGGTTGTGTAGGTTGGTCGCTAATACAAAATACAAAAACATGGGCGAAGCCCGATTACTATGCTTCAGCAAAAAGAAAGAGATAATGCTCGTCTATTTTTTAGAAAAAAGAATTATCCCTTTCTTTTTGCGCTCACGCGCAAACAGCCTGTGCATCATCCAAATATTTTTTTAGAAAGTAAATTATTTTTATACCACATTAACTAAATGTTCAACTGTATGAAAAAAACGCCCCTCTTTTTTACATTGCTTTTATTTATATGTTTTTGCGCTTACGCCAAAGAGCCTACTGCATTTATCTCTGCTAATGTTTTTAAAACCGATTTTTTTATTCCCAATGTTGGGCAGTATAACCAAAAGCATAATAAAACCGTTGCAATAAAGTATGCCATAGAAAACAACGGCAGTATATATTATTTCACCACCACTGGTGTTACATTTCAAACCGTCCGGTTAGTTTCAAAAGAAAAAAATAACAAAAAGGAGCGTGTAGAAGATGAAGGCGAAAAAAAGCGTAAAGTTATTAGTTCAATTACACTGCAATGGCTAAACCCAAACATCGGTACGCAAATAATCGCGTCTGAACCTTCAGCACATTATTTTAGTTATGGCGATAAAAACCTTACTACATCAGGGTATAAAAAAATTACCTACAAACAAATTTATAGTGGTATTGACCTTGAATATACCATTGATTCTATAGGCAGGTTACATTATTCGCTTATCTGCGCCCCCGGTGCAGATGTAAGCAAAGTGCAGTTTGCCTACACAGGTAGCAATGTAAAAACCGTACAAAACGATAATAATCTTTTTATAGCCAATAAGTATGATACGCTTACCGAAACAGGACTAACTGCTTATTACAATCAACAAGAACCAATACCCTGCCGTTATACACGGCACAATAATGTTTTTAGTTTCAGCGTAAAGCATAGCCAACAAAAAACACTGGTCATTGACCCCTGGATTACTTCTGTAAATACACTAACCTCAACCGGTGTAAGCAATAATATTGCTTATGATGTTGACTATGATTGGGCGGGCAACCTTTATATATATGGCGGTGGTGGTGGCGTACCAAGCTATCAGAACTGTAAAATCGCAAAATACTCGCCTGCCGGTAATTTACTTTGGACTTTTATGGGTTCCATTCCTTCTATTACTTGGGAATCGCGAGGTGAATTTGGTTGGCCGAGCAATTTTGTAGTAAATAAAATTACACAACAAGTTTTTTGCGGACAGGCTATGGGTAATACAACTATGAGAGTTGTGCGGCTTAACGCACAAGGTGCCTACGACAATTTTGCAACGACCGCACAACAATACATGAAGGAGGTATGGGATTTAAGAATGGATACCGACACAGGTTTTGTTTATGCATTGGGGGGTAGTTCTAACTATGGATTTTCGCTAACAGAAATTGGCAGTACGCCAGCAGTTACACCCAAATGTGTAACCGGTTTAACCGGTATGGTACAACAAGATGTGCTCGGTAGTACTTTTGATCCGAATCATAATCTCTATTTAATATTCAACTGTAACGGTCATTATACCAATAGCGCGGTTATTCTGAACAACCGGATAGTTAAGCTAAACTCTTCTAACACATCTTATACATGGTGTGTACCTTCGGGGTTAAATACATTTATTGAATCTAATAACAAGCCATTTATTGGTTCATGGGCAGCCGATGCTTATAACTCAGCAGCATTTAATGCTTTATATGCCAATGCACACTATCTGTTTTATTACGATGGTTTAAATTTAAAAGCATTCAACCAAAATAATGGTGCAACAATAGGCAATACTTATAGCATAGCCGGGCATACCGCTTTGCTGCAAGGCGGTATTTATGCCGATAGCTGCAATCGGGTGTTTGTTGGCGGAAACAATGGCAACATTAAAGTTTTTCAATTTGATGGAAGCAATTTTTTGCCGCTTAGCGATATTATTTTACCGGGCTACAACGGCAAACGGATTTTGGATTTAGCTTATAACCGAACTAACAACCTGTTTTACTTTGCTGGTATAAACCTTGCAGGCACTGTTACACCTAATTTCAACTGTGCTTTTAATTCTTTGCAATTGCAGGTAATTACCAACTGCAACAGCACTGCAATTGCACAGGTGCAAAACGCTCCCTCCGGTAGCAGTTTTACCTACACATGGACCGATAGCATAACTCAAGCTGTTATAAAGTACACAGCAGGTAGTTTGCAACCCTCAGACACCGCTACAGGTTTAGCCCCAAATAATACTTATACAGTTACGGTGGTAAGCAGTGCACCAAACGGCAATGCCATAGCCACGCAAAATTTTACATTAAACTGCCCCGGAGTAACAACCTACCAACAGGCAACCATTTGTTTTGGCAATAGTTATCATGGTCATACCGCACCAGGTGTTTATGCCGATACGCTTACGTCAACTACCGGTGCCGATTCCATTGTTATACTACACCTGTTAATCAAACCTCTTATTCAAACAACTACTGTTCAGAATATTTGCTCGGGCGACAGCGTTTATTTTAATGGTGCTTACCGCAAATTTACTGGTGTTTACCGTGATACTCTTGCAGCGGCAGATGGCTGCGACTCCATCTCTACTTTGCAGTTGATAGTAGCATCGGTAAGTTTTGTAACCACTAATGCTTCTATTTGCAACGGGCAGTCGTATTATTTCAAAGGGCAGTTCTTAACTCAGGCAGGCACTTATCGCGACACTATCAGAAATATAAATGGTTGCGATAGTGTTCGGCTTCAGCTTAATTTAAGTATTTACACACCGAATGTTACTTATGTCAACTTTCAGGTTTGCCCTAATACACCGGTACTATATAACGATTCGCTCTTAAGCATCCCCGGTACTTATACTTTTCATTTTACTTCCACTATTCATTGCGATTCGGTAGTAATGGTAACAGTAAGCAATGTTAGCAAGCAAACCATTAACCTAACGCAAATTGCTTGTTCGGGCGATACGGTTATTTTAGGTAATAAGCATTTAACCGTTTCCGGCACTTACCGCGATACCATACCCGGTATTAACGGTTGTGATACTATAACTACCCTCCAACTCTTTGTTTTATCTCCGGTGTTGGTCCAGTTTTCTAAAACCATCTGTAGCGGTACCTCGTATTACTTCAAAGGGCAGTATTTAACCGCCTCCGGTTCATACCGTGATACCTTGCAAACAGCTGCCGGATGCGACAGCATAAGCCAGCTAAACCTGAACGTAGTTTCTGTTTACAACAGTTCTGTTACCAAAGTAATTTGTCATGGCTCGTCATATTTTTTTAATGGAATCAATTTGACTAATCAGGGCACTTATAAGGATACTGTTACCGGCCCTTTTTGCGATACAATAATTACCCTTACCCTGATTGTAACCGCCACCCAAACCTATTCTTATAACGACACAATTTGCTCAGGGGAGTATTATAGCTTTTTCGGGAATAGCTATAACTTACCGGGCTATTACACTTCGCCTGCTATAACATCTTCTATTGGGTGCGATTCAGTAACTACCCTTCACCTTTTTGTTGTACCGGGGTATCAAAGCTCAATACAACGCAGCATTTGCACCGGCAGCAGTTATTTCTTTAATGGGCAAAACCTTTCGGCACCGGGGAATTACCTTGACACACTTACTTCATCAGGCGGTTGCGATTCTATCCTTACACTTCACCTTTCTTTCTCACCGGCTGTTACAGGTAGTATAAATCGAAGCATTTGCACCGGCAGCAGTTATTACTTTAACGGGCAGAACCTTACTGCACCGGGAAATTATCTT
>CAZBPG010000128.1:0-4780 GCA_964493695.1 uncultured Chitinophaga sp. | reverse complement strand
CGGCAGCAGTTATTACTTTAACGGGCAGAACCTTACTGCACCGGGAAATTATCTTGATACACTTACTTCATCAGGTGGCTGTGATTCTATTCTTACACTTCATCTTTCTTTCTCACCGGCTGTTACCGGTAGTATCAGCAGCAGTATTTGCAGCGGCAGCAGTTATTTCTTTAATGGGCAAAACCTTACGGCACCGGGGAATTATCTTGACACACTTACTTCGTCAGGTGGCTGTGATTCTATTCTTACACTTCATCTTTCTTTCTCACCGGCTGTAACCGGTAGTATCAGCAGCAGTATTTGCACCGGCAGCAGTTATTTCTTTAACGGACAAAATCTCACCGCACCGGGAAATTATCTTGACACACTTACTTCATCGAGCGGTTGTGATTCTATCCTTACACTTCACCTTTCTTTCTCACCGGCTGTTACCGGTAGCATAAACCGAAGTGTCTGCACCGGTAGTAGCTATTTCTTTAACGGGCAGAACCTTACGGCACCGGGAAATTATCTTGACACACTTACTTCATCAGGTGGCTGCGATTCTATCCTTACACTTCACCTTTCTTTCTCACCGGCTGTTACCGGTAGTATAAACCGAAACATTTGCACCGGCAGCAGTTATTTCTTTAACGGACAAAATCTCAGCACACCGGGAAATTATCTTGATACACTTACTTCATCGGGTGGGTGCGATTCTATTCTTACACTTCACCTTTCTTTTTCACCGGCTGTTACCGGTAGTATAAACCGAAGTGTTTGCACCGGCAGCAGCTATTACTTTAACGGACAGAACCTTACTGCACCGGGAAATTATCTTGACACACTTACTTCATCAGGTGGCTGCGATTCTATCCTTACACTTCACCTTTCTTTCTCACCGGCTGTTACCGGTAGTATAAACCGAAACATTTGCACCGGCAGCAGTTATTTCTTTAACGGACAAAATCTCAGCACACCGGGAAATTATCTTGATACACTTACTTCATCGGGTGGGTGCGATTCTATTCTTACGCTTCACCTTTCTTTCTCACCGGCTGTTACCGGTAGTATAAACCGAAGCATTTGCACCGGCAGCAGTTATTTCTTTAACGGACAAAATCTCACCACACCGGGAAATTATCTTGACACACTTATTTCATCAAGCGGGTGCGATTCTATTCTTACACTTCACCTTTCTTTCTCACCGGCTGTTACCGGTAGCATAAACCGAAGTGTCTGCACAGGCAACAGTTATTTCTTTAATGGGCAAAATCTTACTGCCCCGGGAAATTATCTTGACACACTTACTTCATCGGGCGGGTGCGATTCTATTCTTACACTTCACCTTTCAATCGCTGCACCTGTTGTACATGCTACAACTAATCAGAATAAAATATGCGCTAATGACAGTGCTATTATTTGTGCCGATGCCGGCTTTCAAAATTATTTATGGAGTACTGGTCAATCAAGTATATGCATAACAGTTTCCGAACCCGGAAATTATACAGTTACCGTAACTGATAATAATACATGCTCGGCTAAATCGAATTCCGTTTTTATCAATGTCCTACCATTACCTCCGGTTTCCGTTAGTGTATTAGGTAATGACTTTACTGCCTACAACGCTTCCGGTTATCAATGGTATTTAAACGGTGTACTTATTGCAGGTGCAACAACTCCGGATTACACCGCCAACGAACCGGGTAGTTATTCGGTAGCCGTAACAGATACTAATGGTTGTAAGGCATTTTCAAATCCTATAGTTATAACTGGTATAATTGAAGAAATGGGGAGTTATCAAATACTTTTATTTCCCAATCCTGCAAGCAATATGTTGAACATTATTAATACCATTAATTTACCAATGAGTATTACCTTTTATGATGACAAAGGCAGCTTAGTGTATGGCACCACTCAATCTTTGATTGATTTAAGTGGTCTGTCATCTGGCATTTACATAGCCGAAATAAAAGCCGGTGATGTAGTAGTAAGAAAAAGATGGGTGAAGATGTGAATTCAAATACATCCACGCAAATGGCAGCCAACTAAAAGCCGAAACAGTCGAGGTGGCGAGGCAATTTGTAAAAGAATAAACAGTTTCTAACTAAAGAATTATCTTCGTCCGCATGAAACTCACCGAACAACAACAACAAATCATCAGCAACTTTTTTGCTGACAAGCCGATTTTACGCGCTTATGTGTTCGGCTCTTATGCGCGTGGTGATGCAGACGAAAGAAGCGACATTGACTTATTGATTGATTGGGATTATTCTCAACACATCGGTTGGGGCTATGTATCTGCATGGAGAGAGTTGAAAGAAAAATTAAACAAAGAAGTTGATTTTGTTTCTGTAAAATGGGTTGACCCCTCTTTGGAAGAAGCAATAAACCGCGAGAAGCAACTTATCTATGAAAGAAAAATTGGGTGACCTACAACGCTTGCAACACATCAGCAAGTGTATTTCCGATTTAGAAGAAATTTTGAAAGGTGTTGATGCTGATTCGTTTTACCGTAACAGCGAAAAGAAATATGCTGTTGAACGGGTAATGGAAATTATCGGTGAAGCAATCAATAAAACTTCTAAGGAAACTTTAGATAAATCAAATCAATCTATCCCTTGGCGCGATGTAGTTGATTTCAGAAATCTTGTTACCCACGAATATTTCAGAGTTGATTATACAATGGTTTACAAACTTGCAACCGAAGAAATTCCAAAAGTAAAAACAGCAATTCAATTTCTAATTGCAGAAATGCGGAAATAAAAAGAGCCGCTCTACCGAGCGGCTCTTTTGTTTCTTACTAATCCCTTCTCACGCAACATCAACCGTAATCTTATAATGCCCTTGCGTCATTCCAACATTCTGAACATTCACAAAATTGTTATTGTTGTTTGCTCCTATCAATGTTGCAAACTCCTGAACGGTTTTAGTAATCACTTGCCCCGCTTGCACATCAAAGAAAGGATTCATTGGCGCATTGTTCGGACTACTACTTGCGTAAAAACGTAACGTGCTACCGGTAACTTCTAAAGTTAATTTAGTTGTTGGTTCTACATCAATTCCCATCGCCTGAATGTTCTGAATCATTCCCATCATCACATCACCTTCTATTACGGCAACTCTATTCATCACAATTTTTCTTTTCAATTCTTTGCCGTTACTAATCTTCACTTCTGTTTCAAGCACCGTTTGGTAACCTTTCAACTCCCATTTAAAATCAAACTCACCGGCTTTTAGTTTCGCAGCATTGAACTTTCCTTTCATATCAGTTTTCACACTTACAACAACATCTTCTGTTCCGGTATCAAGAATTGAAAACAACACACCTTTCAACGGAACATCTTCTTCATCCAAAACAGTTCCGCGAACCTTTGCAGTCGTAGTTCCCAAATCCAAAATCTCACGCGCTTGTTTGTAACCGCTCCAAAAATCTTTGTTCGCAGTTTTCAAAGTATTTACCATTCTATCCAATTGCGCTATCATTAAATCGTCAATCACTTCACGAATCATATTCGTGACTTGTTTCTTCGCCTGACTTTTTGAAATCAGTGCTTGACGAGGGTTCTGCGAAGCAGTTCTATACAAATCAATACTTGCTTGCAAATCCGTTACATCACTTGCCACAACACCGAAGTTGGTTGCGCCTGCAATATTTGTATTCGTTGCATCGTGAATCGCTTCGCAAGTATCATCAATATCTTCTTTCTTCAAACGATTCAATTCGCTTTCAGAAAAATTCACCAACGCGGCAAGCGTGTTGTTATTGATTGAATTTGCATAAGCAAGAGTAGCGTTCGCGCATTTCAGCGCAAGGTCAGTCATTGCTTTTCGCAGACCTTTAGTGTCGAGTGTAACACCTGTAGTTGTCCCATCACCAATTTGATTGAGGGAGTTAATCAAAACCATTTTACTTTTTACACTTCCTAAAACGGTTGCAAAGGAAGGAATACCCGCAGTAGTTGCTGTATTCGCATCGCAGATAGCGATGGTCGTGTTTATCATATTCACACGATTGCTGTTTCTGGTTTTCATATTGTTTAATTTTTTTTGATGAACAATTATGACTGACTAACGCAACCGCTATTCCAAATATTATTTCACCGACTTTCCTTTAAATATTTTTTGCAAATCAGAAGTTCACTGCCGACAAACTCCCTGTTCCTTTACAAAAATTGAGAATTTCCATAGGTAGAAGCAGCGTTACGGAATCGCAATCGAGTTGAACGGAAACGCAATTCACTCGGACGGAAAAACATTTCAACTGAACGGAAAGTCAATTCGCTCGAACGGAATCGCAACTCGCGCAGACGGAAACTCAATCGTATTGAACAGTCGTTCAATTCGTTCGGACGGGAAAACAATTCGTGTGAACGACTTCTCACTAAAGTCGAACGGAAGTGCGAACAACTCGAACGGAAACACAACTCCTTCGAACAGTCGCTCAATTTCTATAAACGGAATCGCAACTCACTTGAACACTCAAACAATTCCCTCGACATGGAAATCATTTCGTGCGGACAACAACTCACTTCACATCACAGGACAGACAAACAGCCCGTCCAATACATCAACGCAATTCGCTCCCATTCCAAAGCCGCACTCGTCTATATCATAATCGTTGCAGCTTTGTAAAGAGAGCGAAAGCAGCGCAGGGGTTCGCTCTGTGTGTGCAACAGTTCCCTTTCCCCGACAGGCAAAGAAAGTGTCCCTTGAATTTCAAAAGTATTCGTAACGTGAACACCGGTAGGGCAGCCGGTAATCGAGTAGCCCGCCCCGCCAGTTGTAACTGACGGGGAGA
>CAZBPG010000127.1:0-10013 GCA_964493695.1 uncultured Chitinophaga sp. | reverse complement strand
AAATCTGCATCAGTTGGCGCAGATGAAAAATAGGTGGTTTACCGGATGGTTACATACATACAGGTATCGCGGAAATACTCTACCATTTCTTTTTTCCATTCTTCGGTTCGGCTTCTGAATACCTTATTGAGATAATCAAGCCCGCCCGGTGTTGCCATTACCTGCACGGTGTATTGAGCGGCTGTATAGGTTACGGCAAATTCTTCTGTATTTAAATCAAAGCGCTTACCGGGCACTGCATCTTATGTTTTGTCGATGGTGCTCATTATTGTTTTTAAAATATCGCCATGCGCTTTAAAATGCGGTTGTGGTTTTACATACAGATAAAGGAAATAGCCAAGTATAAAAACCAAATCGTTTTTGCGTTCTTTATCTAAGCTGGCAATACTGTAAGGCATGGAATAAAAATAATAAACCCTGTGCGCTTGCGCAAGAAACCTTGCGCCATTTTATATAACTTAGCTTCATGACTCGTTCGGAACTACTGGAACTATTTGAAACGGAAATGGCACACCTTATCGAAAAAGGAATGAGTGTTCCTAGTGTGTGGCCCCTGCTTAATGAAGATGATGAACAGATGCCCGGCTGCGATCACGACTATCCTACTCCCGCTACCCATATGTTGGTTACTGAGCGTCCCTTTATCTTCGACATTCGAAAAATACCCGATACTTTCCATGGGTTTACGCTTTATTGCTACACCGATTGGGATACCAAACCCGAAGAATTCCGCGGCCCCCCTTTACCGGATGATTGGAAACCGAAGGACGGTATTGTTTTAATCCCCCTCGATATTCTGTTTGCTCCTGAAAAAGTAATGGCCTATGCCGAAGAGCATGTCCTTGAAATTTGCGAGCAACTGAACGATTATACCCTTACGCTCAAAAATATATGCGACATGATTGTGTGCTGCGATTTTGAACAGCACAAAAAAGAGTGTGAGGAAAAAAGATTAAAACGGTTGCTGAATTAGCCCTTTTAGCCGTTGTTGGTGCTATCACCACAGGTGTTCGGAAGATGGAGTTTTGTCATTCTGAACGTAGGCTCTGCGAAGTGAAGAATCTTGTATTTCATTGATAACACAAATACAAGATGCTTCCTTCGTCAGCATGACAGCACTCCTTTTTAAGTCTTCCGAACAGTTTATGTGCTATCACCAACAACCTTTTACTATAAAAGATCCATTTATTAGTTTTGGTAAAAACTGTGTATGGCTAAACAAGAAAGTGAACCGTCAGACCTCGCCTATCACCTAACCGACCAATTGATAAACCGGCTTATTCGTGATAACGCATTTGATATTTTAGGTTTAAGCGAGCGCGAACAGCAAGTGATAACCCTGCGCTGGAAGTATAAACTCAGCCTCGAACAGATTGGTCAAAACCAATCCATACGTAAAGAAAGAGCAAGAGAGGTGTACAACAAAGCTATAACCAGGCTTTACTTGAACATAAGCAGAGCCATAACCGACTACCCCGAAAAGAAGGAACTGCACACAATAAACAAGTTGCTTAAAGAAGAGAACGAACGGTATAAAACGAGTTTCGCGGCACTAAGCCCCGAAGAAAAAGAGGAATTTAAAAATGTAGAAATCCTCAGTCAGCCCATAGATGAGCTTGACTTATCAATAAGAGCTATAAATGGTTTATTAAAAGCAAAGGTTTATACGGTAGCTGATTTATTAGAACAAACCCCTGCCGATTTGCTTTCTACCCAAAATTTTGGCGTTAAAACCATGCAGGAAATTGAATTGTTTTTACACGAGCACCGGTTGCATTTTAAGCGCAGAGAAAAATGATGCCCGGGCAGAAACAAATAGCACAAGAATGCCGCGTTGCCTTTGCGGTGCGTTCTTATGCAGGTTTGCACATTCAATTTATACTTTCTATTTTTCGCTTGCTGCTCCTCCACTAAAAAGCAAAACCAATTATTATGATAGAGTTAAAACAAACAGGTAAAGGCAAATTGTATAACTACTCTGTTTACCTGAACGGAAAATTACTAAGCGAAAAGGGCTACTACGAGGAACTTGAAAAAATAATCATGGTAGATGATTTGCCTACTTTAGATATTAAGAAAATAGCGGGTATTAAAACTGAAGATTTCCCTGACGGGCTTTGGCTAACGTTTTGTCAGGAGCAAAGCAAAAGCCATCCTTACTGTTACTTTGATGTAATACGCAGAGGAAAAAAAATAACCCTGAGTATAGACGGTGACCTGGATCTTAACTCTCACCGGTACAACTGGTTGTTTTGGAATCCGGAAAAACTGATAACAGAAATGTGCAGGCTTGCAAAAGCTGCCGGATACAAAACCACAAGATATTCAGACCCCTACAGCATTGCTATTGACTTTGATTTTAAAACCGGAGGCAACATAGGCTCTATGTTTAATACAGCCATGGAGCGAGTGCTTAAAATACAACTACAGGCCGAAAAAAACCTGTTGAAACTGGCGGCTGAGAGAGTGGGGAAGTAAGGTTAAAATTTCCACTTAAGCCCCCATTCGTTTAATCGCTTCTCTATAAAATTGAAATGTTCTGTCGGCAGGTTTTTGTTTTCTAACAACAACTCACGAGCCATCAGCAAGCCATTTACAGTAATAATATGGTGCTCTTTAAATGCCTGCTGTATTTCTTCGCTCCACGAAAAATTTTCAACCGGATAGGTAAGCGGCAACGTAATTTTAGTTTCAGGTTTTATGCTTTGGTAAGAAGCGCTATGTGCTTCATTTCTGAATTTTAGTCCCTTCTCAATCAGCAACGCTTCAATTTCCACTGAACTCTTTTTGCCGAAGTTCCTGTGCTTCAACAACTCGCCCAGCGATTCCAGTTTAAAAAGATCGCTGAGGGTTTCTATATGCGCAGCCCGCAGACAATTATAAGCGCGTACACTAAAATCGAACCGGTTTAAAGGAGCTAAGAGGTATTCCTTTACTTCATTTATCCTGCTTTCGTCCGGCCATACCATTACTTCATATATATCGTAACCTAACTCCTTTACCACTACCGGTTCTATATCCTGCTGTTCGGTTACCGGTGGGGCATTTTCCAGTTGATAGATATAATGACCCATCCAAAGGCTGGCCCTGTTCTTTATTTGACGAACGCGCTCCCGGCTTACACCAAGTTCCTCCCCTATTTCTTCCGGGTTTCTTCCTTCTACTAAAATTTCGTGCAATACCAATTGGTCGCGATAAGATTTCAGTATCACCTTTTCCGAATAATGATTTTGCTCTAAAAGCTGAATCATTTTTTGTTCTTGCTTTCGGAGTTGTTCTTCTCGTTCCATTTCCTCAAAAACATCTTCCATAAGTTTTGTCTTTAAGCACTTCCAATATAACAAATTAAAGGTCTGTAACAAGCCTTGCCCAATAAAAATAGTTAACTAAAAAAATGACAATTCCATGACAATTGGCATACAACATCAATAAACAGAAAGCGTTCTTACGTATATCATTTATTCCTTTTTCCCTTCTCCTGTTGGAGAAGGTGTCCGAAGGACGGATGAGGTAAAGCGCTTGTATTTATTGTTTAACGAAATCAAATGTTATGAAACAGAAACGAGGTGAAGGCCCTCTAAGGCAGCCAATGCGAACGATGCGAATCGTTCATCAAAAACTGAAGACAGTTCCGGTTAAGCCGGAGCAATTATGTAACCTTCTTAAAACTTTTAAACTATGAGTAAAGTAAAAATAGGCTTTAGCGGTTTAACGGTTCCGGAACAAATAGAGCGTGCGCGTAATATTGAAACAAAAATTACGGGCAATCCATTGTATCCAACACCGGTTCCTCCCTTAGCGGTGGTGAACGGTGCTATTACAGCTCTCGAAAATGCGTATAATGAATCGCGTGGCCGCGATAAAAACAAAGTGGCTGCGATGAAACTGCGCAGAAAAGAGTTGTTGTTTATAATGGGTCAGGAAGCAGCGTATGTACAGGAAGCCAGTGGCGGTAATCAGGAGGCCATCCTCAGCAGTGGCTTTGATGTGGTGTCACCAAAAACACCACGCCCCGACATTGCGGGTCCTGTAAACGATGTGCGCGTAAAAAGCGGTTCAACAAACGGTAAAATACATGCCAACTGGGATAAAGCCAGCGATGCAGTAATGTATGTTGTTCTTGTTTCGCTCTCTGCCGATTTCAGCAATCCGGAACCTAAAGGAATAACTACCAAAACTCAAAAAGAGATCGGAGAGTTTGCATCCGGCACTAACGTGTGGGTGGCCATTCGCGGTCTTGGGAGAGAAGAGGCAGGTCCTCAGAGCGACCCGGTGCATATCCTGGTAAGATGATGCAGGGCTTATTTAAAAATCAATTAAATATTCCAATTTATGACTTACAGTCATCTATGTATAAGTTCCCATGTGAACTATAACCAAAAATGAAAGCCCGTCTCGGTAAAGAGCGGGCTTTCGCAGTTTTTAGAAGAGAAGTTTCGCACAGAGGCACAGAGAAGAATTTTGAATTGCGGATTTTGAATTGCGAATTGAAAGGCAAGGAATGCAAATTTCGCGGTGGATCCGGCTGTTCAATCCCAAATCTGACTTCTAAAATCTAAAATTGGATAAGGTTTCGGGTTCACTTCCAAACCTGCCACCACTTCTTCGCTCCGGCTTCGCCTTTCAGTTGTTGCTGATACCAGCTTTCGGTAAGTTTAACGGCATTGATGAGTATCTGTGCCAGTTCCTGTGGCGGGCCTTCGCTTTCTTCGCCATAAACAACACGGAAAGAAAAGTCAACATTGTCTTTGCCCTGAAAAATCAAGGTCAGCTGGCACTCCCTGCCTACCGGGTTGGGCTGGCGGATAACACCGGTGTGCTGAAAAATGCTTTCGTTTATAGTCATCATCAGGGCTTCGAAGTGCCCATCGTGGCTGATGGCCTGGACTAAACTTAAATCTGTTCTTTCAGGGTTGCCGTTGCCTTTGCGGTGAACGGAGCCGTCTTTGGCTAACAGAATAAGAAGGGCGGTGCGGTCGCCAACTTCGAGGGTGATGAGGACTTTATCAATGAGGTATTTTACCATGCAGGTTAGTATTACAATTAACGGTGAAGATGAAAAAATATTGAAACAAGGAGATACCGAGCGGTAAGTGTCGGGTAGTGAATAGCGCCTCAAATTATATTTTGCACTTACAATATATTTTCTATTCTTGCATCAACACCATTATGAAGAACAGCAAAGTAAAAAAGAAACCTGCCCCTAAACCCGCTAAGAAGGTGGCTAAGAAGGCTGTGAAGAAAGTAGCTGCGAAGGTTGTGAAAAAGACACCTAAGAAGGCTAAGGTTGTTGAAAAGGCAGTTAAAAAAGAGAAAAAGAAGGAGGTAAAAACAGAAGTGAAGAAAGCCATACAGAAAGAAGCCCCTAAGGCAGTAGTAAAAGAAGTTAAGAAAGAAAGTAAAACAGGCCGCAGGAAATTTACCTTAGAGTATATCATCCGTTCCTCCCCTGCTATTTTGTTCGAATTTGTTTCACAGCCCGATAGTCTGGCGCAGTGGTTCTCGGATGTTTGCGATGCGCAGGACGATATTTTCATTTTCGGCTGGGGTGCCGATTTCCAACGCGCCCGCCAGGTTGATTTGGTTGAAGAAGATTCTGTGCGTTACCACTGGGAGCACGGCAACCCCGATGAGTATTTCGGTTTCAAGGTTTACAAATCTGAAATTGCCAACGACACCATCCTCGAGATAACCGACTTTGCCGATGCCAAGGATGTTAAGGAGCAAAGTTTCCTTTGGGACAAACAGGTAGAAGACCTGAAGCACGCTATAGGGGCATAAGTAAAAATACGAAACACGAATTTCGAAATACGAAATGGGAACCGTTTCGGAAATTATCTGATTACATTTTTGAAATTGCTTAGCCTTTCGAAATTAGATTTTCGAATTTCTTCCTCTTCTTACACATACTTACTTTCTTACTTTCGCGTTTGATGCGCGTGAAAAAGCTCGACTGGTTAGTAGTTAAAAGTTTTATCGGTCCGTTTATCCTTACTTTCTTCATTGCCCAGTTTGTGCTGGTTATGCAGTTTTTGTGGAAGTATGTCGATGACCTGGTGGGCAAAGGCCTCGACCATTGGGTTTTGATGGAACTGCTCGTTTATGCTTCTGCCCGTTTGGTTCCGCTGGCACTTCCCCTGGCTGTTTTACTGGCTTCTATTATGACTTACGGAGCCTTGGGCGAGCATTACGAACTTACAGCCGTGCGCTCAGCCGGTGTTTCGCTGTTCCGGTTCATGCGTTCGCTAATCATCACCGTTACCTGCATCAGCATCTTCGCGTTTTTCTTTTCCAACAACTTACTGCCCATGGCGAATTTAAAATTCGGGGCATTGCTCTACGATATCCGTCATCAAAAACCAACGGTGGCACTCAAGCCCGGGATATTCTATAGCGGCATTGATGGCTTTGCTATAAAAGCCGGTGAAAAAGATGACGAGACGAATACGCTCTATAACATTATAGTATACGACCACACCAGCGGCAAAGGCGATGACCACGTAATAACCGCTAAAAGAGGAATGATGACGCAGGACGATGATGCATTGGCCCTTTCACTTAAACTCGATACCGGTAAGCAGTACCGCGAAATTGAACCCAAAGAACCCAACAAAGGCAACACTTACCAGATGGTGAATACCGAGTTCTCTTCGTGGGAAAAGCGTTTTGACCTTTCGCAGTTTAAACTGGCCCGCACCGATGAAAACTTTTTTAAAGACCTGAAACAGATGCTGGACTTAAAACAGCTTTACGGAGAAATAGATACGATTAAACTGGAAGAAGAGAATCTGCGGAAAGGATATGCATCTTACAACACTCCGTATTTTAACTTAAAGAAATTCGGTTTCGATACGGTAACAACGCCCTGGAAGTCGACACCGGTAAAGTTTACAAAGCCCGAAGACCTGCTTGCCGAGTTTGATGCCACCAAACGCATTCAGGTAATGGAAGTTGCTATGACACGTGCGCGCAACATCAAAAACTTTTCGGATGTAACCAGCAAACAATTGGAATACAAAGACCGCGACCTGACCACACACATGGTAGAAGTTTACCGCAAATTCACACTGTCTATTGCCTGTCTTGTTTTGTTCTTTATCGGTGCACCCCTGGGTTCCATTATCCGCAAAGGCGGTTTGGGCTGGCCGCTTTTCTACTGTGTTATCTTCTTTATCGTTTACCATGTTACTTCTATTATTGGCGAAAAGCTGGCAGACAATAACGTGCTCACGGTTTTCGGAGGCATGTGGCTTTCCACCTTTATTCTTACGCCCATCGGTTTGTTCCTCACGCTTAAGGCCACCAACGATTCAAAAATTTACAGTCCCGATTACTACCGCAATCTGTTCCGTAGACTGACTAACAAAACATCTGCTGCTTGAAGCCATTTATACAACAGAACAAAGTTTTCTTTTCGCTTTACGCCATCTTTCTGCTCATTGGCGGACTGTTGATTTTACCTTTAGAGAAAGGAACCGAGATACTCTACTTCAATTCGCTGCACACACCTTTCTTTAATTCGTTTTTTAAGTATCTCACGCAACTGGCAGAAGCTCCTCTCCTGCTATTATGCTTAATTGTTGCTTTGCGTTTCAGTTATGGCAAGGGAATTATTCTGTCGTTAAACACCTTGCTTGTTTTTGTAACCGTTGCTGTGCTGAAGCATTATGTTTTCGAAACTCAGGTAAGGCCTGCTATTTTTTTTGAAGGGAAAACGGCACTTAACTTTGTAGAAGGATTGAAAGTGTTGCGTTATAACAGTTTTCCGTCCGGCCATACAGCCGCTGCGTTTGGATTTTTTTGTATGCTTTCACTTTTGCTCCATAGCAAAAAATGGAGTGCCGTGTTTTTCGTTCTTGCTTTGCTGGTAGGTATATCGCGTGTGTATCTGTTGCAGCATTTCTTCCGCGATGTGTATGCCGGTTCTTTGATAGGCGTGGTTATCAGCACCGTTTTTTACCTCACTTTTGTTCGTTCGGGTTTCTATAATAGTTTGCACTGGAAAGATAAAGCCCTTTTTAAATGGTAGAACAAATACGCAGGCACATCATGCAGTTCCCCACACAGCTTTTGTTGGTGGCCATTGGTGCGCTGTTGTTTCTTCCTTTTATAGGCACCGTTCACCTCTTCGACTGGGATGAAATAAATTTTGCCGAGAGCGCCCGCGAAATGCTGCTGACGCAAAATTACCGGATGGTGCAGATAAACTTCCAGCCCTTTTACGAAAAGCCACCGTTGTTTATCTGGCTGCAGGCCTTAAGCATGAGTTACTTTGGCCTCAACGAATTTGCCGCCCGCCTGCCTAATGCCATTTGCGGAATTGTTACCATGCTGGTAGTATTTAATGTGGGCAGGTATGTTTTCAAATCGCAGTTAGGGGTGTTGTGGGCGTTGTTGTTTGCCTGCTCTATTCTTCCGCAAATTTATTTCCGGAGCGGCATCATTGACCCGGTGTTCAATCTGTTTATCTTCCTCGGTATCTTCTTCATTTTCAAGTTGAGCATACAAAATGATTTTGAAGATTTTAAAACAAAAAGAAAAAACCGCAGATGGAATCTGCTGCTGTCTGCACTCTTCATCGGCTTAGCCACACTCACCAAAGGACCGGTGGCTATTCTTATACTGGTGCTTACCGCTTCTACTTACTTTTTTGTGCACCGCGGCAAACTGAAAATTGAATTAGGCGAAATGCTGGTCTGGTGGCTGTTGGTAGCAGCTATTGTGGTTACCTGGTTAAGCTTCGAAATAAAAGCGAACGGCCTGAAGTTTATAGATGAGTTTGTAAAGTATCAGATTCGCCTTTTCAGCACAAAAGATGCCGGGCATGGAGGGCCTTTCTTCTATCATTTCATCGCCCTGCTTATTGGTGTTTTTCCGGCATCGGTTTTAATCTTCTCTTCTTTTCGAAAGAATGAGTATGATGATTCTACCCAGCATTTCTTTAAACGCTGGATGGTTTACCTGATGTTGGTTGTGCTTGGTGTTTTCAGCATTGTGCAAACAAAAATTCTGCATTACTCATCGCTTTGCAATTCCCCTATCACTTTTCTGGCGGCTTATTACCTGAGCCATTTGTTTGACGGCAAACTGAAATGGACATGGAAACAAACCGCGCCCCTGCTGGTTATCGGCATCCTGATTGTGGCGGCCATTACCGGTGGCATTTTCGTAATGCAGCGACCGGATGTGTTTATCAATTACATTAAAGACGATTTTGCGCAGGAATGTTTGAAAGCAACTGTTTACTGGACAAGGAATGACATTGTGTTTGGGTTGGTCTATTTGGCCTGTTTAATTGTTTCCATTTTTCTGTTGCAAACCCGGCATGTAAAATGGGGGGCTTATCTTTTAATTATGAGCAGTGGTCTGTTTGTCAGCACGCTGATGACGCTTGTAGTTCCAAGAGTGGAAAAATACTCTCAGGCAGCTTTGATTGAGTTTCTGGAAAGCAGGAAAACTGAAAAGTGTTCGATTGAAACAGCCGGCTTTAAAAGCTATGCACATTATTTTTATGCAGCTAAACCGGTTCCGGCTGCTGATGATTCGCTTCTAAAGGTTTATGTAATTACTAAAAGCAATAAAGTAGAAAAGATAAGCACCTGGTATGGCGAGTTGAAAGAACTTTACCGGAAAAACGGATGGGTGTTTTTTGAAAAAATAAGGTAAACGCAACATGAGTATCTTTTCCAGCATCATCAAACGGTTTGTTTATCCGCAGCATTTGTACCGGGTAATACAATTACAGCGCAACCGCAAAAAAACGGAACGGGTTTATGATGATGCGCAACTAAAACTCTACTCGCAATTACTGCCCAAAGACTTTTTGCATTACGGTTACTTCGAAGACCCAAACATACATCCGCACGACATCTCCATCAATCACCTGTATAAAGCGCAGGAAGATTACGGCTGGCAGATTGTGAACCTGGTTACCGATTTTCAAAACCCGGTGCTGGATATTGGCTGCGGCATGGGCGGGCTGATTGCTTTGCTGGAAAGTAAAAACCTGAAAG
>CAZBPG010000126.1:0-10224 GCA_964493695.1 uncultured Chitinophaga sp. | reverse complement strand
CGCATCCTATTTGCGTTCCCTTTTTTATTTAGGTATGCAAACGGACAGTCATTAATAATTGTTTCAGCCTTCGGCATTACCGACTACGGCATCCACCGCCACCTTACCGCCATTAACCAAAGCACTCTCGTAGAAACACATTATCTGGTAGAGTTGATTTAAGAAGACGCGATACACCAGATAAATGCAGAAAGCCGCTGCCTGCTGCGGCAGCAGCAGGCATTAGTTTAATGGTAGAAACTAATTTAAACTGTAAGTCACCTGTATTGCATCCAGTTCTTTAAACAGGGCGTTGCTCAGCTCAATAGCTTTTTGCGAAGAACTAACCCCCACTGCAATGCCTTCCTCTTCGTCCACAAACCTTATGCGCAGTTTGGTTTTGCCCGGATGCCTTGCCAGCACGGTTTCAAGTTTAGCAATCAGTTGTTCGTTTACCTCTGCCAAAGAAACCTGCAGGGTGAGGAACTTGGTGAGTTTATTGCGGATATCGGAGAGCAGGTCAATCTTGGTGATTTTAAACTCAAATTCGGTTTCGCTGTTCCACCGCGCCTGATAACGCCCGCAAATGTGCAGCATGGCATTGGGGGTTTCGGTAAAGGTTTTAAAGTTCATATAATCTTTACCAAACAGGGTAAAGTTATAAGTGCCGCTGAAATCTTCGAGGGTGAACCGGCAATAGGGGTTTCCGTTTTTGGCGAACCGGGTTTCGGTACCGGTAACAATACCCGCTACTTTCAGCTCTTTGTTTTTGGCTTTTTCAATATCTGCCAAAGCCGAATTGGTAAAGGTCTGAATCTCGAGCCGGTAGTCGTCCAGCGGATGGCCGCTGATGTAAATACCGGTTACTTCTTTTTCTTTTTTCAGTTTTTCGAGCAGGCTCCATTCATCGCTGCCGAAAGAAGTGGGTTCGCGCAAATCAATACCGCCCTGCATTTCGCCAAACAGGGAGTTTTGCTGCGAGGCCGAAGTGTTTTGCACATTGCTGCCGTAACGTGCGGCTTTATCTAATACGCTCAGGCCGTCTTTTTTATCGGGCAAAAAATACTGGGCGCGGTGGTAACCGGTAAACGAATCGAAGGCACCGGCATAGCCCAGCGACTCTAATGCTTTTTTGTTGACGGCCCGGGCACTGGCTCTGCGCGTGAGGTCGTAAATGGTTTTATAGGGCCCCTTGGCTTTGCGTTCATCTACAATGGCCTGCACAGCCGCTTCGCCCACGCCTTTAATAGCCGAAAGCGCGTAGCGGATTTCGCCATTGCTGTTCACCGTAAACTTTACATCGCTTTCGTTAATGTCCGGTCCCTTAACCGGTACGCCCATGCGTCTGCATTCTTCCATAAAGGCGGTAATCTTATCAATGTTGCCCTGGTTGTTGGTGAGCAGGGCGCTCATAAACTCACCGGGGTAATTGGCTTTTAAATAAGCGGTTTGAAAAGCCACAAACGCATAACAGGTAGAGTGCGATTTGTTGAAAGCGTATTGCGCAAAGGCTTCCCAGTCGGTCCATATTTTTTCGAGCTTCTTGGCATCCAGATTTTTTGCTTTTGCCCCGTCAATGAATTTGTCTTTCATTTTATCGAGCGTCTTGCGGTCTTTCTTTCCCATGGCTTTGCGCAGGTAATCGGCATCGCCTTTGGTAAAGCCGCCAAGTTTTTGCGAAAGCTGCATCACCTGCTCCTGATACACGGTAATGCCGTAAGTATCTTTCAGAAACTCCTCCATCTCCGGCAAATCGTAACTTATTTTTTCTCTGCCGTGTTTGCGGGCAATGTAGTTGGGTATGTACGCAATAGGACCGGGGCGATAGAGCGCATTCATCGCAATCAGGTCATCTAATTTATCGGGCTTCAACTCCTTTAAGTATTTCTGCATACCCGGTGACTCGAACTGGAACGTGCCGTTGGTTTCTGCGCGCTGATACAGCTCAAAAGTTTTTTTATCGTCCAGCGGAATATTGTCAATGTCAATTTTAATTCCGCGGTTTTGTTCAATCAGTTGCAGTGCATCGCGAATAATGGTGAGGGTTTTCAAACCAAGAAAGTCCATCTTGATAACACCGGCATCTTCAATTACTTTTCCTTCGAATTGTGTGAGCCATAAATCGGTATCTTTCGAAGTAGCCACCGGAACAATCTCAGTTAAATCTTTTGGGGCAATAATGATACCGGCAGCATGCACACCGGTGCCGCGCATACCACCTTCTAATTTCTCGGCTTCGTGCAGCACCTTGCTTTCCGGTGAATCGCTTTCATATTTTTTGCGCAGCAGTTTGGCATCTTCTATTTCTTCGCTGGATAATTGTTCTTTTTCTTTCAAACTGTCTTTGCCTTCCAGCGGTGCATGAAGCAACCGGTTGAGCGTAATGCCCGGACGGTCAGACACTAATTTGGTCAAAGCGAGCGATTCGTTCAGCGGCAAATCAAGCACACGCGCCACATCTTTAATACTAACCTTGGCAGCCATAGTACTGTAAGTAACAATCTGCGCTACCTGTTGCTTGCCGTATTTCTTCACCACATAATCAATCACCTTATCCCGGCCTTCATCATCAAAGTCGGTATCAATATCCGGTAAACTCTTCCGGTCAGGGTTTAAGAAACGCTCGAAGAGAAGATTGTAAGCAATAGGGTCAATGTTCGTAATGCCTATGCAATACGCCACTACACTGCCCGCAGCCGAACCACGACCGGGACCAATTAGAACGCCCATATCGCGACCGGCTTTAATAAAGTCGGCCACAATTAAAAAGTAACCTGGGAACCCCATGGTCTTGATGGTGTGCAATTCGAAATTGATGCGCTCTTCAATCTCGGCAGTCATTTCCTTGTACCGCCTGTGCGCGCCTTCAAAGGTGATGTGCTTTAAATATTCCCACTGGTTCAGCACATCATCGGCATGTATCTGAAACTCCTTAGGTATAGGGAAGTTGGGGAGAAGAATATCTTTCTTCAGGTTCAGGTGTTCTACTTTATGAAAAATATCGAGCGTGTTTTCTACCGCATGAGGAATGTCTTTAAACAGTTCGCTCATTTCCTGTTGCGTTTTAAAATAGAACTGGTCGTTGAAGAAGGCAAAGCGCTTTCCTTTCATCGAACCTTCTTCATCGGTGAACTCTTTATTGGTAGGGGTGCTTTGTTTTTCACCGGTGTTTATGCAAAGCAAAATATCATGGGCGTTTGAATCCTGCTGGTCAATATAATGCGAGTCGTTGGTGGCAATTACTTTTACGTTGTATTCTTTCGACCATCGCAGCAAAACTTCATTCAGTTTTTCCTGCTCAGCCATGCCGTGCCGCTGCAACTCTATGTAATAGTCTTCGCCAAACAGATTCAGATACCATTCAAAAATCTTTCTCCCTTCTTCTTCGCCCTTCGTTAAAATGGTTTGCGGAACTTCAGCCCCAATACAGCAGGTGGTGGCTATCAGATTGGCGTGATACTTTTCAATCAGTGTTTTGTCAATACGCGGATACTTGCTGTATAAACCTTCGGTGAAACCGAGGGAGCAAAGCTTCATCAGGTTTTTGTAGCCATCCGCATTCTTTGCAATCAGTAACTGATGATAGCGTTTGTCTTTTTTATCTTTTGTAAACGTTTGAATGAACCGGTCTTGTGTTACATAAAACTCGCAGCCCACAATTGGCTTAATCGGTGTGCCATCCGCCAGTTTGTGTTTATTTGCCTCTGCCACAAAATCAAACACACCGAACATGTTTCCGTGGTCGGTAATCGTAAGCGCTTTCATTCCATCCGCAGCGGCCTTCTTATACATGGAAGAAATACTCGCTGCACCGTCAAGCAGAGAATATTGTGTGTGCGAATGGAGATGAACGAATTCAGGCATGTTGATAGTTTGGACTGCGAATTTCGTAATCGCGAAGGAAAATGCAGTAAACCCCGTCTAAAAGTTGTGGAAGAATTTTTAAACAAGGTTGTTGAAAAAAATTTAAACCTTGCAAAGTCTTCACAGTCAATTGAACAAACCCTGTTAGAATGAAAAAATACTTTCTCCTGTTTCTGCTTTGCCCTTTTGTCAGTGCCTATTCTCAAAACCCCGGTGACAATGTTTTCAATACAGACCAACTGGTTCACGAAATCAGAATCACTTTCCCTATCAATAGTTGGTACGATACGCTCAAGCAGTATTATGCGGTCAGCGAACTGACCGATTCCAGCATTTACCTGATGGCAACTACCGTAGAGTTTGACGGGGTGGTTTACGATAGCGTAGGCTGTAAGTTTAAGGGCAATTCGTCATACAATAGTCAAACACAAAAGAAAAGCTGGAAACTCGACTTTGAAGAATTTAAAGAAGATAACGAAGTTGATAACATTAAGCAGCTCAACCTGAACAACGGATTTAAAGACCCCAGCATGATGCGGGAGAAGTTATGTCTTGATTTTATGGAGTATTACGGCATTCCCGGACCGCGCTGCGATTATGCCAATGTATATGTGAATGGTTCCTTGTGGGGATTTTATATGTTGGTAGAAGAAGTAGATAAAACCTTTTGCAAAACGCGCTTTGGCGATAAGAAGGGAAATCTGTTTAAAGGCGACCCGCATGGTGATTTGCGCTGGAAAGGAGGACTGGCTTCGCAGTATTACAACGACTATGAGTTAAAGACGAATGAAGACCTTAACGACTGGAGCGATTTAGTGTGGTTGATTGACAACATCAATAATTCTCCCACCAACGAATACAATGATTCACTAAACGCTTGTTTCAATACATCCTCCTATATCAAGAGTTGGGCGACTACTATTCTCTTTTCTAATCTCGATTCGTATGCCGGCAGCGGCCATAACTACTACGTTTATCACAATACAGATTCGAACCGGTTTGAGTTTATTAATTGGGATGTGAATGAGGCTTTCGGAGTTTTTCTGAACGGCAATCAGTTAAGCGGGATGACCACCCTGCCCATGAATTACGTTCCGGCACAGGGCAATCGTCCGCTGAACACAAAGATGATTGCGAATACAACTTACTACACCGCATACCGGAATTTTATGTGCAATGTTACTGACGAGTATTTTAACCCGGCTTACATGAATCCGGTTATTGATTCGCTTTACAACCGCATTAAAACCTATTACTACAACGACCCGAGGAGACTTTTTACAAACAACCAGTTTGATGCAAGCCTTAACAGCACTCAAAGCAACGCGCTCGGCTTAAAACCTTTTGTGCAGGAAAGGTACGATTACCTGACCCAACAATTAGCTTCATTTAATTGCACTCCTTTGGTTTCAGCTATTCAGGAAACGGAAGAAGAGAGTTTTAGAGTTTATCCAAATCCGGCAAATGAGAAATTGCTAATTACCGGTTGCCCATGGGATACAGAAATTTGCGTTTATGATTTAAGCGGTAGAAAGGTTTTTCAGCGTAAATCAAATTCTATGCCCTGCGAAGTTGAAACAGTGAAATGGGAAAGAGGGATATATTTTGTGAAAGCAGGCAGTAAGACCAGGAAGATTGTCAAGTTATAGTTAGCCGCCTTTTCTCTTTGTCTTATAACCGAGTGCAGTAAGCAAGGCAATCACCTTTTCGCGCTGCTCTCCCTGAATAAGAATGATGCCGTCTTTCACCGTTCCACCGCTGCCGCATTTATTTTTTAACTGCTTGCCTAATGCTTCTAAATCACTTTCCCTGCCAGCGAAGTTGGAGATGATGGTGGCTATTTTACCCCCCTTCAATCTTTCAAGCGCTACATACAGTGTTTGCTGATTGGCGGAAACAGTTTCCTGCTCCTTGCTTTCTTCTTCCTGCCTGAAATGCGGATTGGTGGAGAAAACAATTCTGTTTTTGAAATCATCTTTCTTACTCATGTTGGCTGAGTTTTAGTAGGCAGTTAGATTTGCCGGCATGATTACCTCTATACATTGAGGCACCACTTCAAAAGTAACATCATCGTGATAAATAACCGAGTCGCCATCGAACTGGTAAATCATTTTCTTGCTGCCATGTATGAAAATCTTTTTGGCCCGGTACGACTCCGCTTCTTTTATAAGGTCGGCACGCTTCATTACAAGGCAGAAAACTATCCAGAATAGTTTCCATACCGGAAACCTGTTCAGCACAATTACATCCATAATGCCGTCTTTCATACTGGTGAAAGGGAAAACCGCATAGTCATAGCCGTACTGGTTGGAGTTGAAAGCTGTGAAAAGGAAAAACTCACGCTCTATAACTGTGTCATCAATTTCTACTTTGGCGGGGAAGGGCTGAAAATAAAGCAACAATTCCTTGACTACTGCCCAGGCATAAGAAGCAAGCCCACGAATGGTGTGGTGATGAAACCTGCGCGCCACCGATGAGTCAATACCAAAACCCGCATTGCTGATGAAATACCGCAGGTTTGATTTTACCATATCTATCTTGCCTGCTTTGCCGGTATTAATAACCTGCAAAGCTCCCTCTACATCGCGCGCAGGAATCTTGAGGTGTGTAGCAAAACCGTTACCGGAACCATAGGGGATAACTCCCAAGGCAGTTTTAGTGCCCACCAGACTTTGGGCAACTTCGTTTATACTGCCGTCACCACCTACGGCTACACAAATATCGTAACCTTCTTCTACGGCTTGCTGGGCAATTAAAGTAGCATGACCGGCATATTGAGTGAACCGGATGGTGTAATCGAACTGTACGTAATCAATATGGCGGGCAATGCCTTCCGGTACATTCTTCTTTTTATAAACCCCCGAAATGGGGTTTATAATGAACATGATTTTCTTTTTAGCCTGTTGCTCCATCAAAATGCTTTCAAACTCAAATCTAAACTAACCGATGAATGTGTAAGCGCGCCTACCGAAATAAAATCTACTCCGGTTTCGGCATAAGGTCGTACGGTTTCCAGATTAATTCCACCGCTGGCTTCGGTTTCATATTTTTTATTAACGAGTTGAACGGCCTGCTTCATTAACTCTACCGTAAAGTTATCGAACATGATTCGGTTGACGTTTCCTACCTGCAATACTTCTTCCACATCTTTCAAATTTCTGGTTTCCACTTCAACCGGTAAGTTCAGATTGTTCTTTTGCTGATAATCTTTCACAGCCAGAATCGCTTTTTCAATTCCTCCGCAGAAATCAATGTGGTTGTCTTTGAGCATAATCATATCGTACAAACCAAAGCGGTGGTTGTGTCCGCCACCAATGCGCACTGCCCATTTTTCGAAATATCGGAGATTGGGTGTGGTTTTTCTTGTGTCAAGAACCTTTGCATTCGTTCCCTCCACCTGCTTTACAAACTTTGAAGTGTGTGTGGCAATGCCGCTCATGCGCTGCATAAAATTAAGCACCAGTCTTTCGGCACGGAGAATGGACTTTACCTCTCCGTAAATTTTAAAAGCAATATCGCCTTTCCGGATAGACGTTCCGTCTTCTAAAATCTTTTCAAACTTTAAACCTGGATCAACCCGTTTGCAGATAAGTTCTGCCAGTTCTACACCGGCTAAAATTCCTTCAGCTTTACAAAGCAGTTGTGCACGGCCATCTTTCTTATGAGGAATACACGCCAGCGAAGAATGGTCTCCTGTGGGAATTTTTCCTTCAAAGTCAACAATGTCTTCAGCTAAGGCTTCATCAATAAATTTTTCGGGGTTGTAGCTCATTTCAGCCACGAATAAATACATAATCTACGAACCCGCCTACCGGACAAATAAAAAAGCGAATCGTTTCCGACTCGCCTGTATTCTGCATTAAGTCCCCTTTAGGGGATTTAGGGGTTTATTGTGCTTCGAACCTCACTTCCTGAATGACCAGAACACCGTTTACGGCTTTTGCATAAACATAAGTACGGTAGTTACCGGTTGATGTAGAAAGATTGCCGATAAAATATTTTGAGCCTTCCGGTGAAGTTCCCTGATGGGCTATGCTAAAACCTTTTGGCGTGTGTGTGGTGAAAAAATTCTTCAGCACCATTTCTGCCTGGCTTTTACTGTAAGAGTTACCGGTTTCCTTAATGGTAATTTCCACATTGCCCTGAAAGTTTGCTGCCAGCGCAGAAGCATTACCGGTGCGTATGGCATTGGCAATGTTGTCGAAACTTTGCGCTTTAACATAACTGCCGGACACCAAAACAGCGCAGCACAGCACAAAAAGAGTTTTTAAAAGAGTTGTTTTCATTTTATCTAAAATAGGTGAAACAGTTGGGGCGAATACCGTGCCATAGGTGAAATCATGCCCTGCTTAAATGTGAAACTTCCGTTTGCATGAATTGTTTCGATAGTCATAGCTGATTACTTGCCCAAAACTAAGAAAGGCGATTAAATTTGCCGCGCATGAGTAAGAAAGTTATCCTCATTATAATGGATGGTTGGGGACACGGGCCCGACCCGAAGCGCAGTGCCATTGCACATGCCAATACCCCTTTTATTGATTCGCTTTACAAGAACTATCCGAATACCGAGTTAATTACACACAGCGAGTCGGTGGGTTTGCCCGAGGGGCAGATGGGCAACAGCGAGGTAGGGCATATTAATATAGGAGCGGGAAGAATTGTTTACCAGGAGTTGCAGCGCATTAACATGGCTATAAAAAGCGGTGAACTGGCTAAGAACGAAAAGCTTTTAGCAGCTATCAATTACTGTAAGGAGAACAAGAAACCATTACACTTAATCGGCTTGGTTTCAGACGGTGGTGTGCATTCGCATATCAATCACTTAAAGGCACTTTGCGACATTGCCAAAGCAAACGGACTGCAGAAAAACGATGTTTTTATTCACGCCATTACCGATGGGCGGGATTGCGACCCTAAAAGCGGCCTCGGTTTTTTGAAGGAGTTGCAGGCGCATCTTGATAATTCAGTCGGACATATTGCCAGCGTATGCGGAAGGTATTACGCTATGGACCGCGACAACCGCTGGGAGCGCATAAAACTTGCCTACGATTTGTTGACGAAGGGCGATGGCAAAAAAACAACCGATGTAATCAAGGCAGTGGAAGAGAGTTATGCCGAAGGTGTAACCGATGAATTTATAATGCCTATTGTAAGAACCAACGATAAAGGCGAACCATTTGCAACCGTGTGGAACGATGATGCGGTGGTGTGTTTCAATTTCCGCACCGACCGGTGCCGCGAAATTACCAAGGCGCTTACCCAGCAGGATTTTCCGGAGCAGGGAATGAAGAAGCTGAGCCTGCATTACACCACCATGACCATCTACGACCACTCGTTTAAAAACGTGGCAAACATTTTCGACAACGATGATTTGACGCAAACCCTTGGTGAAGTATTGGAGAAGAACAGCAAAACACAGGTGCGAGCAGCTGAAACCGAAAAGTATCCGCATGTTACTTTTTTCTTCAGCGGAGGTAGAGAAAAAGAGTTTACCGGTGAGAAAAGAATTATGGCTCCATCGCCTAAAGTGGCTACTTACGATTTGCAGCCCGAGATGAGTGCCTATGACCTGACTGAAAAAATATGCGCTGTATTAACCCCCTCTCCTTCGGAGAGGGTTGGGGAGAGGTTGCCTGATTTCATCTGTCTCAATTTTGCCAACACCGATATGGTGGGCCACACCGGTGTGTTCAGTGCCGCCATTAAAGCAGCCGAAACGGTAGATGCCTGTGTTAAGCGCATTAGCGAACTGGCTTTAGAAAATGATTACACCCTGCTTATTACTGCCGACCACGGCAATGCCGATTATATGATAAACGATGACGGCTCGCCCAACACCGCACATACCTTAAACCCAGTGCCGCTGTTCTTAATTGACAAGACATTTCACCCACAATTGCACCAGGGCAAGCTGGCAGATATTGCCCCTACTGTTCTTAAACTAATGGGCATTGAACAGCCACCGGTAATGACCGGGGTGAGTTTGTTCTAAGCATTCTGCAAACCGAAGATAGGTTCTCTTAAACTCGATACCTTGTCTTTCAGCCCCGAAAGGGCTCCGTCAGGTTTGAATACTAATACAAAGGCTGTTACGGTTATTATTGGTTGTTGATTTTGCTACCCCTGCCGGTAGGGCAGGGTTAATCCACCATGGTTAATCCATGCTTTTACCAACGGACAGGGTGAGTTTCAAAGGGTCTTTTCGGCTGCAACTTAGTCAGGGTTACGTCCATAAATATTTCTTTATGGTGGCAAAAACCTTTCTTGTTTCGCTCGAAAATAGTTCATAAGCATTCTTCCAAACAGCTCCAAAGAAAAAGTATAAAACAAAGTGGCTGTCTCAAAACTGAGCAGCGCTTTTTAGTTTGTACACCCCCTGTT
>CAZBPG010000125.1:0-10335 GCA_964493695.1 uncultured Chitinophaga sp. | reverse complement strand
TCTGAATTGTATTATCAAAACTATCAGTCCATATTCAATGTCTAATTGGTATAACCTACTGCATCAACTCCTCCCTGCTCTTGGGCCTCCGGTCTATTTGCCAGTTAAAGTCTTTGAGTTTAAACTGCTCGGGGGTAAGCATTTTGATGGGAGTAAAAACGGCTTCGGGCTTTTCGATAAACACAATGCGGTTAATTTTTTTGTCTTTAAAATACAGGGTAATGTCGGTGCTCAGCGCCTTGTTGTTGCCTATGTATTTGTCTTTTTCGTCCTTGCCAAAATACAGGCTTTCGCCATTGCCCTTTACATCCATATAGTCCAGCTCGTTATCTTTAAAATAGCCGAAAATGTTGATGCCTTTTATCTGGTCGAAATACTGCTTGCCTGCCGTAGCCTTGGCGGAGGAAGGATTGTTACTTGGCGAAATAATAAAGCCCGCTTTATAAATGCTGAGCTTTTCGGCCTTTTTGTTTTTGGTGAGCAGGTGGATGGTGTCGCCACTCATCTGAATATTGTCGCCCCACATTACCGGGTTGTAATACATACGGAAGGTGGAATCTTCGAAAGAGTAATAGAGCGAATCGCAGGCGCCCTGCATATCTTTCATAAACATGCGCACCTTGTGGTAAGCAAAAAAGTTGCGGGTGCTGTCGGTGGCAGATTTGGTCATGCTCTTGAGCGTATCGCTGGTTAAAAACAGCGAGTCTTTCTCCATCTTGTAAATGAGCAGGGGCTTTTGGGTAGCCATAATATACTGGCGCTCGTCAATAAACTCTCCGTAGCGGCCCTGTATTTCCACATCCATAGTCGAGTCCACCCAGGTAAAATTACCGATGGCTTTTCCGAAACCGCGGAAGCGCTCGTAGTATAAACTGTCACCGGCAAGGCGCTGAGGCGGGTTGACCACCACCGTGTTTTTACCGAAAGAAGAAACATCGCGCTGGCTGTCGTACCAGCCGTTGTTGCAATAAATTTTACTGCCCTTGTTGAAAATTTCGGTGTTGCCGAAGAAGTTAGAAATCTTGGTCTCCACCTGATACATCAGCGTATCGCTGTTGAGGTTGTAGTTCGGGTCGGTCATTACCACATTGCCGTTAAAAAATACCTCGCGCGATTTGCTGTAGTAATAGCCGCGCTGGCTGGTAATAACGGTGGAATCTTTCAGCACCCTGCCACCGGTGAGGTAATAACTCATTTTATTCTTTACATCGTAATACAACTCCTCGGTGTAAAGAATCATTTTGCTGTCCGTCAGTTTTACATTGTTGTTCAGCTTCGAAAACTTCTTGTTGCCATCGTGGTGCAGGGTTTGCGAGTAAGCATCAATGGTATCCTGCCGGATGTGTACGCGGCCGTAAGCATCTACCGAGTTGGTTTCTTTATCGAGCACCGCGCTGTCGCACCACATCAACACTTCATCCTGCTTCATTGCCACATTGCCTACCAGCCGGGTGTATTTCTTACCGTTCACTTCCTGCATTTTCAGGTAATCGGCATTAATGATTTCCACTTCTTTTTGTTCCTGCGCGAAAGAGAAGAGAGGAAGGAAGAGTAAAAACAGCATTATCATGCCGAGGAACGAGGCATCTTGTATTTTAAGCTTGCCCCATACAAGATTCCTCACTGCGCAAAGCCTGCGTTCGGAATGACAAGAGCAAAAAGAAGCAATGGATTTAATCACAAAAACAAAAATGAGAAAAAGCTGAAGAAGAAAAGTAAAAGTTCCTCGTATGTAATTTGTGATTTGTATTACTGCTTACTGCCACTGCCTACTGCTACCGGCTGCTACTTTCCCGACTCATCATACTTCTTCGCCCTGCGCTCTTCCGCTTTCTTCGCTCCAAGCACATTGATGGTGATATACCGGTAAGGACGCTGTTTAACATCTTTCAGCAATACATTCAGGTTAGTTACTGCTGAATCTACTTTCGAGTAAAGTTCATCCTTCTTCACAATTTTACCCAGCGTACCTTTACCTGCATTCACATCTTCCAGCACTGTATTCAGTTGATCGATAGCATCGTTCAGATTAGCCACCATCTGTTTCAGGTTAGCCTGCTGTAGCGAGTCGGTAACGTTCTGGGCATTTTTAAGAATGGCAGTGATAGCTCCATTGTTCTTCTCAATGTTCTTGGTAATGCTTTCCAGATTGTTCAGCGTAAGTTTAAGCGTCTCCTGGTTTTGAGCCAGTATCACATTGATACTTGCAATAGCTTTGTTTACACCATCCAGTGTTACATAAATTCCCTTCGGGTTTTTTTGGTCAAACAGATACTTGATTCCGGTGATAGTGGTATCCAACGAAGGAAGCATGTGGCGAACGTCACCCATAATAGGGTCTATCTGCGCACCAATCTGCTCTGTCAAATCCTGTTTAAAGAAAGTGTTGATGGTATCGCCATCCTCGTAAAAAGTGGTTGAATGCCCGAACACGAGGCGAACCTTTTTGCTTCCCAAAAAGTCGGTGGAAATAAGCGAAGCATAAGTGCTGTCGCTTTTAGGTATCTGAATATCCTTATCCAAATCAAGTTCCACTACAATCTTACCGGTCAGCGGATTGCGCTTCATATCGCCCACACGCCCCACCGGAAACCCGTTCACATCTACCATGTTCGATTTATACAAACCGTCCACACGGTCGTAAACAGCGTAGTACACATTCTTACGAACAAAAAGGTTGGTGCCCTTCAGAAAGTAAAACCCGAGAATGAAAATGATGATAGATGCTGTAGAGAATATGCCAACCTTAGCCTGATTCGTCACTGAATATAAATTTTATCAAAAATATGATTTACAAACACAAAACAAAATGAACAGAACTACTGCTCGAAGGCTTTCATCTGTTCGGCACCCATCCGGTTGCCGTCTTTAAAGCCAACGATGTACGCATCAGGATACCCGGATGATTTGGCAACAGCGAGTATTTTCTTTATCCCGGTATATGTTTTTTCATTTCCACCGTAATAGCGGGTAATACCGTTAGGTAAAGTCTCTTTAGAAACACTGCTGAAGAGTTTTTCTACCTTACTGTACTCCGATGCTTTCACTTCGCTTTTCAAGGCAAACAACTGCACCTTAAATACTACTGTGCTTCCAGCTTTTGGTGTTGATTCCACAACGGGTTTGTTGGTTTCTGCTTTAGGCTCGGGCTTCTTTTCCGCCATTACCGGTTTTGGTTCCGCCTTAACCACCGGTTTTACTTCTTCCTTTTCCGCTTTAGGCTCTTCTTTTGTTACAGGTTTTACTTCCTCCTTCTCAGCTTTCGTTTCGGCCTTTACCACAGGTTTAACCTCTTCCTTTTCCGTTTTCACTACGGGTTTTGTTTCCTCCTTCACAGCTTTAGATTCTGTTTTCACTACAGGCTTAACTTCTTCTTTAGTTTCCGCTTTAATTTCTGCCACGGGCTTCGGTTCTTCCTTCTTCACCACCGGTTCCGGTTTCTTTACCGGTTCCTGAACTGCTGCAGTCGCTTTCCCTCCTCCGCTCGAAAGCTCAATCGGCTTATGAATATTCATGCCCGACTTAACAGTAATAAAATCAGGGTTGGTATTGGTGGTTGCTTTAACCGGTTCGGTATCGGTCTTCACTACCGGCACTTCTGTTTTTGTCTCTGCTTTGGTTTCAGTTTTTGTTTCTGCCTTGGCTTCAATTTTGGGTTCGGCTTTGGTCTCTGCTTTAACTTCCGGCTTAACCTCCTTCTTTACCTCCTTACTTTCCTCCTTTTGTTCTGCTACCGGTTTAACTTCTGTGGTGCCTTCCATTTCTGTTTTGTACTCTCTGAAAGCATTAAGCAGCGCTGAGGCAATCTGCTCTTGTCCCTTCGCACTTTGCAGATATTTTTCTTCCTCGGGGTTCGATATAAATCCTAATTCTGTCAGCAGGCTCGGCATAGTGGTTTTGTAAAGCACATAAAACCCCGCCTGTTTAACGCCCATACTTTTCCGCTTCGAAAAATTTTCAAACTGGTTCTCCACTTTCGAAGCCAGCGCAATGCTCTGGTCTAAAAAAGCATTCTGCTTCATGCTCATAATGATATGCCCTTCCGGTGAGTTCGGATCAAACTCGTAATTCTTATCGCGGTCTTCCTCCAGTAAAATAACCGCGTTCTCCCGCTTGGCCACATCCAGGTTAGCCTCGGTACGGTGCAAGCCCAGCACATAAGTGCTGGTGCCGTAAAACTCAGAATTGGGAGAAGAGTTAATGTGCACGGCAATAAACAAATCGGCTTTTGCCCGGTTGGCAATTTCAGCACGTTCATGGAGTTCTAAAAACACATCGGTCTTACGCGTGTAAATGACATTTACATCGGGGAAATTTTTGGTGATGTTCTCTCCTAACTTAAGAGCCACCGCCAGCGCCAGGTCCTTTTCTCTTGTCTTGCCCGGGCCTGAAGCCCCCGGGTCTTTACCGCCATGTCCCGCATCTATCACCACCGTTTTGATAGAAAAGTTGTTATTAGCGGCCGCGTGAGCAAAGAGAAACAAGGATGTTATAAACAATATGCTTTTAAATCTCACGTTTTGGATTTTTATTTTTGACGCAGTTCGAATCAAATTCCATAATAATACTGTGTCATAAAATTTGTTCAACCCCCGAAGTTTGAATTTACTCAACCAAATATATCCGAACAACAAGTCTTCTGTCCCCCGTATTGCTTTGTATTTAACAACAGCATTTTTTGTTGTGTCTAATTTTCTACATGCGAATTCTCTGCCTCCTCTTTCAGCGCAAAAATACAATTTAGAAACGCCTGCCGATAGTTTACCTTCAAAGAAACTTTCCTTCGGTGCTGATTCTATTCAGTTTAACGATTCTTCCTACACACTTATTGCGGATACCGTAAGTAAAAACGATACGATAGGTATGGCCGATGACGGAGAAATTAAAGATGTAATTACTTACAAAGCCGTGGACTCGATTGTGTACGACATGAACACCAGGAAGATGTATCTGTATAACGGCAGCGATGTACACTATCAGAAAATACAACTCAACGCCAACTTAGTTGATTTCGACTGGAACAGTTTCACGCTCACCTCACAGGGTACTCTCGACAGCAGCGGTCAGTTGCAGGGTAATCCTGTTTTTTCGGATGATGGTAAAGAATACAAAGCCAAAAAGATGAAGTACAATTTCAAAACCAAAAAGGGAATTGTATTTGAAGTGCTCACCAAAGAAGGTGAAGCCTACGTACACAGCGAAGTAGTAAAGAAAAACGAGTTTGATGAATGGTTCGGGCAGGGAGCTAAATACACCACCTGCGACATTGAAGACCATCCCCATTTTTACTTCCGCGCCAAGAGAGTAAAAATGGTTCCGGGCAAAGTAATGGTAACTGGTCCCGCAAATTTATGGGTGGGCAATGTACCCACTCCGCTTTACCTGCCTTTTGGTTTGTTTCCGGTAAAGCAGGGCAAGCGTTCCGGAATTGTATTGCCGGAATACGGTCAGGATGCCATACTCGGTTTCTTTCTCCGCAACGGTGGCTACTACTGGGCGGTAAACGATTATCTCGGTCTCAAGTTCACCGGTCAGGTATCAACTAACGGAACGGTTGGGGCAGGACTCAACGCACAGTATGCCCTTCGCTACAAGTTCACCGGTTCACTTAACTTCTCTTATCTCCGCTCCCGCCCGTTCGACCCCGATTTGCCAAATGCTAAAGCAACCAACTCATACAGCTTAAGTTGGTCGCATTCACAGGACCCACGCTCATTGCCTAATTCAAGCTTTGGTGCGAGTGTGCAAATGCAGAGTGCCGATTTCTATCAGGCAAGCCGTGTTACAGATCAGCGCTTGCTCAGCACTTCGTTCAACTCGGCAGTAAATTACGGGCACACTTTTGTCGGCACGCCTTTTTCTATCTCTGTCAACATGAGCCATCAGCAAAACTTACTGAACCGGACCATCAGTTTTGGTTTGCCTACAATTCGCTTATCCATGTCGAGGGTGGCGCCTTTTAAAAGCAAAATTCAAACCGGTGCACCAAAGTGGTATGAGAGCATTGGTTTTACTTACGCTTTCGAATTCCAGAACCGTGTAAGCACGTATGATTCTATTCTCTTCCGTGCCGAAACCGGAGACAAGTTCCGCTTTGGTATTAACCAGAACTTCAGCATTGATGCTCCGCTTCGGGTGCTTAAGTATCTGAACATCACTCCTTCTTTCAGCTATCAGGAGCGCACCTACTTTAAAGGTATCAGCAAAACCTGGGACCCTGATACCGTGTATGTAATCAGAAGCGACAGTAAAGTTGATACGCTGAACGGTCAGATAAAGACAGATACCATCTGGAAGTTTAACTCAGCAAGGAATTTTTCTGCCGCTATTGCTTTCAGCACCAAGGTGACCGGTATCTTCAAATTCAAAAACAAATACCTGAAAGCTATCCGTCATACGTTTACACCGGGGGTGTCTTTTGTTTACAGTCCTGATTTTGCGAGTGATTTCTGGAAGTATAACAAGTATGTGCAGGGCGATGCCAACGGAACGATGAAAAAATATTCGGTGTTTGAACCCGATGCCATTTACGGAGTACCGGGCAGCGGACAGGTGGCACAACTCAACTGGAGTTTGAATAACAACTTCGAAATGAAAACTTATTCGAAGAAAGATACGGTGAAACACGAACAGAAAGTGGGATTGCTCGATCAGGTAAATTTAAGTGGCGGTTACAATTTTATTGCCGACTCGCTCCGGCTTCAGCCTTTTAATTTATCGGTGGTGGCAGCCCGTATTTTTAATCTCATCAATCTCAACTTCAATGCCGTTTTCGACCCGTATGCGGTAGATTCAAACAACCGGAAGATAAATACCTTCCAATACAGCAAGAACCGTCAATTACTACGCTTTGCTGCAGCCAACATCAGTGCGAGTATGTCGCTGCATTCCAAACAGCGCCCATCGCTTACCGGTAACGATGCACCGCCTAGTTTCATGGGCGATTATGTTTCGTATAACCCTGACCAGATTTACAACTTCGATATACCCTGGAACATTTCACTGGGTTATAACTTCAATATCTCGAAGGGAACTACTTACAACCCCGATACCATCATCACAGTTCAGTCCGTTCGTGCATCGGCAGATTTTAATTTAACCCCGCACTGGAAAGTTGCACTCAGTACCGGCTTTGATATTTCGCGCAAGCAGATTACCCTTACTAATCTTACAGTAGTTCGCGATTTACATTGCTGGGAACTGTCTTTCGCCTGGACACCGGCTCTGCCCACCTTTACCCAACAGCAGTTTACCATCATCCTGCATCCTAAATCTGCCACGCTTAAAGACCTGAAGTTGCAGAAGAAGAACTCGTTGAGAGATTTATAAGCAGAGAGTATTAAAATAAAAAACCCCGCCCTTTCGGGCGGGGTTGCCGCCTATAGTTAAAACCATGGCAACATCCAACATCTTTATGAAGCATCCGCTTCGTTTACGGGGGCAAACCTATTGGGTTATTCAATCATTTCCTAATTTCTGCCTGTCCTGAAAAGCAGATTTAACTATTTATTTTCCCGCAGTTAAAACAAGGAAATGAAAAAGGGGCTTTTTGGCGTAAAAATCTATCATTCTGCCTATTTAGCCTGACCCGATGCTCAGCTATAACTTCAAATTAACACAGCGCTTTCAATTAGAAAGCAGCAAATCTCAGGCGGATGTGTTTGTGGCAGGTGGATTAAGTAAACTGGTTTCCTCACTTTTTTTCTACCGTTCTGTACCATTCATCAATGGCAGTTTACAGACCAGAAGAGCAGTCCGTCAGGTTTGACGGAGCATCCTCCAGACCTGGATAGCAGTCCGTCAGGTTTGACGGAGTATCCTCCAGAACTGGATAGCAGTCCGTCAGGTTTGACGGAGTATCCTCCAGAACTGGATAGCAGTCCGTCAGGTTTGACGGAGTATCCTCCAGAACTGGATAGCAGCCCGTCAGGTTTGACGGAGTATCCTCCAGAACTGGATAGCAGTCCGTCAGTTTTGACGGAGTATCCTCCAGACCTGGATAGCAGCCCGTCAGGTTTGACGGAGTATCCTCCAGACCTGGATAGCAGTTCGTCAGGTTTGATGGACTGCCCTTTAGATCCGGATGGTCGTCCGTCAGGTTTGACGGACAACCATCCGGCTAGAAAATCAATGAGTTATGCAAAAACGCTATCAATCCTGTTTTTTAACATTTAAGCCAAAAACCAAGGGGTATTTCTGGAAGATTATCAGACACCAACTTTACCCGTCAAAAGGCATTGAACAAACCCCGCAACAAAAACACCGCCATGCAAGACATAGCCTCTCTGTTTTAAACTCTCCCCATTTTTAAGAAGTTTGTACCCATACAAACCACCGCATGACCCAATACGACAAACTCTGGAACTATTACGACCCGGCAGAAACCGAAGTTAAATTCCGCGAGGCGCTTAAAGAAACTTCGCCCGAAAAAAACCTGTCGGAGCATTTGCAGTTGCTTACCCAACTGGCGCGCACCCTCGGTTTGCAGCGCAAGTTTGATGAGGCGCACCTCATTCTGGATGAAGTAGCCCCCCGGTTAACCGAAGAGCAGCAAACGGAGCATGTCCGTTATTTTCTGGAGCGCGGCAGGGCGTTTAATTCAGCAGGCGATAAACGCAATGCCGAAATATGTTTCCGCAGCGCGCTCGACATTGCCAAAAACCTTAACGAAGATTATTATGCCGTAGATGCGCTGCACATGCTGGCCATTATTTCTGCACCCGAAATTGCTGTAGGTATTAATGAAGAAGCACTTCTGTTTGCCGAAAACTCGAAAGAAGAACGCGCTAAAAGCTGGTTAGGCGCGCTCTATAATAATTTGGGCTGGAGCTATTTCGATAAAGGCGAATACGAAAAAGCACTCAGCATTTTTTTGCGTTCTGTAAAGTGGCGTGAAGAGCAAAAACATCAGCGTGAAACTTTTATTGCCAAGTGGTGTGTAGCCCGGGCACTTCGCGCGCTAAACCGGAATGATGATGCGCTGAAAATTCAACTTGCCTTATTTGAAGAAGCGGTAACCACCGGTCAGAACGATGGTTATATGCACGAAGAACTGGGCGAATTGTTTTTGCTGAAGAATGATAAACTGAAAGCGGCTTTCCATTTCGAAAAAGCCTACGAACTTCTTTCTGCCGACCCTCACCTGGCGCAAAACGAAAGACCGCGCTTAAACAGAATGAGGGAGTTGAGTAAATAGAGGGCACTTTGCATTTTGTTTGTCCCGATAGGGACAGTATATGGGTAGATACATCATGTAATTTTATGCTCCGTCCCGTAGGGCAATGCCATTAAGTTAAGGGACAGAGCAAAAAATAAAGAGCCACGGATATTACTTTTGGAGTGTCAGCACCAAAAAATCCGCAGCCCTTATGTTAGCAGCAAATTTAAAAATCATTGAAGAGTTAAAGTTGTTTGTTGACTTAGTTAATCAACAACCCGCTGTTCTTGAAAAACTTAGCACCCTACCCAACTCCTTTACCAGAAACCGTAAACTACCCTTTGAGCGATTAGTGTTGCTAATAGCCAAGCTATGCAAGAAAACATTGAGCGTTGAAATAGAACAGTTTTTTGAAGAACTTACCCTGCCGATGACTTGTTCGGTCAGTGCTTTTACACAACAACGCATGAAGTTAGAATCGGTATTTTTCGAGTTGTGGAACCGGTTGCTGGTTTCCTGCTATTACCAATACTACGGAGCGCAAGTGAAACGCTGGAAGGGATATAGGATAATTGCGGCTGACGGTTCCAACATCAGCTTGGTAAATACACCCGCCCTTCACGCTTGCTTTGGAGGTCAAACCAATCAATGCGCTTCGTTTGTTCAGGCAAAAACGTTTTACTGTTATGATGTATTAAATGAGTTGCTGTTGTTCCCTCAAATACACCCTTACCGGTATGGAGAGTTGCCGATGGCTTATGACAACATCCACCAGTTAGAAAGCGATATGCTGATGATTTACGACCGGAATTTTTGCAACTACAAAATGGTTGCCTTGCATCAATGGCAGGAAAAGGAAATCAAGTTTGTGATTCGCGGAAACGAAAGCCAGTTATTCATTCAAAGATTTATAGCCAGCGGTGCCAGTAGTGAAATCGTAGAAATGCTTCCGCAAACCAATGCTATCAAAGGCATGGAAAGAAGTGGCTATATAGTAGATAAAAAAACGGCAGTGAAAGTTCGGTTAGTGAGAGTGAACTTAGAAAAATCAGTAGAAGTGGTGCTGACTAATCTATGGGAAGAAGAAGGGTATCCTTCCGCTGAGTTTAAAGCCCTTTATTTTAAATAATACTTCGGACAAATCAAGATGCATTTTTAAGGTGTATCAATCCAAACTC
>CAZBPG010000124.1:0-10355 GCA_964493695.1 uncultured Chitinophaga sp. | reverse complement strand
GGCATCAATAATCGCCTTGTTGAATTCAAAAACAGGGTCAGCGTGCTTGAGAAGGTGTTGGGGTATCAAGCTAAGGTCGGTATCTAATCCAATGCAAAGGAAGGATTGTTTTTTGCGGATGAGTTGGACTAACTCTGTTTTGTTCATGGGGGCGAAGGTAAAAATAAATCCTCCGATACATCTTCACAATCATCGGGTTCTCAAGTCGCGATGTTTGATTGCGAAGAGTTTCTAACGTATCAGCGTTAAACTGCCTTTAAAGATTTTTTCGGAGTAGTTATTGAGGTAAACAACTTTTACCACATATACGAACACCGCAGGGTTTAGCAACACGCCCTTATAGGCGCCATCCCACTTAAAGTTCATGTCGTTGCTTTCGTAAACCTTTTCGCCAATGCGGTTAAATACCTGCACTTCGAATTGTTTCCAGGCTTCTTTATTTCCGAATACTTCAAAGAAATCGTTCACTCCGTCACCGTTAGGCGTAAAGGCATTAGGTATAAAGACCACATATTTTGG
This sequence comes from uncultured Chitinophaga sp., assembly GCA_964493695.1. GTDB lineage: Bacteria > Bacteroidota > Bacteroidia > Chitinophagales > LD1 > Bog-950. The sequence continues at coordinate 9,836 of CAZBPG010000124.1, read as the reverse complement.
AACCACATTCACCCGAATAGTTGCGTTCGCAATACATCCTTTATCATCCACCGACTGAACGTTGTAAACAAAATTGTAGTAAGGCCCTGCCTCTGTGCTTTGGCAGTCAGGGCAACTCAGATAATCGTCCGGTGTCCATAACCAACTCACCGGATTGCCGTTTACGACATCGGCTGTAAGTAATACGGTTTGGCCTAAATCAACAGCGGCTACGGTATCTAACAGAATGGTGTAAGGCAAGGGGTCGTTAAGGGTTACTGCTGTGCTCACCGAACAGTTGTGCGCATCGCTTACGGTAACCGTATATGTTCCGGCAGCAAGTTGCGAAATGACATTGGTGTTGTTGCCATTGCTCCATACGTAACTGTAACCGGGCGTGCCGTTGGTGGCGGTAACTATAACAGCACCGTCAGCATAGCCAAAGCAGGTAACCGGTGTAACCAGCGTATCGATTAAAAGCTGTGTAGGCTGATTAACAGAATAGGTACCGGTGGCAGTACAGGTATTGGCATCGGTAAAGGTTACATCGTAATCTCCTTGCGTAAGCGAATTGATGGTGGAGGTGGAGGCTGAGTTACTCCAGATATAGTTAAACGGTTGTAGTCCGGCATTCGGAGTCAGTTGTATGCTTCCGTCATTTCCGCCAAAGCAGGTAACGTCCTGCACTACACCGGTTACGGAAGGTATAATATACACTGTTACCTGCTGCGTACCGGTATCGGCACAGCCGTTGCTGAAGTTGGCAATTAGCGTTACGTTATAAACTCCAGCGGCAGAATAGGCATACGAAGGGTCGGTTTGCGAACCTGTTCCAACACCGTCACCAAAGTTCCAATTAAACGAGTTGACCGGATAGGTAACTGCATCGGTAGTATTGGTAAACGGTGTAGCATCGGGATAGCAAACCGAAGGTGCGGTGAATTGCGCACTGCCAACAGCAAGTACCGTCACCTGTTTTACTACAGTGTCTTTACAGCCCACATTGGTAGTAACAATCAGTTGCACGTTGTAGTTTCCGGCAGCAGCATAGTTGTGTGAACCGTTTTGAGTATTGGTGCTGGCTCCATCTCCCAAATCCCAATTCCAGGCGTTGAGGGAAACAACCGGTGCTGAAGCATCGGTCAATTGCATATCGTTTCCGAAACAAGGAGTGGTGGAGATAAAATCAGCCACCGGGTTCGCATTGACGAGCACCGGTTGACTTAAACTATCTGCGCAGTTATTGTTGTAATCTAATTTCAACTCGACCGTATAATTACCTGCAGTTGGATAGATGTGTGTGGTGTTTTGCTGAGTAGATGAATTGCCGTCACCAAAGTCCCAGGTATAACCGGTAACGGTGGTGTTGTATGGGTTGGTGGTCTGGTCGTTAAATACAGAAATTCCACCTTCGCATAAATCAAGCGTTGAGAAATCAATGAAAGTTCCAACAACCACATTCACCGGATTCGAAACCGTATCGGAACAACCCGCGCTTGTAACAGTAATCAGTTGAATGGTATAAGCATTGCTCTGCTGGTAAACGTGGGAAGGGTTTGTTCCTGTTACGACAGTCGTTCCGTCACCGAAATCCCAACTGTAATTCATTGCACCGGAAGAAACAGTTGAGTTGTTAGCCGGAGTTACTGAACTATCGTTACAAACATCAGTCACCGTAAACGCTGCTACAGGGTTTTCGTTTACGGTTACAACTTTGATTAAACTATCGGCACAGTTGTTTCCGTAATCTAACTTCAGTTCAACATTGTAAGTTCCGAATGCTGAATAAGTATGAGTAGTGTTTTGCTGAGTGGAAGAATTGCCGTCATCAAAGTCCCATGAATAGCCGTTGATGGTGGTGTTATAGGGATTCGTAGTCAGGTTAGTGAATGTGGTCTCACTGCCTTCGCATACAGCCGGTGCTGAGAAATCAATGCTTGTTCCAATAGTTACTATAACCGGTGCCGTAACTGTATCGGCACAACCGGTAGCTGTATTTGTAATCAACTGAATAGTGTAAGTATTACTTTGCTGATAGGTGTGCGGAGGGTTTAAGCCGGTTGCCGCCATGCTTCCGTCACCAAAACTCCAGGAATAATTTAAAACTCCTGCTGAGACGGAAGAAGTGTTTGCCGGTGTTACTACACTATCGTTACAAACATCAGTCACTGTAAAAGCCGCTACCGGGTTTTCGTATACCGTAACGACTTTGATTAAACTGTCGGTGCAGTTGTTGCCGTAATCTAACATCAACTCCACATTGTAAGTCCCGAACACTGAATAAGTATGAGTAGTGTTTTGCTGAGTGGAAGAATTGCCATCATCAAAATCCCAGGTGTAACTATTGATAGTGGTATTGTATGGATTTGCTGTTTGGTCTGTAAAAGCAATTGCACTGCCTTCACAAACATCCGGAGCGGTAAAATCAATAGATGTACCGCGGATAACGCTTATCGGCTGCGTTATAGTATCGGAGCAGGAAGAGTCAGAAACTACAATCAGTTCAATAATGTAATTTCCGGAAAGTGCATAAGTATGCGAAGGAGCCTGACCGGTAACAGTTCCGGTGCCGTCACCAAAATTCCAGTTATAATTAAGCGTACCCGAAGAAACAGAAGAAGCATCCACCGGTGAAGTTGTTCCTGTGTTGCACAAGTCTGTTACCGTAAAATCAGCTACCGGTATCGGGTTAACTGTTACGGTGTGTGAAACACTATCGTAGCAATTGCTTCCGTAGTCAAGTAACAACACAACAGCGTAACTCCCTTCTGCTGTATAAGTATGTGAAGGATTTAGCTGAGTGGAAGAATTGGCATCGCCAAAGTCCCAATTGTAGGAAAGTATGGCGGAACCGGAAGAGTTAACGGTGAGGTCAGTAAACTGTGTAACTCCGCCAAGGCATATATTCATTCCGGAAAATTCCTGAACGGCACCGATATTGATGTTAGTGGGAAGTGTAACACTGCCTTTACAGGCACCTCCGCCTGCAGAGGCAACCAATGTAATATCGTAGCCGCCTGAAAGAGCGTAAGTATGTGAGGGGTATTGTGCTGTATCATGCGGAGAGCCATCCCCGAAATACCAATCGAATGTCATAGTTCCGGTGCTGATGGTGGTATTGTTGACCGGAGTAAGCACGCTGTCGTTACATACCTGGTCAACCACAAAGGAAACAACCGGTTGGGCATAAATGGTAACCGGATGTACAATGCTGTCGCTGCAACCTGCCGGTGAAGTAAGCACCAGTTTCACCTGATAAGTTCCGCCTGCCGAATACTGGTGAGAAGGGGAGAAGGAAATGGAGGTGCTGCCATCACCAAAATCCCAAAGCCAGTTATAGAGCAACCCAATGGCGTACTTGGATGTGTTAACAAAATTTACCGGTGTACCTTCGCAGGCGTTACTGAAAGTAAATCCGGCTGTGTCGCTTCCTACATTAATGCGGGCCGTGTCGAATCCATCGCAAATGTTGCTGGATACCCGTAAGTAAACGGTGGTATCTTTATCGGCAAAAAGATTCAGCACATAATTAGGATTGGTGGTAAAGAAAGAATTGTTGCCCACCGTCCAGAAAAGTGTATCGGGCAACACCTGTGAGGTTGCCTGAAGGTTCAAACTCTGCGGTACACAAAACTGGTATGGTCCTCCGATGTCCGGGTTGGGCCCTAATATTTTTACCGTGTCTATCACCAATGTATCTTTTTTGCAGGCGGCCTGCAATTCGTAGATGATAGTGATGGGATACTCGCCATAATCTGTATAGATATGCCAGAAACTAAGGGTATCAAAGAGGTGAGGAGAGCCGTCCCCTAAATCCCATTCAATAGAAACCAGCCGGGCTGTGTCGGGAGTGTTCAAACTTAAAAACACTGTATCGAACGGGCAGTAGGCTTTTGTGGTATCGTAGACATTCAAGATAGGTACCTGAACGCGCACACCGGCAGAATACCCATACGATTCGTATTCACCGTAACCATATACATAAGTAATGATACCCTGGTTGGCGCTGACAGTATGGTCGCCCTGAGTAATAGTCCGCTGTTCATAAGAATAAGTCGGGTTCTGAGGTACCGGTGTAAAAGACCCGCCAATTCCCACACCATCCAGCATAACCGTACTGAGGTCTGCTGTTTTAGCAATGATGTTGGTATAATAGGTGAAAGTAGGGCTGTTGTTAGCAAAGGCATTAAACGTTACCGTGTTTATTGACTGGGTTACCGGGCTGAGGGCAATCATAAAAGGGTCACCGTATGCATCCTGATTGGCATCACAATCTGTACCGGTACTGTATTGCATAACCGAGACCGGAAGGTTGGAGGTAATATAGCTAACCGCGTTGCGGGTAAACTCATTAAACTGTCCGGCATTCAAATTAATTGCAGCCCCTCCGTTAATGCTGAATTGTGTCCCGTTTTGGCTTGCCAATACTCTGAATACATCATAATCTCGTGTGAAATACGGAACAGTTACAAACTCAGTTCCCCATGAAGGAGTAGGATACAACTGATCAAAGAGATGGTCGCAATAACCACAACCAATAATGTTTGCGCATACATGCCCGCCAAACAACGCAAAGTTTTTGTTGTTTGTACCACGAACACGAGTACCGGTGAGATCCGCATTTGAACTCTGCAGTTGATAGACTTCTCCACTGTCAATGTTAATACTGAAGGTAACACCGGCAGCATGTGAGCCGGCAGCAACTGAAGGAGTAATGTCAATAGTGGTATTGTCCTCTGTGGCAGCAATCAAGAACTCCGGGCTTCCATTGTTCATACTTGCATTGAACCAGGTAGTAACTACATAATCGCTACCTACAGAATTGGTAGGAAAAATAACTGCAGCATCTGAAGTGTATTGCTGGTAATAATGTGCGAAAACACTTACACACTCCGTAGTAGAAACGTGAATCGCTTTGTTGTTAATAATATCGTTATCCAGATTCTCTCCTATGTTAGTTGGTACTACTATCAAAGTGGAGACGCCCGGTGTAACAGTAAAAGTTTGTGACCAGCCCTGTAATGGCGAAGAAATCATTCCGCTGCAGGGTGCCTCAGAAGTAACGTAAACACGCATTTCACCGGTTTGCAGATAATAGTTTTGTAAAAAGCCGAACCAGAAATCTTTACCCTTAGAAATTTGAGCCTGTGTGAGAGTGAAAAGAAACAACAACGCAGTAAGCGTGAAAAGTTTTTTCATTTAAGTGTTAGTCCCTGTTATCTGGAATAGATTTGAAAGTAAGAATTAGGGTTGTATGAGGTAAATTTTTTATTAACAAGGTATCCCCGTCATATACTTTAGATGTTTTGGGCAAGAGGGATGAGTTGCGTTGACAGTAAACTCTCATCTATCCTTCTATTTTCACGCCATGAACATTACGCTGTTAATTGTTGCTGTTACCTGTGTTATCTCTTTTATCGCTTTCAGTAACCATGCTTTGGTAGAAAATCTCCTTTTCTACCCTTACCGCATTTGGAGGAATAAAGAGTGGCACCGGTTAATATCCAATGGGTTTGTACATGCTGATGTTACACACTTGCTGTTCAACATGTTTGCGCTTTTCAGTTTTGGTGCATACATTGAAGAATCGTTCGAAAGCATTTTTGAGATGAAGGGGCGGGTATTGTATGTGGTGATGTATTTTGGAGCTATAGCCACTGCAGATTTGCTGAATCTTTTTAAACAAAGAGATAATCCGGATTACAGAAGCCTCGGTGCAAGCGGTGGTGTTTCGGCAGTGGTGTTTTCGTTTATTCTACTTAATCCATTCGGGAAACTGTATCTGTTTTTTATACCTATAGGTATCCCTGCTTTTGTGTTCGGTCCTTTGTATTTGTTGTATTGCGTTTATGCTGCTAAGAAGGGAGGAGATAACATCGGCCATGTTGCTCACTTTACAGGTTCGGTGTTTGGGTTTGTGTTTCCTGTTATTTTTGAGCCGCGATTAATCAATCACTTTATTCAGCAATTAACCCAAGGGATGTAATGCTTATAGACCTTCGCTCCGACACTGTTACACAACCGTCAGCCGAAATGAAGCAGGCAATGTTGCACGCTAAACTGGGAGATGATGTATTCGGGGAAGATCCAACGGTGAAGCAGTTAGAAGAGAAAGTCGCGGATATGTTTGGCATGGAAGCCGGATTGTTTTGCCCCAGCGGAACCATGACCAACCAGATTGCCATTAAGACGCACACCCAACCTCTTGATGAAATTATATGTGATAAAATCTGCCATATCTATAATCATGAAACAGGTGGATGGGCATTTCATTCCGGTGTATCTGTCCGATTGACAGACGGTGACAGAGGAAGAATGAATGTGCTGCAAGTGGAGGAATTGATTTTACCCGACCATGACTGGTTTCCGAACACAAAAATGGTAGCTATAGAAAACACGGTAAACAAGGGAGGCGGAAGTGTTTATTCTGTTGCCGGGATGAAAGCTCTTTCTGATTTTTGTCGCTCGAAGAATTTGATTTATCATTTAGACGGAGCCAGAATTTTTAATGCATTGGCAGCATTAAATGAAAAGCCAGAGGCCATTCACGGAGTGTTCGATAGCATTTCTGTTTGCATTAGTAAAGGTCTTGGAGCACCGGTGGGCAGTGTTTTGGTTGGGACGAAAGATTTTATCAAACGTTCTCGTAAAATACGGAAGGTAATGGGCGGAGGTATGCGGCAAAGCGGGATACTTGCTGCCGCCTGTATTTATGCTTTGGATAACAATATTGACAGGCTAAAAGAAGACCACAACAAAGCTGCTCAACTTGCTGAAACTGTAAAAGGGCTCAGTTGGGTTAAGAAAGTTTTACCGGTTGAAACCAATATTGTGGTTTTTGAAGTAGCAAATGCTGCAAAGGTGGCAGAGCAGCTTTCCAAGGAAAACATTCGCATTCAGTCCTTCTCCCAAACCCTCCTCAGAATGGTCACACATCTGGACTTTACAGACTCAATGCTTGCTAAAACAAAAGAAGTGTTGATAAAAATGAAACTTTAGGTATCTTCGCCCCGCAAAAACACATTTCCGTTTTGCTCTTTATAATATGGAAGAATTCAAAACATCGCTCGCAGCTGCCAAACGCCTGCGCAATTATCTGACGCATGAGTACAAAGCGCCAATCGTTTTAAAAGATCAATCAAGCTTTGAATGGCGGGAATTTGTGGTAGTGCCATTTGACTACAAACTGAGAAAAGAATTTGTGGTTTCGTATGAAACGAACGTTCATAACACTATGCCGGAAAACCTGTTGCAGTCTTTTCCTGACAAACATTATACAGTTGCGCTGATATTAAACTCCGAACCTTTGAACAAGGTTTGGATAGACATGAGCGTGGACGTGTTTATGGCACGTGCCGGTGTTAAGATTGAGCTAAACGCCTACGTGTAAAAACTTCCATCGGAACTTTATCGAAATTCTTATCGATAGTAACCGATAATCCTGATTTGTTCCCGCGAACTAATATTCCGATTGGGAGCGGATATTTTTCAACCACACGGTCAATTCCTTTTTTAAGAATATCTACGTCTTCTTCAATTACCAGGATTTTTTCTTGTAAGTTCATAGCTGATGATTTTTAAAAAGTGGAATGCAAATAAACAAAATTTTTGAAACAATTCAGTAAAACATGAAAGATAGGTCGTGCAATGTAATGCGGCTTTCCTTTTTTGTCAATAGCCGGGACGCCCTAAAACGTTTCTTTAACATCCTTAGTATGTTTCCTGAACTTTATTTTCGGAATATTTTTTTCGCGCAACCATGCCCGTTTTCCCGCTGTCTTCCAGTCATATTTTATCATCTAAAACCCATTTCGCACCATTTAATATTTTTACATCACCAAACTCAATAGAAAATGACAGCAGATACTGCCTTATCAAGAGCCGAACAACTGATTGAACTGGAAGAACGATACGGGGCGCATAATTACCACCCGCTTCCTGTGGTTATTGACCGCGGACGTGGAGTGTATTTGTGGGATGTAGAGGGGAAACGCTATTATGATTTCCTTTCGGCCTATTCAGCCGTAAATCAAGGGCATTGCCATCAACTGATTGTAGACGTAATGAAGAAGCAAGCCGAGAAACTGACGCTTACTTCCCGTGCCTTTCATAACTCTGTATTGGGCGAGTACGAAAAATATATTACTGAGTATTTCGGCTATGACAAGGTATTGCCTATGAATACAGGGGTTGAAGCCGTTGAAACAGCCATCAAATTGGCACGCAGATGGGGTTATGAAGTAAAGGGGATTAAAGACAAGAAGGCTAAGATTATTGTCCCTGAAAATAATTTCCACGGAAGAACACTATTGGCTATTTCTGCTTCTACCGACCCTTCGAGCTATAAAGGTTTTGGACCTTTCGTTCCAAACTTTGTAACTATACCTTATAACGATTTGAAAGCATTGAGCGCGGCTTTGGAGGATAAAGATGTATGTGGTTTTATGGTTGAGCCTATTCAGGGAGAAGCCGGTGTAGTTGTTCCTGATGAAAACTATTTAGCGAAAGCAAAATATTTATGCGAAAAGGCAGGAGTTCTTTTTATTGCCGATGAAGTGCAAACCGGCTTGGGCCGAACAGGAAAGATGCTTGCTTGTGATTGGGAAGAAGTCCGTCCCGATGTTTTAATTCTTGGTAAAGCTTTGAGTGGTGGAACCCTTCCTGTTTCAGCAGTGTTATGCGATGATCCGATTATGACCCTGATTAAACCCGGGGAGCATGGTTCTACATATGGCGGTAATCCGCTCGCTTGCAAAGTGGCTATGGCTGCTCTTCAAGTGATTAAGGATGAGAGCCTGGCTTACAATGCTTTCTACTTAGGTAAGTACTTTAGAAGTGAACTGGAAAAGATCAAGCATCCGCTTATCAAACAGATTCGCGGAAAGGGCTTGCTGAATGCTATTGTGCTGAAAACCGAAGACGAAAACTGCGGATGGGATTTGTGTTTGAAGTTTGCCGAAAATGGCTTACTGGCTAAACCTACTCACCATTACATTATCCGTCTGGCTCCACCGTTGTGCATCAGTAAAGAGCAGATTGATGATTGCATTGCAATTATCAGGAAGAGTTTTAAGGAGTTTAAGTATTGAACGTTTGGAAGTTGTTTCAGCCAAAGTGCTGCTACGATAATCATTCAGGGGGGCAGGAAGTTTTGAGCAAGAGATAAAAAGAAAAAGTCTATCGGTTAACCGATAGACTTTTTCTTTTTATCTCAACAATGTAAACGAACCCTGCAGTTTCTCATCATCTTTGTATGGTCGTTGCACAACTATATAGTAAATGAATGTTCCTGCGGGTTGGTCGGTGTTTTTGAATTTACCGTCCCAAGGGGTATCGCCATCGTGGACTAACTGACCGTAACGGTTATAGATGCGGAAGCTTTTTACCTTGGCAATGGTGTTTAAAATAACGGGGTAGAAACCATCGTTTTTGCCGTCACCGTTCGGGGAGAATGCGTTAGGTACGGCCACAGGGCTTTCGATAATGTTTACGCGCACGTTTACACTTGCCGTATCCACACATGGACCACTGCTGACTGAAACCACATATAACACATTCTCCAAGGGGGTTGAAACAGGATTAGCGGTATTTGCATCGTTCAGGTAATCGGCAGGGGACCAGTTGTAAGAATAATTACCGCTGCCTCCGGTAGCAGTAACGCCTATGGTAACTGAAGTTCCCTGATCAACTAATGTATCGGCAAACAACGCCAATGCATCTATGTTCTGCACGGTTATTACAACAGTGTCGTTTACTTCGCAACCGGTGGTGGTGTCAGCAATCTGAAGGTAGTAGGTAACGGTCATATCCGGTGTGCTGCCAGGGTTAGGGCAATTGGTTCAGGTTAAATCATCTGA
>CAZBPG010000123.1:0-10358 GCA_964493695.1 uncultured Chitinophaga sp. | reverse complement strand
TTTGTATCCAGTGCACCACAGTGCACCGGCCTTGCTGTTAACTTCGGCAATACATGAACAGCAAGCGGGGTAACCTGGCTATGGGATTTCGGAGGAGGTTCAACACCTGCCACTTCAACTGACCAGCATCCTCAGGGAGTTGTTTATTCAACACCGGGGCTAAAAGGGGTAACACTTACCGTAACCGATACCACAAGCGGATGTACGGTTAGCGTGACAAACGGCATAAACATTTATGAATCGCCTACTGCTACATTTACTTCAACAGCTCCGCAGTGTTCTACTGTTGGTATTGATTTTACCAATACCGGCAGCACAGGCAGCAACTGGTCTTACTCATGGAACTTAGGTCAGGGAGCAATTCCTGCCTTCTCATCAGCCGAAAACCCAACCGGTGTGTTGTTTAGTTCGTCAGGAACTAAAACAATTACCTTTACCATTTCTGACCAGCATTGCACCAACACAGCCACACAAACCATAGAGATTAATGCTACACCGGTTGCAAGTTTCATCTCCAATACACCTCAGTGCACAGGCCTTCCTGTAAGTTTCGGCAATACCGGAACAGCTACCGGAGTAACCTGGTTGTGGGATTTAGGTACCGGAGCAACACCGGCCACCTCAACCGACCAGCACCCTCAGGGAGTTGTTTACTCAACTGCCGGATTAAAGGCAGTTACTCTAACAACTACTGATACCGTAAGCGGCTGTTCAGTAACTGTTGTAAACACCTTTACTATTCATCAATCACCTACTGCAACCTTTACGTCCAATGCGCCACAATGTTCGACTGTAGGAATTAACTTCACCAATACAGGAAGCACCGGAGGCAACTGGTTCTATGCATGGAACCTGGGGCAAGATGCCAATCCGGTTTTCTCATCCGCAGAAAACCCAACCGGTGTAATGTATACTTCCTCCGGAACCAAAACAGTAACCTTTACCATTTCCGACCAGCACTGTAATCAAACAGCAACTCAAACGATTGTGATTGATGCTACACCAACGGCTGTATTCACTTCTACAGCACCTCAGTGCACCGAGTTAGGAGTTGACTTCACTAACACCGGCACGACCAGTGACGTAACATGGACATGGAATCTCGGAACAGGGGCAACACCGGCAACTAGCACAGATCAGAGTCCTGCAGGAGTTGTTTACTCTACTTCGGGAACCAAAACTATAACGTTAACCGCTACGGATACAACTTCCGGATGTTCAGTAACTACTTCGAATACGATTACTATTCATCAGACACCTACTGCAACATTCACTTCGAACGCACCGCAATGTTCTACAGTTGGTATTAACTTTACAAATACCGGCAGTACTGGTGGCAACTGGTCTTACTCATGGAACTTAGGACAAAGTGCTGTTCCTGCTGTTTCAGCCGCTGAAAACCCAAGCGGAGTAATGTACAGCACGGCCGGAACCAAGACAGTGACCTTTACTATTGCCGACCAACATTGCACTCAAACTTCTACCCAGTCTATTATTATACAATCGACTCCAACTGTCGGATTTACATCTACTGCACCGCAATGCACCGGCTTACCGATAGACTTTACCAACACAGGAGCCAATACCGGTGTAACCTGGGGATGGAACTTTGGAACCGGAGCAACACCTGCTACCAGTGCGGATGAAAATCCGACAGGAGTTGTTTACTCCACAGCAGGCACTAAAAATGTAACGCTGACTACCACCGATGCAGGCTCAGGTTGCTCTGTAACCGTTACTACTACGATTAATATTCACCAGACTCCAACAGCCAGCTTTACATCGAATGCACCGCAATGTGCAGGAGCCGGCATTGACTTTACCAACACCGGTAGCACAGGTGGTAACTGGTCGTATTCATGGAACTTCGGACCGGGAGCATCTCCCGCTACATCATCAGGACAAAATCCTACGGGTATATTTTATACCTCTTCAGGAAGCAAGACGGTAACGTTTACCATTTCTGACCAGAATTGCACACAGACATCTACACAAACCATCAGCATCCTTGAAACACCGGTAGCTAACTTTACTTCCACAACACCACAGTGTACCGGTCTTCCGGTTAACTTTACCAATACCGGAACATCAACAGGTGTAAGCTGGGCTTGGGATTTTGGTGGTGGCGCTTCACCGGCTACAGAGATTGCAGAAAACCCATCGGGTGTTGTTTACTCTACCGCAGGAATTAAGACGGTAACATTTACCATTACCAACCTGACTACTCAATGTGCGGTAACTGCTATCAGCACTATCAATATTTATCAAACACCAACAGCTACGTTCGCGTCTACTGCACCGCAATGTGCCGGGGCACCAATTAACTTCAGTAATACCGGAACATCGGGCAGCAACTGGTCGTTCGATTGGGATTTAGGGCAAGATGCCATACCATCCACTTCCTCATCAGAGAATCCGGATGGTGTTATCTACAGTTCTTCAGGAACCAAAACAGTGACCTTTACTATTTCAGATGCCAACTGTACTCATACATCTACTCAAACTATTAGCGTCAATCCGCTTCCTTATGCAGAAGCAGGTCCGGATACTACTATTTGTGCAAACCGCGATGTAGTCTTGGGCAGTGATTCTACCACAGCAGGCAGCACTTACAATTGGTTCCCTTCAAACACATTGGATAATCCGTTTGCTCAGAATCCGATTGCGAGCCCTACCGCTTCCGTTACCACCTACAGTGTTACCGTAACAGCAGCCGGAACCGGTTGCAAGAATTCAGACTTTGTAACTATTACCATGCTTGACCCGCTGAGTGCGGACGCAGGACCAGATGTAGAGATTTGTTTGAACGACAGTGTGCAGATAGGTGCAGGATTTATTGAAGGACAGTTTTACAATTGGTCACCAGCAAACGGCCTGACCGATGTTACAACCAGCAATCCGATTGCAAGCCCTACACAAACTACAACCTACACGCTTGTGGTGACCGATACTGTTGGCTGCGATCCGATTACGGATAATGTAACCATCACCGTTCATTCATTGCCAAGTGCCAATGCAGGAGTAGACGACACTATTTCTCAGGGAGCATCGGTACAGTTAACCGGAACCGGTGGGGTACAGTATTTCTGGACACCGGTTACCGGACTAAGCAACGCCAATTTATTTAACCCGGTTGCCAGCCCGGACACCACTACTAATTATGTATTGACCGTTACAGATTTATTCGGTTGCCGTAATACCGATACTGTGTTGATTACAGTAATAGATTTCGAAACTCCTTACTGGCTTCCTTCGGCATTTACACCAGATGGAAACGGACACAATGATGTGTTGTATGTAAGAGGTGGTGGTTTCCTAACTTACGAGTTCTCTATCTACAACCGCTACGGTGAGTTGCTCTTCTTATCAAAAACCATTACTGAAGGATGGGATGGCACCAGCAAATTAACGGGAGAAGATACACCACCGGATGCCTACGTCTGGAAACTGACCGGTGTGCTGAACGATGGCACAAAGGTGGATGCGAAAGGTCTTGTCAATTTAGTGAAGTAAGAAACGAAAACACATTATTAAACAATTCATGTTCTATAAAATAAATAGTATGAAACATACAGCTAAAATATCGGTTTGCTTTCTGTTGGTTTTGTTGCTGGCAGGTAATACACAGGCGCAGGACACACGCTTTTCGCAACCGCTTAACAATCAGTTGGCGCTGAACCCCGCCATGATGGGGTTGACAAATGATTTCAGGATAAACCTGAACTACCGCAACCAGTGGGCGAGTATTGACAAGGGTTATTCGACCTATGCCATTTCCTTAATGTATCCGCTGTTCTTAAAGACCGGTGGCGCTAAGAGCGATACCACCAGAAAAGTGGAAGGAAGGTCGCGGTTAGATTTTGGTATTAATGTAACCGATGATAAATCGGGTGGGTTTAACCGGATCAATGCCACCCTTTCGATTGGTTATGGATTAAAACTGAGCGCATCGAACTCGTTGCATGCAGCACTTAATATCGGGTATATTAATTACCAGTTTAATGTGCTCGACCAGACTTTTGATGAGCAATATCTTTACGGCAGTTTCAATCCTGAAAACCCCACCGGTGAAAACCTGAGCCTTAACAAAGGTGCACTGGATGTAGGTTTTGGTGTTATGTGGCACTTTACCCCGGAGAATGCAAAGGTGCAGGCATTTGCCGGACTTTCCGGGTATCATCTTAATCAACCCAATATGACTTTGTTAGGCGGAAGAGGAATACTACCTGCACGTTTCAATGTTCAGGCGGGGGTTAAGGTTATAGGAAAGAAAATGGATTTTACCCCGGTTGTTCTTTACAATATTCAGGGACGGTTTAAACAGTTTACCGGTGGATTGCTGATGGCTTATAAGTTTGACCAGAAAGGCAAGTTAGTGGTGGGAAGCTGGTTTAAGGAAAGAGACGCTATCGTGCTGCAGGCAGGTTATGAGCACAAATTTTTCTTGTTTACCTATAGCTATGATTTCGGTATCTCACGATTGGCACGTAACACCAGAGGTTTGATGACACACGAAGTAACGCTTGCTTTCAAACTGATTGATGTGGCCGGGAAGAAAGGAATCAAGAGCGCGGGATTTTTATAAATCCAACCGATAAAACGAAAAAGGGCTTCCGTTAACGGAAGCCCTTTTTCGTTTACCGTGGAGTAATCTCCAGCAATTTCACTTCGCGCGATACGTCTTCGTAATCAACGTTCTTTTCTACTGTTACCAGCACCTTTCCTTCATTATTTGGAAAAATCTGTTCCATACTGGTGAAAAAGTCATTAGAAGTATTCAACACTTTTTTTGTCTCCGGTTCGCTGCCATCGGCTGCCAGACGGCTGCACTGCAGATTCATGTTGTGCTCTTCATCCGCTTCCCAATCGGCATTATAAAACAAATACACGTCATTGCCTTTCGCATAAGCTTTAGTTGAAAAAGCATAGTCCACTACAGCACTTATCTGTTTCTTAGGAATAAACTGCTGGTCATTAACAGACATGCCTTCATTAAAACGATAGGTGATAATGTAATTGCGTTCGGTCTTAACCGGCTGCGTCTTATCGGTGTTCGAAATAGTATCATGATACTCTGTAATGAGCATAAAATTTTTATCGCTAAGCGGTAAAATCTGTTGCGTTTCGAGGTGCGAAAACTCTTTGCCTTTCTTAAAGGAATGATAATTCGCTGCCATAGAAACAAACTTAGAATCAGGAGCAACATCTACCTTACCGGTTGCGGTTAAATTCTCATCGTATTTAAGAACCGTAATGGTTTTCAATACCGCTTCTCTTTCTCCCGATACAACATCATAGGCAACAACCATTTCACCGCTGTTAAGTGCTTCAATCAATGGTTCTCTTGAATACTGCTCCCGTGTTGAAACAAGGGCCATCTCGATTGATTTTGGTTTATCTCCGCTTTGCTTGTTAACCGAGAAGAAGTGATACTTCACCTGTCCTTTAGGGGCTGTACTTTGCGATAGGGTAATAACATCCTCGCGAACCTTTGTTTCAATCAGCATGGTTCCGTTATTGTTTACCTTCATTTTCAAAAACTTCAGATACTCCTTCATCAGTTTAAAGTCGAATGTTTTTGCAAACACCTCTCCGCTTTTGTTATCGGTTACCATTACTTTATACCGCTGCTGTTTGTAATAGGGTTTAAACAAAATAGCTGTTTTGCTGCGGTCAGGACTTTCTGAAATTTCAATTCCTGATGGAGCAAAGTATTCATCTTCTTCATTGAAGACAGTTACCGGTTCGCCTGCAGGTTCCAGTGTAACCGGGTCAAAATCCTGGCGCATAATAACAGGGAGTTGTCTGCGGCTATCGCGTTTATCCAGCAGAACGGTTACATCTTCGCGCTTACCGCACCTGGCATAGAACAACGAAATTTTATTATTGACAAAGGCTGCCCGCAGGTAAAGCGTTTTCTCTCCGAACGAAGAATAGAGCACAGATGTCTTACCTGTTTTAAAACCTGCCGAGTACTTAAATATTTTATAGCGTGGCGGCTTATTCAGGTTACCGGGTGTTTCAAAACCTATCACATACCAGGAACCCTGATAGTCGCCCAATACCTCGGTACCGGGCTGGTCAATAACCGAACTTGTTTTGATATCGTAGTTGCCGGCAATGGCGGCAACAAAAAGTAAAACGGTGAATGTGGCTGTAAGTATTTTTTTCATCTTACCCTTATTCGTATTAATGGCAAGCTTTGTTATACTTTTTAAGCTTGAAATAATTGTAAGGAAGCGGTGTAAGGAACCCTGCCAAAAGAGCAACACCAAACGCCAGCCAATACTGCGGAGAGCTAAAAGCCGCCTTACCTCCTGTAACCATAAAATCTGAAATATTCATAGCTATTTCCATGGTTATCATGCTGATAAACGACATGGAAAGCGCTGTAGTGAAAGCGTTTTTCCAGTCGAAGTTTTCACGCACTTTCAAAATTACAGATTCCAGGAGCACCGAAGTACACAATCCGCAGATTGTTGCTAACAGCATCTGGGTGAACATATTTATTTGCGGATAGTAAGCCTGCAGAAAGATAATAGCTCCGAAGTCGCCAATACTGCAGCCGATTAAGCAATTAAGGGTATTGAATGAAGCCCGCTTCCAGATATTCCTATCGCTCCAGAAAGCTGGGCTTGTTGTTTCTATCTTCCTGTTACCTGTTCCTATTTGAGGCAGTTCTGTTGATTTGATTTCCGTTTCTTCGAGCACATCGTATCCTGCCTTTTGCAGCAATTCAGCAACCTCTACTTTGCTTATCTCCTCCCCTGTTACCGTGATTGTTTTTACCGGTTTGCTTAAATCCACTTTCCATTCCTTTATTCTTTTCGAGGAATTAAAAAACGGCTTTATGCTTTCGATACAGCCGGCACAGTGGAGTGTTGTTGGTAATACTATGGTATTCATCTTAGCTGTTCTTACTCATTGCTGCAAAGTTCTGATAAAAATACGGCAGTGTTTCTATGCCTTTGTAATAATTAAACAATCCGTATTTCTCGTTTGGCGAGTGAATAGCGTCACTATCCAAACCAAAACCAAACAACACCGATTTAATACCCAACACCTTTTCGAACATAGTTACAATCGGAATGCTACCACCGGTGCGCAAAGGGATAGGGGTTTTACCAAAGGTTGTTTCCATAGCGCCTGAAGCTGCTTTGTAGGCCACAGAATCGGTGGGCGTAACAGCCGCCTCACCACCGTGATGCGGCATTACTTTCACTTTTACATAAGGAGGTGCAATCTGTTTAAAGTGCGCTTCAAACAACTGCATAATGGCTTCGCTTTTTTGATTTGGCACTAAGCGCATCGAAATTTTTGCATAGGCTTTGGAAGGCAGTACCGTTTTGGCACCCTGACCGGTGTAACCTCCCCATATTCCGTTTACGTCAAGCGTTGGACGGATAGAAACTCTTTCGAGTGTGGAATAGCCTTTCTCTCCTAAAACTTCATTAATGTCGAGATGAGCTTTGTAATCTTTCAAATCAAAAGGGGCATTTGCCATGGCATCACGCTCCTCTTTACTTACTTCTTCTACCGCATCATAAAAGCCGGGAATGGTAACGCGCCTGTCTTTATCGTGCAGCGATGAAATCATATCGCAGAGAATATTGATGGGGTTAGCCACTGCACCACCATACACACCGCTGTGCAAATCGCGGTTGGGTCCGGTTACTTCCACCTCCAGATAACTTAAACCGCGCAAACCGGTAGTGATACTCGGCACCTCATTGCTTATCATCGAAGTGTCAGAAATCAAAATCACATCTGCTTTAATCTTCTCTTTATTTTCTACGGCAAACGTCTCAAGATTTACCGAGCCCACTTCCTCCTCTCCTTCTATCATGAACTTAACGTTGCAGGGCAGACAGTTATTTTTCATCATCATCTCGAACGCCTTAACATGCATATACATTTGTCCTTTATCGTCACAGGCACCACGGGCGTATATGTTGCCGTCTTTCACCACCGGTTCAAAGGGAGGCGAGTTCCATAAGTCAAGCGGATCGGCAGGCTGCACATCATAGTGACCATAAACTAAAACGGTAGGGAGTTTTGCATCTACTATCTTCTCGCCATACACCACCGGATAACCCTTGGTGGGCATTACTTCCACTTTATCGGCACCGGCTTTCTTTAACTGTTCGCTCACAAATAGCGCAGCGCTGTTTACATCGGGTGCATACTTTTCATCGGCACTTATAGAGGGGATACGTAGAAGGTCGAGCAGTTCGTTTAAAAAACGTTCCTTGTTTTGCTCTAGATATTGACTGAGTTGCTGCATATTCAAAATTTGAGAGGCGAAAATAGAAAAGCTATGGAGTTGTGCAATCCTTATCATTCTCCGCTAAAAATTTTATACTTGTAACCACAATCAGCTAAATATGAAACTTCGAATTATTGCCCTTCTTGCTTTGTTATCTTTTTTTGCAATTGATGTGGTGCAGGCACAGATAGCGTATCCGCGCTTTCAAAAGCACCAGGTACTGGATGGCGAAACCGCCAGCAGCATTGCCGAACAGTTCAACGTTTCGCTGAGCGACTTTTGTTTGCTCAACGACTTTCCGGAAGATGTACAACTGAAATACGGACAGGTAGTTCTTGTGCGCCAGTTAAAAGCCGGTGAAGAAGAAATTGTAGAAGACCCGCTGCCCCTTAAGAAAGAACCGGCCAAAACCAGCGCCCCTGCTAAAGAAGCAGCTATTACCAGGAAAGAAGAAACACCGGTAGTAAAGGAGAAACCGCAACCGGTGGCAGAAACAAGAAAATCGGCTCCTGAAACGAAAGTAGTTGCCGAAGAACCGTTTGTAGTTCCGCCACCATCTACTAAGTCCGTTGAAATAGGCCCGGGCGGAACCAGATACAATGTGACCCAAAGCGAGTATCACGTGGTGCAGAAAGGGCAGACCTTTTTCCGTATAGCACTCATTTACGGCATGTCGGTAGACGAATTGAAAGAGTTGAACGGCCTCAGCAGCACAACCATCGAGATAGGCCAAAGGCTGAAAGTGAGGAAGTGATAAAACTCACCGCTTGCTCCGGTTTCTGCGTAAACAAGTACGAATTTTAAAGAGGCTTGGTACAAAAATATGCCGCCCCGGACGAACCGGTAGCGGCACTTAACCTACCCAAGGTTTACAGACAACTCTGGTTGCAGATATCGCTCACCGGTCCATCGCCCAATGAGTTAAACGCAAACACGCGGAAGTAATACACCGTAGCCGGTTGCAAGCCGGTTACTTCAAAGGTTACTTTACCGCCTTTGTGAATGGTGCTCCACGAGTTACTATCTGCCGGTGTAGTGGTCATTTGCACCACATAACCGCTGCGCAGTTTTACTGCTCTCCAGCGCAGCTTGATAGTGCCCGGAAATACACCCAGTTTAGCTTTAAGCCCCTGCGCCTGTGCCGGTAACTCCGAAGGGCTTTTGCCCTTGCGGGTTTCGAAACCTGCGCTGTGAATCTTTTCGGAATCACCGTGGCTCTGGTGCTGTATGTCGTAACCGAGCTGACGAATCATATCCTCACACTCCTTCTGCTTCTGGTCGCGCAGTTCTATCTGCAGCCGGTCGCCATTAGAAGCGGAAACCATCAAGGCAGTTAACTGACCCAAGGCCGTATCTAACTCAGCCACCGATGGTGATGTGGTTGGAAAATCCGGATTACCTGTAAGCATGGTTTTGTAGATGGATAAACGCTCGGCCACCTTAGCTGCGTTCAGGTTGTTTAAGTCAAGCTTGATAAGAACGAGAATAAATAAAGGCTCTAATCTTACAGCCTGTTTACGCAACCGGTTCACCCGGTCACGGTTGCGGAGTCGCATGGTTTTGCGGTCGCGCTTTTTATTTGTTTTCATGATTTTAAAATTTAAAGTGTTTATAGATTCAAAATTGGTCCTCATTGTGGTTGTCATGCCGAGGAACGAGGTATCTTGTATTGAATACAAGGTTCTTCACTTCGTCTCGGCTGAGCCGAGACCTCCGTTCGGAATGACAAACCTCTACGAGTTGAGGAAAAACGTAGCCCGGCCGCGTATAGCATAACTGTGCGGCCTGAATTTGTTGATACAAAGCGAAAGATAAATGCGTATGGCCCGTAAACACTCCTCACCGGTAAGCAGCGAACCGCTTATGCAGCTTACCGCATACGGTGCACCGCTGAGGGTTACAAGAGGAATAAGAGAAGGGACCGTTACCACTAACATGCTATTTGTTTTACTTATAACGTTATTGACACATGGTATTGTGTACGGTTTAAGTTATTAGTAAAATTTTACAATTCTGTGACAATTGGGGGACCTGCTTGGGCATAATGATTTAAAGACTACCCTGCGCTATTTGCACGTAACCAACCGCGATT
>CAZBPG010000122.1:0-10447 GCA_964493695.1 uncultured Chitinophaga sp. | reverse complement strand
TCGAATAGACGAAATTAGAGAACTCCGAAGTAAAGTTCATTTAGCTCCAGCTTTGAACAGAGCCGTGAGACCGATAAACGAAATAAAATTGAGAAAAAGGGTATTGATGAAAATATTGCTGAACGAAAAGTAATTGAGCAGCACACTTACCCGGATAATGAAGGTGTTGTTTGTTACAATATCTGCACCCGGGTGACTGAAATACTGGGTGGGCAGTACATATTTAAATACTTCGGGTTCATCTATTCCGTAACCGGTCATTATCTTCAGCCAAGCCACCGGGTCGGTAAAAAGCACTGTTGAAATTATTTTGCTGTCGTTAAAGTACCGGTAGATGTCGGCCTTTGCCTGGTCGGTATAGCACCAGGTGTAAATGAGCGTTAGGGAAACTCCGGCAATAATTTTCAGCAAAAAGAAAAAAGCGAAATGCTTTTTATTAGTCCCTTCTACTGCAAAAAATTTCCACTTAAAAATCAACCACACAAAAAGTGTGAGGTATAAAAGATAGAGGGCCGCATGAAAGATTACATTCATCAGAGCCGAAAATCAGAAAATCTTTGAAAGGTTTTTAATTTCCTTTTAGAAACTGTTTAAGTTGGTCGCTTAATTGAGTTATGTCATGGTGAGCGGAGTCGAACCATATTCGCTCAAATCCTTCGACTCCGCTCAGGATGACATAACTACAGTTTCTAAAAACCATTCTGTTGCGGAAGCAAATTATCTATACTGTTTTCTCTCGCGGTGCTTCTACGGCTCTTAACTTTCTTATTGCCCTGCTCATTGCCCGCCATTCCGGTCCGGCTGTAAAAGGCGATGTAACCCTGCTCATTACCACACTTTCTTTCTTCATCTTCTTCAGCAACATTATGGGCGGGCAGGCACTGGTGTATCTTATCCCCCGCAATAAAATTGAGCTGCTCACGATACCTGCTTATGCCTGGAGTGTAGTGGTGGCCCTGCTCGGTTTTCTTTTTCTGCGTTACACTTCTATCATTCAGGCCAGTCACATTCCCTCGCTGGCGGTGTTGAGCCTGCTTTCTTCTTTCATCAACATTCACCAGACCATTCTGTTGGCAAAGAAAAAAATCAGCACATCTAATCTGGTTACGGTTGTTTCGCTGCTGCTGCAGGTAACCGGTGTGCTGTTTTGCTTTTACTTTCTGCGCATCAGCGATGCGTACGCTTATATCTACGCTTCACTGGGTGCCTACCTGCTCACCGCCTTCGTCAGTTTCTTTTTGGTAAAGCACTGGGTTCACTTTTCTGCCTTTAAAAAAGATTTCTCCTGGAACGAGTTAAAGCAATCGTTCCGGTACGGGCTGCTTTATCAGTTGGTGGAAATTCTTCAACTGCTTAATCTCCGGTACTATTTCTATCAGCTTGGTTTGCAGCAGGGCATTCAATATCTGGGTGTATACTCCATCGGCATCTCCATTCTCGAAGCAGTATGGATTATTCCCCGGAGTATTTCTACGGTGCATTATGTTTCTACTTCCAATTCCGAAAAAATAAAGCACGAGGCGCAGCAGACGCTGCGATTAGTTAAACTGAGTTTTGTGTTGTGCGCATCCGCTCTGCTTTGTATTTATCTGATTCCTTCACCGGTTTACGTTTTTGTTTTCGGAGAAGGTTTTGCCGATGTAAAACACAGTATGCGTTTTCTTTTCCCGGGCATACTGGTTTACAGTATTCCGGTTGTTATCAGCAGTTTTTATTTCGGCATAGGCAAATACAAACCGCTCATCGTGTCAAATATGGCCGGTGCGGCAACGCTTGTCCTTTTCAGTTTCATCCTTATACCTAAGTATGTAATGAGCGGTGCCGGTTTAGCGGCAAGCATTTCGTTTGCCATGGCATCCTTTGTTCTGTTTGTCTGGTTTATGTGGGAACAGAAAATTTCAGTTTCAGTTTTGTTTAAACGTTAATGAGGCTTTACAAAACTTTTCTTTGCTTTGAACGAATGAAATTTCATTTACCACTCGCCACCCGCCATTCTTTACTTGCTATTGTCTTGTGTCTTGTGTCTAATGTCTCTCCCGCTCAATCCTGGGTGTGGGCAAAAGGCGAAGGTGATATAGGTAACGATGCTGCCAACGCTGTAGCCGTTGATGTGTCGGGTAATACCTATGTAACCGGTAACATTGCAGGCAAAGCAAATTTTTCAGGAACTGTTTATCAGGGCAACGGAATTTACGAAGCGTATATTGCCAAGTACGACCCTGCCGGAAACCTGCTTTGGGTAAAACTGGCAGGCGGTAAAGGCAACGATTTAGGGAGCAGCATTAAATGGGACAAGGGTTTCTTATACCTCTGCGGAACTTTTGAAGACACTGCTTTTTTTGAGAACACCGCTCTTGTTACCAAAGGTCAGATAGATGCTTTTATAGCCAAGTATGATGACAGCGGAAATTTGATTTGGGTGCGCAGTGCCGGAGGAACCGGTTACGATAATGCCACGGGCATTACCGTTGACAACGGGGGCAACATTTACATTGCCGGAAACTATGAGAACTCCATCACGCTCGGCAGCCTCAACCTCAGCAGCAGCAATTTATATCATGAATCGTTTTACGCTAAATATGACGGGGGCGGAAATGTGGTGTGGGCAAAATCTGTCACCGGTAACAACGCCAACCTGATTACCGGTATCGCTTATAACTACCACAGCGGTGTTTTTCTTACAGGATATTTTGGCGGCAACCTGAAAATAGGAGTGGCAACGGTGAACTCCATTTCGCCCAGCTATGATGTTTTTCTGGCAAAAGTGCAGACCGGTGATGGCTCTGCTGACTGGCTAAAACGTGCAGGCGGCACATACGAAGACGGGGCGAACGGAGTTTGCAGCGACAAAGAAGGTTACCCCAGTATAACCGGATACTTTGCCGGCACCGCTTACTTTAATAACAACTCTGTTACCTACTCTGACTACAACGATGTTTTTGTAGCACGTTACGACACAGCAGGAAACAACATGTGGGTGCGCGCGGGCAAAGGGCTTCAGTTAGATTTAGGCTGTGCTATTACTGCTGACGATAACGGCAATATTTTTTCTACCGGTATGTTTCAGGTTTTTATTGATTTTGACGGTCATACACTCAATGCGATTGACCGCGATGTGTTTTTAATCAGCTTCGATAAAAACGGAAACACCCGCTGGGTTGCAAAAGCAGGCGGCATGGATACGGAATGTGGTTTTGGTATAGCTGTTCACACTAACGGAAATGTTTCGGTGTGCGGATATTACCTGCACACCTGTTTTTTCGGCAGCATACAAATTGATTATGCCAACGGCAACGACCTGTTTGTTGCCAAGTATAATGCACCGGTGGTGAATGCAGTAGAGGAAGTGAAAGATGATTTAACTGTTTCGGTTTATCCGAACCCCTGTAATTCGGATTGCGGAATACGGATTGCAGATTTAACTGCAACAACAACTTACTCTGTTTATAATTCTTTGGGCGAAACTTTAGGTAGTGGCTTACTTACTGCCAACTCTCAACTGCCAACGGCTAACTGGCTTCCGGGTATTTATTTTATTGAAGTTACTGCTGCACAAAAAACCAAAACACTTAAACTGATAAAGCAGTAATTACGCTATCACCGCTATTCTATCCGTTCTGAAATAGTAACGAATCCCGAAGTTAAAGTCTTTCCGTTTTCATCTGCTACTTCCACCTTATAATATCCCGGCTTGTAGAAGAACATTTTCTTCATAGCATAAGATGCTCCCGGCATCACATTTAATGAAAGGTCAGCATACAAAGTTCCTTCACGGTCATTCTCCATCGCAAACAGTTTAAACTTCAGTTTAGCTGCTCCTATTTTTTCCTTGTTCATTACCACCAGTTCAAGGGCGGTTTTATCTCCTTTCCATTCAAAAGTTTCGCCTTTGCTTTTGCAGTTACCCAAACTGTCGGCTTTAGTACAGAACAATAAATCGTATCCTGCTTTCGAGGTAATGGAAATTGAAAACAGAAAAAGAAGAGAGGTTATCTTTTTCATAGTCGTAGCTTGTAAACTCTAATGTAATATGAACAGGATGTTTACTGAAGTTATTTAACAGACACTCCGTACAGCGAAATCAGATTGAACTGCGCGAAAGGCTGCTTCTTCTGCAATTCACCTTTTCAGTTATATTCGCGCGCCAATGAAAAATATCAGGAACTTTTGCATCATCGCTCACATTGACCACGGTAAATCTACGCTGGCGGACAGGTTAATTGAAACTACCAAAACCATCAGCGAACGCAACATGATGGACACCGTGCTCGACAACATGGACCTGGAGCGTGAACGCGGCATTACTATTAAGAGTCACGCTATTCAAATGGATTTTATCCATAAGGGTGAAAAGTATGTATTGAATCTGATTGACACTCCCGGCCACGTAGATTTCAGTTATGAAGTTTCACGTTCCCTTGCCGCCTGCGAAGGCGCGTTGTTACTTGTTGATGCTTCACAGGGAATTCAGGCACAGACCATTTCCAATCTCTATCTCGCTATAGAACAAGGGCTGACGATTATTCCAATCGTGAATAAAATAGATATGGAAGGGGCTAACCCGGAGTTGGTAGAAGACCAAATGGTAAACTTAGTAGGCTGTAAGCGCGAAGAAATTATTCATGCCAGCGGAAGAACCGGTTTAGGGGTAGAGAAAATTTTCGATGCTATCATTGATAGAATTCCTTCGCCTAAAGGCAATCCGGATGCTCCATTGCGCGCTTTGATTTTCGATTCCATGTTTAATCAGTTCCGTGGTATTATAGCTTACTACCGGATACTTGATGGCTCCGTAAAGAAAGGGGATGAAGTTCACTTTGTAAATGCCGGTGGAAATTATCCGGCAGATGAAGTAGGCATTCTCCGTTTTGATTTGGAAGAACGTCCCGCAGTAAAAACCGGTGACGTAGGTTATATTGTTACCGGTGTTAAGAGCGCAAAAGAAATACGCGTTGGAGATACCATTACGCTTCGGAATAATCCTTGTGCTGAAGCCATTCATGGTTTTGAAGATGTAAAACCGATGGTATTTGCCGGTATCTACCCGATAGATAACGATGACTACACAGATCTGCGTGATTCTTTAGAAAAATTGCAACTCAACGATGCTTCGCTGGTGTTTGAACCGGAAACATCTATTGCCCTCGGCTTTGGTTTCCGTTGCGGTTTCCTGGGCTTGCTGCACTTAGAGATTGTGCAGGAACGTCTGGAGCGCGAATACGACATGACCATCCTCACCACCGTTCCGCAGGTGAGTTACGAAGCGTATTTGAGCAATGGCGAACAAATCACCATTCACAATCCTGCCGATATGCCCGATGTTACCCGCATTGACCGCATTGAAGAGCCATACATTAAAGCACAGGTTATTACCAAGCCCGAATACATCGGCTCTATTATGACTTTGTGCATGGATAAGCGCGGTATCCTGATGAATCAAAGTTACCTGACTGAAGACCGGGTGGAACTTCACTTTGAAATGCCACTAGCAGAAATTGTGTTTGATTTCTACGACCGTTTGAAATCTATCTCGCGCGGTTATGCTTCGTTCGATTATCACCCTATTGATTACCGCCCCGGTGATTTGGTTAAACTTGATATTCTTTTAAATGCCGAACAGGTAGATGCCTTCTCTGCCATGATTCACCGCAGCAAGGCCGAAGACTTCGGACGCAGAATGTGTGAGAAACTGAAAGAAATTATACCTCGGCAGATGTTTGTTATTCCTATACAGGCTGCCATCGGTGCAAAAATTATTGCCCGTGAAACTATATCGGCTATCCGCAAAGATGTAACGGCTAAGTGTTACGGAGGCGACATTTCGCGTAAGCGCAAACTCCTCGAAAAACAAAAGAAGGGTAAAAAGAAAATGCGACAGTTCGGTAAAGTAGAAGTTCCGCAGGAAGCATTTATTGCGGTGCTGAAACTGAATGATTAAAACCTCTAGCCTGCTGTTCCAAAGCGTGAAAACCCTTTCTCCGTATGAAAGAAGCGGAAGCGCGTTGCAACCGATTATTATATTAACAGGAGGAATACTAAACTGCCTGTCTAAAACAGAGAAGCCATCGTTATAAGCGATGGCTTCTCTCTTGTTGTTCCCCCGAAAGGTCTTTTATCTCTTCGCTTTCGCCTTGCTCTTCTTCACTACCCTCTTAGCCGCCTTAGGCTTTGGAGCATTAGCAGCGGTCTTTCCTTTTTTATTCTTAGCGGGCTTAGCAGTTTTCTTTGCCACACTCTTTGCCGTTTGCACTTTGCTTTTTGTTTTTTGCGCTTTGGGCTTTGCACTTTGCACTTTGCTTTTTGCACTTTGCGTTTTGCCTTTTGCACTCAGCACCTTCGCCATTGTCTCACCGATAGCTGCCGGAGAATCCACCACGGTAATTCCGCAGGCGCGCATAATTTTCATTTTAGCCGCAGCGGTATCGTCTTTGCCGCCAATGATAGCACCGGCATGTCCCATTCTGCGACCGGCAGGAGCCGTTTGACCGGCAATAAAACCTACCACCGGTTTCCGGTTGTTGGCCTTTACCCAACGTGCCGCTTCCGCTTCGAGCGAACCACCTATTTCGCCAATCATAATAATGCCATCGGTAGCGGGGTCGTTCATAAACAGTTCCACCGCTTCTTTAGTAGTAGTGCCTATAATCGGGTCGCCACCAATGCCAATGGCGGTAGAAACTCCGAGGCCGGCCTTCACCACCTGGTCAGCGGCTTCGTAAGTAAGCGTACCGCTTTTTGAAACAATACCTATTCTTCCTTTCTTGAAAACAAAGCCGGGCATAATACCCACCTTGGCTTCGTTTGGTGTAATTACACCGGGGCAGTTAGGGCCCACGAGCCTTGTCTTTTTATCGCTCAGGTAACTTTTTGCTTTCACCATATCCTGCACCGGTATGCCTTCGGTAATGCACACCACTACTTCTATACCGGCATCGGCAGCTTCCATAATGGCATCGGCTGCAAAAGCAGGCGGAACAAAAATAATACTCACGTTGCAACCGGTGGCTTTGCGCGCATCGGCTACGGTGTTGAACACCGGTTTGCCCAAATGCTTCTCTCCTCCTTTACCGGGCGTTACACCGCCTACTACTTTAGTGCCGTAAGCAATCATCTGCTCGGCATGAAAAGTTCCTTCCTTACCGGTAAAGCCCTGCACTACAATTTTCGAATTCTTATTGACTAAAACGCTCATGTTATGGTTGCTTGTTTATGGTTTGTTGTTTCTTGTTGTTGCCCTTTGCTGTTTGCCTTTTGCGCTTTAGTATTTAGCGTGCCTCCTCAGGTCTTTCAAAAAGTCGGACGCGAATATAAAATCAAAAAGCTCTCCGTCTGTTATCTGCATAATTTCCTCTTTGGTGCCTTCCCAGTACTTCAGGCCCTCGTGCAGAAAAACCACCTTATCGCCAATGCCCATTACACTGTTCATGTCGTGGGTATTCACCACAGTAGTCATGTTATACTCCAGCGTAATCTCGCGAATCAACTCGTCAATCACGATAGCCGTCTTCGGGTCGAGGCCGCTGTTCGGCTCATCGCAAAACAGATAGCGCGGGTTCATGACAATAGCGCGGGCAATACCCACGCGCTTTTTCATACCACCGGATAGCTCACCGGGATACTTTTTGTTGGTGTTCGGTAAATTCACTCTGCCCAAACAGAAATTAACGCGCTCCGTTTTCTCTGCCATGGTTTGCTCGGTAAACATATCGAGCGGAAAGCGCACGTTCTCTTCTACCGTCAGCGAATCGAAAAGGGCCGTGCCCTGAAAGAGCATCCCTATTTCTCTGCGAATGGCTTTCCGGCTGTGAAAATCCATCTCGGTAATGTTGCGCCCATCGTAAAAAATATTCCCGGCATCCGGTTCAAACAAACCCACCATGCACTTAAGCGTAACGGTTTTACCGGAACCGGACTTGCCTATTATCAGGTTGCATTTGCCGTTATCAAACTGCGCGCTGATGCCCTTGAGCACCTGCTGCGTTCCGAAATCTTTCTTAATGTCTTGTATTTCTATCACAGTAAAAGGAAGGCTACAAAAAAGTTTACAATCATCATAAAGATAGAACTCAGCACCACCGCCTGTGTAGAAGATTTGCCTATCTCCACCGCACCGCCCTGCACTGTAAATCCTTTATAGCACGAAATAGAAGAGAGTGTAAAACCGAACAACACGGTTTTCACCATCATAATCACCACATCGTAGCTGTCGAAGTTATCCTGCACCCCGCGAAAGTATTCGGCCGTAGAAAAGAAACCGCCCAGCAGCCCCGCGCCCCATCCTCCTAAAATACCCAGCACTACAGCTATCACCACCAGCATAGGCACCACCACTACCGATGCCGCTATTTTAGGACCGATGAGATAAGCCGGTGTGTTCACGCCCATAATTTCGTAAGCGTCTATCTGTTCGCTGATGCGCATGGTGCCCAGCTCCGATGCTATGTTGCTTCCTACTTTACCTGCGAGCAATAATGCCGATACGGTGGGCGCTAATTCCAGAATCATTCCCTTGCGCACAATAGAACCAATCCACCACATAGGCACTAAACTGATAGACCGGAACTGGTAAGCAAACTGCACCGCACTTACGCCACCAATAAAAGTAGATACAATGGCAATAATAGGCAGCGAGCCTACTCCAATATCTTTCGCCTGCCGGAACGTTTCGTTCCAGTACATCCTTCCCTTTTCGGGTTTCGATATGGATTGGCGCATCAATATTAAGTAAGCACCTAACTGCTCAAAAAATCTGATTATAAGCATGCGGCTAAGAAAAGAAAAATATAACAATGTGATACAGAACCGTAATAATACATTGTGCTCACTTGTCGTTCCGAACGGAGGCTCTGCGCAGTGAGGAGTCTTGTATTGCTTTATTCAGAAAATACAAGATGCTTCGTTCCTCAGCATGACAAAACCATTAAAATTGTAAGTTCGCTCTATGAACAAGAAAATCGTCATCACCGGTGCTACCAAAGGAATTGGCCGCGCCATTGCCGAAAAGTTTGCCAAGGAAGGCTGGGATCTGGCTATCTGCGCCAGAACAAAGAAAGATTTAGATGCGCTCGCATCGTCCCTCGCCCCTCGTCCCTCGTCCCTTATCACTTTTGTGTGCGATGTCAGCAAGAAAGAAGAGATAAAAGCTTTCGCAGAAAAAGTAAACAGCGAATTCGGTGCAGTAGATATTATCGTCAACAACGCGGGTATCTTTATCCCCGGTCAGGTTATCAATGAAGCTGAGAGCACTCTCGAAACCCTGATGGAAACAAATCTTTACAGCGCGTATCATCTCAGCCGTATGCTGTTGCCTAAGATGATGGAGAAGAAGACCGGTCACATTTTTAACCTCTGTTCCGTAGCGAGTATTCAGGCTTACCCGAATGGCGGTTCGTATTCTATATCTAAGTTTGCCTTACTCGGGCTATCCAAAGCCCTCCGCGAAGAGTTGAAAGAACATCGCATTAAAGTAACTGCCCTTATTGCCGGTGCCACTTATACCGATTCGTGGAAAGCGAGCGACCTCCCCGAATCCAGATTTATGAAACCCGAAGATGTTGCCCAATCGGTGTGGGATGTTTACCATCTCTCGGAAAATACAGTGGTGGAAGAGATTATACTCCGCCCTATGTTGGGCGATATTTAAAGCAATCCGTTTTAAAACTTGTTAACCGGCAATCATAAAACCGAAAAAAAACGGGCAGATGTGATTCCGCCTCTTATTTTTGGCGTATAAATCTTAATCAATATGAAAAAGCTTTTATCTCTTACTCTTTCGCTGGCATGTGCAGCCTTCCTTTCGGCTCAGGCCGTTGACCATTCGCATGACGGTCATAACCACGATGGCCACAGCCATGAAGGTCACAACCATGCAGCTCCGGCTACCACCGATGTAAAGAAACCCGAAACCGCTCCACCGGCTGTGGTTAATCCGAATGCAGCCAAAATAATTTTCAAGGAAGAAACCTACGACTTCAAAGAAATACCCGAAGGCCCTCAGGTTACTCACGAGTTTAAATTCAACAACACCGGTAAAGAGCCGCTGATACTTTCAAACGTTCGCGCCAGTTGCGGTTGCACTACTCCAAGCTGGCCTAAGGAGCCTATCCTTCCCGGCAAAGACGGCACCATTCTCGTTACCTATAACACACAGGGCCGTCCGGGTGCTTTCACTAAATCCATCACCATCAATTCCAACAGCGACCAGCCCGATAAAGTTATTTACATAAAAGGCGAAGTAATTAAAGCCGAACCCGAAAAATCGGTACCGGTGGAACAGCCGAGTTTGCTGTCGCCAAAGAATTAACCTCTCCCTAACCCTCTCCGAAGGAGAGGGGACAAAACCAAAAACTCCATCAAACAACTTGATGGAGTTTTTTATTTCTTCGCATCCGGTTTTCATTAGACCTCTTTCATAATTCACAAGATGAACTTGATAAGAATGTTGCTG
>CAZBPG010000121.1:0-10592 GCA_964493695.1 uncultured Chitinophaga sp. | reverse complement strand
CTGCGCTCAGCCTGACACTTTGCGAGGAGAGAAGCCAAACGGAGACACTACTATTTTTTTGAATTGTTTTTAGCTTTCGCATATCCGTTTAGTTTTGCGCCCGCTTACCAATACCTGCTTATTAATGAACGATGGTAGTTTATCTGAAAAAAGAAAACGGTGGCCTGAAACGGCTCAACAGCCCCGAGAAGGGATGCTGGATTCATTTGTACGGCCCGTTCGGAACTGAGGAAACACAAAAGCTCAGCGAACAACTTTCCATTGACATAGATTTTATTACCGACTCCCTGGATATTGACGAGCGCTCGCGCTACGAAAGCGAAGAGGGCGTTGATTTGATTGTATTGAAAACACCCCTGCCTAACGATGGCATTTCGGATATTGAGGCCAGTTACATTACCATTCCTATTGGTATTATCCGCACGGCCAACAACCTGGTTACGGTGAGCGCCTATAAAAACGATGTAATTGAATTTTTCCTGAACACCCCACCAAAGAATTTTAATCCGGATGATGTAGAAGGAACCATTCTTTCGATTTTCGAAAGGAACGTGACCATGTTCCAGCAGTTTTTGAAGAACATCAATAACGAGCGTTATGCGTATGAGAAAGCCCTGTATAAATCTTCGAGCAATAACGACTTAACCAAGTTGCTGAACATACAGAAGAGCTTAATCTACTTTGTAACCAATCTTCGCTTTAACGATTTACTGCTGCTCAAAATTCAGCGCAGTAATTTTTTAAAGATAAAGGATGAAGAAAAACTCGATTTGCTGGCAGATATCATCATCGAAAACCAGCAGGCGCTTTCCATGAGCGAAATGTATTCCGATATTCTGAACGGAACCATGGATGCTTTTGCCTCTATCATTTCCAATAACCTGAACGAGATAATGAAGCGGCTGACTTCGGTAACGATTGTATTGATGATTCCCACTTTGATAGCCAGCTTTTACGGAATGAACGTGGAACTTCCGTACGGTCACCACCCGTACTCTTTCGTCATTGTTTTTTCCCTGTCTATTTTGGTTTCTTCAGCAATCACCTGGTTCTTTGTAAAAAAGAAGTGGTTTTAAGAGAGTTTGTTCCCCCGCAGAAATTCTTCCACACTCATTTTCTTTTTCCCTTCTAACTGACATTCCTTTACATCAATCATTCCGTTGCTGCATTGAAAGCGCAGAAAGGTTTTGCCGTCTGTTTCATATTCGCCAATACCGGTGGCACGGCTCAAAGCCGTGCCACCGGTAGCTTTATAAATCTTAAACACTTTCCCATCGAGCAAAGTATAAGCAGCCGGATACGGACTTAACCCGCGAATGAAGTTATAGATGTAGTCAGCATCTTTGTTCCAATCAATTTTGCAGGTTTCTTTAAAAATTTTAGGAGCATGTTTTACATCGGTAATATGGTCCTGCGGTATTTGCGGATAGTTTCCTTCGGCAATGGCATCTACTGTTTTGCGGAGAACCTTTGCCCCAAGCTGCATCAACTCAGTATACAACTCACCAACGCTTTCCTCTTCGCGTATCGCAATCTTCTCCTGAAAAATAATCTTACCGGTGTCAATTTCCTGCTGAATAAAGAAAGTAGTTACTCCGGTTTCTTTCTCGCCATTGATAATGGCCCAGTTAATAGGAGCCGCTCCACGGTATTGCGGCAGCAAAGAAGCATGGAGGTTAATTGTTCCCAATGGTGGCATACTCCAGACCACTTCCGGTAACATACGAAAAGCCACTACAACAAATAAGTCTGCATTCAATGCTTTCAACTCTGAGAGAAAATTTTCGTTCTTCAGTTTCTCCGGTTGAAGGATATGGAGCAAATGTTGTTTGGCACATTTCTTCACCTCGCTTTCCATTAACTGCATTCCCCGGCCTGCGGGTTTATCGGGTGCAGTAACCACCCCCACAACTTCATGTGTTGAGTTCACCAACACTTCCAACATAGGAACGGCAAACTCCGGTGTACCCATAAATATTATTCTCAGTTTCTTCATCGTATACTTTACTAATTTAAAAGGCACATGTCACCCTGAGCGAAGTCGAAGGGTGAAAGCGAGGATGCTTCGACTCCGCTCAGCATGACATTCAATTTATGTTTCTCCGGTCTATTCAAAATCTTTGTAAAGCAGATACTTCTTTCTCTTCTTTTTGTATTCATCCAAATCATTCTTCCAGCTTGCCTTAATTTCTGCTTCGGTTTTACCGGCAATAATCTGTTTCCGCAATTCACCGGTTCCGGCCAGTTTATCAAAGAATCCTGTTGGCAGAAAATATTTAGAAGTGTCCGCAAAGGCAGCATAGGTTTTCAACAGATATGAGAGATTGATTTCTCCTTTCGATGTGTTTGCTCTCCGCAAATCAAACCCAAAACAAACCTGATTGAGATGCGGAGGATTTTTTGCACCGGGCTTACTTTCGGGGCGAAAAGAAAAATTCCGCACTGTTACATAAGGCGAACCAATCATCTGAAAGGGATAATCAGTTCCTCTTCCAACCGAAATGTCAGTTCCTTCGAAGTAACAGATGGACGGATAGTTGTACACGGCTACATCGTTTGGCAAATTCGGGGAAGGCTTCACCGGTAAGCTGTATCGCATTGTGTGATTGTAATTCAGGCATTCAATCACTTTCAGTTTACATGGCGCACCACCGGTCAACCATTTTTCTCCGTTCACCATTTGCGCATATTCCGCAACCGTTAACCCATGCACTACCGGTATAGGATCCACACCCACAAACGATTGAAATTCTTTTTTAAGCACCGGTCCGTCAACATACCATCCGTTAGGGTTCGGACGGTCGAGCACAATTAACCCTTTGTTGTTCTCCGCACAGGCATCCATAAAGTAATGAAGCGATGAAATGAAAGTATAGAAACGCACACCCACATCCTGTATATCGAAAATCACTACATCCACATCTTTCAAATCCTGAGCAGAAGGCTTCTTCCTTTCGCCATACACCGAAATGATTTTGATTTTTGTTTTAGCATCTACACTATCGCGCACGTGTTCTCCGGCATCTGCACCTCCTCTGAAACCATGCTCCGGGGCGAATATTTTTTGGATGTTGATTTTGTAAGCAAGCAAGGTATCTACCAGGTGAGTTGTGCCAACCAATGAAGTTTGATTTACCAGCAGCGCAACCTTCTTATCCTTCAGCAGAGGGAGGAGGACATCCATCCGTTCAGCACCGGTAATAAGTTGGTGAGTGGCGAGTGGTGAGTGGTGAGTGGTTGTTGGCTGTGCATTACAACTCTGTAAAGCGAAAATTATAATAACCAGGGTTGCAATTCTTTTCATCGTTACGGCAAACATCAAACATTAAACTTTAAACTTCAAACTTTAAACTCTATACTCGAATCGTGAATCTCGAATTTTTCATTGTCCGCAAGATTGCTTTCAGTAGCCGCAAGAGTTTTTCCTCTTTTATTATCCGTATTGCGGTGGCAGCAGTGGCATTGAGTTTAAGCACCATGATCATTACCACTTCGCTGGTCAACGGGTTTCAGAAAGAAATCAGGAGCAAGGTGCTGAGTTTTTGGTCACACCTTGAGATTGTTCCGTTTTCGCTCACAAATTCATTGCAGGAGGAAGGCATTTACCGGTATCAGGATTTTTATACCAACGGAGAAATAATTCCCGAAGCGCAACATATTCAGGTAACCGCTCTAAAAGGCGGCCTGCTGAAAACCAATGATGACTTTGAAGGAATTGTTCTGAAAGGTGTAGGAGATGATTTTGAATGGAAGAACATGTTGCCGTATTTAAAGCAGGGGAAGAAGATAAATCTGGAAGAAGAAAGCTCACAGCAACAGATTCTTATCTCGAAAGCAACCGCTGACCGCCTGCAACTGAAACTGAACGACAAGGTGATTGTTTCCTTTATGGGAAGGAGCATCCGCAACCGTCCGTTTAAAGTGCAGGGAATTTTTGAAACCGGTATGGAAGAGGTTGATAAGAAGTACGCGATGGTGGATATTGGCGTAATTCAGGAGTTAAACAATTGGGGCAAAGATACCGTTGGCGGTTTTGAAGTTTTTCTGAAGCAGGAAAATCTTTTTAAAGACCGCAGCCGGTCTTACTTTCTTACGCTCTTCGGAGCCTTGCTGAGTGAAGAAAAGTTTGACGAACTAAAGCGCGACCCGCTCGAAAACATTGGCGAACAGGTTTACTCGCGAATGAATAACCCAAAGCTCGATGTGCAGACTATCAAGAGTATAAGCCCGGGTATTTTTGATTGGCTCGATTTGCAAACCATGAACGAACTCATCATTCTTACGCTGATGATTATCGTAGCAGCCATCAACATGATTACGGCTCTGCTCATTCTTATTCTGGAGCGAACGAATATGATTGGCATTATGAAAGCATTGGGAGCAGATAATGTTTCTATCCGCAGAATCTTTATTTACTACAGCGCAGTAATTATCGGCATCGGTTTGCTGGCAGGTAACGTGTTTGGTATTGGCTTGTGTTTGATACAACAACATTTTCATTTTATCACTCTTCCGCAGGAAAGCTATTATCTGTCTTATGCACCGGTGGATATAAGCTGGAGTTGGATTCTTATCCTGAACGCAGGAACTATCCTCTTTACACTTCTATTATTGATAATTCCTTCGATGCTGGTATCAAAAATTTCACCGGTTAAGGCAATCAGGTTCGAGTAAGATGCTTGCAATAAATTTCTTTACCCCTCTCTGCTTCGTCTAACAATTCCTGACGGTGCAACAGAAGTTTAGCCGCTACATCTTCATTGTCCTGCAAAAGCGAAAACAAATTCCATCGCGCCATCACCTTTCTCATAAAAGAATAAAACCGCAGGCTGTACCAACCGGTTAAGGGAATAATTGCAGCAAACAGAAGAGTTACTAAAGCATTCTTTGAATAAAGAGCAATGATGAGCAACTGAAACAGATAGTACGCAATCCAGCCGAACATGCCTATTGTAAAATTTACCGAAGCATGAAAGTGCACCTGTTTTACTTTTGTATCAGCAGTATTGTAAGCAAACCGGTACGGAAGATAGTTGAACGCAATGCCCACCAGATGCATCGGCATACCCAAACCCACGAGGAAAATGTCCCTGCCTGCAGCAAAGAAGGAAAGGCTTTCCGCATTCTCTTTGGTGAACAAGCGATAAGGTATTTGCAGTTTATCCAGCACTTCATGATAGCTACGCAATTGATGTTTAAAGTTCTTCAAGCTATCGTGGTCGTAGGTATGGAAAAAATTGATGGCCCCTGCTATGTGCTGATTAGTCCGGTAATCATCCTGCAAACTCTGCGGATTCAAGCTCATGCTTTGCATCAGTTGGGGTTTGTAAAACTCCAGCACATCTTCATACAACCGGTCGTTACTGTGTTGATGTATATCTACTACCAACGAGCGCATTTCGTTTTCGATATGCTGTGTAAACGAATTGATGGCTTTTACGCTATCCTGTGCATACTGTTCCCGGTACTCTTTCAGCGAAACCGGGTTTCCGATATTGATAAACAGATTGCTCCTGAACTTTTTAGCCGCAGAATAGTTAAGCCCCACCGGTATAATGCGTAGATTCAGCTTAAAATCATTCTTTGCTTCTGCACGTAACGCAATACGGGCAGCCCCTTTCTTTAACTTCCTTAAACGTTTTTCAGTAACACAGTCCCCTTCCGGATACATAATGAGATGTTGCTTCTGCTCCAGCAGTTCAATACACCGTTCAAAGGTAGCTTCGTTTTTTTCCAGCATACCCGGTCCCTCATCCTTCCGGTAAATAGGGATAATACGCAGGGCTTTAAGAATAGAGCGAACAACAGGCTGCTTAAACACATCGCCCCGTGCAATGGAATAAATCTGAGGTTTGGCAAACATTTCCACTACTACCGCATCGAGAAAGGCATTGTTGTGGTTCGATACAATGAGTATAGGCCCCTTTTCATTTAACCGGTGACCGTTAGCCACCTCAATCTTCTTATAGAAGACATGAACCGCAGTTGTTACGATTGGTTTTAGAAGGTGGTAGAGTAACGACACAAAAACTAAATTAACCCGTTATGTGAATTTTAAGTTGCGGTAATCTTAGCCAACGCTTCCTACAATAACTCCGATCGCGAACAGAATAGAAAAAATGAACGTGCCGATAGCGAGTTGTTTGAGCAACGGGTCAAATTCTTTCGGGTCTTCCACCTTCCAAACGGCTGAAAGGTGTTTGCGGAAAAGAGGAAAGGTGATAATAAAAAGCAATTGCATACTGGAAGTAAAGTTGATAATTACATAAGCAATGGCAGCCACAAAACCTAGGATGATTAAGCCGGTGTGATATTTTTTTGCATTGGCTGTTCCTATTTTTACCACCAAAGAGTTCTTCCCCGCCTTGGCATCGCTTTCGCGGTCGCGGAGGTTATTGAGGTTTAACACCCCGGATGCAAATGCACCGATAGCAAAAGCCGGAAGCAGCACCGGGTAATGAAACTGATGCGCCATCAGGTAATAACTTCCGCATACGCCCACTATGCCGAAAAACAACAGCACAAACACATCGCCCAAACCCATGTAGCCATAAGCCCCTTTGCCCACAGTGTATTTTATGGCCGCTGCAATAGCAGCAAACCCAAGCAGTAAAAAGAAAACACTGTAACCGGTGTTTAATCCTTTAGTAGCTTCTGTAACCAAGGCACTGCCGAAAACCAAACACAGTACTACGCTCACCATTATGCCTGTCTTAATTTCGGCAAAGGACAGAAGCCCCTGCTGTACAGCACGCTTTGGACCAATACGTTCATCATTGTCAGTGCCCTTTTCGCTGTCGCCATAATCGTTGGCTAGGTTGGAAAGTATTTGCAGCAGGAGTGTGGTGATAAGACACAACACAAAAACCGTCCAGTTGAAATTAGCCCTGTTGTCAACAAAGGCTATAGAACTACCGGTAATGATAGATGAAAAGGCCAGCGGAAGAGTTCGCAAACGGAATGCGTAAAGCCAGCTTTGAACTTTGGTCACTTATTTCTGCTTCAGTTCCTGCGTGTAAAAATGACCGGTTACCTGAAGGTATCCGAGAATGAGATGAACCACCGCTTCAATTTTCTTTTTAGGCAACATCACTTCGAAGTTGTCGCGCAGCTGCTCTACTACGTGCTCTACCAACTCATCTTCTTTAACAAGCTGACCGGCATTGCCATCCCATTTTTCGATAAACGCATTTAAAATGGTATAGGCCTCGTCTTCCGAAATATGAAAGGTAAGATGCTTATAAACATACTTTACCGTATCGTAATAGTCGGGCTTATCTAAATGCGGAGGGTTCCACTTATCTAATATGAGTGCCATACAGTTGCCAAAGTAAACAGAAAATAAGTAAAGGACAACAGGTAATAAACAATCGGTTTACAAACGATTCAGTTTAATGGAAACCGTGTTTTGCTCCGAAGAAATGCGCAGCAGGTAAACTCCTTTCGCTATTCGTGCATCTATCTGCGATTTCAGATTCTTTATTTCCGACTGATAAACCAATCTTCCTGCGGCATCAAACAATTCTACTTTGCTTCCGAGCATTTCGCTGGTTACTTCCACGTTCCAGTTACCGGTTGAAAGCGGATTAGGATAAACGTTTATTCCTGCTCCTGTATGCAATTCATCAATTCCAACCGTAAGCACAATCGCATTAGAAGCAGCCTTACATCCATTGGTATCGGTAACTACCACCTGATAATTTCCGCTTTGTGTGGCAATATGGAAATAGGAATTTGCTCCTGATATCTGACTACCGTTTAAATACCATTGGTAAGAAGCCGCATTATAAGCAGTTAAGGTATCGCCATTTACGCTGATGCTAACCGGTGGCTGAGGGTGAACTGCAATAGCCAGATGATTAGAAGTAGATGTGCAACCGCCACCATCCGTAACCGTTGCATAGTAATTACCCGCCTGTTTTACCTGAATACATGGGGTGGTAGCTCCGGTGTTCCACAGATACGATGAATAACCCGATGGAGCGCATAACTGAGTACTGTCACCTGCACAAATTAAGGTTGGTCCGGAAGTAAGTGCTATTGATCCTCCGCCACCGATTTGAGTAATAGTTACGTTGCTAATACCGGTACTGCCATTTGCATCAGTAATAGTAACAGTATAAGTGCCAGCACATAAAGCATTAATACTTTGTGTAGTTTCACCGTTGCTCCAGGCATAACTGTATGGAGCTATGCCGGTAATAACGTTCGCAGTAGCCGTTCCATTGCATTGATTGCAAAATGCGTTAACACCGGTAGCATTAACTGCAAGGGCTGTAAAGCAAGCAGATTGAATTTGGTTGCAGGCGTTCATAGCCAGTGCTACAGCAAAACCATGACCGCAGGCTAACACATCACCATTCGTACCAATCGAAATATCGTAAACCGGTTCCGGTGTGGTGGCAGCAGAAATATACGTAAGGTTGCCATCGTATTTATGCACCCGCGTTTGCGCGCCTACATACACATTCCCACATTCGTCAACTGCTATACCGCTGTTGTTGTGAGCCGAGGCGTTAGGAATAGTAGCCGTAGCCAGCACGGCACCGGTATTAATGTCGCGCTTATGGAGGGTTCCTCCATCGGTGGTGTAAATAAACTGGTCGTTTGCGCAAATGTTGTTTTGCCCCTGACCGCTGCTCGATGGGCTGCTGTAAAGCATATAATAAGGAAAAGCGTAACCGGTGGTGCGTCCTAACAGAATATTCAGGTTATTGTCAACTGCACCCACCGTATCCAGCGTAAGGTAATAGTAGTTTCCGTTAGGCGATGCACACATAGAGCGCACCTCGCTGATGCCTGCCGGGGTACCGGTAAACGGTTTGTGGGCAACGTTCTTATAACTCGCCACTGCACCGTTGGTCATGTTAATTTTAAACACGGTGGCATTAAAACTGAAAGAGAACGGAACGTGACGTGAACCGGCAACCATTACCTGGGTATGGTCGCAGTTTAAGGCTAAGGCCCAGTACTCGGTAGCATCTGCCGGTGGCTGGGTTGAACTGTTAGACCATACAAAACCACCGGTAGGGTCAATCTTACGACAGGTAGCACCGGTGCCATCTGTAATATAACAGTTGCCGCTGCGGTCGGCCACCATTGCCCCGAACCAAACAGAGGCGGTATTCCATGGAGTGTTGTAAGACCAAACCAATGCACCGGCTGTATCATACTTCTGCAAGCGGATAGGATTGTCGCCACCAAACACATAGGCATTTCCGGCACTGTCAGCTTTAATATAGAAGGCAGTACCGGCATTCGGCAGGTTAGGGGTAACAGTCCAAGGGTCAATAACCACGGTTTGTGTGTTATCGTAATCGCCCAGTTTAAACGAAACGGTTTTACCGGTCTTAATAAACTCCGAAACAATCGCGTTTTTACTTTGCTCATAAAAAGTGTAAGGCGCGTGGTCAACAATATCTCCAAAGCGGGTAGGGAAGTGGAGCCAGCCGTTTTCATCACCGGTAATTTTAGCCACATCGCTATATTTCATTTTAATCTGCGAAGCATCGGCACAGGGGTGAAGAATAAAAGAATACTCAATGCCCAGCTGCGGATGGAAAACATATTCCACATCAATGCCGTTGTAAAGGTTTTTGTAAACCAGTTTACGGTAAGCGCTGGCGTGCTTTACATTGGCGTAGGTATAATAAAAGCTCACCGGTTCTTCTGTTACTATTTCTACGTTCGGGTTGCTGTTCAGCCACTGCATGTGCACTGCATCGGTAACGGTTATAAGGCCGTGGTTTTCTACTTCCTTTTCTTCAAACGATTTTTTCTTTTCGTATTCGCGCTCTTCTTTTTCTTTCTTAATGTTTTGCTGCAACAGATAAGTTAATCCGATTTTGGTAAACAAAATTTGCGCAGGGCCTGTTTCGGTAGCAAACAGTACCGGGCTACCGGTGGCAGAACTTAATCCATCGAACTGCGATTTGTTTTCGATAAACACTTTCTGTGCTTCGAAGTTTGCCTGCCACTTAGCGGCTTGCTGCGAAAACAAAGGAAGCGACAGTAAAAGGACAACAAAAAGGGGTAAGGCTTTTTTCATGGTTGTGGTTTTTGAGCGGATGAAAATAATAAAATGCAGGTAGGTTATAACAGCCGTGACAGTAGGCACAACAGAGCAATGGAATCACCGGCTACGTTATTTAATCGCCTCAATAAACTCTTTTGCGTTTTCAAGGCTTGGCGTTCGGGCGACTTTTATGTAAGGCAGTTATTGAAGAAGGGAAAATAGCTCCGGCAGGCAAACTTGCCGGTAACATCAAGACCTTTTAACGCCAATTGCTACTTTTTGCGGTTTATAAAGCATCTTTAGCCGAAGGTGTTAGTAGAAAAAATAGATGCCTTTTAATGATTCTGTCTTGTTACACGATTTAGCAGATCGAACAAACTGTTGTGATGACGCGGTTATGGATGCCCAAGCCGGAACCTATAAAATTGTATTCTTCCAGAACCTCTACATCTACATCTTATGCTTTAATTTAGTGTAGCCCTAATCCTCCTAATAGTTTTAGCAGGTAGTTTGGTTTTATGGTTGTAATACCAATTAGACATTGAATATGGACTGATAGTTTTGATAATACAATTCA
>CAZBPG010000120.1:0-10743 GCA_964493695.1 uncultured Chitinophaga sp. | reverse complement strand
AACAGGGGGTGTACAAACTAAAAAGCGCTGCTCAGTTTTGAGACAGCCACTTTTTATTTTAAGCAATCAGCAATACGGTGTTTAGTATGACATACCTCACCTGCTTCATTATGACCGATACTTTTATTTTCGCCCTATGACTAAGAAAGAACGGGTGGAGTTTATCACCGGTAAGCTCGAAGAGCTTTACCCCAACCCGCAGATTCCGCTCGACCATAAAGATGCTTACACCATGCTCATCTCGGTGCTGCTGTCGGCCCAATGCACCGATAAACGCGTGAACCTCACTACTCCTTTTCTTTTTGAAAGAGCAGATACCCCGAAGAAGATGATTAAGCTGGAGGTGGAAGAAATAGCCGATATCATCCGTCCCTGCGGCCTGGCACCGGCTAAATCAAAAGCTATTCACCGGTTGAGCGAAATATTATTAGAGAAACACAAAGGCGAAGTACCCGATACGTTCGAAGACCTGGAACATCTTCCGGGCGTGGGGCATAAAACTGCATCGGTTATTATGGCGCAGGTGTTTGGTGTTCCGGCTTTTCCGGTTGATACACATATCCACCGCCTCCTGCACCGGTGGAAACTGAGCTACGGAAAGAGTGTGGAGCAAACCGAGCGCGATGCAAAACGCTTGTTTCCCGAAAACCTATGGAACAAACTTCATTTGCAGATTATATATTTCGGCAGAGAGTATTGTCCGGCACGCGGGCACAATGAGCAAACCTGCCCCATTTGCAGTAAAATATAAAACCGGTGGAAACAGTTACATCCGATAAGAAGATTTTCCGCATACAGCTTTTAGCTGTATGGGTGGGAGTGTTGCTGCTGTCTGCCAAATTCGGGGCGTACTTCCTTACTCATTCTAATACCATCCTTACCGATGCGCTGGAGTCTATCATTAACGTGGTAGCCGGTGTGTTCGCACTTTATAGTCTGTATCTTTCTTCTAAACCTAAAGATTACGACCATCCTTACGGTCACGGTAAAGTGGAGTTTATATCAGCCGGCTTCGAAGGCATTCTCATTGCCATAGCCGGTGTGTTGATTATTGTCAAATCCGCAGTTTCGTTTTTTCATCCGCGCCCCTTAGAGCATCTGGATATTGGTTTAGCGATTGTGGTGGGCTCGGGGCTTATCAATTATATCCTCGCAATTGTTTTAATCCGGACGGCAGATAAACATCAATCACTTACTCTTAAAGCCGATGGCGAGCACTTAAAGAGCGATGCGTATTCATCGTTGGGTGTGCTGTTGGGTTTGGTGCTTATCATGCTTACTAAATGGAATTTTCTGGATAGTGTGGTAGCCATCATCTTTGGTGGTCTTATTATTTACACCGGTGTTAAACTGTTGCGCAAATCGGTAGCCGGTATCATGGACGAAACGGATGAGGGAATTGTTCTCTCTGTCATTAAGCATTTAAGCGAACACCGTAAAACTCAATGGATAGATATTCATAATCTCCGCATTATTCAGTACGGCAATAAATTGCATGTGGACTGTCACGTCACCCTGCCCTGGTATTTTACCTTAGAGCAGGCGCATAAGGAAATAGAAGAAATTTCTACGCTTATTAACGAGAAACATTCTGCGCAGGTGGAGTTTTTTATTCATGGCGACCCTTGTGTGCCGCAATCATGCAAGATTTGCACGGTACAGGATTGCGAGGTAAGAAAGGAAGCATTTAAAGAAAAGCTGGCCTGGAATACGGAGAATGTGATTCGAAATAAAAAACACGGATTATAATTGCGCTATGAGAAGAGTGGATGAAACACTTTTTGAGGGAGAACATTATCTGGGTAAACCGGCCGACAGTACCGATAAGATAATTACACGAAGGGTAGAACTGGTAAAGCAGATTCCGGGTTTTTGCAACAAAGATTTGAAGCTGTTGGAGATAGGTTGCGGCAACGGTGCAACATTGTTATTAATGGCCGGTGAAATGAAAAGCTGTTTAGGAGTTGATGTGTTTGACCACACCGAGGGCTTCAAAAAGATAAAAGTGGAAAAGGGAATCATCAACTGTGAAGTGATTTTAAAGGACATTGAGAAGGAAGATTTAAACGAACAGTTCGACCGGTTGATTTGCTTTGAAGTAATTGAGCATTTTAATGACGATAAAACCGTAAAACGGTTTACCCGCTGGTTAAAGCCCGGTGCTTTGTGTGCTATTTCTGTTCCCAACAAATGGTGGGTGTTCGAAACACACGGAGCAAAACTTCCTTTACTGCCCTGGAACCGGGTTCCGTTTTTTAGTTGGCTTCCGAAGTTTATTCACGAGCGGTTTGCCAACGCGCGCATCTATACCAAATCAAGAATTAATAATCTGCTGGAAGAAAACGGATTTGAAGTGATGGAGATGAAATACATCACTGCACCTATGGATGTACTAAAGGAAAGCGCGCTGAAAAGGTTTCTGATAAAGAATGTTTTCAGGAACAACACCACCGGGGTTCCTTTTTTAAGCACTTCTATTTTTGTAGTAGCACGCGTCAGGTAAATCATGAAAAAGAACAAGGCCGAAAATCCATGGACTAAGCTTTCGAGCGAGGTGAAGTACGAAAACCCCTGGATAAAGGTGATAGAGGATAAAGTAAAGAACCCCGCAGGCAATGACGGCATTTACGGGGTGGTGCATTTTAAAACACATGCAGTTGCCATTATCCCTTTAGATGAAAACAACAATACCTGGATAGTCGGCCAATACCGCTATCCGCAGGATAGCTACGAGTGGGAAGTGGTGGAAGGAGGCTGCCCGGAAGGAACATCCCCGCTTGAAACGGCAAAGCGTGAACTGATAGAAGAAGTAGGCTTGAAAGCTGAAAAATTTGAAATGATATTGGAGATGCAGCTTTCTAATTCCACTACCGATGAACTCTCCTATACCTTCGTTGCCCGCGGACTGACATACGTAGGAGAGGAGCCGGAAGAAGATGAACGGTTGACGATTAAGAAACTTCCTTTTGAAGAAGTGTATCAGATGGTGATGCGCGGAGAAATACGTGACGGACTTGCTGTGGGAAGTATACTAAAAGCAAAAGCGCTTTTAGATGAGGGGAAGATTTGAAATTAAACGTTATTGCCACGGTAATACGCTCTAAAACAGAAACCGCGATTCGGCTTTGCCGAATCGCGGTTTCTGTTTCTTTCATAGCTCAATTCTTATCGCTGTATCTGCAACTTGCCGTAACTTGCGTTACCGGTAGAAATGTTTTTTAACTGGTAAGAGTAAAAACCAACAGGAAGTGTTTTTACATCAACGGTTACTTTTTCACCGGTGATTGCTTTTTTAATTACTAAGGTTCCATTAATAGGCTTACAGATGTTGTGTGTGGCGTTTATCTGCTGCAGATAAAAACAGGAGAGAAGATAAGTTGTCGGAAGATTGTTTTGGAGTAGATTAATTCCTTTCAGCCCTGGCGGGAGGAAATCTGTCACTAACTCTTAATTCGGCATATCCTGCGTAA
The DNA here is from genome assembly GCA_964493695.1 of uncultured Chitinophaga sp. Lineage (GTDB taxonomy): Bacteria > Bacteroidota > Bacteroidia > Chitinophagales > LD1 > Bog-950. The sequence goes on along the minus strand of CAZBPG010000120.1, from coordinate 7,273 downwards.
CGTGTCGAACAGATAGAAATACTTTGTTGGCGCAGGGTTGTCTGCGACAAGCCCGCACGGGAAGAATGCCTGATTACTGTCAGTTATTCCGTTATACATTTTTATTAACTTCGCAGCCAACTAAAAGATATACTATGAAACTAAGAAATTTACTTGCAGCATTTGTAACTGTATTGGGTGCTTTGAGTGCCTATGCCCAACCTATGGTTTGGAGCCAGAACATACAGGTAACCAACAACGATTTTAGAACCAATGTAGTTAAAGTGGGCGAAGTAGCCATTAACACCCCGAGTGCCGGAACGGTAGTGGTTAGGTTTGATGGCACAGCCATTATTGATGTGGGTGACCGTGTAGTTTTTGCCGCCAGCGATAATGCAGACTGGGGTGTAAATGAAGGGCATGTATCCATTGAAGTCCCCAGTACCGATGTTAACCGCAAATCGTTTTCGCACACTATGAGCTATAGCGTAGCTGCCGGTGCCGATACTTTTTATGCGGTGGTTCAGGCTTCCGCTGTCGAAGCTAACGGTAACGGAATAGGTTCGGTTTACGGCCATCTTACCGTGGAGTTTTTCCCATCTGCAGGTGCCGCTTCGGTTCAGTGCTTACCGGTTAATTTTTCAGGTAATTTGGAAGGAGCCTCTGTGGTAGTAGAGCAGGCTATTGCCAACTTCCCTTCATCGGGCAAAGCGGTAGTGCGCTTTGACGGATTCTGCATTTCGGATGATGGCGACAGAATTGTTCTGGCAGCCAGCGATGTTGCTGATTGGGGAGTAAATGACGGCAGCGTAAGTTGCGAAGCTTACAATACCGATGAAAACCGCAATCCGTTTTCACACACGCGCGTTTACAATGTTACGGCCGGTGCCGATACCTTTTTTGCTGTGGCCGAAAACTACGTGGAAACTGACGGAAACGGAACGGCCTATATTTACGGCCACTTTACAGTAGAGTTTTTTCCCGATGCCGGTAATGCCGATGTAGAGTATCAAACCGTTTCGCAAACAGCCAGCCTGAGAGGGGCTCCGGTAACATTAGCTACCATCAGCTTTACAGCGCCTTCGGCCGGTAAGGTGTTGGTTAACTTTGACGGAAAGTGTACCTCAAGCGATGGCGACCGCATTGTACTGGCAGCCAGCAACACCACCAATTGGGGAATAAATGACGGAGCAACTTCTGTTGAGGCATTCGATTCTGACGTAAACGGTAACTCCTTCTCCCACTCCCGCACATATACCGTATCGGCAGGTAGCAACACCTTTTATGCGGTGGGCGAAAACTACGTAGAAACCGATGGCTCAGGTTCTGCGAGTGTTTATGCCAGTTTTACACTTAAGTTTTTCCCCGATGTAACTTCGGGTTTAAGTGAGGCAAATAATCCGGCAAGTAATTTCTTTGTTTACCCGAATCCGGTTTCGGAAACTGCATTGGTGATATTCGATAACTCCGATACTTACCCTGTAACGCTGTACGATTTAGCAGGCAGAGAAGTGGCAGTTACCCAACAGGCAAAAGACAAAGTGGTTACACTTAACCTTTCTATTGTGCCCAATGGTATTTACCTGTTAAGAGCGGGCGATTCGGTGCGTAAAATAGTGAAGCAGTAAAAGTTGTCTGTTATGTAACAGCGGGAGCAGCAGGGGGCGGAGACCCTGACACGACAAAGGGGCATCCCGTTACCGGAATGCCCCATCAACAACACTATGGCAATTCTTACATCACCCGCTGTTCTTCGGGCTCGCTGAAGTTTCCATCGCCTAAATTGTTAGAGCCATATACCCGGAAGTAGTAAACCTGCCCCGGAGTAAGGCCCACTGCAATAAATGACGACTTGTGTGTTTTGCCGATAGGCAGCCAGTTACCGGTAACCGGGTTATCGGTTATCTCTAAAAAATTCATGTTTGAGTTAGATAACCGTTTCCATTTCAGCTTTACCTTGCCACCTCCCAACTCTTTGGTGGTAAAGTTTACCGGCACACCCACTGGTTGGGTAGCACCTTTGCCTTTACGTACTTCAAAACCTGCGCTTTGAATCATTTCGGCATTGCCGTTGCTTTGGTTCTGAATATCGTAACTCAGTTTACGAATCATATTTTCAGCCTGCAGCATCAGCGTATCGCGGTGAGGTATTTTACTCAGGTCTCCACCGTCAATATCTATAATGGTATTACCCAAATCGCCTACCAATGTCTGCATATCAGGAATGGACGGCACCGTAACCGGAAAATATATGTTATCCGTCAGCTTTTCGATATGCAATTGTAAACGAGCCACCATTTTTAAAGCCGTAGTAATACTGCGAAAGTCCAGCTTAATTAATACCAGTATAAATACCGGTGCTAAAATTATTGCCTGCTGATTGCGAAGGCGGTTTACGCGTTCGCGGTTACGTGCGCGCATCAGCTTGCGCGGACGTTTTATTTTCTTTTTCATACAGTTAAAGTTTGAGTTGAAAAATAAATCAAAAGAGAAATGTCATGCTGACGAAGGAAGCATCTTGTATTCTCTGCTTTTTATTAATACAAGATTCCTCGCTTCGCAGAGCCTGCGCTCGGAATGACATGAGCGCACTTAACCGTTGAGGAAAAACGTTGCCCTGCCCGGTATGGCAAAGCTGTGTGGCCTGAATTTATTAATGCAAAGCAAAAGATAGATGCGGATAGCCCGCAGGCATTCCTCACCGGTAAACAGCAAACCTGCTATGCAGCTTACCGCATACGGAGCACCGCTGAAAACTATAAGAGGAATAAGAGAAGAGGCCGTTACCACTAACATTTTTGTTGCCTCATCCGTCTTTCAGACACCTTCTCCAACAGGAGAAGGGAAGAGGAAGAGTTTTGTTTGTTTTGCTTATAACGTTATAGACGCATCAAATATTATCCGGGTTTATTGTATTAGTAAAATTTTACAATTCCATGACAATTGGAGAAAAGCCATACCGAAATGAAAAGGAAATACTTTGTTTGCGCAGGGCCTCTGCGACAGGCCCTGATGGGAACAAATAAAGCAGATTACAAATCTGCAACCACCCGCTGTTCTACATGCCCTTCGGAACATATCGAACAGCATGAATCTATTTGTCATAGAACGATGGTATGTAAAAGCGATTTATCTACAAGGCTGTGTCTGCCCGATTTAGCACTATGGGTTGGCTTGTATTTCTCCTATTCTTTTCCCTAAATTCGCCTCTGTAAATGCGAAACGTTAAATCAAAATCAATTAAAAATTAAATTCGCTATCTTTTATTTTATGAGTTTAAAAACTAACCCTTAAACAAAATCAACTTATGAAAAAAACTTTACTCATTTCAGTCTTAGGTCTTGTGTTTTCGCAGTTCCTGTTTTCGCAGGAGCTGGACTGGGCTTACAGCTTTAAGCACAGCAGTGTTCAAAACCATGCCACATCCATAGCAGCAAACGGAACCCATTTTGTGATTGCCGGTGGGATAGTCAATGGCATTAATGCAGATGTGGTTAACGGCAATGGCAGCTACACAACTGTCGCGAGTTTTTTGGCAAAATACGATGTAAATGCAGGCATACAGTGGGTAATTGAGCAACCCGTTGGAGGAGGAATTCAAAATGTGTTTATGGATACAGACGGAAGCGTTTACACAACAGGTAACTTTTGGGGAACAGTGGATTTTGACCCCACATCAGGCACCGGCAATTATACATCCGGTGGTGATGACTCATTCCTTCAGAAATTAGATGCATCGGGCAACTTAGTGTGGGTTGCACACACCACCACCGGAGGCATATCTTACCGCATAGCCAAAAAGAGCAATGGCAATATGATTATCGCGGGGCGCTCCCAGCAGGGCGGCACGGTAGCCACCCTGGAAAACGGTAACACCGTTACCCTGGACCAGGGCGTGTTTATCCTCGAAATTTCTTCATCCGGTGATGTAATAGGGGCTTACTGCCTTCCAACACCAACATCATTCAGCACACAGCTTACACTTGCCGTTGATAACAACGATAATGTGCTTATTGCGACACAGGTAGATGGCGCTATGGACCTCGACCTCGGGGCAGGAACCATTGCAGATACCTCCAAATCGTCTTACGATGTGGTGCTGGTAAAATACAATTCGTCTTTTCAATACCAGTGGCACAAAGTGTTTGGTGATGTTCCGCAGGGGCAGCCCGGAGGCTGGGATGCACTTACCGGAATTAAAACCGATGCCAGCGGAAACATCTACGCTACGGGCTATTTTACCTGGACAACCGATTTTGACCCCGATGACAACCCCGGAACCCATCAGCTTACTGCAGGCACCGGCAGCCAAACACCGGACGGGTTTATTATTAAATACAACCCGCAGGGGCAAATACAGTGGGTAACCGATGCCGGAACCCATCCCGGCATTAGTGGCAACACCGATGTGAATTTTCTTGACATTATGCTGAAAGATGATAACATCATTGTTTCGGGAACGCTGAATGGCGGAGCCGATTTTGACGGAAGCAGCAATGATTTTCTGCTGCAAACATTCGATAACGGGCTAAGCCTGTGCTACGCGCATTACAACACCTCCGGTCAGTTTCAGAATGCCTGGCTTATTAATGGAGTAGTATCGGCTAACGAATCGCACACCGGAATTGAACCGCTCGGCAATGGTTTTGTGGCTTACGGCACCTTCCAGAAAAAATGTGATATGGACCCCGAAAGTGGAACCTATTTGCTTTACACCGATTCGCTGGGCCCGTACTACTCAGCCGACAACGATGTTTTTATGGCCAGGTATGATATAACAGGCGTAGTAGGCATCAACGAGCCAACTCAGCTGAACAATTCGTTTGTATATCCAAACCCATCGGCCAGCGGCTTATTTTATTTTAGCGAACCTGCAGATGCAAAAGAGAAGGTAAGTATTTATGACCCCACGGGCCGCTTGGTGGCAGAACAAACCGCAGCAGTGCCTGTCAACTTAGTTGATCAACCTGCCGGTGTTTATATACTCCGGTTTGCATCTTCAATACGCAAACCACTGCGGCTTATCAAACTTTAATGTAGTCTCAATCCAAAAGGGAACGGAAATTGTATTCCCACTGCTGTTCTACATGCCCTTCGGAGCATGTCGAACAGCATGAACATGGCGAACAGGAATTTAATCGTAAATCTCTCTCCGGTGACCAAGAGCAATTACGTCCACTACCAATTCTTTATCATAAACATCATAAATAATGCGGTAATCGCCTTTGCGAATACGATAGCCGTTTCTTCCTTTTAATTTTTTATATCCGTGTGGACGGGGATTGTGGGCTAAGCCTTTGATTGTTTCAAGAAGAGGGTTTGCTACGGTATCGGGAAGTTTATCTAACTGCTTTTGTGCTGTTTTGGAAAGCAGAACTTTATACTGCGGCATGTTTTTTTGCTTTGCGGTGTTTCAGGTATTGCGCTAAGGGTGTTCGTGTTTCGTTTTTTGCTTTTACAGCATCGTATTGCCGAATATCATCTAACTCCTCTTGGGCATCGAGCAGCTTTTGATAATGGTCAAGCGAAAGTATAACTGATATTTTTTTGCCTTTTACATTGGTAATGTAGGTGGCCTTGGTTATTTTTTTCATACTACAAATATAAATGTTGCGGTGCAGTAAACCAAAAGCCCTTCGTGTTTGCGAAAGGCTTTTGGTTTAGGCACAAGAACCCACGGCTCGAATGCGTTGCTGCATTCGCCAATTGGAGGAACACCATACCAAAATGAAAAGGTTTTGAACCGGTACTAACAGCGTTTTCTCCCGCAGTGTCCCGAGGCGGAGACACTGCGGGGGGAGAGCGCGGATAGTGATGTAACAGCTTTTTTAAACACGCGGGAGAATACGAAGCAGGTGAGTTCAGATAAAGTGAGTGCGAATAATGCTTTGTATAAAGCGGCAACTGATATTTGCGAGGACGGGCAGCATGTTTTCAGAGTCTCCCCCTCGGGGTCTAGAGTGTGACAACTATTCTCTTTTTTTATTTTCACTCACTGACTTGTAGGACAGTGTTTTGTTTATTCTATGTTTGACTTGATAAATTCTGACTTATGACAGTAGAAGAAACTACTACATGTTTTATTAAAAAGCTTGAATCTGAATCTCTTAATAAAGAGATTGATGATTTAAAATCAAAATATAATATTGATTTTGATATTACTTATTCTGTTTATCACGACAATCACTTTAATAAAACTACTTTTTCTCTAACACCTGATAATAAAATACCGCAAGAAATAAAAGACTTTTACAAATCTGCTTTTGATTTTTGCTTGTGATAACACTAAGAAAAAGTAAGATTGTTATAATCGGGTTAATATTCATTTTACGATAGTTTTAATTTCAAAGGACTTTTTATATTTATTGCTCAATAAACATTCAAATGAGAACATTTTACCCCTTTCTTTTATTGCTAATAATCGTAGCTTCAAGTTGCACAAAAAATAATCAAAACTCTCCATCTCAGTTTGCTTATTTAAATGTAGAACAAACCTTTGCAGCTCACCGATCAGCAATAATGCAAAATTATGATATAGATAATGATGGGGTAATTGACTGGGGTTTTGTTTACCAGGGCAATAATGTTAATTATGTTAGTTTAGCTGCAGTATGCCTTATTAACTACGCCTATAACGGCAATCCTACCCCTACCTACCTAATTGACACCTTAGACTTAGCTAACCAAGTAGTCAAAACACCTTCCTATGGATTTAATATTAGCAACACAAATTACTTTCTTCCTGCTCATGGGCAGGTCGGCGGCTGGTTGAATTCTCTTATATTTTCAAGTGGTGGGGGTGCGGGCATAAACGCACACTTGGCTGGTACGGGTGATTTTTATATTGGCTTTAAATCTCAAAATCCAACGTTTACAAATACATTTTTTGGATGGGCAAGATTAAACCTAAGTGCTGACGGTTATACTCTTATCGTAAGAGATATGGCATTAAACACAGTTAATGGCGGTAGTATTAATGTTGGTCAACATTAAAAATTAAAGAGCCATGCTGTTCTACATGTTCCGCAGGGCATGTAGAACTTACAGATGGTTGCAGATTTGTAATCTGCTTTATTGTCCCTCCGCAGTAACCATGTAATCAAAAAGAAAAAAAGGTCTTAGTTTAAGCAGGTGGTCAGCGTAAGCGCCACAATTCCCCCCCCGCAGAGTCTCCGCCTCGGGACTCTGCGGACACAAAGCACCCACCGGTTTTAATCTCTCTTCCATAATTCGCATAAATCTACATCATTTAATCCAAGCCGGTGCATTACTTCATACTCTTTATGCACTCCAT
>CAZBPG010000119.1:0-10901 GCA_964493695.1 uncultured Chitinophaga sp. | reverse complement strand
GATAATGACTCAACTGAAATTGAAAAACTGTCCAAGTTTTAGGGGGTTAGTACAGTTCCCGCCTCAAAGCAGGCGGGCGCGCTATCCGTTTCAAGTCCTCGCCCCAAAGCGGGCTGCGGGCTTTCCACTACTATCGCTAACCCGAACAGCCAATACAAGATGCCTCGTGCCTCGGCATGACAAACGCGCAAAATTTGTCATTTCGAGCGAAGGCTCTGCGAAGCGAGAAATCTTGTATTTGTACTTGTCTCCCGCTGGCGGGAGTGGCACGCGGCTCTGCGCGTGACGAGGGTGGAATGTATTTTTGTATTTGCCTTTAAATTCCCCTCCTTTTTTAGGAGGGGCAAGCATAGCCTTTGCTTAGCGGGGTGGTCGGGGTGGTAATGTATTTGCTCCATCGGAGCACCCTGTTTGTAGAAAATAAAAAAACAAAAATCAATTACGCCCCGTAGGTGCCGTCTGTTTTTGAGGTTGTATTCTTTTGCTGATTTGCATTTCTATTCCTTTGATATCATATGCTCGTTTAAGCCTTTTAAAGTATCCATCTTCAGTATAACTATCTGCGGGAAATGTAAATCCGTCAATTTCACTTCTACTAATTGAGAATGAAAATTCTTTGTTGAGTTTCTTGCCGCTATCCAAATCACAGGAGTATATTTCTTCAATGTTTTCTCCAAAATAATTTCTATTAAGGATTACAAGAAAGCAGTGGACAGAAAACAATTCAATATAGCAATAGCAAATACCTAATTCTTTATTACACTTTAAATAGATAGTGTGGCTAATCTCCTTTTCTAATAGATGGCTATTTAATTCATCTCTATAATAGTACTTCACTAAGTTGTTTAAGTAAGACTTTCCAGTAAGAAAAAATCTTGCGTAATCAACTTGTCGAATATCACCGCCACAGTACAAAAAATAATTTACTGCGGTTTTACAAATTGAGAGATATGCATCATTCTGTATTAAGTCATAATTAAAAAAAAGAGGTTCATCTATGATTGTATCAATCCATTTAATCGTATTGACAAAATCACTTTCAGTTTTATTGGGGTAAAACTCTTTGAATTTTTTTCTTGCTTCTTGAATACTACGTGCGTAGTATTTTAATGATTTACCATCCTTAATAACTGTTGGATGTTGCTGACTTGGTTTCAATTTGTCATTAACCCAAAATCCTATTCCATCCTTTTTTTTAAGCAGTACATTCTGTAGCTCTCCGTGTTGCAAACTGACGTTTAGCAACGTTGGCAACGGTATTTGTTTGTATAGCTCACTATCTATGCCATTCCCAAAACGACCATTACAAGATTGGCACAGCAAGGCGTAGGAACTTAAACGACCACCAAAAGAACGAAGGATAATGTGCTCTTCAGATTTATTTGAAGACGTAATTTCTTCTTGACACATGTAACACCTTACACCACTCATAACCTTTCGTGTCTCAAAATTGAGTTGCTTCAATAATGTAAACAAATTTCTTTACTGCTTCGACTTGGCTAACCAATGATTTGCCAGCAAGAATATTTGTGCCCTGTAACGTAATTTTTTCAATGTCAACATCAATCAAGTTTATTACGTAACTTGTCTTTATAGCATAGGATACATTTTCTGCATCTGAATGTTTTGCACTGGCTACTCCAATAAGGTTCCCTTGAATATCAAATACCGGTCCTCCGCTATTACCAGGTTGGAGAGGAGCGGTAATTTGGTATGATGTAACATCACCTGTATAACCTGTTTTTGAACTAATGATTCCATTAGTGAGTTTTATTTCATCCCCCATTGTTGAACGTAAAGGAAATCCCAAAACAAAAACGTTTTCACCAACACTGGATGAAGTATGCTTTATTACATACGGTATATTTCCAAGATTAATAAACGAGTTGTCTGTAATCTGAATAATTGCAAGGTCATTGTTTTTATCGGATGTGATTACTTGTGCGGTATATGTTTTGTTGAAATCACCGTTTACACCTTTTACTGAAATATTTTTTGCTCCTTCAACCACATGGTAGTTTGTAACAATGTACCCATTTGAAGAAACGGCAAATCCTGTCCCTGAAGATATTCTGTTGCTTTGTAAATTGCTTTTAATTGCAGATTCAATATCATCCTTGCTCGGGAATATTTTAAGGTAATTAAACTTCATGGAGATTAAGAAATTACTCTTAGGAAATTTACTCCAAGGGAAACTATAATTCATAGTAGAGCCATCTTCAAAATTGGCTCTTGATTCATTAATAATTGAACCTTCCTCACAGCCAATAATGAATATGTTGGAATTAGACGTGGGTGTATAACACTGTCCTGGTTCGAGTGCCCCCTCAAAATAGTCATAGTATTTCCCATTCCTGTATAACAGATAGTGATGTTTGCCACCAAGTTCAGGACTTGTACCTACAGAATAAACGGTGTTATAAGCATCTTTATGAAGTTCTTCTTGAGTAACTTGGTAGATGCCTTCATACTCTTTCAGTGTAAGGATATTCGATAGAAAATATGTTTTCCATTCTTGTTCGGTTTTAAAAGGCTGCGAATAAGATACACTATAGTATGTGGTAAACATCACCAGCAAAATAAATTTCATAATCACTTGCATAATATTATGGGTTGTGTTTTAGTGCGTGTAAGCTTTTTCAATCATAAATATAACATCACAAAACAACCCTTCTAAAATTTAAGACCACCCCTCTTTTTCAGCCTACGAAACTTCGGTAGCCTTGCCTGCCGTAGCGCTTTGGCGGAGGCAGGTTGCGTTGGTGCGTAGCACAGTCAGAAGTTTCGAGCTGTAAAAAGAGATGATACAGGCTACACTAAAAACCGCTCAATTAAAACACACCTAAAAATCTAAAGGCTGTATTCGCGCCAAGCCAGTCTGTTCGCGCGGAGCGTTTGAGCGGACAAGTTTTTTGGGTTACCAAATCTCCCAATTATAAACCACCCCTCTTTTTCAGCCTTCAAAACTTCGGTAGCCCTTGCCTGCCGTAGCGCTTTGGCGTAGGCAGGCTGCGTTGGTGCGTGCACTTCAGAAGTTGCTTTATCTATTTTGTGTTTATTCTTACCTTCACCTCATCAAAAACACAAGCTATGCAACAAATAGTTTTAGACATATCTTCCGACAAAGATGCCACCTTAATTAAAGAGTTGATGAAACGTTTCAAAGGTGTAGAAGTAAACAGTTTTACCTCTACACTCACCGGCAATCAAATGCAACAACGAATTGAGAAAGGACTTAAAGAGGCCGATGAGGGAAAAGTAAAACCGTGGGCAAAAGTTAAATCAAAGTTGCTCAAACGCATCCAATCAAAGGCCAAATAGCATGTTCAAATTAGTGCTTACACAAAGAGCCGAAAACTCTTTGGAAGAAATCACCGATTACTACCTCACCGAACACACAGCCGAAAGAGCTACAAAAGTTATTGACTCAATAGAAGAAGCTTTCGATAAAATTATTGCTTCGCCTAAAAGCTATCCGGTTTGTTTTGATGTTAAACAACCCACCGAAAGCATTCGACAGATAATTGTTCACCATACATTCAAAATTGTTTACCGTATCAAAACAGACAAGATTGAAGTACTGGAGGTTTTCCACGGCAAAAGAAACCCTGAATTGCTGGTAGATATGGATGTGTAATTTGTAAGTAGAAAAATATCCTTCCTCCTCCTTAACCTGCCATATCGTCCGCTAATACAGGGGTATTCAATACCCAAGCATCCATATTGTCAACTCAAGAAGGGGCATTGATAACTTGAAGAGGGGTATTCAATCCTTGAACGACCATATCCAATCCTTGAACAACCATATTCAATACTCAACTGGGGGTATTATCCACTCAAACGACCATAACAAATAATCAGGCATGCATATAAACTCCTGAAATCATGATTTTAAAATCCGCGTCATCCGCGTGCCATTGTATTGTATTATTATTGCACAAATGCTTTACTCTCAACTAAACTCCCAAAACAAAAAACAACTCGCTGTCCTCATCGACCCCGATAAGCACAACGAAGAAACTTTAGCGCAATTACTTCACTTAGCCCAAAACGCCCGCACCGATTTCTTCTTTGTGGGCGGTAGCCTCCTGCTCCAAGACCGCTTTGAAAAAACAATCGCTTATATAAAGGAGCATTCCAAAATCCCCCTCATCATTTTCCCCGGCAACAACTATCAGCTAAGCCCAAGGGCAGATGCAATCCTGTTCCTCAGTTTAATTTCCGGCCGCAACCCCGAATACCTCATCGGTCAGCAGGTCATAGCCGCACCCCTTATTAAAAAGGCAAACCTCGAAACCATTCCCACGGGCTACCTCTTAATAGATGGTGGACGAACTTCCACCACCTCCTACATCACCCAAACCGTTCCCATCCCCAACGACAAACCCGACATTGCCGTGGCTACAGCTTTAGCTGGCGAAATGCTCGGCATGAAACTCATTTACCTCGAAGCCGGAAGCGGAGCCGTAAATCCGGTAAGCGCAGAAATGATTACAGCGGTCAAGAAGAATATTTCAGTTCCGCTGATAGTTGGCGGAGGAATCCGTTCAGCCGAACAAGCCGAAGAAATTTGCAAAGCCGGAGCTGACATAATTGTGGTCGGAAACATTTTAGAAAAAGAACCGCAACTGCTCATGGAAATCTCTTTAGCGGTTCATGCAACTTCTTACAACCTTTCAAAAGAAGATTAGTGAAAATGAATTCAATTTGTGTAATTCGTGCAATTCGTGGCTTATTATGAAAGGAGTAGTCGTAAAATCTACCGGCAGTTGGTACGAAGTAAAAGCAGAGAATGGCGACATCCTCAAAGTCCGCCTCAAAGGCATTTTCCGTTTAGATGAAACCAAGGACACCAACCCCATTGCAGTAGGCGACCGTGTTTCGGTCAGTTCCGAAGATGCCGACAACAGTTGGGTGATTGATAAAATCGAAGAGCGCGAAAACTACATCGTGCGCTCCTCGCCCAAGCACAAAGGCGCGCGCCAGATTCTTGCCGCCAACATCGACCAGGCCTTGCTGATTGTAACCATGGGCAACCCGCGAACCTCCACCGGCTTCATCGACCGCTTTCTTCTCACTGCCGAAGCGTATCACATCCCCACGGTCATCATTTTCAATAAGCAGGATTTGTTGGACGAGAAAGGAAAAAAGAAACAGGAATTTGTTTCTAAAATTTATGAGAACATCGGCTACAAAACACTTTTCGTTTCTGCTTTAAAGAATGAACACATTGACGAAGTAAAAGCCCTGATGAAAAATAAAACATCGCTTATTGCGGGACATTCAGGAGTCGGCAAATCAACTTTAATGAATGCTGTTCAGCCCCATTTAGATTTACGAACCGAAAAAATTTCCCGCATCACCGGCAAGGGCATGCACACCACCACCTTTGCCGAAATGCACGAACTCGATTTTGGAGGAAGTGTCATCGACACACCCGGCATCCGCGAATTCGGCATCATGGATTTTAAGCCCGAAGAGATTTCGCACTACTATATAGAGATGCGCGAAGTCCTGAACAACTGCAAATTCAACAATTGTCTGCACGAACACGAACCGGACTGCGCGGTAAAGCAAGCCTACCAGGACGGAAAAATTTCAGAAGAACGCTTTTCAAATTACCTGAATATTATGCTCGAGTATAAAGCCAACTATAAGCACTGGGAACAATGAGAGTAACCATCCAAAGGGTAAGTGAAGCTTCGGTAACCATTGAAGGCAAAATAAAATCTTCCATCGGCAAAGGTTTGTTGGTGCTTGCCGGTTTTGAAGAAGCCGACACAGCCGAAGATTTGGAATGGATGAGCAGCAAGATTGTCAACCTCCGCATTTTTCAGGATGAGAAAGAGCAGATGAATTTAAGTGTGAAAGATGTGAGCGGTGACATCATCATCGTTTCACAATTCACTTTACACGCGCTCACAAAAAAAGGAAACCGCCCCTCTTTCATCCGTGCAGCAAAACCTGAAGTAGCCATTCCGCTTTACGAAAAGTTTGTGGCGCAGCTCGAGAGCGATTCAGGCAAGAAAGTCGGCACCGGAACGTTTGGTGCCGATATGAAAGTGGCTCTAATCAATGACGGTCCGGTTACTATTAACATCGACAGCAAAAGCAAGGAGTAGTTACTCTTTCACAAACTTCTTTACCGCGCTGCCGATTTTCAGAAAGTAAATCCCGTTTGTCAACTCCGAAACATCTATTCTGTTTTGCGAAAGCTTCTGCTCAAAAATTTTCCTTCCCGCCAAATCAAAAACCATCACTGGCTGTTCAAAATCTGATTTCTGATTTCTGATTTCTAAAATCTCTTTCACCGGATTCGGATAAACCGAAAAGTTATTCTCATCAATCTCTCTAACACTCATAGGAATACCAACCACCCGATGCGATTTAGCCGCATTCAAAACCTGTTTCGTATCTGTCAATTGAACAAACGCAATGGTCGAAAGATTAGGCTCACGCCAGCCGATCTGAATTTTGTAACTGAAAAACAACACCAGGCTATCGTTCAATGCCGGAACCTGAATGGTATCTCCCTTCACTTTGGTAAGTGCTTTACGGAAAACATCATGATGTAATTGCTCTCCGTTACCGGCACTGTGTTGAACGGTATCTTGTGCAACTCCGGCAAAAAGCAAAAGCTGTGACACACCAACACTTCCGGTAGTGCGAACCACAATGCGAACCTTAACAGAATCAATTTCCAACAACTCTTCAGTAGCCGAAATTTCTACCGGAGAAGTTTGATTGAGTGCCGTATCAATAGTGGTGTTGGTAATAGCGGGATTTGCATTGGGAATAAACTTTCCATTCAAAAAGACATCAGGCGTAGAGCCATAAGTGTTATAGAAGTACGTGCGGTCGTCATTTTCAGCGGTATTCTGCAAACTGAAGTAGCAGGACGAATAAGGCGCACTCGGATGAAAAGCAATATGAATCACCTGCGGATAATTAGAAAGCACAGAATAAAACCCCGGATTGCGCGAAGCGCAAATACTGCAACGGGTATTGGTGAAGTGCTCAATCAAAACCGTTTTAGGCGATTGAGAAAAAATCTGTGTGCAAATAAGTAAGCCAATAACCAAAAGAAACTTTTGCTTCATAATATTAGTTTTGAATTCAGACGCACACCATTTAAGTTCCTTACATGTATATCCCCAAACACTTTAAAGAAGAGGACAAAACCGAAATCGAAAAACTGATTCGCGAATTCGGTTTTGCCACGCTTGTTTCCATCAAAGATAATCTTCCCTGGGCAACACATATCCCGTTAGAATTAATTACGGATGAAACCGGTAATTGGTTTTTACACGGACATGTTGCCCGCGCCAACCCGCAATGGAAAAATTTTGAAACCATGAGCGATGTGCTCGCCATTTTCATGGGTCCGCATGCTTATGTTTCACCTTCGTGGTATAACCACCGCAATGTTCCAACCTGGAACTACAAAGCAGTTCACGTTTACGGCAAGGCAACTTTGGTAGAAGGAGAAAAACTGGAAGCCATGCTCCGCAACCTGATGAAGCGTTACGAAGAAGCCCACGCTGAAAAGCCACAGGGCTATGATGAGATTCCGGCCAATGTTTTAGAAAAAGATTTGCGCGGGGTGGTTGGTTTTGAAATTAAGGTAGAGCGCATTGAAGCTTCGAGCAAACTTTCGCAAAACAGAGATGCCGAAAGCCACCAAAGCGTAATGGATAATTTGAAGAAGATGGACGCTTACGATGCAAAGCGCATTGCACAGGAAATGGGAAAAACGAAAAAATAAATACAAGGTTATGACCATAGAAGAAGCACAAGCAACAGTCGACAACTGGATAAAGACCACGGGCGTCCGTTATTTCAACGAACTCACCAACATGGCTATGCTTACGGAAGAAGTAGGAGAAGTAGCCCGCATCATTGCCCGTAAATACGGAGAGCAAAGCTTTAAAGAAAGCGACAAGGAAAAAGAGTTGAGCGATGAACTGGCTGATGTTTTGTTTGTGCTCATCTGCCTCGCCAACCAAACCGGAGTTGATTTAACTGCGGCTCTTCAAAAAAACTTAGACAAGAAAACAAACAGAGACGCTGAGCGCCATCAGAACAACGAAAAACTAAAATGATGTATTTGTATTTAAGTCCCCTTTAGGGGAAATCGCAGATTCGATGATTCCTTTATAAAAAGGAAGAGTATCATCAATTAGGGGTTGGGGTTTTAACTCACCGGATTCAGCGTAATGCTGAAAATCTTATACTGTCCTAAGTCGCGGCCGTAGTAAAATTTATCAAGGGCTTCATACATATTCTGTGCGCGGAAGTAAGAAGTGTGCAGTTTGTTTTCACCAATCTTCATCCACTGCACGGTTAAGCTGCTTTCGTTGTGGTAATGCTGGTCAATGTATTCCAGCATTTTTTTAAGTGCATCAATTTTATCGGTACCGGTTACGGTGTGAAACAAAAACGACTGCTCGTGTTTCGGGTTCACCGTTACCAAATCCAGACGCACCGTTTCATTCTTCTGCTTGTAATTAAAAATCAGATTCTGAGGGTCTAAACCAAGCCGGCTCGCAATATCTTTTTGATAGCGTGCCGTTTCAACATTTTGGTCAGTGCGGGTCATTTTGAATTACAATTTGTCTGCAATGCCATCCACTATCCCGTATTCCACAGCTTGTTTTGCATTCATCCAGTGGTCGCGGTCGAAATCTTTCATTACCTGCTCGTAAGTTTTACCGCAGTTCTTGGCAAGCAATGTAGCGCTCGATTCTTTTATCTTCTGAATTTCAGCTGCGGTAATTTCAATATCCGTTGCCTGGCCATACATGCCGCCCAAACTTGGCTGGTGAATCATCACCCGTCCGTTAGGCCAAATCAAACGCTTGCCTTTTGTTCCTCCGCTTAACAAAATTGAACCCATAGAAGCGGCAAGACCCATGCAGATAGTATGCACCGGTGAGGAAATCATCTTCATTACATCATACACTACCATACCGCTGGTAACTACGCCACCGGGGCTGTTGATGTAAAAGAAAATATCCTTACCAGGGTCGGTTGCTTCCAAGAACAACAAGCGGTTTACTAATTTTTCCGCACTCTCATCATGCACACCACCCCACAGAAATATCTTGCGCTGTTCGAGAAATTTGTTGTCGAACTTCATCATGCCTCCGGCATACTTCTCAATCAGCTTATCGGGTTCAATGTTCGGAGTTTCCGGCTCTTCCAGTCTTGTATTCATTTTGTTTTTTGTTGTATTGACGATGGCGAAAATAGAATATTTTGAATGTGAAGGTAGTGGCCCGAGTTTCTCACAGACCGCACAGATTTCACCGAAATGTTTTACTGCTTCTGTGTATTCCGTGTTTTCTGTGAGCTATGTTTCTATTCATTTTTATTTTAGCGGAAAATACTTCCAGCATGGAATCTCCCGATAATCTTTCACCGGATAAAACACCGGCTCCTTCTTCTAACCTGAAACGGAATCTGATAATAGGAGGAATAATACTGGCGGTGGTTGTCTTTCAGTATTTCTCGTGGCGGGCAGCACATCAGAAAAGGGACGGGCAAAAAACAGAAAGCAAACAGCCGCTTCTGCACCGCGATGAGCCGGTGAAGGAACAAATCTTTCAGGAAGACTATGAAGAGAAAGTGCGCGAGATGCTCGACAGCGGAAAAACCATTATGGAAATTTCGCGCGAAACCGGTATCCGTAGAGACGCCATCCGCAAAATAAAAAAAGAGAAAGACGAAGAAGAGGAATAACTCTTCGACACGCTCAGGGCGACATATACCTTTTCGGCAAACCGGTGCGTTATGTCATGCTGAGCGGAGTCGAAGCATCGTTTGTTGAAAAATTCATTCCCTGCAAAACTTTCTTCGGTGCATACTTGCAGTGCCAATGCTGCTCTCGCTTTTCGAAAATCTTATTGCCCCCAAACCTCAGCCCTCAGTGCTGCAGGAAGAAATTTCATTTGAGCGTGAGTTCGAAATTGAAGTAAATGGCGAGAACGTTCCGGTGCGTATTTTGTTTGAGCAGCGTTTTAATAACCGGGTAACGGTGAACAAAAACGGCATCCTCATCCGCATCAGCGAGAGGCAGCAGAAAGAGGAGCAGCGCAAAAACATCGACAACCTGCTGAAGTGGGCGAAACAAAAACTGGGCGATAAACCCGAACTGATGGAGAGCCTGCCGCAGCGCAAATATGTAAATGGCGAAATACTGCGCGTGGGCGATTATGAGTTTGTGGTTTCTGTTTTTTACCACGACACCGGTAAATCAACAGGCAAGATTTTTAAGAACAACATTGTGCTTACCCTGCCCAAAGGGCTTACCAAAGATGCCGAGGCCAACACCTGCTCGTATCTGGTGGCCAAATGCCTGTGCAGGTTTTTCCTCCCCATCGTTACCGAGCGCATTCACGAACTCAATAACCGCTACTTTAAAAAAGAACTCGGCAACATTACTATGAAACATGCCACCAGCTTTTGGGGGCATTGCTCGCGCCACGGCAGCATCGTTATCTCGGTGCGCTTGCTGTTTGCCCCGCCCAAGGTGGTTGACTATGTGCTCATCCACGAACTCGCCCACTTGGTGCACCACGACCACTCGCCCCGCTTTTGGAAGGTGGTGGAGCAGGTAATGCCCGATTACCAAAATGCCGAAAAGCATTTAAAGGAGTTTAGCAATAAGTATTATTTGTAGGCAAATTTCGCTTCGTTTTGTTGCCGTTTAGATGTATTCACGCTTAAACGTAGTTAATAAGTTGTTTGTTGTTACGAAGATATAGAGAATCCGCCATGTTCCGCAGGTATACAGAACTACAGATAAAAACAGAAAAAACCACAAAACCACGCTAACGCGGGGTTTTGTGGACTTAATCCATAATTGATGTGCTATGTTAATAGTAAGGATAATCTAAAGT
>CAZBPG010000118.1:0-10925 GCA_964493695.1 uncultured Chitinophaga sp. | reverse complement strand
TGAGCGATTGCAAATGGTAAACAGCGTGTCCACCATCATATCTTTTTGTTTAAGATAAGCCCCTACCGTTGCCCGGTTAAGCCCTTCCTGCCTGGCCCAGCCGCTTTGGCGCAGGCGGTATTTTTTTACATGGGCATTCAGCAGGTTTCCGATATGTGGTGCTTCTGTCATATTTGTTGGGTTTAAACTGAGTTTTGTTGGTATAGAAGTTACTTTATGTAGTGTAGTTCACTACCATATGTATGGTTTAACCCAACAATTGTTGGCATATACGCTACATTAAGTAGTGTGGTTGGCTACATCATGTAAGGTTTAGCCAAACAGTTGTTGGTTTAAGGCAAACAACAAGTGGTGTAATACGCTACATTATGTAGTGAACTACACCACCTATTGTAAGGTTTAACCCGACAAACTAAGGTGTTGGAGGTCCTGCCGGTCTTCCCTGCCCTTCAAATCTTACCTTCAAAATATCATAGGCCGCCTGTGCCCCGTCTACTCCTACTTCGGCCAGTGCTTCTATAATTTTGTAAACCGCCAGGCTGGCTGTATACGCTTCGTGGGCTGCCCTGCGTTTGGTGTCGGCCACCTTTTGCTGTATTTGTTTAATAAAATTGTTTTCAAAATCAGTCAACTGATTGCTGAACTTAAGGTCGTTATCGAGGTTGGTCACCAACGATGCCAAAGCCGGTGGCATTAAGCTACCCAGATTTTGTGCCTGCTCTAAAGCCAGAAATGCAAAAACCAAGGATATCAAGGCATACAGAAGCTACGTGGCAACACGGAATTGCCTAAAAAAAGAAGCAAGAAAAATCCTTTGACCAAAGCGGACAAAAGAAGGAATCAACAACTATCATCCAGCCGCGTAGCAATCGAAAATATCATTCGTTCAATCAAGATATTTAGGATAGTGGCGGAGAAATATAGAAACCGAAGGAAGCGTTTCTCGCTTCGTTTCAATTTAATTGCAGCTATACATAATCTTGGTATCAAATGATTTTCCGAAGAGGTCTATTCCCTTTAAAATATCATCTACCAAACAGAAAATTGATATTACTTTGTCTCTCATAAGCATCCTTTGGGTTGGTTATGTTTTGCAACTCAAACTTATTCATTGGATGCTTACTTTTTTATCAAAGAACAACTAGCAACTTGAGTTATTTAGTAATTCGCTGTATGGTTTTATTGCTCGACAACTACGACTCCTTCACCTACAACCTCCGCGATTATATTTTGCAGTGCGGAAAGCAATGCCGTGTTATCCGCAACGATGAAATGAGTTTAACTGAAATTGAACAACTGGATTTTTCTTCTGCAGTTATTTCTCCCGGCCCTAAAACCCCGCACGAAGCGGGAGTTACCATGAAGTTTATGGAGCGCTTTCATAAAACCAAACCGGTGCTGGGTATTTGTTTGGGCCATCAGGCAATAGGTGAATTCTTTGGAGCAAAACTGGGGAAGGCCATTAGGCCCATGCATGGAAAAACATCTGCCATTACACACAACAATAGCTTTCTCTTCAATAACCTGCCCGCTGAGTTTGAAGTCATGCGCTATCACTCTCTTATTCTTGACGAAGTAGAAAAAACAGCCTTACAGATAACCGCCACCACCAAAGAAAATGAAGTAATGGCAATCATGCATCCGGTACACAAAATTGCCGGTGTGCAGTTTCATCCCGAATCTATTCTTACTCCTCACGGGTTACTGATAATGAAGAACTGGTTTGCGGAGATTGACGATTGACAACCGACCATTGACCATTGAAATACGGTATTTGTCTTTCATGGTCAATCGTCTATGGTCGATGGTCGTATTTTTACTACAATACAAATCCGCTGTTCATATTCCTTAACGTAAACGCAATTTTATTTTCTCCTCAAAAAATTACATTCGTCCTGAACGAATTTCTTTGAATGAGTTTTGAGTTAAAGCAGGAACAGCGTTTTCATTATTGCGAAGAAGGAAATGGCGAAGCCATCATTTTACTGCACGGCCTGTTTGGTGCCCTCAGCAACTTCAATCACCTCATCAATCATTTTTCTCCCCGCTACAAAGTAGCCATTCCGCTGCTGCCTCTTTATACTTTAGAAGTCAGCGAAACGACCATTACCGGTATGACAGATTACATAGATGAGTTCATCGAATTCAAAAAATACGACCGGGTTCATCTTCTCGGAAATTCGCTGGGCGGACACATTGCACAACTTTATTACCTGCGCAAACCGCAGAAGGTAAAAACCATGACCCTCACCGGCAGTTCCGGTCTGTTCGAAAATTCTTTAGGCGATACCTACCCGCGCAAAGGCGATTACGAATTTGTGAAGAAAAAAACAGAAGAAACTTTCTATGACCCTAAAATGGCATCGAAAGATTTAACTGATGAGGTTTTTGAAATAGTCAACAACCGCGAAAAGGTTATCCGGATGGTATCTATGGCTAAGTCTGCTGTGCGGTGTAATTTGCGCGATGAAATCCCGAACATGAATCTGCCCGTATGTTTAATATGGGGAAAGGAGGATATCATCACCCCTGCGTTTGTAGCAGAAGAATTCAGAAAACTGTTGCCCAATGCCGAATTGCACATTATAGAACAGTGCGGGCATGCGGCTATGATGGAGCAGCCCGACCAATTCAATCGAATTTTGGAGAGTTTTCTGTCGAAGAATTAGTTAAATCATTTTGAAGAGTAGAGAATTGTCATAGAATTGTAAAAAACAAGCAAAAACCGGTACCCGTGTTAACCTTTTGAAAAGTTTATCCGTCTAACCTTATATACGCTTATGATAGCACCAGATCTCATATCGCATACCGTACCTCCGCTGCACTTAGATGACAGCGGAGAACAGGCCATGATGGCAATGCACGAATACAACGTGAGCCAGCTTCCGGTGGTGGACGGCAGCAGTTACATCGGCCTGGTGACGATGGAAGATATCATCAACATCAAGCATCTGAGCCATCCGCTCAAAAACTTTACGCAAACCTTCCGCAAGCCGTTTGTAAAAGATACCGCCCACATTTTCGAGGTCATGAAATCAGCTCTTGAGTTTAATGTGCGTGTGGTACCGGTCATTAACGAAAACCATAAATATCTCGGTTTAATTTCTGCCGAAAGCTGTTTGCGCGCCTTTGCTCTTTTAAATTCGGTGAAAGATGCCGGTGGCATTCTGGAACTGGAGATACCGGTGAAAGATTATCTGATGAGCGAAGTGGCGAAGATTGTAGAGGATAACGAAGCAGAAATTCTTTGTCTTTATACCAACATCAACCAGCAGGAACAGAAAGCCGAAATCACCATCAAGTTAAATACTACCGAAGTGTCGGCCATTGTAGCTGCTTTTGAGCGCTACGAATATGAAGTAATAGCCATCCATAACGACACGGAGTACACCGAAGATCTGAAAGTGCGTTACGATGCACTGATGCGCTATCTGAATGTATAACCGGCCCCTCACGCCTTGCCGATTCTCCCTCGGTAATTCTTCTATTTTTGCCGCTCGCAAAAAGTAATGAGGGCTCAAAAGTTTTTCATCTTCCTTTTCCTTTTTATTGCAAAATTTTCTGTTGCTCAAACCGTAACGGAAGTTTTTGGATTGGTTACGGACGCCACCACCAAAGAGCCGATTCCCTACGTAAACGTTCGCTTGTTCGGGGGTGTTCCGCGCGCCACCATGACCGACCCTAAGGGCGAATACCGGATACGGAGCGTGGAAAAAGTAGACTCTATTGTTTTTTCCTCTATCGGTTACCGGACGCGAAAAATTGCGCTCAAGCGGGGTGTGGTGCAGGAACTGAACATTGCAATGGGCTCCGATGAGTTAAAGTTGACAGAAATTACCGTAAAAGCGGGTAAACGCAAGAAGCGGGTAATTGACACCACTGCTAACTATGTTTTCTGGCAGGTGATTAAACACAAAGACCAAAACCGGGAGAACACCTTTGCCAGCTACAAGTACGAAAACTACGACCGGTTCCAGATTTCGCTGCTGAACCCCGGACCTAAGTTTCTGAACTTTTTTCTGTTCCGTCCTTTCCGGTTTGCTTTCGAAAACAAGGATACCACAGAAACCGGCAGCACTTATATACCGGGGGTAATAAAAGAAACCGTGAGTGATGTTTATTACCGCGCCCGCCCGAGGCAGCAAAAAAGGGTTTTTGTGAAGGGAGAAAAGATGACCGGTATTGATAATCCATCGGTCTATAATCTGGTGGATGTGGAGTTTCAGGAAACAGACCCATATAACAGTTTGTATTATTTCGCTAAAACATTTTTCAGCGCCCCTTTTGCCCCCATCGGTTTAGGCACTTATTATTTCTATCTCACCGATACGGCAAAACTCGATGGAAGAATCTCTTACAAACTTCATTTCGTTGGAAAAACAAAAGAAGACCTGGCCTTGAAAGGTTATGCCTGGATTGATTCCGCCACCTGGGCTATCCGGTACATTCAGTTCCGGCCAAATGAAAAAGCCAACCTGAATTTCATCAACGAGTATGATGCGAAGATTGACTTCACTTTAGTGGATGGAAAATACTGGATGAAGAGCCGCGAAGAAATGGGCTCGGTGGGTTCCCTGTTTAAGAAGAAAAACAAGCTGGGTTTGTACGTGCAGAAATTGGTGGAGAAGAAAAACTTTGAAGTAAACGTCATCTTTCCCGATACTATTTTTGCGGGCACAGAAGAAAAGATACTGCTCGACAGTGCGCGTACACACACCAGAGAATACTGGGACACCACCCGCTTTTCTGAACTTACCAAATCGCAGCACCGGGTATTTGAAATTTCGGATACGTTTAAACTGGTGCCGGCTTTCAGGGCTTACCAGTGGTTCGGGGTTTTCTTTACCACCGCTTTTGCTGATGCCGGTCCGCTGAGCATAGGCCGTGTGTTGAACTTCGGCAGCCGTAACAATGTGGAGGGCTGGCGGGTACGTTTTGGTTTCGAAACCAATCCGCGGTTTATGAAACGCGGCACACCGGTCAACAATTTTTTGAGGAACTTTTACTTTACCTGTTACGGGGCTTATGGCTTTAAGGACAAAGACATCAAGTATCATTTTTTAGCGCGCATCAATCTGCCGCGTAAGAATGAACGCTGGCAGCAACTGGAATTTGTGTACCGGTACGATATACGGGTGCCCGGTCAGGATGAAAGCCAGACACTGCTTACCTTCGACAACATTGTTACGCTCATCAGCGGAAAAACACTAAGCAAGGTGATGAAAGTGGGAGAGTTCAGGGTGGCTTACGAAAAAGACTGGATGAAAGATTTCTCCACTATTCTTTCGTTTACCGAAAAAACGTACCACAATGTGCCCGGTGTATCTAACTTTTCGCATTGGGAGAATGGGGTGCTTACACCGGTGAACAAATTTAATGTGAGCGAGTTTATGATAGATGCGCGCTACTCGTACAAAACGCTTTTTACAGCCGGTTCGTTTTACCGGTATTTTGCCACTACCCGGTATCCGGTGGTGATGCTGCGCTACACATTTGGCGTAGGCAACATGCAAAGCGAGAATTACAGTTTCCATAACCTGCACCTTACCTTTAAGCAACGCCTGTATTCCGCTATCGGTTACACAAACTATTCCATTAAAGCGGCAAAAATTTTCGGACGCGTGCCTTACACGGCCAGTTATCTTACACAGGGTAACCTGGGGGTGTTACTCGATAAATTCAACTATAACCTGTTGCGCGATTTTGAATTTGTGAGCGACCAGTACGCCCAGCTTTGGATTGAACATCATTTCAACGGATTTTTTTTCAACAAAATTCCGGGTATCAATAAACTGAAACTGCGCGAGGTAATTATTTTTAAAAGCCTGATAGGAAGTTTCAGTAAAAAGAATGCTGAGTTCCTGACGGTGCCTGCAGAGTTAAAGTCACCGGGACCGGTGCCGTATATTGAGCTGGGTTTTGGTATCGAAAACATCGGTTATCTGTTTCGCGTAGATTTTTTGTGGCGCGCCACTTACCGGAACAACGGAGGACAGAACTGGGGTATTAAATTTATTCTGAAACCGAGCTTCTAACTCCGGTCTGACGTTAGTCTGACCGTTTTAATATTTCCCGGTCAGACTAACGTCAGACCGGGGGAGCCGGTTTTATGTTCTAAAATAATATCTTCACAGGGTTAAACAAAACAAGGCGGTCAGACTAACGTCAGACCCAAGTAACACTATGATTGCCATCTTCGGAAAGACTTTCAATAAAAGCAATTCGGCTCACGCGCAGGCGCTGTTCGACTACCTGGCTAAGAAAAAAATGACGTTTGTGGTAGAGAAAAATTTCCTTCAGCTCATGAAGAATGAAATGGATTTGAAAGCCGATGCTGACACGTTTGAAAATTTCAGCGAGATAAAAAAGACCACCGATGTAGTTTTCAGCATGGGCGGTGACGGAACTATACTGGATGCCGTGGTGATGATAAAGGAAAGCGAGATTCCTATTCTCGGTATTAACTTCGGGCGGCTGGGCTTTCTGGCAAGTTTGGGCCGCGACCAGATTCATGCCGCAGTAGATGCCATTGAAAAAGGCAGCTATATGATTGACAAGCGGACGCTCATTCAACTGCAAACCAACAAGCCCCTGTTTGAAGACAGCATTGCGCTGAACGATATGACCATACAGCGCAGAGACCAGAGCAGTATGATTACTGTGAACGCTTACCTGAATGGCGAGCTGCTGAATACCTATTGGGCTGACGGGGTGATTGTTTCCACCCCTACCGGTTCAACCGGTTACTCGCTTAGTTGTGGCGGGCCAATTCTGTACCCTACTTCCGGCAATTTTGTAATTACACCGGTGGCCCCGCATAACCTGAATGTGCGGCCGATGGTAGTAAGTGACGAGGCCATTCTCTCTTTTGAAGTAAACGGCAGGGGCGATAGTTTCCTCTGCACGCTCGATGCGCGGCATAAAGCCATTGATTCTTCGTTTCAGTTAGCGGTAAAGAAAGCGCCTTTCTGCGCCAACATTGTGCGCCTCACCGACCAGAGTTTTTTAACTGCCCTCAAAACCAAACTGAACTGGGGCAGCGACCAGCGGAATTAAATGCCCGGCCAAACTTACGGGAGACCGGTGTTACTGTTTCCAGTAATCCGGATATTTTTCGTCTATTGACTTTACCAGAGTATTTGTAAACAGCGCATAACCGGTGGGGGTATAGTGGCAATCGTTAGGATACGACAACTCATCTTTATTGGCAGAGGTAATTTTCCCCTCTAAGGCAGGCCACATATTTATCACCTTTATATGGCGGGCGGTTAGAGTGTCTTGCATACTTGAAAAAACATTTTTGGTAAAAATATTATACTCTTCCTGCGATGTCAGTTCCGCTGCAATGGGCTGAATTATTACCATCAGTTCAAACCCTTGTTTTTTACCAAATTGGTTTATACTGTCAAAAACGATTGCTATCTCATGCACGGCCTGCGGGCAAGCCACGCTGCGGTATTCGTGTTGGGTAAGAAAAAGATTCTGATTGATTTTGCCACATACTTTATTTATAAAAAACCGGCATACAAAAGAGTACTGATACAGCGGCTCATACCACGGCCCTTTCCGGCCTTGCACGGTGCCATCGGGTTTGAATCTTTCTAGCCCGCCCCGGTAAACAAAGTCGGTAAGGTCCGATGAGTTAAAGGTGATAAACACATACTGCGGTTTGGCAGGCAATAGTTTTTCTTTCAGCAGTATGTAGGCATTAAAGGGGTCGGATGCAGCAATGCCCGCATTGTAAACCTGGTTGTGAAAGCCCCGCGCATTCATGGTATTTTCTAAAAGCCGCGGATAACTGCTGTCATAAGGAGCACCAAAGCCTTCGGTATACGAATCGCCCAGGCAGAGTATGCGTACGGCACCGGTATCGGTGTAAAAGGTTTCCCGTTCGCGTATACCTAAGTGGTTTGTTTTGTAGTGGTACTTAAAGTCTTTCTGGTCTACATCAAATTCGGCATCGGGGTTCCAGGAATAAAACCAGGTAGGCCGTACAAGATTATAACCGGAGGTGTAGCCTCTGCCCACTGTTTCGGACCAAACCAGATTTCTTTTTTGTATCCGCAGTAGTATTTCGAAACTTACCAGTGTAAAAACAACAATAAACAGCGGGTAAAGAATTTTTGAGCGCATGGCTTCTTTGACGGGGATAAGTGCCTTGCGATAATAAGGAAAATAAAAATGGCCGGCCAAACTTACGGGAGACCGGTGTTACTTTTCCTGAATACCGGTGATAGGGTGCAACTCCCAAACAGTGGTAAGGCGGGGCCTTAGTTCGGTAGGGCCGTGTGCATTAATCCGGTTGTTGGTGGTGCTCCAGTGCTCTTTGTCCCAGTACACACTGCCGGTTACTTTAATTTTTACCGGGTCGTTGCCATCATCGAACCAGAAATAGCCCGACTCGCAAACAGCCCCTTCGGTAATGGCAAAAAAATCGGTTTGCGCCTGCGACAGTACTGTGCGGGCATTGCCCGGTGCCGATGGCAGACCGGATATTTCTACAATAATGAACCGGTTAGCGGGGTCGTTGATATTCTTTTTGTTTCCGATAACCAGATGGTAATCTTCATCGGACTCTTTAGCAAAACAAAACAGCCAGGCGGTGGTAATGGTAGCGTTAAAATCTTCGAGCGGAACACGGCCGTTACTGCTGCCCACCAGAGCAGGCATATCGCGGTCGGGGTGCAGGTCGGCAAAGGTGGTGAGAAATTTATTGACGTTGGTATAGGTTTTATGGGTGCCGGTGCTGATAGATGTTTTTGCTTCTTTTCTGCGCACACCGTCAAAATTGCAGTGGTCGGGGCAACCGATTGCATCGCAATTGCTGTTGGGCAGCATAAACGGTTCGAGCGTATTGGCAGCCGATGCAAGCACTTTGCTGTTGAATGGCAAAGCGGAAGTAGTATCCTCCACTTCATCTACCGGTGCGGGTTTGCGGTTGATGATGTATTTTTTGCCCGAAGGGGTTTGATACACCGCTTTTTGATTGGGCACAGCCGGTAACTGGTTTAAATCGGTAATAACCGGAAGGCCGGCATACTTGGCCGTTTTGCAACTGCCTGCTGCCAGCAGCAGTAATATAAGCAGGGCGGGGATGAAGAATTGTTTCATGGCGTTGGGGTTTATGTGATTGGTTTATGGTTCATGTCATGATTTAATAAGTGAAAACGGCACTCCTATTCTTATGCCAATGTCATTGCGTTGATGAAATTTCGAATCCACTGTTTTTTTCTCATTGGCTAAATCATTAAAGTTTACATAAAATTCAAGGTTCACTGCCGGTTCGTCTTTTTTCTTGTTTTGTATAGAGGTAATCAATCCCAATCCCCAACCATAGGTCCACAGGTCGAGTTTATTGTTTTTAATAAGTTCCTTTTCTAAACTGCTTAACTGCTCTTTTTTAGAGAAGGCCACATTAGTTCTCACTCCTACAGAAAGTGCTTCTGTTTTTATGAATTTCCAGATAGCATCAATTGACAGGTTGCTGTATAGTCTTTGCTTAAACTTTACGTCTGCCGATTCCTGATACACAGTGCCCTTTTTTTCTACCACTTTGGTAGTATTACCAGATTCGAATTTAGTAGCGGTGGTAATGTCCTTTTTGGTAAGGTCGGTAAGATTGTGTGTATAGATTGTTTCGTAGCCCATCCCAAGATAAAAATTGCGAAGTGGCTTATCGGTATGGCTGAAGGTGGTGTTCAACTTTACAAAACCGCCACCGGTAATGGCGTTGGTCTTGGTAGTAAGATTATCGAAGGCAAGGGTAGGGTCGTAAAGGTTAAATTTGGCGTAGCCTCCTTTACCGCCAAACGTAAGCCAGCCATACCACTTTACCGGAAACGTGGCTCCGGTCTCCTGTTTCAGTATTTCGGCACGGGTATCTTCTACTACTTTTCGCTTTGGTACCGCTATGTATTTTAGTTTAAGTTCATTCAAATCTTTCCGGATTTTATATATCTCGGGTGTATCCTTTTTGGTTACTGCTGCTTTCAGCAATTGTTCTTTATCCTCTATCTGGCGTTTAAGCAGGCTAAGTTCGTTCACCGAATCGCTTACCTGTATCTCATGTTTTTCAAGCAGCGAAAAAAGTTCTTTTTCCATTTCTTTGCGGGCATCACAGTTGGCTCGGCCGTTTATCCTGAGCAGGTCTAACACCGGCAGGGCAAAATTAAGGCCTCCGCTTATGTCGGTATTAAATACATCGTTTTGCACTACTGCGGCAATGTTATCAGCCAGCCCACCAACAAAAAACAGGTTGAGGCCGCCTACCATTATGCGCAGTGCATCTTTCTTTTTCTTTACCTCTACAAGTTCTCTTAGCTGTTTGCAGCGCGGGTCTTGCTGTTCAAGAAGTTTTTTCTGCTTTGCCCTGAACGGTACATAAAGGTTTAGGTTAAGGGTAGAGTTAGCCAAGTCTATACCGGCATAGCTGTTAAGCAGCTCGCTTTTTTCGTTACCGGTAATAAGCTGGCTGAAATCTTTCTCTATGGTTTTGTTTAAAGTGGCTGCCGAAACCAACCCGTTGCACTCCCCGCATGGTTTGGAAATAGTATAGTAGTCGTATAGAACGTAATCCTTTAAATTTTTAGCGTCTACCTTACTTAGTTTTGTTCCCTGGTTCAGATTCGATTTTGCCGATGAATTGACAGGGTCAGTATCTGCTATAAAGGAAGTTTTAGCATCATTCTGTAAACTGTTTAACTCCGGATTGTTTTTAAATGTGCGGTTGTTTAGCAGGTTGCCGGCTACCCGGTTTGCTTTGTTGCGGTAAGCGGCATATTCAAAGTCTAACTGGGCACTGGCAACAGCGGCAATGATTAATGCCGCAAGCAGGGCGGGTAATTTTTTTTTCATGGGTGTTTGTTTTTTCTGGACTTAATCCATAATTGATGTGCTATGTTAATAGTAAGGATAATCTAAAGTGG
>CAZBPG010000117.1:788-11071 GCA_964493695.1 uncultured Chitinophaga sp. | reverse complement strand
TGGTGTGAGAGCCTCTCCCCGTCAGTTACAACTGGCGGGGCGGGCTACTCGATTTTAATTGAAAGATAGACCCGCCTACTGCTTCAACCTTGGGTCCATGGCATCGGTTAAACCATCGCCAATAAGGTTAAAGGTGGTAACGGTAATAAAGATGGCAAAGCCCGGGAAAATAGCCAGCCACCAGGCCTGCGGTATCTGCCGCGCGTAGCTAAGCAACTGCCCCCAGGTAACGGTATCGGCCGGGCCGAGGCCGAGGAAAGACAAAGTAGATTCGGTAAGGATAGCACCGGCAATACCAAAGGCAATAGAAATAAGCACCGGTGAAAGCGCGTTGGGTATGGCGTGCTTGAAAAGAATGTGTGCGTTGGAAAAACCTAAAGAATTTGCTGCCTCTATATATTCCAGGTTGCGCACCTTCAGCAACTCGGCACGTATAAACCGCGCAATGCCCGTCCAGCCCGTTAAGCCGATAATACCCATTATTACATACAGGTTAGGCTTGCGCACAATAGAAATAATCAAGAGTATCAGGAAAAGGGTAGGGATAGAATTCAATACTTCAATCACCCGCATAATTATCAGGTCGAAAGGCACCGCTACCTGTTTGCCGAGGAACGCAATTTTTTTGAGCGGAATGACCAGCAGGTTACCGGCCACCATTACTCCTGCAAAAATCAGCAGGCTGATACCGAGCTGAACAAAGCCATCGCCCAGCGATTTTCCGAGCGCATCGGTAATATCGTACGAGCGTGCACCAAACGAATAGAAGAAAGCAAAAAACAGAAACACTAAATTTCCCCAAAGGCGTATGCGCGACACCTGAAAATTTTCATCGCCATAAAAACCCGCCAGCGAGCCGAGCAGAATGCCGATGACCGAGGCAATGAGCATAGAAACAATGCCCACCGTCATGGCAATTTTAGTTCCGTGAATCATACCGGCTAACACATCGCGCCCTAATTCATCGGTACCAAACCAATGATGGAAACGCATGGAAGGCACTACCTGGTCATCGAAAGGCCCTTTAGAGTGGATGTTGTCGTCATCCTGATTCATGGGCAGGTAAGGCACCGGTGGAAACACTACTATGTCGTAGTCCAGCTTCTTCCAGTTAATGTTTTGAAACTGCGGCTGAAACTCTCCTATACCAAAACCCACTGCCACATCTTTCAACACCGGAAAAAACAACTCGCCTTTGTATTTACATACCAATGGTTTTTCGTTGGCCAGAAAAGGCGCCAGCACGGCTATGACAGCCAACACTATAACGATGTAAAGCGAAATAACAGCAGTCTTCTTTCTGCGGAACTGCTTCCACACAAATGCCCAGTAGCCCTGGTCGTGTTTCTTTTTCGCTATATCGGGTGCCATTTATAACTGAATATTAATATTGAAATACAATGGAACGCTGATTTTCATTATTGTCATTATTTGCGCTGATTTTATTTTGAATCACTTCTATCATGATAATAATGATGATAAGCGTTCTATGATTTTTATTTTTTCGAATACGAAATTCTCGGGTCAACTACTGCATACAAAATATCGGAAACCAAATATCCTACCAGCGTGAGGATAGCCGCAAACATGGTATTGGTCAAAATCATCGGGTAATCTTTTTGTATCACCGCTGCATACGTTATCTGCCCCAGCCCCGGAATGGTAAACAAAAACTCGAGGATGATAGAGCCGCCAATCAGTGCAGGAAAGAACGAAGCGAAAATGGTGATGATAGGCAACAGCGAATTGCGGAAGGCATGTTTCCAGATTACTTTGTTATCGGGTAAGCCTTTGGCGCGTGCCGTGCGGATGTAATCCTGCCCGAGTACGGTAAGCATAGAGCCGCGCATTTGCCTTGATAAATACGCGAAACTGGCGTATGATGCAATAATTAAAGGCAAGGCTAAGTGATAAGCAAGGTCGCCTAACTTATAAAAGAAGCCATCATCCCAGGTAGCATCGCCCAAACCAAACGGAGGGAAAATTTCTATGTAATCAGGACTGCATAAAAAGAAAATAGCCATTGTGCCTATCCAGAAAACAGGAAGTGAGTAGGTAATGAACAAGGCAACTGTCATTCCTGAATCGTAAGCAGTGCCTTTACGCACCGCTAACGAAATACCAAGAGGGATTGAAATAAGATACTCTATGACTATAACCAGAATAGAAATAAGCATGGTTATCCAAAGCCCGTCCCAGATAACACTCTTCACCGGTCGCTTGGTAAAATACGAAATGCCATAATCGCCTCTTATAAACCCTCTGCCCAAAGTGGGGTCAGTTTCTGTGCCGAACCATCTGGCTTCGCCAAACAGCCATCGGTGATATTGATTGTGTGTACCGCTCCACTGAATTTTCGGAACGTATCTTTTCCAGGCAGTGGCTTCGCTTTTTACTTTGTTGTAGGCTGCTTCGGTAGCTTCGGCTTTGGCTTTAACTTCAGTAAGGTTAGCGGCCATGGCCGATTGGGTTTTAAGCTCCGTAAACAAACCGGTAAGCACCACATCTTCGTGATGAATAAAAACTTTAGCTACGGTGTTGCGCAGTTCAATCAGCGCATCGGCATTGGTGGAATCTTTTTTTGTAGCTATGATGGAAAACTCCAGTGCTTTAAGTTGGTTATAATAACTCTCAATCTGCGGCCAGTTACCGTATTCGTAAACCACCCGGTCTAACATTTCGCGGTGGTTCTTCGTTGGTATGCGGACGAGCGTATCGCTCTGTGCTATATTGGTAAAGGCGAAATAGAAAATAGGTAGGTCAAGCCCCAGTTTATGCCGGAGTTCGCGGTATGAACGCTCTGTAGCAAGTTTGTCTGACGCCTGCCCCTCGCCACTGCTCCGGTTTAGCATCGTTTCGGCAGGGTCGCCCGGTGCTGCTGATATTAAAATAAACGTGAGCAGAGAAATAATAAAAAGCGTAGGAACAAAAATCAAAATCCGTTTCAGGATGTAACCAAACAACGGAAAGGAAACAGTAAACACATACCATTTCTTGCCTGTTGGTCCTTTACCTTTATCTAAACTTACTTCTACCGGTTTCATCTACGCTGAGGCTATACAGAATTTTTTATTGAACCAGTTTGAAAGATGCTTCGTTAAAGCCGGGGCGCACAATAAATGTTTCGGTATTGGTGAAACGTTTGCTGATAGCAATTTTTTCTTTCGGGCTCCAAATAAAAATATAGGGAACCGCATCATGCACCTTCACCTGAAACTTGCGGTAAAGATCATTGCGTTTTTCATCGTTCAGCTCACCACGAATATCTTCAATCAACTTGTCGGTTTCGGCATTTCCGAAATACACATAGTTGCTTCCCCCGTTGATTGCTTCTGTATGCCATATTTGTTTCGGGTCATCAGGATTAACCGAGCCAATCCACGCACCATAATACATTTCGAAATTGTGCTTGGTCTGGTTGTCAATGTAAATGCTCCACTCCTGCGGTACTACATCAACGTTTATTCCAACCTGGCGGCAAGCTTCTTTAAAAATAAGAGCCGCATCTCTGCGTGTATCGTTACCGGCATTGTAAGTAAACGTAATGTTGAACTCCGTTTGTTGCCCGCTTATTTTCTTATCAAGTGTTCCGTTGCCGTTGCTGTCTTTCCAGCCGGCTTCGGCTAAAAGCGCTTTTGCTCTTTCAATGTCGAAATTGTAAGGAGTAATGGTATCGTTAAACGCACCTTTCTTATATGGGTTAATAGGGCCGTTTATGCGCTTTCCTAAATCGTAACCTATCACGTGAATAATTTTTTCAACGTCCGTCAGGTGAGCCAGGGCCGTGCGCACGCGCACATCTTCAAACTTCGGGTTACGCATATTAATACCGAAGTAGGTATACGCCATAGAAAGCGGAGTGTTCAGTGTGAAATTCTTATTGATTTCGGCATTTGGCTGCAGCTGCTCAACAAAATCTTTGCTCTTAATTCCATACATCACATCCAAACGCTTTCCTTTCAGTGCAGTAAGAGCGGCTGTTTGATCCTTAATAGTCTGATAAACCAATTTATCAGGGAAAGCTTCGTAGAAAAACTCATTACTGAACTTTTCACCCCACCAGTTTTTCTTCTTTTTCAAAACAATTTTTTGTCCGGTAACCCATTGGTCGAAAGCATATGGACCTGAACCCACAATGTAGCCGGAATCGCGTTGAAATTTTTCGCTGTTGTACTCCGTAGCGAATTCTTTCATAACCGGATTTTCCGCTACTAAACTAAACCGCTCATTAATGTCCTGAATTGAAATACTATCCATTAACCGTTTAGGATCGTAGATATATCTCGGTATTACCACAAATCCACCGGCAACTGACTTTGCGAGAATATATTTCTTGTTACAAACAATAGTCAGCTTGCGGGGGTTATCGGGATATGTAATTACATCACTTATCAATTCAAAGTAGGGGCGCTGAGGCTCGTTACTGATAACGGGCGCCTTATACAATTTGATAGAAAAAATAACATCCTGCGGTGTAATAGGTTCGCCATTATCCCAGACCGCCTCCTCACGAATTTCGCAAGTGTATTTCAGCAGACCAGAAACACTATCGTATTCTTCAATTGGCAACGCCTTTGCTAAGAGAGGCTCATATTCGAGAGTTTTAGGATTAACCCCCCACAAACTCTGAAACATCTGGGCAATATAGTATCCTGCATCTGCACTTTGGTAGTTGGTGGGATTCAGCATATCGGTATCACTCAATTCATGAATGACAACTTCATTTTTCTCTTTCTTTTTCCCGCAGCCGTATAAAACCAAAGCTGCCAAAGCCATTACAAAAACTTTTTTAGTGAATTGATTGTTCATTGCATTATCAATTTAGTTAGTGATAGTTTAGAGGGTGGCAAATATAGAAGAATAGCTTTATCGCGGAATAATTTATAAGACATGCAAAAAGTATTGATTACAGGGGCAAGCGGACTGCTGGGGAAGCGGTTAACAGAACTGCTTTTGAAGAGAGGATATGAAGTAAATATGCTCGGACGACAGACCACAGACGGAAGACCACCGAAAAACGGAATTGCTCATTTCGTTTGGGAAATTGATAAAGGAAAGGTAGATGCAAAAGCATTTGAAGGAGTTTCGGCCATTGTTCATTTAGCCGGTGCAGGAGTAGCCGATGAGAGATGGAGTGATGCCCGCAAAAAAGAAATTATTGACAGCCGCGTAAAAAGCGCGAAACTGATTTTCGATTTCCTGAAGAAGAATAAACACGAAGTAAAAACACTTATCAGTGCAAGCGCAGTCGGTTATTATGGTGATTGCGGAGATGATATAGTAACAGAAGAACGAAAAGCAGGCGATGGTTTTCTGGCAGAAGTTTGTAAACAATGGGAAGAAAGCGCAAAAAAATTTTCTAAACTCGGAATACGCGAAATGCGTTGCCGCATTGGAATTGTGCTGGCCAAAAATGGCGGTGCCCTTCCCGAACTAACCAGAACAATTCCTTTGGGTGTGGCTTCTTACTTTTCAAAGGGCAACCTTTACTATCCCTGGATTCATATTGATGATGTATGCGGGGTAATGATTCATGCCTTGGAAAATGAAGATGTATCCGGTGCTTATAATACTACCGCACCGGAACCTTTATTGATGAAAGATTTGATGAAAGAAATTCTAGTTGCAAAAAAATCGAAAGCGGTTTTGGTACCTGCTCCGCCTTTTGCTATTAAATTGGCTTTAGGAGAAATGAGCGAAATGCTTTTGAACAGCCAAAGGTGTTCCTCAAAAAAAATAACTGATGCCGGATTTCGTTTTACATTTGGCGATATACAAATTGCCCTAAAAGATATTTTCAGAACTAACTAAATATTATCTCCATGAAATACGGAACCCTTGCCATAGCTGTGGCTGTTGTGTTATCGGCACTTATTTTTCGCAACGGCTGGATAAAAGGAAAAGCAGGAAAAGAAAAGGTAAGTGTAACGGGCCTTGCCTCTAAAGATTTTGTATCGGATCTTATTGTGTGGGATGCGAGTTTCACCAGAACCAGTATGAATACAGAAGAGGCTTATAAAAACCTGAAACGCGATGCGGACGTAATTAAGTCGTATCTTATCAAGAAAGGAGTTAAAGAAACCGAGGTAGTTTTTTCGTCAGTAAACATCAATAAACAGTATCAGCAGGTACAGGCAGATAACAACCGATGGAAAGAGGTTTTCATAGGCAACCAGCTTACGCAGGAGGTTCAGATTGAAAGTAAAGAAGTAGATAAGATTGAACAGATTTCGCGCGACATCACAGAACTCATTGGTCAGCAAATTGAATTGAACTCACTGCCTCCGAATTACTTTTACACCAAACTTGCCGATTTAAAAATTGAAATGCTGGCTGCTGCCACAAAAGACGGCAAGTTAAGAGCGGAGAAGATTGCGGAAAATTCAGGTGCCGACATAAGCGGGCTTAGCAATGCCGATATGGGCATTTTTCAAATTACTGCCCAAAATTCTACAGAGGATTATTCGTGGGGAGGAGCGTTCAATACTACTTCTAAAAACAAAACCGCGTCTATTACGGTAAAACTGAATTTCAACATTGATTGATACTACTCCTGTTTCAGGAAAGTATAATCCGAAATCAGATTGCCCTGCTCACCGGTAGTGTATTGTGCAATCAGAAAATAGCCTTTCGATTTCAGTCTGTTAATGGTGGCATTTATGGTTTTCAGATTCTCTAATTCATTCTTATCGCTATAGCCGAGTAGTGGAATCTCTTCGGTCTTTCCGTCTTCGTACACAATAAAAATCTTTGCGGCAACATAACCGCTTCCCAAACCAACTGATTTATTGCAATCGAACACACGAACCGTGGCATAGCCGCCTATCTGTGCTTTGGTTAACTGAGGTATCAGAAAAATCAGAGATATGGTGAATAGAAAAAAGATGCGTTTCATCGTTTGTAATTTTTATGCGGCTTTCTGCGCCCGGTCATAACTCACTTTCCCTTCCTTTATTCTCTCCACCCGCGAAAAAAGGCTGTACCGTTCATCAAACAAAAATGTAAGCAACAGCTTCGCCCAGCTATCGTGCGACTTTAAATTGTCGTAAAACTCCGGTGCCATAGCTTTCAACTTCGGAAGGTTGTTCCATGGAATGGATGGGAAGTCGTGATGCTCGTTATGATAGCCTACATTCAGCGCTACTATATTTATAGGACCATAATAGCTGGCAGTTTCCTGTTCAATTTCGTACGTGTAATGCTCCTGAATCCAACGCGCCCCCAGCGGATGCAAGCCAATAGAGAAGAAAAAAGAGAAAACCAGATAAACCAAACCTGCCCATCCGCAGAAATAAACGATAGCTACATCGTAGGCAATGGCAAAGGCGAGGTTCACGAAAGTCCAGGTATTAAAAAGCTTGATGGCCTTCAGTCGAGGCGGGCGTGTAATCTGGAATACCGGAAAGAACAAAAGCCAGAAAGCTTTGCCGTACCATTTGTTGCCGATAAACTTTGCTTCCCAATCGCTGGCGAGGTCGGCATCGTATTCGTAATCGCCTTGGTGTGCATGATGTTTTAAATGGTACACATTAAAGCCCATGGCACCGGGAACCAGATTCGGAAGGTCGGCAAAGATGGCTACGAAACGGTTCCAGTTTTTGCTGGTAAAAACAAGGTTATGAGTAGCATCGTGAATGATTACATAACAGCAATGGTTGGCAAAAGCACCCACACCATACGCCACAATTATGCTTAACCACCAATACTCAAAACCCAGTTTGCCCATAGCATAGGCCAGTGATGTTTGAAGCGCAAGAACAAACAAAAGAACAAGAGCCGTATAGGGATTTTTGCCCATCAGTTTCCGCACTTCGGGGTGCGCTTTTAAAATGGCGCGTGTGCGCTCGGGATGCGGCTGGTCGAATTCGGCCTGATGAAAGTTTGCTGGCATAGGGTGCGAATATAAACAACACCCCTAAATCCCCTAAAGGGGACTTTAACAGCCAACAGCCGTATTTGTGTTTTGCATTAAAGTCCCTTTAGGGGACCTGCCTGCCGGTAGGCAGGTTTAGGGGTGCGGTTACTGCAAAATCAATTCTTGCCATCCTGAACTTCCGGATGACCTCCTTATTGACATCGGTTTGTGTGGAATGAACATCGCTCCCCTTTTTAATAAAGTAGGTAAAGTTGATGTCCACCGATGAAGGAGAGAATTTTTCGAGGAAGATGGTAGAATCGTAATGGTTTACATCGGGCGATTGTTCTACTATGTTTTTCAGAATCAAAATGGCTTCATCAATTTTCTCTGCCGGTGTTTCGTAAGGCAGCGAAAGATATGTGACAATCCTTTTAGATGGTTCAACGGTAATGTTTTCAATTGCGTTATCTGTAAACTGTGCATTGGGAATAGTAATTACCCTTCCTGCACCGGTGCGGATGCGCGTGCTGCGGATGCCGGTGTAAATTACTGTTCCTTCCACTTCTTTCACTTTAATTACATCGCCTATGTAAAAGGGTTTGTCAATAAACACGACCAAGCCGCCTATAATGTTTTTTACAGTATCCTGTGCGGCAAGTGCCAAAGCCAAACCGCCAATTCCCAAACCGGCAATGAGTGCGCCTACGTCAAAACCGGCATTGTTCAACCCCACCACAGCGCCCACCGCCCATAACAAAATAACCGATGCCCGTTTGGCCACCAGCATTATCTGCTTATCGGTTTTACTTTCTGCATCGGTGCTGTACTGGCGGAAATAAAACTCAATAGCCGCCCGCACAATTCGCGTAAACAGCCAGGTAACGGTGAGGGTTGCCATCAATACAAAACCCCGGTGCACATAATTATTGAGCAGGTGCGGAAACGTAAGCAGTTTAAGGGCATATCTGATTCCTATTAAAACCACTCCGAGTGCTATCGGGGTATCAATCCGTTTAATAATCAAATCGTCCAGTTCGGTTTTGGTGTGTTTGGTGTACTGGCGAAGAACAATGCTGATGAGCCAGTAGATAACCCGCGCTGCAATAACCGATGCAATGACAATGCCGAGCGAGAAGAGCCAGTCGTAAAGCGGGTTGTTGTAAATTTTCTGGTTGAAAAAGTTTAAAAGCATGGGGCAATTATAATGTGAGAATTTGACAATTCGGGAATGCGGAAATGAAACCACCGGTCAGACTAACATCAGACCGGAGTAAAAAACAAAACCGCTTCCCCATGACAGGAAGCGGTTTGTTTATACAAGTCTATTGAAAGAACGTTCAGTTATTCACCGCCTGATGAAGACGAGGATGAGGAGTAATCGCTTGCAGTCACCGGAGTGTAAGTTGAGGTGCTGTAAGTATTGGGGTCAAAGCTTGGGTCGTTGGTTTGCACGTAAGTATTGTTAGTGGTGTTTACGTAGTTGTTGTCGTAGCCGCTGGTGAGTTTGTAGGTGTTGCCTTCTTCATCGTTGTATTTAGTTTCATCGCGGATGTAGTCGGTAAAGCGCTCGTGTTGTGCGTCCTGAGAAGCCTGTTGTTTGTTCCAGCCCGAAGTATAGTCAACCTCGTTAGCAGACGGATTGTAATTGTAAGCTGAACCGGTATTGCTGTTGTAATAGTTTGCTCCGGTGTTTGTGTTGTAGTATCCTCCACCGGTGTTGCCGCCATCATAATAGTCATTGTAATTCTGGTTTGCTGCATTGTTATAAGCGCTGTTGTTTTCGCTTTCGTTGTCGTTGCCAAACCAGCTTTCGAAATAACCTTCTTCATTGTTGTTCATGCCCTGTTGAGGCATTTGCTGATTGTAACCCTGCGGCATTTGTCCGTTTGGCAGCTGCATGTTTTGTTGTGGTGCGTTTTGCATTTGCGGCTCAGTATTGTTTACTGCCGTAGATGAAAAAGATTTTGCACCGATAACTAAAGCAGCAGAGGCAATCATAATAGTTGTTTTGTGTGCTGCGAAGAATGTTTTGATTGAAGCGTTCATGTTTTTGGATTTAATGTTTTTAAATAATGTTGTTTGAATAGTTATACCGTAAACCTGCTGTGTGCGTTACGGCAAAAGCATCCCCCGATGGGGGGAAATGATTGCGGATTGCGAATTTTGAATTGCGAATTGAATACAAAGGCACACGGATGAGTGGTTGGCGTTTCCAAGAGCCGAGTTTCTGAGGTGGAAAACCGGAATCCTAAAACAGGGAAGCTACTTCCACGGTGTGGAAACGCAACCGGAAAACTCCGGAAGCACTTCCACAGTGTGGAAACGCAATCGGAAAACTCCGGAAGCACTTCCACGGTGTGGAAACACAACCGGAAAACTCCGGAAGCACTTCCACGGTGTGGAAACACAACCGGAAAACTCCGGA
>CAZBPG010000117.1:0-688 GCA_964493695.1 uncultured Chitinophaga sp. | reverse complement strand
AGCACTTCCACGGTGTGGAAACGCAACCGGAAAACTCCGTAAGCACTTCCACCGGGTGGAAATGAATTCAGAAAAACTAAAACAAACAAGAATCAATAAACCAACCACAAATATTAATCAACCAAAAACAAACCTGCTATGTTAAACCCTATTCGCCTTTGCAACGACTTATTTAATGACGAGGAGTTATCGGACCTTAACCTTCGCATATTTACCGAAGACCACATCGTGCGCCTCAGCAACCCCGATAACAACCCCGGAGGTATTTACAACACATTAATAACCGATACCACCCTTAAATACAATGCCTTTTATGGCCGGGTGACCAACGAAATGGCTAAAAAAGCTATGGCCGAAGGCACCACCATTACCCGCAACAATGCCCGCGAAGGCGAAGTAGGAGCCCTGTATGACACTTTTGTAACCGTTGCCGCAACCCATCTTACAGCCGAATTTCCGGCAGAAGTAACCGCCATTACCGACCTGGTAAATGCTTATGACACGGCCTACACTGCCCGCGAAACTGTCCTGAGCCAAATAGACACCATTGCTACCGGCAGGCACGAAGACCGCAAAGCACTTACCCGCCAGCTTACACTTAATTTTTTAATCATTGCTTCAAACAATATTGATAACCCCGACCGGTTTGACGATTACTACAATCCGGAGTATCTGCCCATCAGCGACA
>CAZBPG010000116.1:0-11152 GCA_964493695.1 uncultured Chitinophaga sp. | reverse complement strand
TTAATTGCAGCTATCCATAATCTTGCTATAAAATGATTTTCCGAAGAGGTCTAATATGACGAGCGATACATTTTTAAACTACCGGTTGATTAACTTTTATAAAGGTTGCATCCCTACGGGATGCAAGCACCCACTCCTCCTTATCTTATCTACCGATATTACATCCCTAACGGGATGAAAGCACCCACTTCTCCTTATCTACCAATACTATATCCCTAACGGGATTACAGGCAAATCTTTACTCCTCCGCAGCCGTTTCGTGATTAGTGAGCGAGTTAGGGTTAGTCCAGTACTTCCGCCATTTGTCCAGCACCGCTTCAAACTCCGGTGGCAGGGGTGCTTCAAAAAACATTTCCTTTCCGGTAACCGGATGAATAAACCCGAGGGTAGCAGCATGCAATGCCTGGCGCGGCATTATCTCAAAACAGTTTTCAATAAACTGCTTGTATTTGGCGTAAACTGTTCCTTTTAAAATGCGGTTGCCATTGTAGCGGGTATCGTTAAACAGGGTGTGCCCTATGTATTTCATGTGCACGCGAATCTGGTGTGTGCGCCCTGTTTCCAGGCGGCATTCCACCAGCGTTACATAGTTCAGATGCTCTATTACTTTATAATGCGTAACCGCATGTTTGCCGCCCTCACCCTCAGGGTAAACCTGCATCTGCATCCGCTCGCGGGTATCGCGTCCTATATTTACCTGAATGGTTCCCTCCTCTTCTTTCATATCGCCCCACACCAGTGCCACATATTTACGTTTTGTCTTTCTGTCAAAAAACTGTTTAGCCAAGTGCGCTAGTGCATGGTCGGTCTT
The DNA here is from genome assembly GCA_964493695.1 of uncultured Chitinophaga sp. Lineage (GTDB taxonomy): Bacteria > Bacteroidota > Bacteroidia > Chitinophagales > LD1 > Bog-950. Next base: position 10,341 of record CAZBPG010000116.1, on the reverse strand, counting down.
GGCGAGAACAATCAAACCGCTCGTCCCTTTATCTAACCGGTGCACCAAACCCGGACGGAAATCTTCTTTGCCTTTCGGAAGGTTTTGAAAATGTCCCAGCACTGCATTCACCAACGTGCCGCGGTAATTTCCCAAGCCGGGGTGCACCACTATCTCCGGTGCCTTGTTGATGACAATCACATCATCATCTTCATAAACAATATCCAGCGGAATGTTTTCAGGCACTAAGTCATAATCCTGCTGGTGTTTCGGCAACAACAAAAGAATTTCGTCAAGCGGGCGCACCTTGTAATTCGACTTCACCGGTTTGCCGTTTACTATAATACTGCCGGCATCAGCTGCCGTTTGAATTTTAGTGCGGCTTACATTGTTCCCTAAAAAAGTATGAATAAACTTGTCAATGCGGATAGGGCTTTGACCTTTATCAACAGAAAGCTTTACCTCTTCCACCAATACATCACCGGCTTCTGCCTCGGCAGAAACAACTTCATCATCTGCTATAATTTCCTTTTTCATTTGTGCTTTGAGCGGTGCAAGATACCAATCCTGTACTACTGAATGGAACCCATGTGTCCTTTCAACTTAATAAGCACATCTATTTCCGAAGGGTCGTATCCCTGCTTAACGGCTAAGTAGTAAGAAAGCCAGTCGCCAAAATGAATGAGATAAAAATGTTTTTCGAAAGTGTCGCTGCCTTTGGCATCAATCTCGTACACGTTCTCCGAGAGCTTTACAATCACATCTTTCTTAAAAAGAATGCGCTCCCGGTTCCGGTGGTATTCATCATCTGCCCGAAGAATCAGCACCGCCAGTGCATCGTTCACTTCCCTCCAGCCCACTAACTCGTTGTGGTTCATTTCCGGTATCACATTATACCAGCAGTGCAGCTTTGAGTTCTCATTTATCTGTTGTTTCAATCGAAGCGCAGTGCTTTCATATTTATCTTCGGTATAAAGCACAATTACTTTCTTCAAAAGCTTCTCCGCCAGAAACTCTGCATCCTCTTTTATTTTTTCTTGTTCCGCTTCCAGAAGTTCAGCAATCTTATATAAAGTTGAAACAAACAAGTCACCGGTAAGCCCGAAATACTTCAACACAAAAAACAACTGTGTAGAAGAATATCCTAAACAGGCCCGTGGGGGGAAACCGGCAGGAATAAGAATCAAATCAAGATTATTCTCTTTGGCTATTTCGGCCAGTTTTCCTCCCGATGTAACACAAATGGGATGCAATCCCCGCCCAATTGCCTGCTTGGCACAGGAAATAGTTTCCTCCGTATTACCCGAATAAGAAGAGAGAATAAGCAAGGTAGAAGCATCAACAAATGCAGGAAGGAAGTAGCTTTTATTCACCACAACCGGAACCTTCAGTTCATCTCGCAAAAGTTCGCTGAGAATGTTTCCTCCAATACCCGAACCCCCAAGACCGGACACCACTATATTCTTAACACCGGAAGGGAAGGTCGTTTTAATACTTACCTTCTCCCCAATCTCAATCGCTTTCCGCAACTGCTCCGGAAATTCTTTAATCAAATCGTACATAAATCTTTCAAAAAATGAGAGGCAAATAAAGGAAATTGTTTGGTTACTCTTCCCTCTTACAAAACAGAAGCCTCTGCACTGGTAGCAGAGAAGCTTCTCGTGAAAACAAAAACTCTACTTACCGGCTGCCTCTTTCTTCCAGAGGGCGTACTCGGTATTTGTCATTTTTTCAAACATCTGCTGTATGGCTCCCATCCAGTAACTGTTCAGGCCGCCTCCTCTGGGTTCACCGGTCAGTTGTTTCGATAGTAAAACTTTGCGGGTAGCTATATCAAAGAAAACCACATCCGCTATTCCTTTCTTATCCTTCTTACTGAAATACTCCACTACAAAAACCACTCCCAACCCTTCACTTTTCCTGCCTCCCTTGTACTCGCTTATTACATTTTCAATATCACTTCTTGAAAGCGGTGCATTGTACTGACCGGTCATGTTACCGGTGTTGGTAGTTGCATTCCGCTTTTCTACAACCGTTGGGTCACCATAAACGGTAATCTTTCCAAATGCAGATTCTTTAGGGAATCTGCCATTATCGCTGAACACGGTAGAGTTCCATGCCGAAAAATAATCGGCTTTAATTTCATCGGGCTTGGCATCCGGTATGGCAAATTTTGCTTTGGTAAAATCTAAGCCGTAGAACACAATTTTTTCCGAATCAAAAACCGTTTTAACGTCCTGGGCATTTGCCAAAAACGAAAAGAAAAGCGTTGCAAGACAAACAGATAGTTTTTTCATGAGCAATTTTAATTTATGAACAGGACAAATTAAAAGAATTGTATCGGCAGATAAAAGACCTTGCTACCTGAAAATTATCATGAGTGGTTTCCGGCTATCCGCAGGGCGCATACTTTGTAAATGCTGTGCAGAAACGAAGTTCAATTCCGGAGTTACCCGTAGTTTTGATTGGAGCGCGGTTTTAATTTTCTGTTCTGCTGCGTCTAAGCTTCCCGAAAGGGCAATGTGAATCTGAATCTCATCGGTGCCCAAATCGTTTTTGCTAACTTCAACAATGTAATCTTTCACTTCCTGCACTGCACTTAAAGCATCATAAATAGAGGGCGGAAAAATAGTAGTGCCCTTGTATTTTATCATCTGGTTTTTTCTGCCCACCACCGGTGAAAGACGAATTGTATTCCGTCCGCAGTCGCAAGGCTCAGCGTAATAGCAACAGATATCCCCGGTTCTGTAGCGCAGTAACGGCATCCCCTCAACTCCCAAACTGGTGATGGTTACTTCTCCAAACTCTCCTGCTTTCAACTGCATGCCTTCGTCATTCAAAATTTCAAGAATCAAAAGCTCCGGGTTGTGGTGCCCTCCTTTGCCATGCTCACATTCTGTAAACGCGGTTTGCATTTCAGTGGAAGCATAAGTGGAGAAGAATTGAATATCCCACTTTTTATGAATGCGTTTTGCCAGCGTGTTCGGTTCAAGATTGGCAAAACGAACCGGTTCGCCAATACAAATAGCACGTTCAATACCTGACTGGTTTACATCCATACCGTTTGCTTCAGCATAATCAATCAGCTTTAGAATGAACGCAGGAACCGCAACAATAGCATTCGGTTTAAAGCGATGAATATTCTCCCATTGCATTTGTGGCGAAATAGAACCCACACGCACTGCCGCAGCACCCAACATTCTGATGCCGAGATAATACGCCATCCCTGCCATAAACTGACGGTCTAAAGTCAGCATCAACTGATACACATCTGTTGATTTTCCGTTGGCGCAGATAAAAGATTGCTCTTCATTATAAGCCAACCGCTGCAAATCGTTTTCGGTAAGTGCAATGGTTACCGGTGAACCGGTGGTGCCGGATGTAGTGGTGTAATCAATGATTTTGTTTTTCGGCACACACAGAAAATCAAAATTGTGCAGGCTGAAATCTTCCTTGGTGGTAGTAGGAATGCTTTGTAAGTCTTCAAGTGTATTGACTTTACTTACGTCAATCTTATTCTCCGCAAAAAGCCTTTTGTAGTAAGGGGAATTCTCCTCCAGATAAGTTAACTGTTCTTTCAGTTTATGTTCCTGAAAAGATTTTATAGCAGAAAGAGATTTAGTTTCTGCACTCATTTACTTTCAATTATTACAAAGGCAACTGCAGTGTCCTTAATGTGCGAAAGCGAAATCTGAATTTTCCCTCCGCCCTTTTGTTCAAAAACCTTTAGAGTTTCACCGCTAAGTTCAATAAATGGTTTCCCGAGTTCATCGTTCAGTATTTCTACTTCGTTAATGCTCATTTTATCTCTCCAGCCCGTGCCCAGCGCTTTAAAGAAAGCCTCTTTAGCTGCTGCACGGGCAGCATAGCTTTGCGAAAACTTATCTTTATCGCAATACTCAATCTCTCGTTTCGAAAACACTTTTTCTTTCAGCGCATCCTTTTCAATGGCTTTACGCACTCGCTCTACTTCGATAATATCTGCCCCTACACCAAGAATCATTTAAAGTTTTTCAGTTTTTCACGAATTTTATCAGCCTCATGTGTGTCATTAATCTCTTTTGCCAATGCCAAATGAAAATATTTTACGGCAGATGACTTATCTCTTTTCGCCTCATAGTAATCTCCCAGCAGTTGGTAGGTTTCCCAAAACTCCGGATTGTATCGAACAAAACTTTCTACCACAACACTCTCATTAATTAACTTTTCTTTTCTGTCCGTTGATTGTTTGATTTGCTTCTTTAATTCCCGCCACAATAGGAAGTTCTTCCATTCGGCAGCAAACAAAAAAGAATCAGCAGGAACAGTTAACTCTTTTTCATTCAACTCAATATTTTGCGAAAGCGTTCTTGCGTTTTCAAAGACTTTCTTCAAATCATAACACACAAACTCTCCTAACTGATATGGATTGGCACTTACCCAAAAGCGCAATCTCTCCGGCTGAAATATAATAGCGTGATGTGAAATCAGTTGATTCAATGCTTTCTCATTTCCCACCCCAATATTCTTATCGCCTTGCCCTTTCTGATCGCGCAAGATGGCCGCCACCTTTTTGTAATCAAGTTTACCATTCCTGTTCATCAATTCTTCCAGCCGGTGAAACCGGTACATCGAAGCGCTGGTTTTTATGTTCTCAATATTGTTCTTATCATTTTTAAAACTGTCGCTCTGATAATGATTAGTACAAAAAATAAAATTGGTATCGCTGTTGAACAGAACTGTTTTCGTGATACTCTTTTCAATCAGCGCAGTTTTATGGTCGGCAGCAGAACCAATCATCAGCGTTTCGCAAACAAAGGTTTTCCACTTTTTGGCAATGGCGAATGCGTCATCAATATTATTGGCGTATTGCAAAATCTCACGGGCTAAAATGGAAATAGGAGTCCTTGCTCCATTCGGAATATCGCTTTTGGCGGCATTGATGGTAACGGTAACTCCCTTGTCGTTCATCCCCGAAACACAACCCATAAAACCCGCCCAGGTTATCATGGCGAATTTATTTCCGTGCTTAGGGTTGCAGAAGTAAACAATCTTGTCGCTTGAAAATTTATCGCCTAAATAAAAATCAAGATTACGCCCAATAATCATGGATGAATCTGCACTTCGTTCGCCCCATGCTGCAAAAGAGGTACAACCCACCAGCGCTAAACTTTGCAGCGCATGTCCTATATCATGCGCTGCATGATAGTTCAACATCCTGTCGTAAGCAGGATTGATGAAATTAAATTCATGCGGAGCTGAAAATGATTCGCCATAAATTTCCAGCTTATTCTCTTCAGGAAAATTTTCATCAAGGTGACGATTGAAAACACGGGTGAACCATCCGAGAAACTTTAAATAAGAATTGTTCGGAACCAGATTATGAATCTGCTCTACAAAAGCCTCCTCTTGACTGTAGAGCAATTCCTTCTCCAATTTACCGGTAATTACTCCCCGTTCAAACGGTTCGCCTTCTACATATTCCTCCCACAAACCGTTGTCTGTTTTCCTCAGCCAGTTGTTACCAATTCGATAAAAATTCTCAGTAACCTTCTCACGCTTCAGACGCAATGCAGATTTATTTTTTACCTCGGGAACATCCGGGGCCAATCCCCATTGAATGTAAGCGCTAAGCAAAAGCAGAAGCATTACGATGCCCCCAAAAATATATGCCAGCGCTTTAAGCAGTTTGCGCATTCGCTTCAAGTATTTTATTGAGTAAATATTCCTTTCCTAAAACGGTTCCACAGGTTACCAAAGCACTTTCAGTAACGCCCAACACACCATGCAAATTTACATTCTGTCCTGTCAACAACAGATTAGGCACTTTTGTTTTAACCGAAATCATCGTCTTCACCGGTTCATTAAAATCTTTCACAATGCCATACATATTTCCGTCATCCGTTCCTATATAGTCACGATAAGAAAGCGGAGAAGAAGTGTAATACGACTGAATACATTCCCTGATGTTCGGAAACTTAACTTCAATTGCATTCAATAGTTTTTCCGCTTTCTGCTTTTTAAACGCCTGATACTCTTCATTGCGATTATTCTCTTCAAGCGTGGTATGAAAAGTATCTTTCCATCGTTCTACTTCCTCAAACCGCATATAGGTCATTACAGTAATTGCTTCCGTAAACTCATTTTGCTTTTCGGGGACTTCTTCGAACAATGCATACATCCCCGGAAAGTCTTCCGGTTTACAGTCAACACAATTCCAAACATCCTCTTCATGGAAGTAATAATAGTTGCGGTTCCGGAAAGGAAACTTGCCCGGTTTTAAAATTAAATACAATACAAAAGCTGAAACTGAATTTTCAAGAGAACAAATACGATTGCGATAAGCCGGACGAATAGCATCCGTCTCTGACATTGCCAGTGTTTTTGCCGGATGAATATTTGAAATGAACAATTCTCCTTCTATTCTGTCACCATTACTCAGGGTAACTGATTTAACCTTTCCCTCTTCTACATCAATACTTTTCACTTCCTGTTTTCGTAAAACTTCTCCGTCATTTCCATTGATAATGCGCGCCATTAATTTGGCAATCTGATCGCCACCATTTTTGATTTTATAAGCACTTTCGATGTAGCTATTTACCACCAGCGCATGAACATACAAAGGGGTTTTCCCCGTTCCGGCATAAAGCAAGTTCGTTCCTGCCAAAACGCTTCGAAGCTTTTTATTTGGTGTAAGTTTCTCGAAATAATCTTTAGCACCGGTTGACATGGAACTCAAGTCCTCCGGTTCGCCCTCGCGCAGATTATATAAAGGAATACTCTCGCAAATACACTTCATATCTCTGCAATAAGTTTCAATAGCCTCCGAGTCATTAGGAAACTTGGCGCACATAACCCGTTTAAAATTCTCATAACCCATCCCATACGGATATTCTTCTGTATCGTCCTTAAACAACACCACATCGAATCCCTGTTCATCCATCCTTACCGTTTCCAACCGGTTCATGATGCCGAGATAATTGAAGATCTTGTAAAGAGAGTTTTCCTTCGATAAGCCACCGATATAATGAACACCCGTATCGAAGGTTACCCCTTCGCGTCTGAAAGTTTGCAGGCTGCCACCAATCTGTTCGTTCTTTTCAACAATGCACACGCGCTTTCCTTCTTTGCTCAGGATTGTGCCGCAAACAAGACCGCCAAGGCCACTGCCTATAATCACCACATCATATTTCCCGGTTTTTGCTGCCACTATGCGGGCTAAAATAGAAATTAAGTATTGGCAAAACGGATTTACAAAATGCAAAACGCCCCATAAAGGGGCGTTTTGATATCACTGCTTTAGGTTCTTTTATCTTGCTCTCTCCAATGCTTCAATTCGTTGAAGCAAAGTATTAATAAGCTGTTGCTGATGTTCATTTTTCTCATTCAATTCCTGAACAGCTTTCACCAATGGCACTGTAAATTCCGCATAGCGCAAACCATAAAAATCCGTTTCATTTTTTGGAGCATCTACTCCACTAAAATCAAAGCCCAGTTCTTTTGCACTTTTTTCCACCTCCTGAGCTATGAAACCGGTTTGCAGCATTCCTTCTTTTACTGACTCAGCATCTTTCAAACGGGCATTATCAGACGTGTGCAGGTATGATGCAATGCTCTCCAAATCGAGGTGATAAGTAACCGGACGGAGTTTAGTGATAAAGGCAAGACCGGGAACTGTTTCCGTAATATCTTTTTTGAACCTTCCGTCAGATACATTCGTCCAGTCCTGAAAACCACCAATAGACGTAACGGATGCATTCCCAATGCGAACCTGATTACTGGCAGAAGTTGATGCACCATTTCCTAAAGCGGTTGTATTACTAAAAGAACCAAGTGTTGTACCGGCACCGCTTCCTATGGCTGTATTAGAACTGCCTCCGGTATTGTTTGCCAGCGCATTATATCCGAGCGAAGTATTGTTGCTTCCGGTAGTGTTAGCGGTTAAAGCCTGATGACCCTGTACGGTATTGTATGAGCCTGTTGTGTTATTAACCATGGCATTATAACCTGTTGCAGAGTTAAAACTTCCTGTAGTGTTATTATACAAAGCTGCTGTACCGGTGGCGGTGTTATATCCGCCTGTAGTATTTGTTTTAAGCGCTTCGTATCCATGACCGGTGTTATAGTTACCGGTTGTATTGCCGAACAAAGTTCCTGTACCGCTGGCTGTATTACCCAAGCCGGTAGTGTTTGTAAGCAAAGCATCGTAGCCCAGTGCTGTGTTGTAACTACCTGTTGTATTGAAATACATAGCTCCTGCACCGTCTGCCGTGTTTGCCACTCCGGTGGTGTTTTTAACCAAAGCATTGTAACCTACGGCATTATTGTAATTGCCCGATGTATTACTAATCATCCCCTGAAAGCCTACAGCGGTGTTTGCAAAACCAATGGTGTTTACCTTTAAAGCTTCCGCACCGATAGCCGTGTTTTGAATACCACTGCTGGATAAACCGGTCTGGTATCCGAAGTAAGTATTGTTTGTTTCAATTCTACCTGAAGGCTGATTATTCATACGGATGTTGAACGGCACATTATCGACAGTACCAATAAAACTGGTTGGGCTGGCACCTGATGTACCGGCCAGACCCCAGGCATTTTGTGAACCATCGGGACCGGTAGGGCCGGTAATACCATTCGCTCCGGTGGCACCTGTTGCTCCATCCACTCCGTCTGCTCCTGCAGGACCGGTAGCGCCTGTTGCACCGGTTACCCCTATTGCCACACCGCTGCTGCCTGCCACTTCTGCATAGAGGGCGTAAGGCACACTCATTAACTGAGTAGTACCCATATCGGCATAATTTGTTCCACCGGCAGGGTCAATTTCTACCTGTAAATACTTGGCTCCCATACTCCAGTCAACCGCGGCAAGGTTTCCGCTGCTGCCGATTACGGTTGTCATTAAGCCAAATTGATTCGTAGGCACCGAACTTGTTTCGGTATAGATAACTGTACCGTTGGGAGATGTATTATGAATAGATAATCTTAACCGGATCATTCCGTTGGCGACCGGTGTTCCGGAGGCATCGCGAACAATAGCCTGGTAGTTCATTCCAAGCGGTGCCTGCGCAAAGGTTAGGGTTGTAAAAGTTACTGCAAGTAAAAACAGTGTCAGTTTTTTCATGATAGTTGTTGTTGGGGTTTTAATATTTGTATAGAAAAGTTTAATGCACGGCAATAGCCTTTGCGCGTTCTTTTACGACAAGTCTTTTGGGGTGTTACTCATTAAAACACGTGTGCAGTCTGTTAGTTAAGAGGTCGGTATTGTGCAACACAACAGGTGTATTGTAAGTGCAAGAGGAGGACTTTAATACCGTTAATGCACTAAAAATGCATACTTCATTTCTGCAGCAAATACACCGAATCAAAAACTTTTTCGGTTTGATACCCCTTCAGCAACTCCGGGTCGCCAATGAGCACAATTTTTCCGTTGGGGTTCACCTGCATCAGGCAACTTTGCACAAGCAGTTGCAATTGTTCCTGTTTAGTGAGCGAAAGATTCTTCAGATGAATGACAAAGGCATCACTTTTAGGCAGGGTGTAATTCATTACATCTGCACAAACAAAATTCACCTGTTCATTTTTCGAATAGCAGTTATTGGCTACTTCAATCTTCTCTGCGTCAGCATCCACACCGGTGACATACCTCTTCCATCCTGTGAAATGAAGCATGTATGAAGCGAAACCATAACCACAGCCAAGTTCGGTGATGTTTCCTTCGCGCGGCAAGGCCTTACTCAATGCATCGTAAAACTTTTCGTTGCGGCTTTCTTTCAAAACCAGCCACTCCAACTCCGGTCCTTTATATATATAGTTCATGCGCAGGCGCTGACGGAAATAACGGGCTGTTTCATTTTCCTCTTTCAGCTTTTCGAACTCTGTTTTAAAGTAACGCGAAATAGATTTAGTGCGCGCAGCATACCCTTCGCCAAAGCGTTTATCATCCGGTGCAATGCGCGGAAGAAACTTCATGGTCATAAAAGCATTCATCACCATAAAGTCGCCTTTCTTAATGGTGTCACCGGTGCCGTGCAGCAGCATAGGAACAATATCAATGTTAAGTTGTTCTGCTAAATAGAATGCCCCTTTATGAAAACGCTTGAGGTTACCATCGGGTGAGCGGGTGCCTTCAGGAAAAATGACAATAGAGTAACCATCCTTTACAATGTCGACAAACTTTTGTATGCCGGGGTCAACACCTTCCATTACCGGATAGTAATCGGCCAGCTGAACCACTTTGCCGAACACCGGTGAATAGTAAACCCATTTGTTCGTCAGCAAAATCAGCTTGGGGTGTTGCATCACCGTTACCAGAATATCGAGAAAGGATGCATGGTTGGCAATGATGATAGCCGGTTTAGAGAAATCCATGTTCTCTTTTGCTAC
>CAZBPG010000115.1:0-11361 GCA_964493695.1 uncultured Chitinophaga sp. | reverse complement strand
TGTCAGCAACATTCTTATCAAGTTCATCTTGTGAATTATGAAAGAGGTCTAATAAATTAAAGCAACCGTTTGGGCACCTATACCAAAGCTGACCTTGTTGAATTGGAAAAAGAGCGCAGCGCTTCGGACAACGGCTAAAGATTAGAAACTTTCACACGCAGAAGATGGTCGGCTAAAACAAGCGCAGCCATAGCTTCTACAATAGGAACTGCACGAGGCACCACACAAGGGTCGTGGCGGCCTTTACCTTTTATTTCAGTTGCGTTTCCTTCTTTGTCAACCGTTGTTTGAGATTGCATGATGGTAGCCACCGGTTTAAAAGCTACATTGAAATAAATATCCATACCGTTCGAAATGCCTCCAAGAATTCCACCGGCATTATTGGTAGAAGTGACAAATCTGTTCTCTTCTCCCGTAGGAGAAGAGGTAGGAATGAAGCGATCATTGTGTTCCGTGCCATTCATTTTTGTTCCTGCAAATCCGCTGCCGTATTCAAAGCCGTGAACCGCATTGATAGAAAGCATGGCTTTGGCTAAGTCTGCATGAAGTTTATCGAACACCGGTTCGCCCAAACCAACCGGAGTATGTTTAACTACGCAGGTTACAATTCCCCCAACCGTATCTCCCTTGGCTTTTGTATCCTGAATCAGTTCAATCATTTTGTTTGCAGTTTCTTCATCGGGGCATCGGACAATGTTTGAATCAGTTTTTGACAGATCGAGCTGCTGATAATTTTTCTCTAACTGAATTTTGCCGACAGAAGAAACATAGGCTGTAATTTCAATTCCGACTTTTTTTATAAGCTGTTTGGCAACGGCACCGGCAATAACCCGTGCGGCAGTTTCGCGGGCGCTGGCCCGTCCTCCTCCACGATAATCGCGGATGCCATATTTGGTTTCGTAAGTAAAGTCGGCATGCGATGGACGGTAGGCTTCTTTCAGATGCGCGTAATCTTCCGGTTGCTGGTCTTCGTTTTTGATGGTGATGGCAATAGGCGAACCCAAAGTCTTGCCTTCAAAAATTCCGGAAAGGATTTCAAACGTGTCGCTCTCTTTCCGCTGAGTGGTAATGACAGATTGCCCTGGTTTTCTTCGGTCAAGTTCCTGTTGAATAAAATTCAAATCAAGTTCCAGGCCTGCTGGGCAGCCGTCAATCACTACGCCAATAGCTTTGCCGTGACTTTCGCCAAAAGTGGTGATACAAAAAATTTCTCCGAAACTGTTTCCTGCCATAATTCGAATTACAAAGGTAGAATTACTAATTACGAATTGAAAGACAAAAATGCGTAAGATTGTTGTATGAAGTCAATTTTGATTCGAAATATCAAATCGCTTGTTGGAATTCGTGATGCGGATGTAAGTTTAGTTAGGGGGGCAGAGATGAAAACCCTTCCTGCAATCGAAAATGCTTTTCTTCTTATGGAGAATGGTTTGATAAAATCTTTCGGGAAGAACAAAAATGCCCCTGAAAGAGCAGACGAGATAATAGACGCTACCGGTAAACTTGTTTTGCCTGCTTGGTGTGATTCGCATACGCATATTGTTTATGCCGGTTCGCGCGAAAGTGAATTTGCTGATAGAATTAGCGGACTGACTTACGAAGAGATTGCCGCTAAAGGCGGAGGCATTCTGAACTCCGCCAAACGCCTGGCCGAAACGAGCGAAGCGGAATTGTTTGAAAGCGCATGGCAGCGGTTGGAGGAAATGAAAAGCACCGGTACCGGTGCCGTGGAAATTAAAAGCGGTTATGGATTGAGTTATGCGGGAGAGTTAAAAATGCTCCGGGTTATCCGTAAACTGAAAGAGAAATCGGCACTCACTATTAAAGCCACTTTTTTGGGGGCACATGCCTACCCCGCACAGTTCAAAACCAACCATGAAGAGTATCTGAAAATACTGATAGAAGAATTGCTGCCAAAGATTGCCGATGAAGGTCTTGCCGATTTTATAGATGTGTTTTGCGAGCAAGATTATTTCAGTGCCGTTGAAACAGACCGGTTGCTGGAAGCAGGAGTGAAGCATGGCTTAAAACCCAAAGTTCATGTAAATCAATTCAGCATTATTGGCGGTGTGCAGGTGAGCATAAAACACAACGCGCGGAGTGTTGACCATCTGGAGTACATTTCTGCCGAAGATATTGCTGCGCTTAAAAATTCTTCGACTATGCCGGTAGCACTGCCCGGTTGTTCGATGTTCCTCAGGATACCTTATACACCGGCACGCAGAATAATAGATGCCGGCCTGCCGCTGGCACTGGCTACCGATTTTAATCCGGGCTCGGCACCATCGGGCAACATGAATCTGGTGAACTCGCTGGCCTGTGTTAATATGAACATGACACCGGAAGAGGCCGTAAATGCTTCTTCCCTTAACGGGGCGTATGCTATGGCGGTGGAGCAGGAACTCGGCTCGGTTACCGTGGGTAAAAAGGCCAACCTGATACTTACCAAACCGGTTTCTTCTTTAGCCATGCTGCCTTATTCGTTTGGCAGCAATCTGGTAGAGCAAACTATTGTGGGCTGATACTTTTCCACAAAAAATCGGTTTCGTAATACTGTATCTGATTTTTTTATCTTTGCGGTCAAAATTTAATAACTAAACAACAAACAATTTGGCAATAATTCAACGCCCGTTTAATCCCCGCTTCGGCAGAGCACCTTTTAAAAAAGAAGCAGAGCACAAAATCAACGAAAAAATCCGCGCAATAGAAGTAAGAATCGTTGGCGATAACGTAACCCCCGGTGTGTACACCACTAAGCAAGGCATTGATATGGCTTTGGAACAGGGATTGGATCTTGTGGAGATTTCTCCTAACGCAGTACCACCGGTATGTAAGATTGTAGATTACAACAAGTTTCTTTACGAAAAGAAAAGAAAAGAAAAAGAAATAAAGGCACATGCCAAGAAGGTAGAAGTGAAAGAAATTCGCTTTACCCCGAATACCGATGAGCATGATGTGGAGTTTAAAGCAAAACATGCCGAGAGTTTTTTGAAGGACGGAAACAAGGTGCGCACCTTTGTAATGTTTAAAGGCCGCGCTATTGTGTTTAAAGAGCGTGGCGAACTTTTGCTGCTTCAATTTGCCGACCGGTTAAAGGAAGTAGCTATTGTTGAGCAGTTACCTGCCCTTGAAGGAAAGAAAATGTTTATGACGCTTGCCCCGAAAGGGAAGAAGAAATAGATGATTGTTTCGTACACCCAGATTAATCTTACCTTAAAACGAAAATCCCCGCCATTTCTGGCAGGGAATTTTCTGGAACCGAGATTGAAGGACTCTTTTGTGAGTGTGTGTAACTCCCTTATGTTTTAGTGTATGTAAGCCATTAATAAATGCGGGCTGGTGGTTTCTTTCAGTTTCTGGATGCACTTCTCTTTAATCTGTCTTACCCGCTCTCTGGTCAAATCATATTTCTCACCAATTTCTTCCAAGGTCATCGGATGTTTGCCGTTCAGGCCAAAGTAGCAGGTAATAATTTCAGCTTCGCGGTCGGTAAGTTGTGCCAATGCGGTGCTCAGTTCAGACTCTACATTCTTCTGCATTAAGGCATCTTCCGGAGTAATATCGTTTTTGTCGAAGAGGGTATCGCTTAAAATTCCTCCTCCGTCTTCCAGGCTTCCGAATTTTGAATCGGTAGAAAGAGTAGTGGTGTTTATACGGAAGTATTCATCAATTTCTTCTTTCGTCATACCCAGCATTTCCATCAGTTCTTCCACATCCGGTTCGCGCTGGTATTCCTGCTCGAAGTTTTGAAAAGCTTTAGTGATTTTAGTATAAGCACCGATTTTAGCCACCGGTAAGCGGATAATGCGCGACTGCTCTACAATAGCCTGCATAATGGCCTGACGAACCCACCACACGGCATACGAAATGAATTTGAAGCCGCGGCTTTCGTCAAACTTGTAAGCGGCACGAATCAAACCCAAGTTTCCCTCGTTAATCATATCGCTGAGTAGTAATCCCTGATTTTGGTATTGCTTGGCCACACTTACTACAAAACGCAGATTGGCTTTCACCAACTCATCCAGCGCATCGGTATCACCGGTACGAATCCTTTTAGCCAATACCGCTTCCTGCTCGGCAGTAATCAGTTCGTTCTTCGATATTTCAGCCAGATATTTATCTAACTGAGGGTCTCGTGCGGCTATGTTGTGAGTAATTTTTAACGGCCTCATGGGCTCTGTTTTTATCTTCGGTTCGTGTGTTTTTACGCCCGGTGTTTTAAAAGGTTACAGGCCTTGTAACATACAAGTCGCAGTTTTAAACGCCTGCGAAAAAGTGGGCTTTTAGCTATTAAAACCCGATTGCATACATAAATTCGCGGGAAACAACACAAACGATGAAGATTGCGCTGATAGGCTACGGAAAGATGGGGAAGGAGATAGAGAAAGTAATTCAGGAACAAAACAGCCCCGATGAAATTGTGCTGAAGATTTCGGATGAAAACCTGGCAGACTTTACGGTAGAGAATTTGAAGAAGGCAGATGTGGCTATTGAGTTTACACAACCGGAAGCAGCGGTGGAGAACATTTATAAATGTTTTGAAGCAGGCATACCGGTGGTAGTGGGAACCACCGCCTGGTTAAGCCGGTTAGAAGAAGTGAGAACGAAATGTGCCGAGAAGAACGGAACGCTTTTTTTTTCGCCCAACTACAGCGTAGGGGTAAATATTTTTTGGGAAGTAAACCGAAGGCTTGCGCAGTTAATGAATGCACAGCCGCAGTATGAGGTGAGCATAGAAGAAATACACCACACCGAAAAGAAAGATGCCCCCAGCGGCACAGCGGTTAAAACAGCGGAAGTGATATTGCAAGAATTAGAACGAAAAGATAAATGGGAATTGGATTCAAATCCGCAATCCAAAATCCGCAATCCGAAATCGGAATCGTTGTTAATAGTTGCTAAGCGCGAAGCAAATGTTCCCGGCACACATACTGTTACGTATACCAGCAGCGTTGACTACCTCGAAATAAAACATGAAGCCAAAAGCCGCAGAGGATTTGCCGAAGGAGCGGTAATGGCAGCCAGGTTTGTAATAGGAAAAAAGGGAGTGCTGGAAATGAAAGACCTGCTGAACACCGTCTGACGTTAGTCTGTAAGGTGTTTCAGCGGTCAGATTTACATCAGACCCTGTCACATTTGAAATATTACTTTCGCGCTCAATGAATTTTCGCCTTTCATCAACTCATTTACTCATTATCTAATCAACTCATCACCATGATTCTTCTCTCTGTAATTCTTCTTTACATGATTGGCATACGCATAGGAACGTATGGCATTTTTAAAAAACTTGGCGTGGAGCAACCGTGGAAAGCTTTTGTGCCGGTGCTGTGTTCTAATGAATGGCAGAAGATTATTAAACGCCCATCGTGGTGGACGTGGATGCTGTTTATACCCGGTGTAAATTTGTTTTATGTGGCCAGTCAACTTACCGAGATGAGTACTGCTTTTAAGCGTTATAGTTTTTGGGAACATTTTGCCGCTGTGATGTTTGCCTTCGTTTACATTCCTTTTCTTGGTTTTGCTTCTAAGGAGAAATTTATTGGTGCCGGTGGAGTAAAAGAAGGCCAGCCGCCTTTGCACCGTTCCGGTATCCGCGAATGGGCAGATGCTATTGTGTTTGCTGTAGTGGCTGCTACACTCATCCGCATTTTTATGGCAGAGGCGTATATGATACCAACCCCTTCTATGGAAAAGACATTACTGGTAGGCGATTTTTTGTTTGTTTCTAAGTTCCATTACGGTGCGCGGGTACCGAACACACCGCTGGCACTTCCGTTTGTGCATCACACTATTCCGGTTTTAAATACCAAGAGCTATTCGGAACTGATAAAGTTTCCTTACAAAACCCTTCCGGGTTTTCAGAAGGTAAAGCGGAATGATATGGTGGTGTTTAATTTCCCTGCCGGTGATACGGTAGTGCTCGAAAATCAGGCACCTTCTTATTACGATATTATCCGCTACACGGCTTACAGTAACCGTGTTGATTATGCCACTGCCCGTCAAATGATGTGGAGCGACCCGAATACACACATTGCTGCGCGTCCGGTTGATAAACGCGAGAACTACATTAAGCGTTGTGTAGCTATTGCCGGAGATAAACTGGAAGTGAAAGACGGTGTTCTTTATATTAATAACGAACCGGCTTACCGTCCGGAGCAGCTTTATACACCTTACATGATAGTGTTTAAGGAAGGAATGATTCCATCGGAAGAAAAGATTAATGAGCTTGAAATGGAAAACATCAGCAACCGGTTAGGTGTTTTACCGGCTAATCATTTTGTGGTGCTGATGACCAAACAGCATGTAGAGGAACTTCGCGCCATGCAAATTACTACTTCGTTAGAGCCGTTCTTTTACCGCAAAGGTGAGTTGCAGGAACCGATTGAGAACATTTTTCCGAACGATACTACCCGTTACAAATGGAACGTAGATAATTTCGGACCGGTTACCTTGCCTAAGAAAGGCTGGACGATTACTTTAACCGATTCTATCTATAAACAATACGAGCGCGCTATTCATGTGTACGAAGGCAATACGGTTGAGCAGCGCGATGGAAAATTTTTCATCAACGGTGCCGAAACATCTACCTACACCTTTAAACTCGATTACTTTTGGATGATGGGCGATAACCGTCACAATTCTCAGGACAGCCGTTACTGGGGTTTTGTGCCTGAAGACCACGTGGTGGGCAAAGCATGGTTTATCTGGATGAGTTATGCAAAAGAGGCGGAGAACTTCTTTAAGAAAATACGCTGGAGCAGATTGTTCTCTTCCATTCACGGAAGATGGGCACCGGACGATAAAAAGTTTACGGAGTAGAAATAATAGAAGGCGGTAGCAAATGTTGAATAGGCAAAGGTTACGCTTAGCAAAGTCGAACAAATTTATAAGGAACAGGGTTTCCACTATACTCAACCTACATAACCGATAGGGTTTGCTAACATTTTAGGCAGCCTCAACATTTGTTTGACCACTACGTGGCCAAGGTGGGGTGTTTATTTGATTACTACCAAGCTGTTATCCCTACGGGATAAATGCAAACCTCACACCCGGCAGATAGAATGGCTCATTTGTTTGGCGCGTATGCCTCTATGGGGTAATGTGAATCTCCGTCTTTTTCACGCAATTAACGATTTAGCCCATTTTTTGCCCCAAAACAGCTTAAAACAAAGGGTTTTTGCATTCCGCGGGTCATTTTTTGAAGGCAGACCGTGGCAGTCTGCCGTTTGGCTGCCATTTCTGGAAGGGGCTATACCAAAAGTAAAAAGGCAAAATGTAGCGCTGAACGGTGTGGAAGCACTTTACAGGGAAAAGACCCCGACTACGCCCAACCTGACAAAACCGATTAGGGTCTACTGGCTTTTAAGGCCGCCTCATATTATCTCGGGCGGTTGCTGTTTACTGTTTCATTGTTGCCACATATTGCACCACCGCATCAACATCGGTCTCGCTCAATACGTCTTCTTTAAAGCCCGGCATAGCGTTCTTTCCTAAACGGATAAGAGTTTTCTGGTCTTCGATTGAAAGTTGTGTAAGCGATAAATCTTTTGCACCGCTCACTCCGCCATTTCCAATTTCACCGTGGCATTGCGCACATTTGTTTACATAAAGTAATTTACCTGCAGCAAGAGGTTCTGTATTTGCCGGAATCTCAATCTTCTTGCCGGTCTTCGCTTTTTTATTCACTTCGGCTAAAGCGTAACTTGCTACAATCAACAGCACTGCCAAAAAAGCGAGCACTTTGTTTCCCTTCTTAAATCCAATTACCGCCAGCGGAATAGAAGCAAACACACAAATCAGCTTAATAATAATTAAGTTAGAGAAGATGGCTCCTTTCACCAACATCCAGCCTCCGCTTACCAAAAATCCTACACTCAGTATAATTTCTGGAATCCGGGTTGCTTTTGCGTATTTGGCAAGCGATTCATGCCGATTCATTAACAACAGAACCAGTTTAATGAGGTAATGAACAAGAAAAAGAATTACAAAAAGACGGTGGCTGTGAAGTAAACCTGTATACATAATAGTTGGTTTGGTTAAAACAAATATATGCTTTCGGTTTGTTGTTTCGTGTTTCTTGTTTGCGGTTCTCGAAAAATTTAGATTTTCGCGCTTTATCTCTGCTTCTAAATAATAACAAACCATAAACAATAACTTCTACTCATGGCAACTCCCATCCGCGACTTTATCACCCATCATTACCGCCACTTTAACTCAGCCGCTTTAGTTGATGCGGCAAAGGGCTACGAAACACATTTAGCGGAAGGCGGAAAAATGATGATAACCCTTGCCGGTGCCATGAGCACTGCCGAGTTGGGCATTTCGCTGGCAGAAATGATCCGTCAGGATAAGGTGCAGATAATTTCCTGCACCGGTGCCAACCTTGAAGAAGATTTGATGAACCTGGTTGCCCACTCGCATTACAAGCGCGTTCCTAACTATCGCGATTTATCTCCGCAGGAAGAATGGGATTTATTGGAAAACGGGTTTAACCGCGTTACCGATACCTGCATACCCGAAGAAGAGGCCTTCCGCAGATTGCAGAAACACATTTACGAGTTATGGAAAGATGCCGACAATAAAGGCGAGCGTTACCTGCCGCATGAGTTTATGTATAAAATGGTGCTGAGCGGTGTGTTGCAGCAGTATTACGAAATTGACCCTAAGCATAGCTGGATGATAGCAGCGGCAGAAAAAAATCTGCCTATTATCTGTCCGGGCTGGGAAGACAGCACCATGGGCAATATTTTTGCTTCTTACTGCATTAAAGGCGACCTGAAAGCAACTACCATGAAAAGCGGAATTGAATACATGGTTTGGCTAAGCGATTGGTACCGCAAAAACAGCGCAGGCAAGGGCGTTGGTTTCTTCCAGATAGGAGGAGGCATTGCCGGTGACTTTCCTATTTGCGTAGTACCGATGATGTATCAGGATTTGGGCTGGACCGATGTTCCGTTCTGGAGTTATTTTTGCCAGATATCAGATTCCACTACTTCTTACGGTTCATACTCCGGTGCGGTGCCTAACGAGAAAATTACCTGGGGCAAACTCGACATTAATACCCCTAAGTTTATTGTAGAAAGCGATGCTACTATTGTGGCTCCGCTCATATTTGCGTATCTGCTGAAATGGTAGGTAGATGAGCTGATTAGTAAATGAGCAGTTGAGCAGATGAAAACACAGTTTGGTCTTTTAATTCTCTTCTTGCTTTTGAATAGTTGCAATCAGCAGCCTGAAAAACCTGTATATCCAAAAGGCGAACTTGCTTTTCTTCTTCAATACCATAACCGGTTGCCTGCCGATGTTGGGTTTCTGACTAATCATATTGTGGCGCGCAGAGTGGCTAATCTGATGAAGGAGAACTTTATACTGCTAGTTAATCAGCAAAAGGAAGAAACTCCCCTTTTTGTTGACTCCATCAGGAACGTGGTCAAGGCGGTTTACACCAAACATAAAGACGGTAAGCAAGTAGTTGCGCAGGTAACTGTTGATGTTGCCAACGATGCTGTTTGGGTAGATTATTTTAAACCGGATACCGTGCTGCAGTATGCCGATAGACCCTCATTAATAAAACCGTAAGTATCGGAGAATACGGATGCAACGTTTTGTAAACAGAAAGTTCCGTTTAACCGATACTCCTGTTTCGGGGCACGAACAATTCTCGTATTTTCTATATTTGACACAATGGAAAACGCGGAGATAGTTAAGCCCAACGAACGAAAAGGCGGAATGCTTAAGCGGATGTTTACCTCGCTGTTGTTGTTGCTCATCAGTTATCTAGCAGTTGTTCTTGTTCATAACCTGCTTATTGCACTTATGGGCAAAGGCTTGGGCTACGTGGTTAAGCCCAGCTTTGCAGGAATAGATATGGCCCCTAAACTGAACCGGTATTGGGGTTCGTCAAGGGTGATTGCTCTGTTCGCACTTCCTTCCTTCGCTTTCTTCCTCTTCTCGCTCATCATCTTTACCGTGCTTCAAAGCAGGGAGAGAGAGAATTCCCTGTTTCGTTATGGTTTATTCTGGCTTATGATGTGGTGTTTTCTGTGGCCTGTTTCGCAATTGATTGCCGCACCTTTCAGTATGACAAATACCGATAACAACCTAAACTATCAGGGGCTGGCGGTGGTTGCCAATTGGTTTGGAATACCACCGGTGATTATGATTGTGTTAGGAGCGCTGGGTGTTGCAGCGGTAGTGGTTATGGGTTTTGTTAATGCCGGATATTTTTTGCGGTACATCTACTCGCTTAAAGGTAAAGGGGCACGCAATTTCTGGCTTCAGGCTATGTTCTATCTGCCGGTTATCGTTTCATTGCCGTTTAGTTTGTTGTTCACGTATCCGGCTATCAGTCAGCCGCATTTATTCCTTTCGGCATTAGCTTTGTTTTTTGGTGCGGGTATGAGTTGGTATACCAGGTACCGCAAAGGAGAAAGGGTAGAGAAGGGGGCCGATGTAACTTACCGGTTAAATTTTGACCTGCTGGTGGTACTGATACTGCTGGCATTATATGCCCGTTTTTTTATTTCTGTTTAAGAAGCTGTTTAGATTTGTATGATAAGAATGTTTATGAACTATTTTCGCGCGAAACAAGGAAGGTTTTTGCAGTCATAATGGAATATTTCTGGCAAGAAAACCTGACGAAGTTGCAGCCGAAAAGAGCCATAAACAAATTGTTCAGATAAATTTAAACAGCTTCTGATAACAACAATGGGTTCGAAGCAAAACGGTATTAGGTTTGTTATAAAAATTGTAGCGGTGTACATCTTATGGAAACTGTTCCACTATTATGTGCATCAGCCCGGTTCGCTTTTTTTTGAAGGATGGAAAGTACTGGTGGACCGGATGAATGTTTTTTACGCGCATGGTTCGGAGGCTGTATTGCAGATGCTTGGCGAAAAAACAGAAGTGGTGCAAAACGCCATACAAAATTTAAACACCGGTAGAGTGGTTTGGGTAGAAGAACACTGCTTAGCCATTCCGGCTATGCTTATTTTCGCTTCCGCTATTCTGTTTTACACCGGTAGCCGGCAAAACAAACTGTGGTATATACCGGCCGGTTTAGTGGCCATTTTCATCATCAACCTGTTTCGCATTATTTCGGTTTATTATCTCTTCAATTATTCTTCCGAACTGTTTTTTGAAATCAACCACTCTTACGTTTATGTGGCCATTACCTATAGCCTTATTTTTATAATGATTTGGTGGTGGATGAAGAAACTGAGTATTGTCGCTAAACAGTAAATCCACACTAAACCTGATACTTTAACGCCTACGATTGGATGCCCTGCTCCGCTGAGAGGTCAATACCTGGAGTCCGTTGGATGCCCTGCTCTGCTGAGAGGTCAATGCCTGGAGTCCGTT
>CAZBPG010000114.1:0-11481 GCA_964493695.1 uncultured Chitinophaga sp. | reverse complement strand
GCCGCTCTTCCTCTAAAACAAAAAGCCGTCTCAAATTGAGTTTTGAGACGGCTTCTTTTTTATTGTTTACGAAATTGCCTATTGCAATACAATCTCCTTAGCATAAACGGTAACATCGTAGTGACAGACGATGTGTGAGGTCTAACAGACGGTGTGTAAGGCTTAACAGACCATGTGTTAAGCCTGACAGATGGTGTGTGAGGCTTAACAGACCATGTGTTAGCCCTAACAGACGGTGTGTGAAGCTTGACAGATGATGTGTTAAGCCTGACAGACGGTGTGTGAGGCCTGACAGACCATCTGTTAGCCCTGACAGACGGTGTGTAAGGCCTAACAGACCATGTGTTAGCCCTGACAGACGGTGTGTGAAGCTTGACAGATGATGTGTTAAGCCTGACAGACGGTGTGTGAGGCCTGACAGACGATGTGTGAGGTCTAACAGATGGCGTGTTAAACAACAGTTATAAACTATTCTGCGTAAAGTGTTGGAAAACTGACTGCCGGAAGTTATACCGCGCTCGTCCCCCCCCTGATTATACAAAGCAAGGGTATTTAAGCGTTCTTAGCTTTAGCGAAGGCGTTAGTGTGCTACAAGTGTAAGAAGAAAAGGAAAGAAAGAATTTTTTACAGGATTTTTGGGGCAGGTACAAAAAGAAAAGAGCCGGGCACTGACCAACAGGCCCCAATAAAAAACGGCTGCCAACTCAAAGGGCATAAAAGTTAAACAGGAAATCTGTATTCGGTTTGGGGTGGGTTGTTACCTGTAATACAAGGTCATCCTGAGCGTAGTCGAAGGGACATTTGCTCAAAATTCTATCTTGCACCCGTGCAGGTCTTCGGAATTGATTTAGCGTTTTTCATTTTCGCACTCACGCTCGTGGGGGTGGCGGTGTTCCACCACAAAACATTACAGGTGGCGCTCACCGGTCTGGCACTGGTGCTGGCGTATAAGTTTTTCTTTACCGAATTTAATTTCCTTCAGCACGCACAGCACGAGTGGCACGGCATGCTCAATCTTTTCGGCTTGCTTATTGGCTTTACTGTTTTAGCCGACCACTTCGAACATTCGGGCGTACCCGCCAAACTTCCGCACTATTTACCCGATGACTGGAAAGGCCCTTTCCTTCTCTTAGTTATCGTGTTTGTGTTATCCGCCTTTCTCGACAGCATAGCTGCCGTAATGATTGGAGGCGGAATGGCACATACCATGTTCCGCAAAAAAGTGCACATGGGTTACATTGTAGGTATAGTAGCTGCCAGTAATGCCGGTGGCAGCGGAAGCGTTCTCGGAAACATTACCACAACCATGATGTGGGTGGAGGGGGTAGATGCGGTGGATGTTTTACACGCCTACGGTGCTGCTATACCGGCACTTTTTATTTCGGGCATTGTGTCATCGTTTCAGCAGCATAAGTATCAGCCGATATTAAAAGATGAAATAGCCGGTGTGCACATCAGTTGGAGAAGGATAGGCGTAAGCGGAATGATTCTGGCAGGAGCCATAACTACCAACGTGCTGATAGATTTTCCGGTAGCCGGTGTTTGGATAGCCATTGTTATAGGTTCGTTTATCATTAAAACGCATTGGCAGGTTTGCCGTCATGCCTTACCGGGCACAGTATTTCTGCTGGCATTAGTACTCACCGCTTCTATGATGCCGGTTGACCAGTTACCGGTGGCAAGCTGGCAAACAGCTTTGGGGCTGGGTTTTGTTTCATCGGTGTTCGATAATATTCCCCTCACCAAACTCGCCCTTACACAGGGCGGTTACGATTGGGGTGTGCTGGCTTATGCGGTGGGTTACGGAGGAAGTATCATCTGGTTTGGTTCTTCGGCAGGGGTGGCTATTTCAAATATTTTCGAAGAAGCAAGAAGCGTAAAAGACTGGCTCAAAAGCGGCTGGCATGTAATACCTGCGTATGTTGTTTCCTTTTTCATACTGCTGGCCATCTTCGGCTGGCATCCCCACGCACCGCATAAAACCACTACAACAAACACTACAATTCACAAGTAAACCGTGTATTTGTATTGTCTGTTGTCTGCTGTCTGTCGTCTGTTGTCTTGTATTTTCATTCCATGATTTACGACTTTCTCACTCCGCTCGATAAAGAAAATTTACTCGAAGGGCAGGAACTTCATCCGGGGCAATTAGGCAACTACGTTTTTATTTACGATGGTAAAGAACCGGAAATAGGCTGGTACGATATTGCCATTATAGGGGTACAGGAAGACCGGAGCAGCATTGGCAATTCCGGCTGCGCCAAATCCCCCGATAACATCCGCAGAGAGTTTTACAAACTTTTTTTACCACCGGTAGAGAAAGAATTTCACGTCATTGATTTAGGAAACATCAAGCCGGGCGATAACGTGCGCGATACTTATTTCGCACTGGCATCGGTAGTGCTGGAACTGCTGGTGCACAAAGTAATACCGGTAATCATTGGCGGAAGCAACGACCTTGCTTTCGGTCAGTACATTGGTTATAAAGGATTGCAAACACTCATCAACGTGGTGAACATTGACGAGCGGCTCGATATGTTCGAAAACATGAACAAGCAGATTGATTCGTCTTCGTATGTTATGGATATCCTCACCCATACACCGAACTATCTTTTCAATTACTCACATCTCGGTCATCAGACTTATCTCAACGATTCAAAGGCAATCGACATGCTGGAGAGCCTGAATTTTGATTGTCACCGGTTGGGTTTAATCCGCGCCAATCTCGAAGAGGTAGAACCCATTTTGCGCGATGCCGATATGCTGACGATTGATATTGCTGCCATCCGCCAGGCCGATGCACCGGCCCATGCCAAAGCATCGCCCAATGGGTTTACCGGTGAAGAACTTTGCCAGATAACCCGTTACGCAGGGCTGAGCGATAAACTTACTTCCCTGGGCATTTACGATGTAAATCCCGGTTACGATAACAACCGGCAAACAGCACAGTTAGTAGCGCAGATGATTTGGTATTTTGTAGAAGGCTTCTATTCGCGTGTGGGCGATTATCCGCTCACCCTTGACGACCACTTAAAGTTCAATGTGCATTTAGAAGACAGCGGCCACGACCTTATCTTCTGGCGCAGTAAAAAAACAGACCGGTGGTGGATGGAACTGCCCTATGGCGACAAAGAAAAATTCGGTCGCCATCAACTTGTTCCCTGCTCTTTCCGCGATTATGAATTGGCCTGCGAGCAGGAACTGCCCGACCGGTGGATGCGTGCTTACACTAAATTGATTTAGTCCTTCAAAATTTTCTCCAGTTCATTTTTCCGCGAACCTTTAATAAGGATGCAGGCGTTTTCAAACCGTTGTTGTTTGAACCAGGTTTTTACTTCATCGGTTTTCTCGAACCACAACACATTTGCATTCCCTTTCAAAAATTCAAATCCATGCCCGACAAAAACCCTTTTTACACTTTCCCAATCGGGGTTACTTACTGTGGCATATATTTTTTCGTGCTCAGCAGCAGAGTATTTCCCTAACTCCATCATCTGCCCTATAATGGCGACTTTATTTTTCGCTTTTGTTTTTTCAAAATTTTTCAGCGCTTCTGTCATGCTCGATGGATTCGCATTGTAAGCATCGAGAATAATGGTGTTCGTACCGAAAGAAATTTTTTGTGAGCGGTTGTTAGTCGGCACGTAACTTTCAATAGCCGATTTAATATCAGCTGAACTTACATCGAAATATTTTCCGATGCAGATAGCGCTCATTACATTTTCAAAATTATAGTCGCCTACTAAGTTGGTTTGTATAACTCCGTCAACAGTTTCTATATGAAGAAATTCAGTGCCCGGCACAATTTTTCCTCTGCAGCAATCTCTTCCACTTGTACCATATTCAAAGCAATTTTCTTTGTCGAATCCGAACTCCTGCAGCTTTTGAATCAGAACTTTGCTTTCAGCATTTACAAACACTTTTCCTTTTCTGTCCGCTAAATCTCTATACAACTCTGTTTTTCCTTTTACTACTCCGTCAAACCCGCCAAATCCTTGCAGGTGTGCGTTCCCTACATTTGTAATTAAACCATAATCCGGTTTTACATATTCGCAATACGAGGCAATCTCCCCTTGATGATTGGCTCCCATTTCAATCACTGCAAACTCAACATCGCTTTTAATACCAAGCAGGGTAAGCGGAATGCCGATATGATTATTGAGATTGCCTTTGGTGGCGTATGTTTTGTATTTTTTGGAGAGAACAGCCGCTACTAATTCTTTCGTAGTTGTTTTACCGT
Organism: uncultured Chitinophaga sp.; assembly: GCA_964493695.1. Lineage (GTDB taxonomy): Bacteria > Bacteroidota > Bacteroidia > Chitinophagales > LD1 > Bog-950. The sequence continues at coordinate 7,241 of CAZBPG010000114.1, read as the reverse complement.
TGCTGCCGGTAATTGCCAGCACCGGACATTTTAATTGTTGCCGGTGATAACCGGAGAGTTGCTGCATGGTTTTCAGAACATCATCAACTAAAATCAAACGTTCACCGAATCTTTCTTTCCAGGCTTCATTTTTCAATTCATCAATCACCGCATACTTCGCGCCTTTATTCAAAGCTTCTTCAGCAAACTCGTTGGCGTTAAACTTTTCTCCTTTCAAAGCGAAGAAAATGTTTTCTTCTCCTATGTTTCGGGTATCCGTAGTTACACCGGTTGACTGTAAGAATTTTTTATAAAGCGATTCTATTTGCACAGGCTGAAAATAAAAATCCCTCTCGGTTTAATCGAGAGGGATTATTGTATTTAAGTCCCCTTTAGGGGATTTAAGGGTTTAACCTTTCATTTTTCTCTTTCCCTTTTCTTTCGGGAAGTTGTTTCCACCCTTACCGTTCTTCATTTGGTTACCCGATGGAGAACCTACACGGTCCATAGCACAACGGAAACCTAAATCGTCAGTAGCAAGAGCCTGATCTAAATATCTTCTTGTTCCCGGTGAAAGGAAATAAGCTCTGTCTTTCCAGCTTCCGCCTTTGAACACCCGGGCATTGTCATCAATCAAAGATGACTGGCCGAATTTGTAATCAACGTTAGAAACTTCATCTCCATCTATGTTATTTCTAACATCGCCTCTGCGGTAGTTTCTGCGGTTAGCACTTTCTTCCTGAGTAACGAGACGATACTGGATTTTTCCAAGCGAATCTTTTTCTACCGGGTTGCCGTCAGCATCCAACACTTTTGTCTGGAACTGGTTACCGCGGAATGTTCTGAAGTCGTTAGCATCCTGAGTTGTCATAGGGCGGTAAACATCCAACACCCACTCGTTTACGTTACCGCTCATATTATACAAGCCGAAATCGTTTGGCCAGAAAGATTTAACCGGTGCAGTAATATCTGCGTTATCGTTCAACTTGCCTGAGATACCCATGTTATCACCACGTCCTCTTTTGAAGTTTGCGAGGAACTCACCCTGCCATTGTCCTGATTTAGGATAACGGGTTGATGTTCCGTTCCATGGATAAATTCTGCGGTCGGTGATTCTTTCTTCTGAAGTTGCCGGTTGGTTTCCTATTAAACCAAGTGCTGCATATTCCCACTCTGCTTCTGTAGGCAGGCGATACTTAGGAAGCATAATACCATCTTCCAAACGCACGTGACGGGTACCGGTTCCCTGAGGGTTCAAATCTTTCATCGGTCTCTTACCGGCAGCGCCTTCGTATTGACCAACTAAATAAGACTCTGTATTGAAGTTATCGTTACCAACCTGTGAAGGGTTTTCAGCCAATACACCTTTGTTAATTAGAATTCTTTCGTTCACACGGTCACTTCTCCAAGAAGCAAAGTCGTTTGCCTGTAACCAGTTAACACCTACTACCGGATAGAAATCATAAGCCGGGTGACGGAAGTAATACTCTACGTATGGTTCGTTGTAAGCTAACTCATCTCTCCAAACCAGTGTGTCAGGCAAAGCCTTTTTCACCACATCGGGAAAATCTGTTCCGAACACACGGTTCATCCAGTATAAATATTCGCGGTAGTGAACGTTAGCGACTTCTGTTTCGTCCATATAGTAAGTCGAAACGGTTGCTCTGCGCGGCACGTTGTGATACTCATACATTACATCCTGCTCCGTGTTTCCCATTACAAAGGTGCCGCCCTGTACGTAAACAAGCCCGGGGCCCGTTTCCTGTCCTTGGTATTTTACTACTTCAAAACCTCCGTTCTTGGAGTCGTTGTAGTTCCATCCGGTTACCGATGATTTTTCTTTACCGCATGATGCAATCAAAAACGGCAAAGCGAGAAGCGGATACAATTTACTTAGCTTCATTGTTATTTATTTAGTTTTTAAAGGGTTTCGAATTAAAGGTTGCTAAAATAGAATTTTCAATCAAAGTCAAAAAAAATCGCTCATAATTTTTATCCCGCGTATTTAACAAGGCCGTTCCTGTTAAAAAAATCCGGCTAACTGTTATTTGAGGATATCCGGACACTCCACATAGCCCTTGCTTTTCTTCGGATTCAGTGAGTTATCTTCTCCTGTCCAGTTAAACGTAAAAGATATTTCATGTGTTCCACCGGTTTTGTTCATCAGCTTCGAAATAGTGTAATCGTAACTGTAACCCACCCTGAATTTTCCTTTTCTTATTCCCAGATAACCAATTACTGCATCGGAATTATAAATAACATTTCGGTAGCCTAACCCAAAATACACTAAACTGATTCCCGTGAGGAAACTCGCCTGTGTTTGAAAAGCCCTGCCCTGATTTACAAATAAAACGTTTGGCGATACCCAAATATTGTACTGCATCTGTTTCTTGTGCTTTACAGGAAGATTGGCCCCAAAATGAAAAGCAAAGCGCATCGGCACGCGTGCATCTACCCCATCGGCAAAAGACTCTTTGTGCATGAGCAGATTATTGGCGGCAAAGCCTACGTATAGTTTCTCCGTAAAGAACAAAAGCCCTGCACCAAATTCACCGGCATGGGTAAAGGTTTTTCCTGGTGTCGGCTCGGTAGTTGGGTTCAGGCTGTTTACGTTATTATAGAAACCGGTGTAAGGGTTTATCATATCGGTCCACAGCAGCTCGTTCCATTTTATGCGCGTATGAATATAGGTTCCCTGCACACCAATCTTCATAGCCATTTTACGGTTGAATTTTATCTGCTGCGAATACATCACACTCGCTTTGTAACTACCGTATAAATTGTTCATCACCATATCGCCTACAAACTGCACTCCAATCCCTGCCCGTATTTTATCAATATGCATATCGAAACCGGCCATGTAAGTAGTATACCCGCCATTAAAGCCATCACCGAGGGCGCTCCATTGATTGCGGTAATTTAAAGTAGCGCGTGGACCGTACGAAACACCCGCTAAGGCAGGGTTAAGATGAAGCGGAGCAGAAAAATACTGACTCATTTCTACATCCTGCGAAACACTCTGCATCCATGAACAAAACAGTATAAACAAGAAGAGAATATATTTTAAAATAGCGGACAAGATGTTTGTATATAAGTAATGAAACTGCAATAACCTGTTTTTATTGCGCGTTTAAACGGGCGCTAAAATAGCAAGTGTATCGGCATGTAAAACTGCGGATGAGGAATACCCTCGCATTCTGCCAAAAGGTAGGTAAGTATCGCGGTTTAGAACCGGGCAACTAAGTTTTAATTCAGCGAATTCAATCGCTGTAACTGAACCTGTATCCCTCTGAACACTTCTATCTGCTGCTCGGTTTTTTCGTAGCTGGAAATGATTTCCGAAAAACCTTTCCTTCCCTATTTGCTCAGCGTTTCTTCGGCAAAAGAAATAACAACTAGTTTTCATCGCTTATATTCGCGCTTCAACTTTTACTCATGCAAGCCATTATTCCCGTAGCGGGAGCAGGTACTCGGTTACGACCCCTTACCTATACTCAACCCAAAGTTTTGATTTCTGTAGCCGGCAAACCCATTCTGAGTTTTATTGTTGATGAGCTAATAGAAAACGGAATTACAGATTTTGTTTTTGTAATCGGCTATTTGGGAGAAAAAATTAAAGAGTTCGTTGAAAAGAATTACCCGAACCTGAACGCAAGATTTGTGCAACAGGAAAAGCGGGAAGGGCTTGGCCACGCTATATGGATGGCAAAAGATGAGCTGGATTTAGAAAAAGAATTAGTAATCCATTTAGGCGATACCATTGTAGATATTGACATCAAAAAAATTATTGCCGAACAATATTCGACACTTGTTGTAAAAAAAGTGGAGGACCCGCGCACTTTTGGTGTGGCAGAAATTGATGCAGATGGGTTTATTAAAAAAGTGGAGGAGAAACCGATGATTCCGAAGAGCAATATGGCCTTAGTTGGGTTTTACTTTATAAAAGAAACGAAGAAACTTTTTGAAGCACTTTCATACAACATCGAAAACAATCTGCGCAATAACAACGAATTTTACTTAACCGATGGGTTGCAGAAACTGATTAAAGACGGTGTAAAGTTCAAGAGTCACAAAATTGAAAGCTGGTACGATGTAGGCAAAAAAGATATTCTCCTCGAAACAAATTCTATTCTCCTCAAAAAGCTTGGAGATAAGGCAGGAAATAAAGGCATCAGCGAAAACTCGATTATTGTTCCACCGGTGCAGATTGCACCCGGTGCTAAAATCAAAAACTCCATTATAGGGCCGAATGTTTCTATTGGAGAAAACACCGAGATAAGTTATTCCATCATTAAAAATTCTATTGTCGGTTCGTTCAGTAAACTTGAAAATGTGGTGCTTCATTCATCACTTATCGGTAGTGATTCTATAATAAAGGGATTAAGTCAAAGTTTGAACATTGGAGACAATACAGAGATAGATTTGAGAGGAGAAAAGAGCAATTAGTAAATGGGAAACAGAATCTGTAAACTTTTTGGAATAGAATATCCCATCATTCAGGCCGGAATGATTTGGTGCAGCGGTTGGGAATTGGCGAGTGCGGTGAGTAATGCGGGCGGTTTAGGAATTATTGGTGCGGGAAGTATGTATCCGGATATTTTGCGTGATCAGATTCGCAAATGTAAAGCAGCTACTACAAAAACCTTTGGCGTTAATGTACCTTTGTTGTATCCTGATTTGGATAAACACATTGCCATCATTATTGAAGAAGGAGTTAAGGTAGTATTTGCAAGTGCGGGTAATCCTAAAACATGGACCAAGCATTTACAGCAACACGGAATCAAAGTGGTGCATGTGGTATCGTCAAGCAAGTTTGCTAAAAAGGTGGAAGAAGCCGGTTGTGATGCGGTGGTTTGCGAAGGGTTTGAGGCGGGTGGTCATAATGGTAGAGAAGAAACAACCACCTTTGTTTTAACTCCGCAAGTACGTGCAGCAACTAACCTCCCACTTATTGCAGCCGGTGGAATTGCCACCGGAAGAGGAATGTTGGCGGCTATGGTGCTTGGTGCTGAAGGTGTACAAATGGGAACGCGTTTTGTCGCCAGTGCTGAATCATCCGGTCATCAGAATTTCAAAAACGCAGTAGTAAATTTACAGGAAGGCGATACACTTCTTTCCATGAAAAAAGTGGTTCCGGTTCGCTTGATAAAAAACGATTTTCAAAAACGGATTCAGCAAGCAGAAGAGAAAGGTGCGACTAAAGAAGAGTTGGAGCAAATCCTCGGACGGGCCCGGGCTAAAAAAGGAATGTATGAAGGTGATATGAACGAAGGAGAATTAGAAATAGGACAAGTTGCTTCTTTTGTAAAAGAAATAAAACCGGCTGCTGAAATAGTGAAAGAGATTTGGGAGGAATTTCAAACAGCTAAAAAAGAAGCATCATCTCTTTAGTTTTATTCGGCTATTACAAATTTCCGTGTTAAGCTTTTTTCGCTCGCATTAACCCGAACAAAATAAACTCCCGCAGCAAGAGTCTGCACTTGTAAAGAGTGGTTAGAAATTCCTTCACTCAATTTTATCTTCTCACTTGTTAGTATTTGTCCTGCTACAGAAATCAATTCAACAACAGAAGGAACTTCTTTATCGCTTAGTAAAGACAATGTAATTCCGCTTTTGTCAGCAACACAATTTTTTATTTCAAAATCAGAAGCTGAAAGCAAAGTTGATGAAGTTGAAACAGAAGTGTCAACATAAGGCACATAGGCACAACGGGTGACGGTACCTCCATCAAGATATCGTTTGCGTGCAGGATTGTTATCAGTTGAAAATGTGTTCGGAATTCCAACAGAAGGCAGTGGCTGCGGGATGTTCCAAAAGAAAGGAGGAACTGTATCTAAGTAATAGGTAACATCCGCTAGCGAACCGGTGTTGGCCGGAGTAATTGTACCTTTAACATTGTTGCCATGTTGAAAATGCCCGGTACCGGTCAGGGAATAATTTCCCTGTAAAATTTGCAAACTGCTTACATCGTTGCCAACAAAATTCTGCCCGTTGCTTTGCTGTGCCCCGCTGCTCATCAGTATGCCGTACAATTCAATTTTGTTTCTGAAAAATGTATTGTATGGTCCTGAAGGCCCCCAAACAATATCAATCTGCAAATTCTGTCCTATGTTGCCTTCAAACAAATTGGCGAAGGCATAATGTCCGTGAAGGCAAAGATCAGCCGCATAATCCGGAATCGGCTCGCTCCGGTTCGGCTCAATCGAGTAATTGTAAGCAAACACATTTCCGTTAGCTCCTTGCTTAACAACCATAGCGTGACGCAAATGCTTGAAAATATTGTCTTCAATCAGGTTTGAACCGGAGTGTGTAATAATCATTACACCATAGCCACGCGTACTCGTTCCGTCATACAAATATGCATCGTGAAAATAACAGCCGGTTATGCTGATGTGCGAACTCCGGTCAATTGCTACATGGGCACAAATACTACGCTCACTTTCTACTCCTCGTATCCAGCAATTAGCCGCGTTTGCGAAATCTACACCGTAGCTGATCCCATTGCTGTTGTTATCCACGCGCACCATTTTAAAGCATTCCAATCCGCACCATTGTCGGGGAATTACCCTGCGAATTTCAGGATGAAGTGCAGAGTCCAAATCAATTCGTAATGCTTCTTTTAGCCAGAGGGTATCTGCTTTTACAGAATCAATTATAGCAAAATGGCCGATTGAGTAATTTGCCCAGGAAGCCGGTTGAATATCCCAAACTCCATTCTCTTCGCGAATTTCAATCTTGTCACCGGGGGTAAAAAATGTCTGAGCATTACCGGCTATCAGTTTTCTCGAATCTTTCTGATAACCTGAGCTCAGCAGATGGAAAGTGTCGTTCAAGCCACGGCCAATATGAAAGGAATTAGCAGCAGCGCCATTAAAGTCGAACAGAATAACAGTAGAATCGGAACCGGCCCCCCGGATAACTATACTGTCAGATGGAACGGTAATGGTAGAATGCACCTGATAATTTCCCGCAGGAAAATAAACCACTCCCGAATGATTGTTCAGCGATGCCATTGCGCTTGCTATTGCCGGGTAATCATCAATTGTATCGTTCGCAACCGCCCCGAAAACAGTTACATCAACTACATTTGAAAACTCAGGCAGGGTTACTTCTAAACCCGCTTTGTTCCAATCAACCCGCGCATTAGCCGGGATAATTTGTGCATTAGAAAACAACGGAAGAGAAGAAATGAAAATGAGCAGAAGTTTTTTCATTAGACCTCTTTCATAATTCACAAGATGAACTTGATAAGAATGTTGCTG
>CAZBPG010000113.1:0-11557 GCA_964493695.1 uncultured Chitinophaga sp. | reverse complement strand
GAGACTCAACCTTATTTGCGCCATCTATAACATAGAATTATGAAAGAGGTCTATTGAATTCCTGAATCACGATTTCGTTAATTCCCATTTTCGAAAAACCTCCATCGTGATAAAGGTTTTGCATGGTTACGTATTTGGTTAAATCGCTGAATAGTGTAACGCAATAATTGGCGCAATCTTCAGCAGGGGCGTTACCAAGCGGACTGGTTTTATCGGCAAAGCCGAAGAAAGAATCAAAACCTTTTATTCCTGAACCTGCAGTGGTAACCGTTGGCGATTGTGAAACAGAATTAACCCGAACTTTTTTTGCATTGCCGTAATAATATCCGAAAGAGCGAACGATAGATTCCAGTGTAGCCTTTGCATCCGCCATATCGCCATAACCGGGGAAAGCACGTTGTGCTGCAATGTAAGTGAGCGCAATTACGCTTCCCCATTCAGAAATTGCATCCTGTTTTACACAGGTTTGTAATACTTTATGCAACGAAAGTGCAGAGATGTCAAGCGTTTTCTGAAACCATTCATAATTTATATCGGTGTAAGTTTTTCCTTTTCTAACATTCGGACTCATGCCAATAGAGTGAAGGATAAAATCCAGTTTGCCACCGAGATGCTCTACGGATTGAGTTATTAGCTTCTCTAAATCTTCTACGGAAGTGGCATCGGCAGGAATCACTAAAGCATCGCATGTTTCAGCGAGTTTATTTATTTCTCCAAGGCGAAGAGCCACCGGTGCATTTGATAAAACAAATTTTGCACCCTGCTCATTTGCCTTTAAAGCGACTTTCCATGCAATGGAATGTTCATCTAACGCACCAAAAATGATTCCGCGTTTTCCTGCTAAAAGATTATTCATGGTTTATTTTTCGTTTTCGTATTTCAACTCGCTATTAATTCTCTTGCGTTAGCGAGTGATGCATCACTCACTTTATCACCACTCAGCATTTTGGCAATCTCAACTACCCGCTCTTCACCTTTTAACTCCTTGATGCGTGTATGCGTGCGATCGTTTTTAGTTTCTTTATAAATGTAAAGGTGTGCGTCACCGGTTCTGGCAATTTGGGGCAGGTGAGTAATAGAAATAAGTTGATGATTCCGAGAAAGTTTCTTCATAATTTCACCAACCTTCAATGCTACTTCACCGGAGATACCCGCATCAATTTCATCAAAAATTAAAGTTGGAAGCGCACCGGCATCGGCAATGAGCGATTTAATGCAAAGCATTAATCGGGAAAGCTCGCCACCGCTGGCAACATCTTTTATTTCGAGCGCAGCAAACCCTTTATTAGCGGAGAAAAGGAACTTGATTTCGCTCAAACCGTTTTCGTTTAACTGATGATGCTCGAGTTTTTTGATTTCTACTTTAAAGGAAGAATTCGGCATCCCAACTTTGGTAAGTAGTACCACTACATTGTTTTGAAATTCCCGCAATACTTTCTCGCGCGATTGGTGAAGTTGGTCAGAAAGCGAAAGCAATTCACGGAATTGCTTTTCAAGTTGCGTTTTCAATTGTTCGATTTCGGAAGAATTATTGTCAACCGATGCAATCTTCTCCTGTAAATAATTCTGAATTTTAAGTAATTCTTCGATAGTAGCCGCGTTGTGTTTTTTCTGTAAACGGTAAATGATATTCAACCGCGCGCTTACTTCTTCTAAACGCTCTGGGTCAAGCGAAGCGTTTTCCTGAAGGGTTTCAAACTCTTTGTTGATGTCTTTGATTTCTTCAAAAGTACTGTGCAGACGTTCGGTAAGGGCAAGAACATCTTTGTTATAGTTTCTTACATTCTTCAACTGGCTCTGCACTTCGGTTAGTTGGTCGAGAGTGGAGATTTCGCCCTCGCTTAAAATCTGAATGGAGGTTTGTAACGCACGCTTAATCTCCTCTACATTACTCAAGGTGTTCTGTTCGGTTTCGAGAGAAGTTTGTTCATCTGTTTCGAGTTTTGCATCTGATAATTCAGTGAATTGGAATTGCAGATAGTCCAGTTCTGCAGATGAACTTCTGTATTGTTCAACCAGTTCTTCAAGCTGTTTAAAGCTCTTTTTGTATTGGGAGAATTGTGTTTTATAAGAGGCCAGCAACGTTTGATTTCTCGCCAAAGTATCTATTACGTCCAACTGAAAGCCGGCTTTCGTTAACTCCAAAGTTTCATGCTGACTATGCAGATTGACTAGTCTTTCTCCCAATTCTTTCAGCACATTTAAAGTAACAGGAGTATCATTTATGAAAGCCCGCGATTTTCCGCTTTGGTTTATCTCTCTTCTTACAATCGTATGCGTATCAAAGTCCAGTTCGTTTCTCGAAAAGAAAGATTTTAGATTTTTGTTTTCAATTTCAAAATCAGCTTCTATCACACACTTTTCTTCATCATTGTAAAGGGCTTTAGTATCCGCCCGTTCGCCTAAAATCAGCGACAGTGCCCCGAGGAGAATGGACTTTCCCGCACCTGTCTCACCCGTAATAATGTTCATCCGGTCGCAAAACTCAATTTCGAGCTTTTCGATGATGGCATAATTGCGAATGGAAAGGCGGTGAAGCATAAGGCGAATATATACAAGAGATAATGGAATTTGAGCCGTCCAAAAATTTTCTTCCATCAACACGCAATATCTCAAAACTCGTTGGCGTTAAGTTATATCACTTGTCTTAATATCTCCACTTTCGTTCATCCATGTCTTCCGAAAATTATCTTAAACAAACGCTTGCCGGCACTTCCCTTGTTATTGCCTCCCTGTTGGCGTTGTCTGTCATTCCGGCTTTTGATATTGGCGATTTCCATTTTAAGCGCATCAATATTCTGTCAGATATTCTGAAGAAAGATGTTGTGCCGGTTACAGATACTATTAAGTGGATGAAGCCAGTTTATGTTGACACCTGCACAACTGGCATTACCTGTATTGAAGATTACAGCCGTGATACTTCCGGAATGAATGTGTTTCTCTCTGCTCTCGATTCTTCAAAAAGCAGAATTGTACGTATTGCATGGTTTGGCGATTCGTATGTAGAGGGAGATATTTTACTCGATCCTTTGCGTGATACGTTACAAGCGTTATTTGGGGGGAGGGGAGTTGGTTTTGTTCCGATAACTTCGGAGGTGGCAGGTTTTCGTCAAACAGTTATTCATTCGTTCAGCAATTGGAAAACTTTTGCAATCGTAGGCGAAAAAGATAAAGAGCATCCTCTCGGCCCTGCTGGTTATACGGCAGTGCCTCAACCAGGCAATACTGTTTCGTACACTCCTGGGAGAGGGAAGCACCTGAATGTTTTTCCGACCGCAAAGTTGTTTTACGGCTACTCAGATAGTTTGCTGGTTGACGCCAATGGACAGAAGATATCTGTCAGAGATGCGAATTCAATTCAGCAGAAAAATCTTGGGGCTAATCTGTCTTCCCTTAAACTATCGGTGAGTGGTAAGGGGGATTTATACGGTATTGTTTTCGAAAGCGAAACCGGTATTTGTTTGGATAACTTTTCGATGCGTGGCAACTCGGGAATCGGTTTGAATTATGTAACTGAAAAAATGCTTCACGATTTTGATTCCATTCATCACTACGATTTGATAGTGGTGAGTTACGGGCTGAATGTGGCGAATGAGAAATCGAAAAATTATGACTGGTATGTACGCGGCATGAGGCCAACCATCGCTATGATGAAACGCGCATTTTCGAATAGTTCTATTCTGGTGCTCGGTTGCAGCGACCGTGCAGAAAGCATAGATGGTGAATTACAAACTATGCCTTCGGTCAAAAGACTTGTGGAAGTGCAGCGTAAAATGGCAGCTGATAATGAAGTTTGTTTTTGGAATTTGTTTGAAGCAATGGGAGGAGATTCAACAATGGTTAACTGGGCAAACATACCTAAGCGACCGCTTGCTAACAAAGATTATACGCACCTGACTTTTCATGGAGGTAAAAAAGTAGCAGAAGTTTTTTTGAAAACGATTTTGTACGAGCGCGAAAAATATGAGAGAAGAAAGAAAAGTAAATAGTTCGATGTCCGATGTCCGGTGCCCGATGTTGAAAGGTAGTATACTGTTGTCCATCGTCTTGTGCCTTATTTCTATCGTTTGCTTCGCTCAAAATCCTGCACTCGTCAGCTTTAGCGCTAAAAAATATCCCTTCGTTCACGAAGAGCGGAATGAAATTGTAAATGCGAAAGTGCTGGATAGTTTTTTCAATCGCCTGTATCTGCAACGCACGCAAAAAAATCAACGCATCAGCGTTTTGCAGATTGGCGATTCGCATATTCAGGCAGATATGTTGAGTGGACAGGTCCGCACCAATTTTCAGAAAGATTTTGGTAATGCCGGTCGTGGTCTGGTGGTACCTTTGCGAGTAGCCGGAAGTAATGAACCTTTCAATTATAAAATTACGAGCAACGTTAAATGCTACGGCAAGCGGTGCGTATATGTGAACGATTCACTCGATTACGGCATCGGTGGTTTTGCAGTAAAAACAAGTAATGACACAGCGCAGTTCCGCATACGCACATTTGATTATGCTCCGCTGAGTTATGCCTTCAGCAAAATGACTTTGTTCTATCAGCAGGACTCTTCCTACCGGTTTTCACTGGAAGATTCATTAGGAAATAATTTTGGTGTTGTAGGTAAAGATTCTTCGCAATTGGAAAACATTTCTGTTATTCAACTACCGGTTAATACCAACGAAGTTTTTCTGAAAGCGCACCGGAGCGATTCATCGGAAAGTTACGCCATTCTTTTCGGAATGAGTTTAGAGAACGACAGCAGTGGTGTCCTCTATCATTCCGTTGGTGTAAACGGGGCTGAAGCATTTCAATATGTCCATGCAAAATATTTTGCAGAACAAACAGCGGTGCTTAAACCGGAAGTAGTTATTATCTCGCTCGGCACTAACGAAGCACAGCGCAGACCCTTTGATAAAGCGCTAACCGAAGCGCGTCTTGACTCTCTTGTAAAGCAGTTACAGTTTTACAATCCCGAGAAGCCAATTATTCTAACCACTCCGCCCGACTCATATTTCCAACGCAAGTATTACAACACGGCTGTTTCAAGTTACCATGTTATTGTGGTTAATTATGCAAAGCGAAATAACCTCGCAGTATGGGATTTGTTTTCCGCCACCGGTGGCTACAAAAGCTGTTACCAGTGGAAAAAATATAAACTGATGCGGAAAGACGGGATACATTTTTCGCGTGCCGGTTATGAGTTGCAAGGAAATCTTTTATACGAAGCTATCACTAGGTCATACAACGAATATGTCAGCCATAGACATCCATAAACTGTTCGAGCAGTTTGTTTACCATCCGAAAGAGCCGCTGATTTTCAGTACCGGTTTTTTCCTGTGGCTGTTTATGCTTTTCATTAGCGGCTTTTATTTGCTGCGCCATAAACGCGACCCAAAGAAAGTTTATGTCATTATCTTCTCGCTCTTCTTTTATTACAAAAGCAGTGGTGTATATTTTCTATTGCTCATCGCCTCTACTGTAATTGATTACAACCTCGCCAACTTTATTTACGAGGCCAATTCGAACTGGAAGAAAAAAGCATGGCTCATTTTCAGTTTGGTGCTTAATCTCGGTCTGCTCGGCTATTTCAAATACACCAATTTTCTCTATGAGATTTTCTGCAATATCAGCAATCATCCTTTCGACCCCTTCAATATTTTTTTACCGGTGGGCGTTTCGTTTTTCACCTTTCAATCGCTGAGCTACACTATCGAAATTTACCGAGGCGATTTAAAGCCAGTTGGCCGGATAATAGACTACGCTTTCTTCGTTTCGTTTTTTCCGCAACTTGTTGCCGGACCTATTGTACGCGCCAAAGATTTTTTGCCTCAGGTTAACCAGCCCACTCTCGTCACCAAAGAAATGTTCGGACAGGCGGTGTTTTTAATTGTAGCGGGGCTTTTCAAAAAGGTGATTATTTCCGATTACATCAGTACCAATTTTGTCGATCGCATTTTCGATAACCCCACACTCTATACCGGTCTAGAAAATTTGTTTGGTGTTTATGGTTATGCCATGCAAATCTACTGCGACTTCAGCGGGTACAGCGATATGGCAATTGGTATTGCTCTGCTGTTTGGTTATAAACTTACCCTCAATTTCGACTCGCCTTACCAATCTTCCAGCATTACCGAGTTCTGGAGGCGATGGCATATTTCCCTTTCAAGTTGGCTGCGCGATTATCTTTATATTTCATTAGGTGGAAACCGTAAAGGAAGAGTGCGCACTTATTTCAATCAATTTATGACCATGTTGCTTGGAGGCTTGTGGCATGGTGCCGCGTTCCGGTTTATTCTATGGGGCGCATTGCATGGAGTGGCATTGGGTATCGATAAATTCATAAAAGAATTTTTCAAAATTCCCGACAACCGGTTCTTTAAAGTTGCAGGTGTACTACTCACGTTTCACTTTGTTTGTTTCTGTTGGATATTTTTCCGGGCCGATGATATGCAGGTAGCGGTTAGTGTGATTTCTCAAATCGCTTTTCACTTTACCCCGGCTATCTTTTTCGATTTTATTACCGGCTACTCAAGGATACTCCTCGTGATGCTGATCGGGTATACTTTACATTTTGTTCCTAAAAATATTGAATTGAAAGCTCAGAGCCTCATTACCGGAATGCCTCTCGCTGCAAAAGTATCAGTGGTTGTTTGTATGATTGTTATTCTGATTCAGGTGAAAAGTTCGAGCATTCAACCCTTTATCTATTTTCAGTTTTAATTTTCAGGTTTACTGTAGCTACTTTAATGTAAAGAAAAAAGTAGCTCCTTCGTTTTCTTTGGCGGTTGCCCATATTCTGCCGCCATGTTTGGAAACAATACGATAGACAATGTTCAGCCCAACTCCGGTACCTTCAAACTCCGAATTGTTGTGCAGGCGTTGAAATAAACCAAACAGTTTATCTGCAAACTTCATGTTGAATCCCACTCCGTTATCTTTTATGTAGTAAACAGTTTCACTTTGCTCTTTGGTAAAACCTATTTCAATAACCGGATTCTCTTTATTCATGGAATATTTAAGGGCATTAGAGATAAGGTTTATCCATACCTGTTTTACGAGACCGGCATCGCATGAGGCAGGAGATAAATTCAAAAATCTGATTTCGGCATTTGTACTCTTCCATAAAGGAAGCATATCAGACAATACTCCTTGAACCAGGTTTTGCATGTCCACTTCTTTCTTGTTGACGGTGGCCTTACCCAGCCGCGAAAGATTGAGCAGGTTATCCATGATTAGCGACATGTTATTGGAGTAAGACATTATTCCGTCCAGCAATTCCTGGGCATCTTCATCCATTGAACGGCCATATTTTTTCGAAAGGAGAGAAGAGTAACTTTTTATCACCTGTAACGGAGCGCGCAAATCGTGAGAAACGGAATAAGCAAAGCTATCAAGGTCGTGGTTAGCTTCTTTCAATTCAACGGTCCGTTCCGCAACCTTTTTTTCAATGAAAATTTCGAGGTTTTCAAAAAGAAGGTTGTAAGACGAAAGGTAATCGTTGTAGCTTCTCACCCCGTAGTGAATAGATTTCTGTTTGCCCGTAGAAGCTTCGGTGGCAAAGAAGAACGGCAGTTTTACGCCAGAGCCCTTACAGAAATTCTCAAAAGTCTCCAAACTTGTTTTAATGGCTGGGTTATCCAGATAACGGTAATCCTTTTGATCCGATTCTGCCGTTGACGCTGTTTTTTCTCGGTTCCGTTCTGATGTTTCCCGCATTTTAAGTATTCTGGTAGAACTTTTCATAACACTGCTTAGTTTAAATATTTACAATAGGCTCACTGGTTTCATGTTTTTTTTGTGCTGAAAACGGGAAAGATTAGCTGTATGTCCGGAAGGGAAATGTATTGGGTAAACTATTCGGAATTTTTCAGCCCACTTTTACTCTAGAATGACTAAAAGTAGGAGTAATGCCCGATGCAATGTGATTCGATTTTGTGCTGCTCGAAAAATTTCCTTTCAATAACTCATCAAAGATCTCAATCTTCTGTTCCAGTTTTTTGTAGGTGGTAAGAAATTCATTGTAGTTTTTTTCACCAAAGGCAACAAGAGTTTCTGCTGTAACCGGCACATCCACTGCCACGAGAAAAGGCAGATCTACATTCATTACATCACAAAATCGTTTGAGGGTTTCCAGTCGGGCATTGCTGGCTCCCTGTTCCAGGCAGCTGTAGCCCTGTTGAGTAATGTTCATTGATAAAGCAACTGCTGTTTGCTTCCATCCCCGAATTTCTCTGATCTTTCTGATTCTGCTGGCGATTGTCATGGTAAATAATTTTAGTTTGTTAGATAAAAAGCCCGACTTGTATAATATCGAACTAGCTTTGTCTACGGCAGTGGTTTTAAAAGGTTGCGTATGTTTTAATTTTTTTCTGATAAGGCTCAATTTTGAGGTTGAATTTTTAAAGTCTCTTTTATTTGCCTGATGACTTCCGGCTTTTATAAAGTAAAAGCAGATGATATTCCGATCATTCATAAGCTCGCACAAAAAATATGGCGAGAGCATTACCCTTCTGTTATTACGGTTGAGCATATTGAGTTCATGCTCTTGAACAGGTACTCATTAAAAGTAATAGTAGATGGAATGGAAAAGGGAGAGGAGTATTTTCTGGCTTATACTAGCAATGAACCGGTGGGTTATGCAAGTATAGAATGGCAAGGGAAACATTACTATCTCCACAAATTTTATTTAGATGTGGCAAAGCACAGCAATGGTATAGGAAAGCAATTCTTTGATTTTCTGCTGACGCAGATAGACGCATCGAAACCAATCAAACTGCAGGTGAACCGGGCAAACTTCAAGGCAGTTAATTTTTACTTTAAAATAGGATTTGTAATTGAATCCGTTGGGGACTTTGATATTGGTGGTGGGTACTTTATGAATGATTTTGTGATGGTGCGCAGATAAGCCGGCAACGTTTACTTGATTTTATCTAGCAAGGAAAACCGTAATGAATCAAATTTGTATTTCAGTCTTCTGCCCAAACTCTTTCCTTCCATTTCCAGCACCTGATGCGTTCGAAATACAGGGTTGAGAGCCCATTTAGTAATCCGCTTATAGAATTCTAATTCCGAATAAGGAAATTTTCCAATATCGAGGAGTGGTTTTAAACGAGGATAAATTTTTTGCTCATATTCATTCCGGTTGTGCTGATAATACTCGGAGTCAAGCGGTGGCATTACTTCGCTGCCTATATGAAAAGTAAGGTGAAGGTCATCAACCAATTTCAACTTTTCAGCAAAGGCAATCAGGTTATGTACCAGTGCAACTTCACTAAAAGAAACACCCACACAAATATCTTCAAGAATCATTTTGTTCAGTAGCTCGCGCTTAAAAATAAAACAATCAAAGCCTGGGTGCGGCTTCCCGAATTCTGAATACATCAGCGGCAAGTCTTCCACCTTCTTGTACTTGGTTGAAATACCTCTCCGGTTAACGAGCACAGCATCAAAACCTTCCTTAAGTATTTCGCTCACTGCTGCATAAAACTGTGGCATCAGCGAAATATCCATGTTAGTAAAGATTAGATATTCCGCTTTGCTTGTATCATACAAGCAGCGCAGCACATCTTTTAGAAAAGGGTATTTCTTCGGTCTCGAAAACTTCCCAAGGTCAAGAACAGAGCGTTTGAGGGCAGGAAGTTGCTTGAAAAAGGATGGGATCATTTCCCGGTCCTCTTCAAAACAAACAGTGTAAAGTTCTATATCAGCCTTACCGGTTGCAAATTCTTTCGCCAATCTGATGCTTTCAAAAGTTACAGGTTGCGCCACATACAAATCAGATGTTGGCGGAACCTTTACTGGATTGATAACATGCGCGAGTTTCATAAAGTTGCCGGACGCTAATTTAGAATTATGGGGAAAGAAATCATTTCTATTTTCACGCCATGAGCAAAACGGTTTATGACTATCCGTTAAAGGACATTAAAGGAAACGTCCTCGATCTGTCAAAGTTTAAGGGAAAAAAAATTTTGTTGGTGAACACTGCTTCGGTATGTGGTTTTACTCCGCAATACAAACAATTAGAAGAGTTGTATAAGGGGTTTAAAGATAAACTGGTCGTAATCGGTTTGCCCTGCAACGATTTTGGAGAGCAGGAACCGGGTACACCCGAAGAGATTGAACAATTCTGCGAAATTAATTTCGGTGTTACGTTTCCAATGGCAGAGAAAGTGACAATACTTGGAGGCAATCCTCACCCGCTCTACAAATTTTTGATGGAGAAGGAGTTAAACGGTTATCGTGATAGCGAAGTGAAATGGAATTTTCAAAAATATCTGATTAACGAAAACGGAAATGTGATAAAGATTTTTGGTGCACCGGTTGACCCTCTTTCCGAAGAAGTGATAAGCCTTATAGAGACATAAATGCAGTTTAAAGAGATAATAGGACAGAGGGAAACTAAAACAAAACTTACCCGAATGGCAGATTCGGAAAAAATTCCACATGCCCTTATGTTGTTAGGTCCGGAAGGCAATGGGAATCTTGCGCTTGCGCTTGCACTTGCTCAATACATTCAATGCGAAAACAAACAGGAACATGATTCGTGTGGAGTTTGTTCTTCCTGTGTTAAGAACCAAAAATTTATTCATCCGGATGTTCATTTTACTTTCCCCGTAATTCCGAAAAAAAGCGGGGAAGCACCGGTGAGTATTGACTTCGTAACGGAATGGAGAAATGCTCTTAATACTAATGTATACATGAATTCAAATGATTGGCTGCAAAGTATTGGTGCAGAAAATCGTCAGGGGAATATAACCGTGCGTGAGTGCCATGACATTATCCATAGTATGAGTATGAAAACGTACGAGTCAGGATATAAAATTCAAATTGTATGGTTGGCAGAGTTTCTAAAGGAGGCCGGAAACACGCTTTTAAAAGTAATTGAAGAGCCGCCAGCCAGTACCATTTTTATATTAGTGGTAGAAAATGTAGAAATGATTTTGAATACCATCATTTCGCGAACGCAGTTAGTTAAAGTAAGCGCTATTGATGATAAAGATGTTAAAGATGCCTTGCTGAAACAATTTGAGATGGATGAAGATGCTGCGAAACGAATTGCACGCATCAGTGATGGGAATTTTAATGCAGCGCTCAGTTATGCAACGGGAGAGGTGAATGCCAATGATGAATTACTTCATAGGTGGTTGGTATGTTGTTCTAATCTGAAGGTTAAGAACTCTGCAACTAACTCTGCCAATCTCATCGAATGGGTGGATGAAATTTCAAAAATAGGCCGTGAAAATCAGAAGACGTTTTTGAAATATGCCCTCTTTTTTCTTAGTGAGTGCACTTTGATATCTTTGAACGGTGTAAGCGAAAAATTGGAGGGAGAGGAATTGAAATTCGCGATTGGTCTTTCCGCAAAGTTGGAGCCGGATCAAATAGAGACGGTTTCAAAGATTTTTAATCGACTTTTCTACCACATCGAGCGCAATGGAAATCCTAAAATTCTATTCATCAGCAATTCGTTTAAAATAGCTTCTGTGCTTAAAAGCGAAGGGGTTTTAACAGAATAGCAGTAGACCTCTTTCATAATTCACAAGATGAACTTGATAAGAATGTTGCTGACAA
>CAZBPG010000112.1:0-11806 GCA_964493695.1 uncultured Chitinophaga sp. | reverse complement strand
CCTTTGACCAAAGCGGACAAAAGAAGGAATCAACAAATATCATCCAGCCGCGTAGTAATTGAAAATATCATTCGTTCAATCAAGATATTTAGGATAGTGGCGGAGAAATACAGAAATCGCAGGAAGCGTTTCTCGCTTCGTTTCAATTTAATCGCAGCTATACATAATCTTGCTATCAAATGATTTTCCGAAGAGGTCTATTCTTTAAACCGGCAGTAAATTCCAACCGATTAAACAAACAGAAATAAAAACTTTTTTAAATTCACAGACTAAAACAATGCTCGTGAAAATTAAAATTCTACTTTTTTCCTCTTCGCTTTTGTTACTTCTGTCTCAATC
Source organism: uncultured Chitinophaga sp. (assembly GCA_964493695.1). Lineage (GTDB taxonomy): Bacteria > Bacteroidota > Bacteroidia > Chitinophagales > LD1 > Bog-950. Next base: position 11,467 of record CAZBPG010000112.1, on the reverse strand, counting down.
TTCGTGCAGAAAAGACTATGTGTGCACCTGCAATTTTATAGTTAGCGGAACAGCCCGAACGGAAGACCTGGTTTTTATAAATACTTATAAGCTAAGTGCAGAATCTGACTGTGCACATTACCAAAAGACTTATAACGAGTATAACCCTGCCTATAATTATTCCTGCAGTTTAAAAGAGTAAATTGGCACATGATTACTTAGACAGACAAAAAACATTTTGAGTTAACGATAAAGAGCAACCCGGAGAGTTGCTTTTTTATTTTATACTTTTCGTTCATGAACTATACACTTATAACCGGAGCCAGTAAAGGAATAGGAAAGGCTTTCGCCTGCGAATGTGCAGAGCGCGGCATGAATTTGATTTTGGTAGCCCGTTCACAACATCTGTTGGAAGACCTGGCAAAAGAGCTTTCGAAAAAGAACATCAGCGTTCAAACCCATACCGGTGATTTACTCGACCATGCAGTTCATAAAAAAATATTTGAATGGATAAAACAGAACGAGTGGAATGTTAACATGCTCATCAATAACGCGGGTATGGGTTGTTTCGGGCAGTTTGATAAAAAACCTTTGGAGAAGCACCTGGAAGTGATGCATCTCAACATGGATTCCATGATTCGAATGGCGCATGAATTTTTGAACTATTCAGACCCGAAGCAAAAAAGATACTTGTTAAACACTGCCAGCACAGGTGCATTTCAACCTACACCCTATATGGCAGTTTATTGTGCCACCAAATCATTTATGCTTTCATTTTCCCAAGCTATTCGTTTTGAATTGAGAAAACAGAATGTCCACGTAACAGCTCTTTGTCCCGGTGGAACGGAGAGTGATTTTTTTTCTCCTGCCGGTATGGAAAAAGTAATAGAGAAAAACGCAAAGTTTATGATGAAAGCTGACCGCGTGGCTAAAGAAGGTCTTAACGGCCTACTGAAAAACAAAGCTGTGGTAATTCCTGGCTTTGTAAATAAAGCAGGGGCATTTGCTGCCAATCTTTTCCCCAATAGCCTGGTAGTGCCAAGTGCTGCGAGATTTTTTGATGTATAGTTGCTGTTTGGATATATACGGTATAAAACAAAATCAGCTTCTGCTTGCCTGCTGAGTTCCTATATTTACGCATTAGGTTTAAAGCTAAAAAATATATGGATTCAATTACCTGCACAAACGACTGGTGGAAATGGGGCGAGTCTCAAAAACGAAAATCACTCACTGATTACCCTAAACTGAAGAACTTTGCAGAAATCCGGTGGAATCGAAAGTTTCACGACCGGTTTCCTGCACCATCAGATTTTCCGGTAATTACTGATGTAGTACGTGCACAAAAAGTTGAACAGCTTTTTCAATCGGTGCTGCCACAAATCAGATTCTCTTCTGACCCTGTATTACGTTTGAAAAAGTCTGCAGGCAAAAGCTACCCGGATTTACTGCACGCATTAACCGGTGCCCCCTTTTCCATTCCGGATGGAGTAGTATATCCTAAAAATCATGAAGAAGTTGCTGCTGTTCTGCAACTATCTGCTGAAAATAAAATACTGATTGTTCCCTTTGGTGGAGGTTCCAATGTGGTACGGGCATTTGATCTTCCCTCACAAAACAATCAGCCGCGAATTATTCTTGATTTAGCTGACATGAGTCAACTCCTTGCACTAGATGAATACAACCACACTGCTACTTTTCAATGTGGCGTGTTTGGTCCCGCTTTGGAAAAATCATTAAATAAAAAGGGGTTCACACTGGGTCACTTTCCTCAATCATTCGAATATTCAACTTTGGGCGGATGGATAGTTACGCGTTCTGCCGGTCAGGAATCATCCGCTTATGGACGCATTGAGGATATGGTTATTTCACTTAAAGCAGCTACACCTTCGGGCACGGTGTCAACGAGTGTGTATGAAGGCGATGCACAGGGCATCAACATCAAATCGCTTTTCTACGGCAGTGAAGGAACGTTAGGTGTGGTTACAGAAGCAACCGTTCGCATTCACCCACTGCCTGAAAATAAAAAGTGGTTGGTCGCAGTTTTCCCTTCGTTCAATGCCGGTGTAGAAGTGCTGCGCGAATTGGTGCAACAGGAAATTTTCCCTTCGGTAGTTCGCTTTTCGGATGAACATGAAACTTTCTTTCTCTCCCTGCTTTCGCATGAAACACCTGGTATGCTTGGTAAGATAAAATCTTCAGTTGCCAAATGGGTTTTAAAAATGAAGAAGATTGAACAACCTACGCTGATGATGATTCGGTTTGACGGTGATAATGATGAAGGCTCAGTGAAGAAAGCGATTGCCGGTAGGCTAATGCGAAAACATAAAGGCTTTGATGTTGGTGAAAGTCTGGGAAAGAAATGGGAAACCTCCCGCTTTGGTCTGCCTTATCTGCGCGATGATTTGATGGAGCGTGAAATTTTTGTAGACACAATGGAAACGGTGGTGCCCTGGGACAAGCTAAATGAACTGCGCACAAAACTTCTTGCCCGGTTGCAAACGTCCCACGCATTTCATCGGGAAAGGGGAATTTTGCTGGCACATGTGTCGCATGTTTATACTTCGTGTGCCAGTATTTATTTTACGGTGATTACTGCAAGAAACAAAGAGAACGGATACGAACAATGGAAAGAAATAAAAACAGTGGTAACCGATGTAATTACACAGGAAGACGGTGCGGTTTCGCATCATCACAGTATTGGCACCGACCATCAGCAATGGTATCTGCAAAAAACTGATACGCTGACTAAAACGATATTGAAAAGTGTGAAGCAAGCGGTTGACCCAACTAATATTCTAAATCCCGGAAAACTTTTCGATGTTCAGGACTAAACATACGGAACGCGCAAAAAACGAAACGTTTGACCTTTGTATTATAGGCGGAGGTATAACCGGTGCCGGTATTCTGACAAATGCCATTGAACGCGGGTGGAAAGCCATTCTGATTGATAAGAATGATTTTTCTTCGGGCACCAGCAGCCGTTCTTCCAAAATGATACATGGCGGATTACGTTATTTGCGCAACCTGCAATTCGGAATGGTGCATGAGGCATTGAAAGAACGCGGTCATATTCTCCAACAATTTCCACATTTAGTTAAACCGGTTCCTTTTTTGCTTCCCTCCTACAGTTCAGCCCTTGATTTATGGATAAAAGATTTGGTACTTTCTGTGTATGATGGTTTAGCAGGTAAGTCAAAAATACCGCCACATGTCCGGTTAAATACCATTCAGGTACAGGAATTACTTCCGGGCATAAACAGTAAGAAACTGAAAGGAGGAATTTTGTATTATGATGCATGGACAAACGATTCGCGACTTACAGTAGATGTAATCGCTGAAGGTGTTAGTAAAGGTGCAACAGCATTAAATTATGCAGAAGTAATATCTTTTTTTGTTGAAAACGATGTAGTAAAATCTATTGAATGTTTGGATAAAGTTACAGGCAAAAAAATATCTGTTCGAGCCAGTGTGTTTGTAAATGCCACCGGTGTATGGACGGATGATGTTATACAGAGACTCACAGGTTCTGTTTCAAATACCATGCAGCCGAGCAAAGGAATTCATGTGGTTATCCCTTCTAAAAGAATGCCCAAAGAATGTGTGGCAATAGTTGATTCGGCAGCCGGTGATAAACGCTTCCTGTATACATTACCGTGGGAACATGAACTGACCATTTTAGGCGCAACCGATACAGACTTTAAAGGTAATGCAGATAAGGTAGAAACTTCTGAGTCTGATGTTCAGTATGTACTCCATGCTTTCAACAAAAGTTTTCCGGAGGCAAACCTTACTATTAAAGATGCGGTTTCTGTATTTGCGGGTTTACGGCCGATGCTTAGAAATGAAAACGATAAGGGTGCTTACAGCCGTTCGCGTGAGTATCAAATCTGGTGGAACAACATGAATTTGCTGACTGTTGCCGGTGGTAAGTTAACTTCCTTTCTGTCTATGGGTAAGTGCTGTATGAATGTGTTGGAGGAAAGATTTACAAAGAAAGAAACAACTTCCATTCCATCTTCGGTTTATACTTTAGGTAAATGGAACGATAGTTACGGCAGTTTTGGAAAATTGATTGAAGAAATTATCCGGGAGAATCACGACAATGCTTCGAAACTTAGTGCTAAGTATAATTATTTAAAGGCTGAAATAATTTTCTTCTGTCGCCATCAGTTTGCCGAAAAGCTAAGTGATATGCTTACACGGAGAACTTCTATTACCTATGCCATGAAAGTATATGATGAAGACTTGATAAATGATGTAGCCGTAATAATGGCAAGCGAGCTGAGGCAAGATGATATTTGGATAGAGGAGGAGAGAAAGAAGTACTACGCGCATTGGCGAGAATACCATCCGGAATTTTTATCAAAAAGCTAAACCTATTGATATGAAAAAAATCGCTTTTATCCTCCACGGAAGGATAAAAAACCGTCAGAAACTGATGAATGAAGTTTATTCGGTTTTCAAAGACAATTATGAAATCGCTTTCTTTACCACCGAACATGAGGGGCACTCTATTCAACTTTCTGCCAAGGCTGCTGAAAAGGGTTTCAACTATGTTATTTGCGTAGGGGGAGATGGAAGCCTGAACGAAGTTGCCAACGGAATCATGCAGGCTCAAAACCACCATGCATCGGTTGATGTTAGGGTAGGTGTACTTCCGTACGGCACTGGTAACGATTTCGTAAAAACTGTAAAAAGCCCCCCTAATTGTATTGGTTTGAAAAAATTAATAGATGAAAATTTGTGCAAAGAAATTGACCTTGGCTTCGTTCAATTTATTAATCCGCAGGGCGTAGAGAGCAGCCGTTATTTCATAAACATTACCGACATAGGCATGGGCGGAGTAGTGGCAGAAAAAATCAGCAAATCTTCTAAATTTCTGGGACCTGCTATCACTTATCAAATAGGTATCATCAGCACACTTATATCATACCGCAATCAACCGATAAAAGCTATAGCAGATGAGTTTACTTTTGAAGGAAAAGTGATGAATTTAATTATCGCTAACGGCAAGTACTTTGGCAGCGGAATGGGAGTAGCTCCGGATGCCGAAGTGGATGATGCAAAATTTTCGATAGTTATCGTGGCTGAAATTTCGTTACTTGATTATATCCAGAATTTGGGTGAAATAAAAAAGTGTAAACAGATAACGCATCCGAAGGTAATGTATAAACATGCTAAAAATATTTCGGTTGACTCCTTATCGGCTCCCCAGCCCATTGATATGGATGGAGAGTTTATCGGTTACACACCAATGAAAGTTTCCGTTGTTACAAAAGCACTGAAATTTTTATGCCCGGTTTAATTACTCATCCGGCACTTAATATACGTTACCTCTGTTCGAGATTACAACAACACAAACTCTCATATTTGATAGATAAAGAAGGAATACAGAAATGAACCCTATTTCAAAAGGGTAACTGTTCCTTTCCGCAATTCTTCGCGGTGACCATCAATGAAAGTAAGTTTCATTTGCCAGATAAACACTGAAGGATTCTGCATTACCCCTTTGTATGTTCCGTCCCACACAAATTCATGATCCAGCGATTCAAACACCTTCTCACCAGCGCGATTAAATATCTGAATCTCAAGAAAAACAATTGATCTAACTATGCCAAACATTCTGAAAACATCGTTATTCCCATCATTGTTGGGTGTAAAAGCATTGGGAACAAAAACCGAATAATCAGGAATTACAGAAACAGTAACATCATCAATAGCAGTACATCCTGCATCATTCCTTACCTCAATTTGGTAGAGGGTAGTGGCGTTAGGTGAAGCTACGGTTGAAACACAATCGCTACAGCTGAGGGTTTGTGAAGGACTCCAAACACTCGAGTAATTTCCTGCATTTCCGTTAACAGCAAATCCTATAGTAGTGCTTTCTCCCATTTTAATTGTGATAGGTGGAGTCGCCTGAATAGAAAAATCGTAGATGTATGCCAACGTGAAAGAAGCGGTTAAACTACAGTTGTTTGCATCGCTCACCGTTACATCATAATTTCCTGGAGCTACATTCAGTATACTTGAACTGCCTGTACCGGTTGACCAAATAAACTGATATGGCAGTGTACCGCCTGTAGTATTGAGAGTAATACTTCCATCAAAACCATTTGTTTCACAGGTGGGGTTTGTAAATGAAGAAGTTAGCGACAAAACAACAGGCTCTGTAATTTGCTCAGAAATTGTTGCTGAACATCCTGCGTTATCTATTACTGTAACCAGATAGTTTCCGCTTGCTAAACCCACGGGATCCTCTCCAGTGCCACCGGTATTCCACAAATAAGTATAAGGCGATTGCCCGCTGGCAACAGTTAAATCAACAGCTCCACTACTATTCCCGTTACAGTCAACATCCAATTTAGTTGTAGACAGAATCATAGCTGGAATGACCGTAACCGTTGCCGAAGTGCTGCCAGTGCATGTATTGACATCAGTAACGGTTACTAAATACGAAGTGGTGTTAACCGGTGAAACTGTTGTAGCAGCTGTAATTGAAGCATCACTCCATAAAAAACCTGTTCCTCCACTTGCCGTAAGAGTTGCACTTTCTCCTAAGCAAATGGTTACCGCAATTGGACTAATCACTGCCACCGGAAGAGGGTTTACTATCACATCTGCTGTAGCAGTACCCGTACAAGTATTTGCGTCTGTAACAGTAACCAGGTAAGAAGTGGTTGAAGTTGGCGAAACCGTAACAGTTCCTGCGGTAGAAGCATTGCTCCAGACATAACTTATTCCTCCACCCGCAGTAAGTGTTATGTTTTCTCCATTGCAAACCACTGCAGTGGCGGGATTAATTACTGCAGCCGGAAGAGCATTAACGGTAACTGTACTACTCACGGTTGCCGAGCATGTATTTACATCAGTTACCGTAACCGAATATGAAGTAGTACCTGTTGGCGAAACCGTTAAAGTTGAATTATTCGAAGCGTCATTCCAAAGATAAGATGAGCCACCGGTGGCGGTAAGTGTGGTACTTTCTCCATTGCAAACAGCAACTGTAGCCGGGTTAACTACAGCCACAGGGAGAGAATATACAGTAACTGTGACACCTGCTGTAGCAGAGCATGAATTAGCATCAATTCCTGTAACCGAATAAACAGCAGTGCTTGTTGGTGAAACACTAACCATTGATGTAGTTGCTGTATTACTCCAAACATAATTTGCAGCACCGGCTGCAGTAAGTGTTGAAGAGTTCCCTTCGCAAATACCGATCGTTATCGGGTTAACACTAACAACCGGTAATGAATTCACGGTTACCCATACAACCGCAGAGTCCTGATATCCGGTTGATGCAGTAGCAACCACACTGTAACGGGTGGTTATTACCGGGTTAACAGTTATAGTCGGGCTCGTGGAGCCATTATTCCAAAAAAAAGTTCCATTTCCTGTGGCAGTAAGCGTAGTACTTTCTCCTAGGCAAAGAACAGTATCTCCTGTGATGATAACCGGTGAACAGCCATTAGCCAGAGTTCCGGACTCGCAAGGACAGACATCATTAATATCCGCCACTCCATCACCATCCCCATCTGCTACTGAACTCGCTGCGCTGTTAGCCACTAACAATAACCCATACGGATTTGATGAGCCTCCATTGGGAAAATTATACACCTGTACATCAACATAATTAACACCTGCCACCCACGGACCGTTTAATGTAATGCTAAGGGGTGCGCTGTAACTTCCTCCATTAATACCTGTACTGGTACCATTTACAAAAATATCTGTAATGGTGTTATCGGAATATCCCTGAAGATACAACACATAGCTACCGGTAGTAGCTACACTGTTACCATTACAATCGGCAGGTAAGTCAAGCGTAAGACGAAAATACATATACCCGTCATTTGTATTATTTGAACAGGGAGTTCCTGAACCTCCGGTTATCCAGCTTCCGTTATTTACCGGTGGTGGTAAGGTAGAAGGATCTACCCAGGATCCTGGAGCGCAATTGTTGTTAATTAAAGCTGGTCCATAAGTTAATCCAAGCGGATTTGGCGGATTAGTTGCATACCACTGAGATACTGTCCAGATAGGATCAAACGATCCGGGAGTACCTTGCCCGGTAGATAACGTTGCCGGATTAGGAAACGCCTGAGCAGCTACATTTCCGGCAAAAACAAGCATTAAAGCAATAGCAAGTAAAAATGTTTTCATGAATAACTACTCTTAATCAATTGACTCTCTATAGACATAAATATAGAACTGAACGTTGTTTCTGAACACAAAATATAATATTTAAACAGTTCTGTTTTTGCATTACTATCTGGCCGAATGAATTTGAAAATAAAAAAGGGCTGCTTGCGCAGCCCTTTTGAGAATTATTGTCTGTAGTATTATCGTTGCAGAACTATCATATCGAATGTTGATTGATTACCTGCAACACTTACTCTTACGTAGTAGTTAGCCGAACTTAAAGCTGAGATATCAATAATGCGTTCGTAGGTATCGCTTTCAATGTTGCCCGTTACCGACATTACCAACTGACCAATCATATCGAATATTTCCACATTCAGCTGTCCCTTCATTCCCTCCACATTCAATTCAACGTAGTCGGTAGCAGGGTTTGGATACAGGGTAACTTTTCCTAACGCCACATTACCAAGATCGGTGCATATCTCTACTACAATGTTATCGGTAGCTGTGTTGGTGCAACCGCTTCCATCGGTATAAGTATAGGTAATAGTATAGTCAGCCGCTCCGGTGGCAGGGTTAAATACTCCTCCGCTCACACCCGGTCCTGAATACGTTCCTCCGGTCGGACTTCCTCCTGATAATGTAACCGGTGAAGCAGTGCTACAAACCGTATCCAGCGGCAAACTAAAGCTAACCTGAGGCAGAGGATTAATCTGAACATTTATTGCGTCTGAAGCAGTGCAACCATTGTCCATAACTGTTACCGAATAAGTACCGCTCGCGGTAACCGTAGCAGTTTGGAATGTTGTGTTATCACTCCAACTGTAAATAGATCCCGGATTACCTGCATCCAGCGTTGCTGATCCGCACTCTGTTACATCCGGTCCTAAATCAACTACCGGTGTTGCGTTGATATCTACAACTACCGAACTGGAAGCAGAACATCCGTCAGCATTGGTTACTGTTACCGAATACGTACCGCTGCTAGTAACGGTCAGAGTCTGCGAAGTTGAGTTATCGCTCCACAAATAGGTTGCTCCTCCATTGCCGGCATCTAAGGTTGCATTGCCTCCACACTGTACAATGTCATTACCCAGGTTAACTACCGGTAACGTACCAATTGTTACATCAATAGTGCTTGAAGCCGAACATCCATCGGCACTGGTTACTGTTACCGAATATGTACCGGTTGCTGTAACCGTGAACGTTTGCGCTGTTGAGTTATCGCTCCACTCATAAGTTGATCCTGTGTTACCCGCATCTAAAGTTACCGTTCCTCCGCATTGGGTAATATCAGCTCCTAAGTCAACCACCGGAACCGCACCTATGGTTACATCAATTGAACCGGACGCAGAACAGCCATCAGCATTAGTTACTGTTACTGAATAATTACCGCTTGCCGTAACAGTCAGTGTTTGTAAAGTAGAGTTGTCGCTCCACTCATAGGTTGCCCCTGCATTGCCTGCATCTAGTGTCGCGCTTCCGCCACATTGTGAAATATCGGGTCCTAAGTCAACTACCGGCACAGCACCTATAGTTACATTAATTGAACCGGAAGCCGAACAACCGTCAGCATTAGTCACTGTAACTGAATACGTACCAGTTGCTGTAACCGTCAGTGTTTGTGAAGTAGAGTTATCGCTCCACTCGTAGGTTGCCCCTGCATTACCCGCATCCAGTGTCGTACTGCCGCCACATTGCGTAACATCCGGGCCTAAGTCAACAACCGGTGTAGGATATACAGTTACGTTAAAGGTGCATGTTCCTGTGTTGCCGTTGTCATCAATAGCTGTAGCCGTTACAACTGTGGTACCTACTGCAAATGTTGAACCGGAAGCAGGATTGTAAGTTATAGAACTTACACCGCAATTGTCAGTTGCTGTCGCACTGAACGTTACCACCGGATCGCAGGTAGTGATATCTGCAGGACAGGTAACAACCGGAAGTTCCGAATCGGTTACTGTTACATCGAAACTGCAGGTTGCCGTATTTCCTTCTGCATCGGTTGCCTCAAATGTGTTAGTGGTAGTCCCTATCGGGAATACTGAACCGCTTGCCAAACCTGCTGTCTGCGTTACTGTTACACCCGGACAATTATCCGTGGCTGTTGTAGCGGTGTAAGTCACAGTCGCTCCACATTCTCCTGCATCATTATTTACATCAATATCCGCCTGACAGGTAATCACAGGTAGCTCTGTATCATTTACTGTAACATCAAAACTGCACGTAGCAGTATTACCTGCTGCATCGGTGGCTACAAAAGTGTTTGTTGTGGTTCCTACCGGGAATACCGAGCCGCTTGCCAAACCTGCTGTTTGGGCAACAGTCACTCCGGAACAATTGTCTGTAGCGGTCGTTGAGTAAGTTACAGTTGCCCCGCATACGCCTGCATCATTATCTACAGAGATATCGGCTTGACAGGTAATTACAGGTGCTTCTGTGTCCTCTACCGTTACATCAAAACTGCAGGTTGCGGTGTTACCCGATGCATCTGTAGCTACTGAAGTCACTGTAGTTGTTCCTACCGGGAATACGCTGCCCGATGCCGGAGTGCTTACTACTGTTACACCCACACAGTTATCGGTTGCTCCGACTGTAAACGTTACTGTCGCTCCACACACAGTTGTATCATTGCTCACTGTTACGTTCGATGGACAGGTAATTACCGGTAACTCTGTATCATTTACTGTTACATCAAAACTGCAAAGTGCTGTCGTATTGCCCGATGCATCGGTTGCCTCAAACGTGTTCGTAGTCGTGCCTATCGGGAATACCGAACCGCTCGCCAATCCTGCTGTCTGCGTTACTGTTACACCAGGACAATTGTCTGAAGCTGTCGGTGATGTATAGGTTACAACTGCTCCGCATACGCCAGCATCATTATCTACCGTTACATCAGAAGGACAGGCCTCTCCGCAACAGATTCCGCTTGATGCAGCTGTACCACCTCCGCTAACTCCGCCCGATGCTACTACGTTGCCTCCGCAACTGATGGAGTAAGTGGCATCATTATCACCAAAAGTTCCCTGTGCCTCTATAAAGAAGGTAAATGGTCCGTTCGCATCTGTAATGGTAACTGTGTTCGTAGAACCAAATCCATAAGGTCCTCCGCTTCCCACTACTGTTCCGTTTACATTGGTCAAAGTCCAGCTGATTTCATCCAAATAGCCGATACCTGCTACTGTTATATCAAAACTGCCTCCTGCGCAAGTCAGCACCGGTGCTTCTGTATCCTCTACCGTTACATCAAAACTGCAGGTGGTAATGTTACCTGCTGCGTCTTCCGCTTCAAACGTGTTAGTTGTAGTTCCTATAGGGAATACCGAACCGCTTGCCAATCCTGCTGTCT
>CAZBPG010000111.1:0-11877 GCA_964493695.1 uncultured Chitinophaga sp. | reverse complement strand
TCCTAATAATAAATTTTAACCCTTATGGTGCTGTTGGTTTGCACGGGGCCGTAGGTATTGTTTATTACCCAAAAGTTGCCCGGCCCGGCATAGCCCCAGGCATTGGCCTGGCGGTCTTCGGTTTGGCCGGGGGCCATATCGGCATAAGCGCCCGAGTAACCACCCTGATAGGTACTTATACCCACTGTTATTTGGTTAGTGTTGGCTGCCTTACTGGTAACCACTATGCGGCTGTTGGCGGTTATTTCGGGCGGCAGGGGCGCGTTCAGCCACTGCCCTGCTGGTATCATAATTTCCTCATCCTCATCGGGCACGGCACCGCCACCGGTTTGGTCAATCTTGCGGGCGTTTAAGTAATAATCGTACAGTTCAGGGTCGCGGTTGGCATATACCTTCATTACCACGTCCAGTTGGTTTTTAATCAGCTCATCGGTTTGCTCAATTAAGCGCTCCACCTGTTTGCCGCTGGCTGCCCGCTCGCCTATGGCATCGCGCGGGCTTTGCAGGTCAGAAAGATAAGCTGCCAGTGCGGTGGCAAAATCATCCACATCCACATCGGTAACGCCAAAGGGCAACAGCAGGTTTTTAATGGGGTCGGCTATTTCATGAATTTTTCCCGCCTTTACATACAATACACTATCGCGCATGTTGCTGCTGCTGAAATCGCTGCGCTGGTAATCGCACTTGGCGCGCAGCACCGGGTTGGGCACCGTAAGCGTATAGTAAGCCACCACTGCCGCGCCTATTTCAAAAGCACGGTTCTCTACGTTGGTGCGCAACTGCCGCTTTAACTCCGTATTACCGCTTATAGTACTGGTGGCATCTTCGTCCTCGTCAAAAATAGCCGCCACCTTGGCTATCAATTCGGGTTGCAGGGTAGAGCTGATAATGGGCGTAGCCGCCAGTGGCGCAGCCTTGCGGTTTAAAAAGGTTTTCACCTTTACAAACATGCCCATGCGTTCGGTTTCTGAATCGTTCATAGTATTGGTTTTAATGAAACAATACCTAAAGCTACACCGCGCCTTTTTTATAAAAGCACCTTATAGCTTACCCGCCCGCATTATTTTTTAAAGTTGCAGCCAATGCCATACACCTGCCGTTTCTAAACTCCCTTCCACCCGCATTTTGTTGTTATCCATAAAACGCCTGTTGTTATCCATGAAACATTCGTTGCTATCCATGAAACGGCTGTTGCTATCCATGAAACATGTGTTGCTATCCATGAAACGCCTGTTGCTATCCATGAAACAAGCGTTGTTATCATTGCAACGCTTGTTGCTATATATGAAACACCTGTTGCTATGTTTGCAACACTTGTTGCTATAAGTGAAACGTGTGTTGCTATCCATGCAACACCTGTTGCTATACATGAAACAGGATGGCCTTTAAAAAACCTCCGGATTGCCTCCGGAACCTTCCGGATTGCCTCCGGAACCTTCCGGACAGCCTTCATTACCAAAAAAATGCGGTGTAAGTACTGCCGGAATGTTATTTACGATGTATTAGTTATATATTCGGAGAAGAAAACCGCCTTACGCCAGTTTAGGAAAGCCTGACTTACACAGCGGATTATTATTGAAGTTTTACGGAGGGCAGCAAACAGGCAGCGAAACACAGCGTAACGGAACGTTTACTCATAACCCAACCTGATATATGAGACGTAAAAAACCGATAATTAAAACCCTGCCCGATATAGGCGCTGAGGTAAAGAAACTGTTACGTAGAGACGGTATGAGCTACGAAACCTTTGGCAGGAAATGCAACTGGAGCCGCAGCACGGTATGCCGCCTGCTTAAAAAGCGCGACTGGACCATGGGCGAACTGCAAACAGCGGGCAAGGTGCTGAACACCGATTTGCTGGCTTACTATAACACCAACACCGAGCCTATGTTTCCGGAAAGTGTGGTAAAGGGCCTGGTAGCCGAAAAAATGGAACTGGAAAAAAGAATAGAGCGCCTGGAACGCGACAATAAGGACCTGGAACAGCAACTGGAACTGTGTGCCCGCCAAATAGAAGCCCTGGAGTTTTCGATTAAGAACGGGAAGTAGGGAAGGATGTAGGATTTAGGATTGGGAGTTTAGGATGTAAGCTGCCTGTTTACCTCGTCTGTTTAGTTAGTTGTTTTGCGGAGGATGAGGGGGAGTGGGGGACATAACCAATTGCCTGCTAAAGTCCTAAATTGAGAATTCTATCTTCGCATAACAACAGCACCGTAAAAAATGAAAAATTTAAAGATAAAATCATTTGGCCCTATAGATAATGCGGATGTCAGTTTCGGAGATTTGACCTTATTGGTAGGCCCGCAAGCAAGTGGCAAGAGTATTTTTATTCAACTGCTTAAGTTACTAGTTGATAAATACCACATTCGAAAAACACTTGAGCAATACAATTACATTTGGGGGAATGACGCTAACAATATTCTCAACTTATATTTTGGAGAGGGTATGTCACAAATATGGAAGGAAGACACTTCCATAAATTTTAATGGGTCTTCTGTTACAAAAAAGTTTTTACTGCCTAAAAAGGGCAGAGCAGAAGGGGACTTGAAAGGAAATGCCGTAGAAACGTTATTCTATATCCCAGCCCAACGAATATTAAGTGTCCCCGAAGGGCGGCCAAAAACTTTTACAGAGTTTGACTTAACTGCGCCTTATGTATTGAAACAATTTAGTGAAACTCTACGCCAGTTGTTACAAAGCGGTATTGCTAAAACAGAATCAGTTTTTCCTGTAAGTAAACGGCTAAAAGACCCATTGAGGAAGTCTTTCAATGAAAGTATTTTTCATGATGGGAAAGTTGTAATGGATGAAAAAACAGGACAAAAGAAATTGCGCATGGAGGTTGAAGGCATGAGTGTTCCCTTCATGAGTTGGAGTGCTGGGCAAAAAGAGTTTATGCCTTTACTTCTTGGCTTTTATTTTCTGTGCCCTCCAAGTAGAGTTGACAAAAAAGATGACTTTAAGTATGTAGTTATAGAAGAGCCCGAGATGGGGTTACATCCCCAAGCCATAAAGTCTGTTATACTTCAGATTATAGACTTGCTTTCAAGAAATTACAAAGTAGTTGTTTCAACCCATTCTCCTGTTTTTCTGGAATTCGCATGGGCATTCAATAATCTTAAAAAATCAAAAGTAAGTGACGATGCGATACTAGAGTTGTTTGATATGAAGAAAGACCCCGGCAATAAAAAGCTTTACGAGGGTATTATTTCTCAAAAAGTGATTAAGACATTTTATTTCGATAGAGAAATTGATAAAGTTGTGACTAAGGACATTTCAACCCTTGATGCAGGGAGCGATGACGAATCAGTATCTGAATGGGGAGGTCTCTCTTCTTTTGCTGGGAAAGCCACTGATATTGTTTCAAAGTATTTTGTTGATGAAGAATAAACCTGCAAAAAGCATAATGAGTTTTAGACAAGCTGTTGAAACAACTCCCGATGTAGCCAATGGATACAGAAGCGGGTTAACAGCACTTGGCGGATATAGCGTCAAAGTTTCGGTTTCAGATACTACCAAGATACAAGGAAGCTTAGATATTGACTCTTGTACGAGAGCTAGGTATCCTAATGCAAATCGATGGGATTATGCTTTATCTTACAGATCGGAAGTATTCTATGTGGAAGTTCACTCAGCAAACACGAGAGAAGTAAAAAAAATGCTTAAGAAATTTGAGTGGTTAAAGTACTGGTTACGCACTAAAGCTCCGGAAATAAGTAAACTAACTGCAAAACATAACGCCTTCATTTGGATTCAATCTAATAATGTTCAGATACCCAAAACATCTCCTCAATACAGGGCAGCTAAGGGCAAAGGACTTTTACCTGTAAGTAGATTGGAACTTAGTTAAAAGCACTTCAGAAAGGAATATCTTTCCCCCTCCATTCAACCTATGACCTTTCGGAGCGAAGAAAAGAGCGCCACCAAACCTCTATACAAATCAGATTTACTTCCTCGCCAGCTTTTCTCACATGGTTGGTATTGTTACCAACCATAAAGCATAGTGGCCGGTAACGCGTTCCCACCTACCCCAACAATTCCGGCAAAGCCATTAGCAGGCAAACAGCGATACCATCCCCAAACTCAAATCATATTTACTTCCCCGCCAGCTTTTTCTCCCACTGCCAGGCGGTGCTCAGCATATCATCGAGGGTGCGGGTAATTTTCCAGCCTAATACGTGGCAGGCTTTGCTGTTGTTGGCGTAAATAGAAACCCCAAATGGCTCGAGCGTCTCGCTCGTGCCCAACCGCCATGTAGGGCCGCGTTCTCACATGCTCGGTGTTGTCACCGAGCATAAAGCATAGTGGTTCGAAATTTACATTGCTTGCATTCATATTGCCATACAAGCAGCCCCAAACAGCCATTCACTCTTAACTTAATGGCATTGCCTGTTAGGAATTTAATATGGGTAGAAGAAAGAAGGACGGAGAAGAGATTGCCCCCACCTTAAAGAACTACCTAATGCCCGGTCATTGCCCTTTATATGCGGCTTACTCATTAACAGCAACCTCGTATTCCCTAAAAATAAAAAAGCAGGCTCTGTAGCCTGCTTTTGTGTAAGGTTATGGCGGGGTTTAGTAATCATCGTCAAAACTTCCGCCTCCACCACCTCCAAAGTCGTCTTCATCATCTTCGCCAAAATCATCGAAGTCTTCAAAGTCTTCATCATCGTAGTCATCTTTGCTGGAGGCTTTTCTTCCTTTTCCGGCCGATTTCTTTTCGATAATGTCATCAAACTCTTCAAGGTCTTTCAAACTTGCAATGTCATCATCAGAAGGCTCTTCTTCTTTTTCTTCTTCTCCTTCTGAAGTTTCGTACTCGTCTGTTTCTTCGTCCAACTCATTATCCCGTTCATCTTCATCATCAAACTCAGGTTCTTCATCTTCGCGCTTTTTGCGTGGCATAGGTTTTAGTTTTAGGGTTATTGAATTTAAGGTGTTACGAATTTAAGGTTTGATTTTTTGAGTATGCAAGCCCTTTGAAAAATATTTTTTCGCTTTTGTTCTCTCAAAATAATTATAAGGAATCGAAATAATCGAAAGATTTTTTTAGGCGGCTAACGGTTTTGTCTTTGCCTAAAAGCGCCATCATATCAAATACGGTAGGCCCCTGCATGGTTCCGG
This sequence comes from uncultured Chitinophaga sp., assembly GCA_964493695.1. GTDB lineage: Bacteria > Bacteroidota > Bacteroidia > Chitinophagales > LD1 > Bog-950. The sequence continues at coordinate 6,753 of CAZBPG010000111.1, read as the reverse complement.
CTAAAGCCAAACGCAGCACGGGCATTACTTCGCCAATCTTCCAACCATTAGCAGTAATCAGCTCTTTCAGTGCCTTTTCGAAACCGGCTGCCGTAACATCGGCAGTAGCAGCAACAGTTTCTGCCACCTGGTTAAAGGTTGCCCTGCTTTCCTTTTTGTATTTCTTTTCCAGGGTTTCGGTATCAAAAGTTTTAATGTCTTCGAAAAAGTAATAGCCCTGCTCCGGCAAATCGTTCAGGAAGGTAGCGCGCTCTTTCATTAAGCGGCAAAACTCTGCTACATAAGCGGCATCGTAAGTATATCCTTTGGTTTCCATTTGCGGCTTTATGGCCTCGGCTAATTCAGTTTCTGCTTTCAATTTCAAATACTGATGGTTGAACCACTTGGCCTTTTCGAAATCGAAACGGGCACCGGCTTTGTGTACTTTCTCAAGCGAGAAGAGTTTTATCATTTCCTCTTTGCTCATCACTTCCAAGTCGCCACCGGGGTTCCAACCCAGCAGTGCTAAAAAGTTAATGAAAGCTTCGGGAAAGAAGCCACGCTCGCGGTAACCTATGGAAGTTTCTTTGCTTTCAGGGTCTGTCCAGTTTAAAGCAAAGGAAGGGAAGCCCAGGCGGTCGCCATCGCGCTTGCTTAGTTTTCCGTTACCATCGGGTTTAAGAATCAACGACAGGTGAGCAAACTTTGGCATTACCTCTTCGATACCCAAAGCGCGATATAACAAAACGTGCAAGGGAGCAGAACTCAACCACTCTTCGCCCCGGATAACATGGGTTATCTTCATCATGTAATCATCAGCAACATTGGCTAAGTGGTAAGTGGGCATTCCATCACTCTTAAACAATACTTTATCATCTAGTTGCGAAGTATTGAATACTACCCAACCACGTATTTCATCGTGGAACTTTACCTCTTCGTTGCGCGGCATTTTGAAACGGATAACGTACGGGTCGCCATCGGCCAGGCGTTTCTCCACTTCATCGTGCGAGAGCGTGAGCGAGTTTTTCATATACTGACGCGTAACCGAATTGTAAGCAGGATTTGGAACGCCCTGTGCCTGCAAATTCTGGCGCATTTGCTCTAGGTCTTCGGCAGTATCAAAAGCATAGTAAGCATTCTCTGAAGCAATCAGTTTGTCGGCATATTCGCGGTATAAGTGCTTTCGCTCGCTTTGGCGGTAAGGGGCGTGCGGGCCATCGCCAAAACCAACACCTTCGTTGGGTTCAATACCACACCATTTCAGCGATTCAATAATGTATTGTTCAGCACCGGGCACATAGCGGTTTTGGTCAGTATCTTCAATGCGCAGAATAAAATCGCCACCCTGTTGCTTTGCCAGCAAATAGTTGTAAAGTGCTGTGCGTATACCGCCCATGTGCAAAGGGCCGGTGGGGCTTGGGGCAAAACGAACTCTTACTTTTCTGCTCATACTTTACTATTTTGGAGTGGCGAAAATAGTTTTTACAAGGGAATAGTAAACGGAAAATACTCGCTCCATTTTATTCCTTTGCAGCGTGCTGGATGCTCTCATTTTTACAAAAACACCTGCTCTGCTAAAAGCAGTTTACCCCGACTGTATTTGGAAAGTAGATACTACTGAAAAAGTGCTTTACCTCACCTTTGATGACGGGCCTATTCCCGAAGTTACTCCGCTGGTTTTGGAAGAACTTAAAAGGTGGAATGCGAAGGCTACTTTCTTTTGTATTGGAAAAAACATTGAAGTAAACCCGGAAGTTTTTCGCCAGGTAGTGGCTGATGGCCATGTAATAGGCAACCACACTTACGACCACTTAAACGGGTGGACAGTTTCAAACGAAGCTTATTTGAATAATGTAGAGAAATGTGCCGCTGTTTTAAATCTGAAATCCGAAATCCGAAATCCGAAATTGTTTCGCCCTCCTTACGGAAAGTTAAAGCCATCGCAATACACCACACTTAAAACTAAACACCGCATAGTAATGTGGGATGTGCTGAGTTACGATTTCGATTTAAATGTTTCGAAAGAAAAAGTGCTAGACAACGTTTTGCAAAATGCTGAAGCAGGTTCGGTGATTGTTTTTCACGATAGTTTGAAAGCAAAAGACAAAGTGCTGTTTGCTTTACCCAAAGTTTTGGAGCATTTCTCGCAACAAGGCTATAAGTTTGAGGCGCTATGTTGATTGATACCCATTGCCATTTATACCTGGAAGATTTTAAAGCTGATTTAGCGGAGGTAATTCAGCGGGCTACAGACAGCGGAGTGCAGAAGATTTTCCTTCCGGCTATTGATAAGGAAACACATGAGCAACTGAATGCGCTTACCCAACTTTCCACCGGCAAACTTCAGTTGCTGCCCATGATGGGTGTTCACCCATGCAGTGTTAAAGAAAATTTTGAGGAGGAACTGAAAACAGCAGAACATTTACTAAACAATGGGAAATACTTTGCCGTTGGTGAAATTGGGCTAGATTACTACTGGGATTTGAGTTTTAAAGAACAGCAGATTTATGCTTTTGAAAAACAGTTACAATGGTCGGTAGAGCGGCAACTGCCGGTGGCTATACACAGCCGCCACTCTACGGCAGATTGCATTCATTCTGTTTCAACGTTTAATGGAAGCATAAAAGGCATTTTTCACTGCTTTAGCGGAACAGCGGAAGAAGCAAAACAAGTAATTGATTTGGGAATGTATTTGGGTATTGGCGGTGTAGTAACTTACAAAAACACCAACCTGCGCGATATACTTAAGGAAGTGGGATTATGTAATGTAGTTTTGGAAACCGATTCCCCCTATCTTACTCCTGTTCCGCATCGCGGCAAACGCAATGAACCTGCCTATGTTAAGTTAGTTTGCGAAGCAATTGCAATAGCTCTCGAAAAAACTGTGGAGGAAGTAGCGGAGATTACTTCGCAAAACGCGCTGAGGGTATTTCAGTTGAATAATTAAATTCGCAGTCCTTTAATTAGAGAGGTGTCCGAGTGGTTGAAGGAGCACGCCTGGAAAGTGTGTATACGTGAAAGCGTATCGAGGGTTCGAATCCCTTCCTCTCTGCAAAAAATTAGTAAGCAGGCAAAGGAACGCTACGCTTAAACACAAAATCTGTTGAAGTTTTTTGCTTCACCTTTCAGGTTGAGTTTCCCTTTATAACAAATTCCACTTTATAATTACCAACAACACCACCAACGCCAACAACTCCGCCACAGGGGTTTTATTAAGCACGTCATTTTTGTTACAGGCTACCAGAGTAGCCTTATCGTTGTAATAACGCAGAAGAGTTCCAATACCAATAAAAAAAAGGGGGCATACATAGAACAGATAGGGTAAAAAACCCGCAGGGTATACTATAGCCAATAAGGCCGGAAAAAAAATAAAAAGCGGATAAAGGTATAGTTGCCTCCATATATACAACTTGCCATGAAGTGACATAATCAACCTGCTGGAAAAGGAAAAACGCAATAACTCATGAGCATAGAAATACCCCCATGCCATACCCAACAACACTCCCGGAATTATAAGCAAACCAACCAAAATCTTTTGAACACCTAACCACATAAAAACAATAGCGAAAGCTCCGTAAAAAAGTGAATCCGGAATTAATAAACCCATAATTGCCGTAAGGAGGTTATTGATAAAAATGATAACGAAGCAATGGGCGGCCCAAACCCATACTAGCCTTAGCAAATTGACTGGACTTTTGAAAACAGTCAGCAGTTTCATAATAACATTGGCTACAAAAAACAAAACGAAAGAGGGTGCCCCGTAAATGAGCAGCACACGTATTGTTCCCCAATACTGGTGTGCTGTAGGTTCAGCCTTAATATGCGTAAAAAAAAACTGGACTTTGTAACCCAAAGCATAGCACAACAAAAACTCGATGCCCCGATAAAATAAACTTGATAAAATAAATGCCAGCAGGATTACAATCAGTGAAGTGAGAATACGACTTAGCCTTCCTACCGCTGAATCATTAATTACGGGTTTATCATAAAAAGAACTTCCTGCCATTATCTGTAATTACTGTTCTGTTTTATCCCCGCCAGCTAAACGTGCGGGCTTAAACTCTATCCAACCAATAATCATAAGTAGAATTAATCCGTACATAATGACTACATAGCCATAATCGTGAAAAAACACAGAAACAGATTTAGAGCATTTGTAGTGCATTACAGAATATGTAGCCAGCCTTGCCACATTAATAGCAAAAATTACCACAATGCCTGTTAATCCGAACAACAACCTATTGGCTATGCGCTTACCCCGGTATAAAATGACAGTAAAGAAAAACACAAAGGATGCGGAAATTGCAAGACACCTTTCCATTATACGTAATCCGGAAGATTCGGTAAGCATGATAGTGTCGCGATTAACATAAGCAACCTCATATCCAATCAAACTCAAGAGCCAGCCTATACATATCTGGTATAAATGCGTTAGTGCTTCCAACACTAATTGATAGTTAGTTCTAACAGGCTCTATTGTAAGAACAAACTCATCCAACACTTTCCATGCAACATATACACCTACAAATAGTAACATGTAACTATTCTCGGCAATGTTTTTTCTCACTTAGAATTAGTTTAACTACATTACAAAGTATTATCAAGAAGTTTGAAAAATAAGCGAATGAACGAAAACAAAAAAGTAACAGGATTGGGTGGTATCTTTATTAAAGCCAAAAATCCGAAAGAACTATGCGAGTGGTACGACAAGCATTTAGGTACAGACTTTGGCAAAAATACCTACCTGGCTTTTCGCTGGAGAGACAACCAAAATAAGGAGCAGACAGGTTCCACTACTTTCAGTTTTTTCAAAGAAGATTCCGAATACTTTGCCCCAAGCACAAAGCCAACCATGCTCAATTTCAGAGTAGGCAATCTGGAAGAAACATTAAAAGAATTACGCGAAGCGGGAGTTGAAGTAGTAGGTAAAATTGAAGAGTACGACTATGGAAAATTCGGATGGATAATTGATGCCGAAGGAAACAAAGTAGAGCTTTGGGAACCTAAAAACGAGCATTTGTTGGATGAATGACAAGTATCTCCCCCTCTAAACCACTAATGCCTCACTACCATTTTACCGTTTGTGTTTCCGCACCTAATGTAGTAGAAACCAGAGGGAAGTTGCGAAGTATTCAGCGTTAATACCTCGTTGAAAGGCACCGAAACATTCAGTTTACCGAAAGCATCGTATACTTCAACATCTGCCCTCTCAAATGCTTTCAGAGTAATGTATACCAGATTATCTGACGGGTTAGGGAATATGCTCATAGCTGCTACATCGGTCACTTCTTCAACATTGCTCACTCCTTCGTTATTGGCATTAAACGTTGGCACCTTTATAACAAAACTCCCAGTACCGTTCGGTATGCGGGCATATCCCTGGTCGGTAGTTTGCACTCCAAAGTTCAGTTCGTCAACAAGCTGCTTTTGCGTGTTCAGTAACATCACTTTTTCACCATCCGATGAAAGTTTAAAATTAGCATGGTAGGCACCCTGACTACTGTCTTCATCGGCCCATACAATAAGATAAGCTCCGGGCTGTAAAATAGTGCCTGAGGGAATTTCCCATTTGCCAATGTTTTCCGCGTTATCGCTTAAATAGAAACCACTCAAATCAACCGCCTGGTTGGAACGATTGTAAAGTTCAATCCAGTCGTCATATTCACCTGCTTCGTCAGCTTCAGTAGCAGAATTTAACGCCATTACCTCGTTAATAACTACTGAAGAATCGGCTGCACGCTGCGGCTTTGTAAGATAAACAAACACATCATGCTCCGCCCCCTTGGGCGAATAACTTACCGACTTTGCTGCATTGTTAGCTGCCGCTTCAATGTAGTAGCGCACATACTCGCCCGGAGCCTGGCCCGGAATGCTGTTTCCGTAAATTCCATCTCCTGAAAGGCTGTCATTATGTACGCCATCATCATACATCTGCACCTTGCTGAAATTTCCCACCCAACCTGTTGCGTAATACAAATTCACTCCACTTACACCGTTAGCGGAGGTAACACGGGTTGTTACCGGAACATCAGTATTTGCCTCGGGCTGCTCCCACAAAACATTGTTGAATGAATGTGAAGCATTAGCAATAACCGGAGCTACCTGTGCTACCTCTGCATTGCTAAGCAGATAATTTCTGCGGGTATTAATAAAAGCCTTTAGCACGTTTACTTCGGTTACAAACTGAGCGTAGGTGTAGAGCTTTTTAGTGTCGTTACTTACCATCGTATCCAGCATATTCTTATACTGTGCTAACATAGGATTGGCAGATGCCGTGTCCAGTTCATCCTGAATAATGGTTCGCATGTGCGCCAAGTACCGCTGGCGGTATTCCGGAACTGCCAGCAACTTATTCAGTAACGGGTAGTTTACTTTTGTTTCGTTATAGAACGGGCCCCAAGTAGTAGCTTTGTTAGTAGCCATACTGGAGTTGCCGTCAAATTCCTGCGGCACTATGCGGCCCGTTTCTTTTTCCCAGTACGCATAGTAATCCATTTTGCCTTTGTACACATAACTGTCATCATCTGTAAAAGCTATTTCGGAGGCCAAAAACCAAAGCGTTCTGTCCACATCAAGATATGCAGGAACTACCGAAGGAATATTGGCAACAGTTGTGTTATTCAGCTTATCGCAGGTAATTACCAAATCATTCCAAGGATAGTCTTTCTCTGTTGCTTTAAGCGTGTAGTATTGTTTATAGGTTACGGTATCGGTTCCCAGATAGTTGAGCGCTGCCGTTCCATCGCCCCACTGTGGGCCTCCCCCGCCACCTCC
>CAZBPG010000110.1:0-12085 GCA_964493695.1 uncultured Chitinophaga sp. | reverse complement strand
GATAAAAGGAAATTTTCTGTTTAAGGCGACTAAAGTCGCCAACAACTAGCAACTTTTATTGATTACACAGTTACTTCAGAGCTAAATCAGTTGCGGGTTGGTGAACTGTTGCGTTAAAATTTTCTACTTTTGAATAAACTTCACCACCATGAAAGCAAAACACAGTTTACTCTTTGTGATGTTTTTGTTTTTTTGTTTCGCTGCCTGCAAAAAAGAGAAAGCGGGAATTTCCGTTTGCGCTGCCGACAAAAAAGCCTACCGGGCTGATTCTATTACCTGGGAAGTTTACACCAATCAGGTACAATGGCAGGCTGTTAAGTTTAATGAGTTTGGTGTTGAACAGGCGCTGTTTCGCAATGTAGAAAACGAAACCTGGAGTGCCGATATATACGACTGGGATTTATCTATTATGAACAGCGTAAACATCCGCAAGAACAGAACCGACTGGTTAGACAGTTACGATTATTTTTTAGTGTACAGCGAAGTACCCACTACCGATTCCAACCAATGCTGTATGAAATTAGAACTCCACCGCGGCAGGCCTTATAATAAAAACTCAACTTCGTTTGCCGACTTCACCGACTGCGCTCATGTAGGCGATTACGATTCGCTTTCCAAAACCACCATCTACGATAAAGGCCGCGCCTGTAAGGTAGCACTCAATAAAGCCGCGCAAACAGCTATTAACAGCGGGCTGATGAAGTAACGTACGGGAGGTTTTCGTCCGACAGATGATATAGGTTTATTACTTTCACCATTAACCAATAAACGATAGCGCTATGAAAATGCTGAACGTTTTAATTGCCGGCTTAGGGTTGCTTGCCCTGGCTTCGTGCGAAAAACCAAATACCACACCGCCAACACAAACCCAGTGCATCAATACGGCTGTTCATAAGCAGAAGTATTTGAACGCGGCTGATATTACTTCGCATTACAGTGTGCTAGCAGGAGGCATACGCGAGTACCGCTACCGCGAACCGGTAACCGGCATTTGCACCGATTTTCATGTTTTGATATTTGCTGTGATTGAAGTGGTTGATTCGGTAGATGCACAGATAACGCAGGATGCCATTGCCACTGCCGACAGCGGTGCTTTGTCACTTACCTTTCCTATGCCGGCCAGCGGTACAGCCCTTGACCCCGGTTACACCCGTTATATGGGCGATTCGGGCTCGGGATTTCTGATAAGTTCTGTTTACCCCTCACCGGCTGAAGGAGAAATTACGGCCGGTATTAATATCCGCTTTCCAACCTTAGGTACCGAAGCCGAAGATTCTATCTTTTTCTTCAGCCATGTAAAAAACATGGTGTTGTCTATCGGTTACTACCAATAGTTTGAACCGGCATCCGGCCTACAGGTGCGTGGACAGACTAAGTAGCGGGGTATGTTTATGCAAAAAAATTAGATTCATCACCTAAACTAAAACTTATGCCTAAGTACATCATTGAAAGGAACATTCCCGGTGCAGGTAAAATGTCACCGGCTGAACTGAAAGCTATTTCGCAAACCTCGTGCAGTGTGCTCGGTCAAATGGGCCCGCAGATACAGTGGAAACACAGTTATGTGGCAGGCGATAAAATTTACTGTGTTTACATTGCACCTAACGAAGAGGCTATCCGCGAACATGCTGCCAAAGGTCATTTTCCGGCCAACTTAGTTACCGAGGTGTCGCATGTAATTGACCCTACAACGGCAGAGTAGGAAAGTGTGAGTCTTTAAGTGAAGTGTTATGGGTTCTTTATTCGGTTCCTAACACTTCTTTTACTCTCGCCACCATTTGATTAAAAGTCATTTCCGGTGCTGAGCTTACTACAAAAGTTTTGTCCACGGTTTTTTTATCGGCACGTATGCGGTTCAGCAGTTCGCTTTTGGCCGTGCTTGGTCCAAACAGATAAACCGTATTGTACCCGGCAATTTTTTCTGCCAGCTGCTTGTAATACTTGTTCAGTATTTTTTGCTCACGCAGGTGCTTATTATGCTCTTTGTTGGTAGACCGTGTTCTGCTCAACTTGGTACCGGTACCGGTTTCTCCTTTAAAGCGCACCTCCGTTTCGGCTTCCGAATGAATACTCTCTACCACTACCCTCCCTTTCTTTACTCTGATAAAATGCGCTACCGCATGGTCGAGCCAAATGCCGGTTTTCCTGTTATCGCTTTTTGTCTTTTTCATACCGTGTTGTTTACAGTGCGAATATCGCATTAAAAAAAACCTTCGGCAGATGATTAAAGTTAGTCGAAGCCGAAGGGAAGTAAACATCCGGTGGTTTATGAAATCCTTCATCTGCGGTCCGTTTGCAAAGGGCGTGAGATTATTAAGTGTTATGAGGCGGTTAGTATCTGAACTTCGAAAGAGGAAAGGCAACAACAAAAATCATCTTTACCCTTTCATATTTATTTTAACATTGCAGAGATGTTTAAAACTATTATTTGATGAAAAATTACATTCTTGCCTTTGCAGCTTTCATTATTCTTTCAACTCAATCTTCTTGTAAAAAGGAAACTGTATCTGTGCTCTTTTGCCAGGTTACTTCATGGGCTTTCGGCCCACAGTCATTTACATTTACTTACGATGAGGCGGGTTTTGTAAAAAGAACTACTCTCGCAACCGGTGACTACTATGATTATACCCAAACAGGCAATAAGGTGGTGCGTCAGAGTTACACCAGTACCGGTATTGCCGTTGGCTCGCCTGTAACTTACACGGTCAACAGCGCGGGATATTTTATAGTTACACCCAACAGTAGCGATACTACGTATATCAGCTACGACAGTGAAGGGCACCTTACGGAATATACGCGCAGAAACGACACTGTTATTACGCGCACGGTTTACACTTATCAGGACGGGGATGCTTTAACAGCCATCGAATACTATGGAGACAGTTCAATTAAAACCACAAATGTTTATGAGTATTACACCGAAAGAGAAAATCACAGCAATCTTCATATTCTTTTCGACTTACTCGATAACCGTTTTGGAAAACCCACTAAACATTTTTTAAAGAGCGTTACCAAAAGCAGCAGCGGCACTATTTCCACTACCAATTTTAGCTATGCGTTCGATGAGGAGGGTAATGCCACTTCGCTCAAGGTAGTTACTCAACCTGATAACTCAGTTAACGATATATTGTTTACTTACCATTGTAAGTAAGTTTAAAGCAACTCCGCCCGGTGATTAGCAGTATGAACAGCCTGGAGTATAAAGAAATTACAAAGCCAACCTTACTGTGTAAGGCAAACGGCAATCTAAACCCCGAAGCAGCAGGCTGGAGCCGGTTTCCGGTTTACACCTCTAATTTGAAAGGGCATATTTGGCGCAAGAAAAAATGGAATTACTGGTGCATTATCAGCAGTAAGTATTTGTATTCCGTTACCATTTCCGATACCGGTTATGTGGGCTTGGTGTTTGCTTATTACATGGATTTTGAAACCGGTGAGTATGGCGAAGATACTTTGCTTATTCCTTTCGGCTCAGGCGTAATGATGGGAGAGAATATGACCGACACAGCCGAATACTGCAGTAAGAATGTGCATGTAAAGTTTGCTTACAGCGGCAAAACCGTTCAGCTTTCTACCCGCTGGAAAAACTTCCACGGAAAAACGTTGGAATCTGAAGTTATAGTTACTGTACCTGAGGGCCACGAAACACTAAATGTAGTGGTACCCTGGAACTCAAAGCAATTTCAATATACATCTAAACAGCATTGCCTGCCTGCCGAAGGTTACTTTAAGATAAACGGTAAACCGTTTCTTTTCAAAGCAGATGATGCTTTTGCCTGTCAGGATTTTGGTCGCGGTGTCTGGCCTTATTCCATTTCCTGGAACTGGGGTGCTTTTTCTGCCCTTGTAAACGGTCATACCGTTGGTTTTAACTCCGGTGATAAATGGACCGATGGAACGGGTATTACCGAGAACTCTGTTTGTGTTGACGGTAAGCTTTTTAAAATTCAGGAACCGCTTAAATGGGAATACGATAACCAAAACTTTATGAACCCATGGAAAATTAAAAGCACACTTAGTAATATGGTTGATTTGACCTTTACACCCTTCTTCGACCGTAATGCAAATACCAATCTGCTTATTTTAAAGTCAGCCGTTCATCAATGTTTCGGTAAATACACGGGCACTATCATAGCAGGCGGAATAGTATTGAATATAGAAAACGTTACCGGTTGGGCTGAAGAGCACATCGCCAGATGGTAAAGTACAGATTGATGTATTGCAGGAAACAAAAGAAGATTTCTTTTCGTTTTTTCTTCAGTTTCCTTAAGATAAACCGCTTCCTTTGAAGTCAGTTTCCCAAATTGTAAAATTCAGAGCGAAGGAAACCGTAGTAAAGATGAAATCAAAAAAGAAGTAATCATTAATGTCTTTCTGGCTGTGCCTGCAAAATAGTTTAATCCTATCATAGCATACTTTTTGTTTTCGGCTAACTCCTCTTATTTTTCCACCGTTTACTGAATGAGCAAGCCAATCTTCGTTTCTTCTTATGTTTTGTTGAGTAATAACCAAATCAGTCTGGACGGTACAGTAATTTTCGAAAACAACGGTTTAACTTCAACTGAATTTCTTGTAGCTGCTTACGAACATTTTCAGTTCAATTATCCTAAGTTTTATAAAATGGATAATCTCTGCAAAACCGGATTCATAGCTGCCGAACTTCTTTTGCGTGGAGAAAAAATAAGTGAAAAATTTAAGCCTGAAGAAATCGGAATCATCGTTTCTAATGCCAACTCCAGTTTAGATACTGATTTAAAATACGAAGCAACTATTGCTACCTCGCCAAGTCCATCCCTTTTTGTTTACACACTCCCCAATGTTCTCATTGGCGAATTGTGCATCCGTCACCGGATAAAAGGCGAAACAGCATGTTTTGTTTTTGATATATTTGACGCAGGTTTTCAAAGCGAATATGTCAACTTGCTTTTAGAAACAGAGAAAGTAAAAACCTGTATTTCCGGCTGGGCAGATTGTTACAATGGCAAAGCAGAAGCATTTTTTTACCTGGCGAAAGTAAATGATGGAGCAGTTAAACATGATGCTGAAAACCTGGAAAAAATTTGGAACAACCGTAATATATAAACACATCGTATGTCTGACCTGATTGCCACACTGAAAGTGCAAATTATAGAGCAACTGAATTTACAACATCTGAAACCCGAAGATATTGGCGATGACCAGCCATTGTTTGTAGAGGGCATTGGGCTTGATTCAATAGATGCGTTAGAGTTAATAGTGTTGCTTCAACAGAAATACGGCATTAAACTGGCTAACCCTCAGGATGGTCCACAGATATTCAAAACAGTGCGCTCTATTGCTGATTACATTACAGCGCATAAAAAATAGTTTTAAGAGTCTTTAATCTGTGAAATCATTGTCTTTATCTGTGAACTCACAAAAAATATTTATTGCAGGTAAGGGAGTTATTTCTGCTATAGGTAATAATGTAGCTGAAAATTTTACTTCCTTGCTCAGTAAACAAACAGGAGTTTCTAAAATCACTATTCTGCCTACACGATACGCAGAAACTCTGCCCGCGGCTGAAGTAAAACTTACAAATGAAGAGTTGGCAGAACTTGCCGGATTGAACAGCAATGAACCACGAACAGCTTTGCTTAGTGTAATTGCTGCGCAAGAAGCTCTCGCTGATGCCGATATTCGGGATTTTAATAAATGGCGAATAGGTTTTGTCTCTGCCAACACGGTTGGTGCCATGGATAAAACTGAAACTATTTACAAATACTATTTAAAAGACAGCAATACCGATAAACTTCTGGAGGAAGACCCTTATGATTCGGGTTATGTAACGGAAGTGGCAGCGAATGCGTTAGGTATTAAAGACCATATTACTACTATCAGTACAGCCTGCTCTTCATCAGCTAATGCTATGGCTTATGGTGCCCGGTTGATTAAATCTAATCAACTTGATATTGTGGTTGCCGGTGGCTGCGATGCTATGAGTAAGTTTACTTTAAACGGATTTAACTCGCTAATGATTTTAGATACGAATCCCTGTACACCTTATGATGAGGACCGGAAAGGATTGAATCTAGGTGAAGGTGCCGGTTATGTTGTTTTAGTTTCAGAAAGAGTTGCAGCAACATTGGCAAAAACGCCTACGACTTTTTTAAGCGGTTATGCTAATGCAAACGATGCATTTCATCAAACGGCTTCTTCACCTGAAGGCAAAGGAAACTACATGGCTATGCAGGGCGCACTTGAAATGAGCGGCCTCTCTCCAAAAGATATCGACTATATCAATCTGCACGGTACCGGTACACCGAATAACGATTTATCGGAAGGCATTGCCGTGCAACGAATTTTCGGAGAAGTACCGAAAGTAAGTTCTACTAAGCCTTACACCGGTCATACCCTGGGTGCTTGTGCAGGAATTGAAGCCGTTTATTCTATTCTTTCTATTGAGAAGGGAATCATTTTTCCAAACCTGCGCTTTAATACCAAAATGAAAGAGCTTGATTTTATTCCGGTAACAGAATTACTGGAAAATGTAACGGTAAATCACGTGATGAGTAATTCATTTGGGTTTGGAGGTAATTGTTCATCGGTCATATTCTCAAAAGTAAACTGATGGCACTTTATATTAATGGTATAGGTTGTATTTCACCTCAGCGAACTTTTGACAATTCGGAGTTCCTGCCAGGGATAAAGGAATACACTACTAACCGTTTAGCCTGTGTAGATGATGATTACTCCAGGTTTTTCGATGCCGGTTCTATCCGTAGAATGGGGAGGCTGATGAAGTACGGAACTGCGGCCGGATTAATTGCATTAAATGACGCAGGAATTGATGTTCCTGGTGCTATTTCTACCGGTACAGCTCTTGGCTTGCCCGAGGTTTCTCAAAAGTTTTTGCGAAGTCTGATTGAAGTGGATGAAACAATAGTAAGTCCAACAACTTTTATTCAGTCTACACACAACACCGTCAGTTCTAACATTGCATTGCTTTGTAAATGTTTTTCGCACAACAATACTTTTTCGCACAAAGGTTTTTCGTTTGAAAGTGCGCTGACAGATGCGCAACTGTTGGCTCTTGAAAATACAGATAACATACTTGTTGGCGCATACGATGAAGTAAGCGATTATAAGTATGCTGCTATGAAAAAGACCAAAGAGCTACGAAAGGAACCTTGCAGCAATCTTGATATTTACGGAGAGAAAAGCAGTGGTATTATTGCCGGTGAAGGAGCTGCCTTTTTTGTTTTGGCGAGAGAAAAAGGAAAAAATGCTTATGGTTCGTTTATCGGCAATAAAACGTTCTATAAACCTGAAAGTGTGGATAAAATCAAAAGCAACGTAATCTCTTTTTTGAAGGAGAACAATTTACTTCTTGAGCAAATTGATGTGGTTATAAACGGTATCAGCGGAGACAAGCAAACAGACTCAATGAGAGTTGAATTGAATAAGACAATGTTTACTACTCAAACAATTCTTGCCTATAAGCATCTTTGCGGTGAATACATGACTTCTTCCGCATTTGCATTTTGGTTGTCGAGTAAAATGATGAAAACACAGCAGATACCGGATGCAGTTGTTTTAGAAAGCAGAAACCGCTCACCGAAAAATATTTTACTTTACAACTCGCATAAGCACAACCATTCGCTGATGCTTTTCAAAGCATGTTGAACTCCGTAAGAGCACGTATAGTGTTTTCTATTGTTCTAACCATTCTCATTTTCTGTAGTTGGAAATTCAATGTTTCCCGTTACGAAGGAATGCTGATTGCTTTTGCAATCATTAGCTATCTGGTGCTGATTATGTATGGGTCTTACTTCATTCAAGCAAACTTCTTTGTCAAGGCACTTTCGCGTGGAAGTAAGGAACGAAAAGCCATCGCCATTACTTTTGATGACGGACCGGTGAAAGATTTTACACTACGTCTGCTTGATTTGTTGAAGACCGAAAATACACCTGCAGCTTTTTTTCTAATAGGAAAGAATATTCAGGGAAATGAAGAGATGGTGAAAAGAATGGTCGATGAAGGTCATGTTATCGGAAACCACAGCTATTCGCACACTTTTTGGTTTTCGTTGAATAGCGGAAAAAGTATGTTGCGCGATTTACAACAATGCGATGATGAGATTCTTCGGGTAACCGGAAAAAAGCCAAAGTTTTTTCGGCCTCCATATGGCGTCACCAATCCAATGGTGAAGACAGCCGTTGAAAAAGGAAACTACGATTGCATTGGCTGGAGTATACGCACATATGACACCAATGCAAAGAGCGCAGAACAACTTCTCCAAAAATCTCTTAAAAACCTGAGCAACGGAGATATAATTCTGTTTCACGATTGGGGGCAATTTACAATTGGCATCCTTTCTGCCTTTATTAATGAAGTTCGCGCACGTGGTTTCGAAATTGTTAGGGTAGATGAGTTACTGGAAACGAAAGCGTACTACTAATTTGAAAATGAACATCAGACTATTTCCCCTCTTTTTACTTTTAACCAATGTCTTTCAATCTGCGCACGCGCAAACATTTGTTCCTGCTAAAGATGCAACTGCGCTGCAGAACAAGGTTGTAGAAGCCTCCCGTAGAATTTCAACTATTCAATGCGACTTTGCTCAGGAAAAGAATATGGCTATGCTTTCAGATAAGGTTATTTCGAAAGGCAAATTCTACTTTAAGAAAGAGAGTAAAGTTCGATTAGAGTATCTTTCTCCGGCTAAAAATCTGATTATAATGAACAGTGGAAAAATGTTGATGAAAGACGATAAGAAAACATCGCAGATGGATATGCATCGGAGTAAAGTGTTTCAGCAGCTGAATAATATTATTGTAGGTTCCATCAACGGTAGTTTGTTTACCGGTAAGGAGTTTACCCTTAGTCTTTCGGAAAGCAGCACATTAGTACGGGTGGAGTTGACGCCTGTTTCTAAAGTCCTGAAAAACTTCCTCAGCACGATTGTACTGGTATTGGATAAAAAAGATTTTACTGCTACACGAATTGAAATGAATGAAACATCCGGTGATAACACTATTCTTTCCTTTTCAGGTAAAGAGATAAACGAGCCCGTAGATGATGTTCTGTTCGAATTGAAATGAGATTATTTCCTCCTCCGCCATTCAACAACACCGATTGTTTATAGATAGCTTTTATATTTACGCCATAGTATTATCCATTTCTAATCTGTTATCATGCTGCTGGGAAGTTTTTACACTATAAAAGAATCATCAAAAGATGGTCAAACCATCCGGGTTAAAGTAGAGTTCAATCCTGCGCACGATATATTTAAAGGGCACTTTCCCGATTTGCCTGTCGTGCCCGGTGTTTGTCAAACGCAAATGCTGGTAGAAACATTAAGTTATGTCCTTACCCGACCGGTAGAGATGAAACTGGCACACCACATTAAGTTTTTGGCATTGCTCAACCCTGTTAAGACCAGAGACCTGGATCTGGAGATAAAGATTGACAAACAGGAAGGAAAACATCTTTGGGTCAGCGCTTTGTACACCAGTCCGGAAGAAATCTTTTTCAGATTTAAGGGAGAGTTTATTGATGGATAAGAGTGTATACAAGAGCCGGTTTAGAGAACTACGCTGTTGTGTACTCATTCCCACCTATAACAACAGCACTACCATTGCACAGGTAATTACAGATGTTTTAGCATACACCGATGATGTTTGTGTAGTGAACGATGGCTCAACGGATAACACGCTAGAGATTGTGTCCCGGTTTCCTCAGGTTAAACTACACACTTACCCAAAGAACACAGGCAAGGGTTGGGCTTTGCGGCAGGGCTTTGAGTTTGCGCGAAAGAATAACTACGAGTACGCTATCACTCTCGATTCTGACGGGCAGCATTTTGCGGACGACCTGCCGACCATGTTAGATGCATTAGAGAAAAACAAAAATGCCATTGTAATTGGTGCGCGGAATATGAACCAGAGTTCGGTTCCCGGTAAGAGCAGTTTCGGAAACAAGTTCTCAAACTTCTGGTTCACGCTCGAAACCGGTGTTTCGGTTCCGGATACACAATCCGGTTACCGCGTTTATCCGGTAAAGGCTTTGGAGCATATTCGGTTTTTTACTTACAAGTATGAATTTGAAATAGAAGTTATCGTTCGGGGCTCATGGAGCGGGTTGGATGTAATTGCTGTACCGGTTAAAGTGTATTATCCGCCTGCCGAAGAACGTGTTTCGCATTTTCGCCCCTTTAAAGATTTTTCGCGAATCAGTGTGTTGAACACCGTTTTAGTATTCTGGACTTTTGCCTGGATAAAACCGCGCGATTTTTTCCGTCACATCATTAAAAACGACTGGCGTGCCCTGCTCGAAATGCACCTTATCCGCTCTCACGAAACACCGGCAGTTAAAGCGTGGAGCATGGCGGTAGGAGTTTTCTTCGGTATTACACCCTTCTGGGGTTTTCAGATTTGGTTTGTTATCTTCTTTGCGTGGTTGTTTAAATTGAACAAAGCGCTTTCCATTCTTGCTTCCAACATCAGTATTCCGCCTATGATTCCATTTATAGTTTTTGCCAGCTATCAAACAGGGAGAATCTGGTTGGGTGGAAACGCTATGAGTTTAAGTTTCAGCGAAAACCTGAAACCGGAAATGATTGGCAAAAACTTTCTGCAATATGTAGTGGGAAGTTTTACGCTTGCTGCCATAGTTGCTTTTGTAGTTTGGGTGTTTACTTATCTGCTTGTGTTCAACGTAAAGGCGAGAGCGGCAAAAAGAACAGGCTGATGAAACTATCGCAGATGGACTTCTGTTCTTTTTTATTTTCGAACCCTCAACATTATTTATGATTAACCGGGTAACCTTTGTCTTTATCTCTTTCAGTTTTCTTCTTTCAGCATGTTCGTTAACTAAACTCCCTGTTGACCCCGCTTTTCGCGGTCTGGAAGTTCACCACGCGGGGGACACCGCAAGTTTTGCCCTGATAGGTGATTACGGACAGGACAGCCCGAAGGAAGGAGAAGTAGCCCGGATGGTGCAAAATTGGAAACCGGAATTTATTGTGACGGTAGGCGATAACAACTATCCGCTGGGCAGTGCCGGTACTATTAAAGATAATATCGGCAAGCATTATTGCG
The DNA here is from genome assembly GCA_964493695.1 of uncultured Chitinophaga sp. Taxonomy (GTDB): domain Bacteria; phylum Bacteroidota; class Bacteroidia; order Chitinophagales; family LD1; genus Bog-950. Next base: position 1,024 of record CAZBPG010000110.1, on the reverse strand, counting down.
ATTACATCTATAATCCCGATGCCCCGCTTGACCGCCAGTGCAACGGCAAAGCAGCACAGGAAAAAGTAAACCGTTTTTTTCCTTCACCGGGCAATCACGATAACTATTCTGCCCCACAGTTAAAGCCGTATCTGGATTACTTCACACTACCGGGCGATGAAAGAAATTATGACTTTATCTGGGGACCGGTTCATTTCTTTTCGCTTAATACCGGTACCGGTGGTAGTGTTTCGCAGGAAAGTAAAGACTGGCTGAAAGAGAAACTGCTGCAAAGCGGTAAAGCTTTCAAAGTGGTTTACTTTCACCATCCTCCGTATTCACCCGGCCCGCACGGGAGTGCCGGTAACATGCAACTGCCTTATGCCGAGTGGGGTGCTGATGCTGTGCTTGCAGGGCATGAACATTTTTATGCGCGGATAAGCGACAATGCTTCTGCTAAACCTGCTTATGTAATTATCGGCAACAGCGGTAACGAAAACCTTTATAGTTGCAGCGCCAACCCTTTAGACCCTGCAAAGTTTACCGTAAACAATTGCGACAACAGTCACTTCGGGGCGATTAAGGTAAAAGCTACTACCACCAAATTACTGTTTGAATATTTTACCGTAGACGACCTCGTACATCCAAAAGATGTTTTCGAAATAGTTAAGTAGCCTGTTATGATTATCAACGCCAGTATACAGGTTGTTCCGCTTACTAAAACAGAGACGGCTTTTCCGGTAATTGATAAAGCTATTGCCCTCATTCAGCAAAGCGGTTTAAAGTATACCGTTGGCGCTTTTGAAACTACTATAGAAGGAGAATACGAACCGGTGCAGCAATTGATAAAACAAGTGGAAGATTTCTGTTACTCGCAAAAGGAGTTGCAGTTTCTGGTTTATAAAAAGCTGCACATCTGCGGCAGTCAGCATATTCTTGTAGAGAATAAAACAGCGAAGTTCAAAAAATAAAGCCCTGAGATTTCAGGGCTTTGTAGCGAGGGGGGAGCTCGAATCCCCGAACTTCCCGCCATAAGGCGGGACGC
>CAZBPG010000109.1:0-12123 GCA_964493695.1 uncultured Chitinophaga sp. | reverse complement strand
AGAATCGCAAATATACAAATATTAGTCAATTATTAAAGTCTAATTGGTATTACAACTACGCACCTATTCAAGGGGTGAAAGGTTACATCGGTTTGCGGTATACGTTACAATAAGGTTTAATCAATGAAAGGATTGCATCGTCAGCCCTCAAAGCAGGACTTTCTCGCAATGACAAGTTGCTTCCTATTTCAACTGTGCTTCAATAATCTTACGCTCCCAGTCTTTCCATACGCTCAGCGCAAAAATGCCTTTCGCCATTTCGAGGCGGGTATCTGTTTTTAATAAATACTTCAGTGTTCTAGAAGCAGGATTTGCCAAACGTCCGTTAGGGTTGATGCAGGCGCTGAAGAGGTTTTTAATCAATTCCTCATCGAAGTAATTCAAATGCTCCAGCGCCTCCATTGCTTTAGTGCGGGTGCGGAACTCGTACCGGTTAGAAGTGTACTCCACCAATTGCCTGCGGTAAGCAGATGTGCTGGCGGCATCCGGTTGGTTCTTGCAGCTAATTTCCAGCCAGGCAATGCGCACGTTGTTGTGTGCGCCCATCAGGTGCTTAGTGGCATTCAGGTATTGCTGTGCTTTAGCCGGATACAGTTTATACAGTTTGCGCAGAGTGGTTTCAACGGTGTTGTATGAGGTATCGCCCAGCAGTTTTTCGGCAACCGGTAACAGGCTTTCCGGTATTTCATCCAATCCTTCTATTACCGCTTTGCGCACGACAAAATCTTTATCGTTCAGAGCGTGTTTAATAAACGCATAGCTCTCTTCATTTTTATCTTTTACCAGTTGCCCGATGATTTCCTCTTTCGGCTGATGGAAAGTTTCCTTATCGAAACGCTTTATCAGCCAGCTTCTTTTCTTCTCGATATCAAAATCGCGGAGCGCCACCAAAGCATCGTACCGGTCAATCATTTTGTTGGCTCGCTCTGCCTGTGCGGTCAGTTCCTCGTAGGTCTTTTTAAAATCAACGGTCTTCAGCACATTGCCTGCCGGGTCGAAGAGGGCGTAATCTACCTGTTTACCCACCGGTGCGGTTACATATACGGTATCGGAGGCACGGCTCAGCCATACTTTTTTGGAAGACGAAGAGCCGTCTTTAAAATGCACTTCAAACACCAACGGCATTTTAAAATAACCGGTCAGCGAATCGGTGTGGTGGGTTTGGTTCACGTAAAACGCCACCCAATCGGTTTGCCTTTCGTAACGCACTTCGTAATTCGGTATGCCCGCGCGGTAAACCCATTGATTAAAAAACCAATCGAGGTTTACACCGGCCGTTTCCATAAACGCCATTTGAAAGTCGTGATTGCTTACGTTGGCGTAAGCGTGTTTCTTTAAATAATTGGTGATGCATCGCTTGTAAACCGAGTCGCCCACCACATAGCGAATCATATCTATCACAAAACTTCCTTTTGGATAATGCCGTGCCGAGCCACCCTTGCTGTGCGCCACCGGATACCGGTCGCCCCGGTCGGCATTAATGGCCTGGTTCGCTTCACCGCGCTTGCTCCACTGGTAAAAATCTTCGCCAAACACCGAGTGCAGAAACTGCTTGCTGTAATACGTGGCAAAACTTTCGTGCAGCCAGTGGTGCTGGGCACTGTATTCGGTAATGTAGTCGCCAAACCACTGATGCGTAAGCTCATGCGCGTTGGTGCCCACATACGGACGCTCCAAAGCCATGCGCGCATCGTTCAGCAGAAAATCGCCATAGATGGTAGCGGTGGTATTTTCCATGGCGCCATACATAAAATCCTGCACCGGTACGTTGCAATACGTCTCCCACGGATAAGCCACACCCGTTTCTTTCGGCAGCCAGTCCATCATTTCGGCACTGTACCGGTAACTCGGCTCCACCGTCTCCGGCCGGTCGCTGTAATAATACTGACGGCTCACCATTCCGTTTTTGCTCTTGTAATCTTTATAAGCGTATTTATCAATGGCAATCATTATCAGGTAAGGCACCATAGGCTTGCTCATGGCATAGCGCCAGGTAGCGGTGCCATCGGTGTTCTTCTTTTTCTCTTTCAGCACCCCGTTTGAAATAACGGTGTAAGCCGTGTCGAAAGTGATGGTGGTTTCGGTAATCACTTTATCGTTCACATCATCGTAGCACGGTATCCAGTGCCGGTTGTCAATGCCCTGCCCCTGTGTCCAAATCTGCTGGCGGGTGAAGTACCGGTCGCGGTCAACGTTCTTAGCATCCACATTCCAGCCAATAAAATACAGCCCCTTGCGCGGGGTGGCTTCGTAATTTATCTCCAGCGCGTAGCTTTTGTTCCAGTCCATGGCCTGTAAAAACCGGATGGTGACACCGGTGCTGTCAGTGGTGAAAGGGGTTTCCTTTCCGTCCAGCAATACGCGTTTTATCTCCATGTCTTCGGCATTCAGGAAAAGCGTATCCACCACAAACTGTATGGGGCGGAAATCGTATTTCACCCGGCCCAGCACCTTGCCTGCACGGGTATCGAACTTTACATCGAGCTTCATCCGCGTAAAATCGACATTGTGTTCGCGTATGCGCCCGCCTGCATCGCGCAGGTAGCAGATGGAAGCGTCCTGGGCGAATGAAGAATGAAGAATGAAAAATGAAGAATGAAAGACAAGAAATGCAATTTTTAAAAGCGAACCGTGTTTCATGGAACCATGTTTTATTGACGGGAGCAAAAGAAATATTATTTGCTGAAGTGGGGAAAAATGCCTTTGGACAACGTGTTAAGTTAAGTGCTCTTTGGCTAAAGCCAATTTGGTTTTACTCTTTGCGGTTGGCTTAAGCCAACCGCAATTGATGAGGGAGAAAATCAGGCTTTAGCCAGGCAGGTTTTCGGTGATGTCCCACTCATTTTCGGTGACGTCAAAGTCTTTTTCGGTAGCGTCATATTTAACTTTGGTGGCGTAATAGTTGTTTTCGGCAACGTAAGATTTGTATTCAGTAGGGCACTTATTTTTTTCGGTGTTGTAAGTATTAATCCTGGCAATGTAATATCTGATTTCGGTGCTGTAAGAATCATTATCGGCAGTGTTATATTTAGTTTCGGTAGAGCAATAGTTGTTTCCGGTGATGTAAAATTTGATTTCGGTGATGTCTGTTTAGCTTTCGGTGACGACACATTAATTTTCGAGGTTTTATTTCTTGTTTTTGAATGATTTTTTTAAAATTTGTAAGGTAAAACATCTGTTAACTAAATACTAACAGCGATGAGAAAGCGAGATAATAATCGAATTAATATGATTAACGCGGTCATCGGTTTCTGCGATAATCATAGTGCCGATACTTCAGGAATTCCTGCGTTTGTCAATAGCACTTCTGCGCTTAAAGCGAAAATGGTTTTGGTGAATTCTTTAAACCAGATTGGCAACGGTGATACGAAGGGCGTAACTGCCGATACGAATTTGCTGCGGGAAACGATGACGAACCTTGCGATTAAGTGCGGGAGCGCTACGCTTGCGTTTGCGAATGCACAGCATAATAATACGCTTGCTGCGTTAGTGAATTTTACGAGGAATAAGCTGAACAAGTTAAAGAAGGAGGAAGTGGATGATGTGTGCCAAGGGATTAAAGATGCAACTAACGGAAATATTGCAGGTGCGATGAGTTACGGAGCGGGTGCGAGTGATGTTAGTGATTTGCAAGCCGCGATTGATTTGTACCGGCAGAAGACTCAAAGCCCGAGACAGGCGATTATCAGCCGGAGCCAGGCGAAGAAGCAGGCGAGTGCGATGGTAAGGGAGGTGATTGATTTTTTGCTGGAACAGCAATTAGATATGATGGTGAATACGCTGACGATTTCGAACAGGAGTTTTTGCCATGGATATGAGTTGGCGCGTGAGATTGTTGATTTGGGAACCGTGCATACGAAAGCAAAAGGTGATGTGCGGGATGTGAATGATGTTCCGCTTGTTGGTGTGACGTTTAGTGTGTTTGAAGCGGGGACTAATAAACTTATTACAAAGGTGTTGACGAATAAAAAAGGGAGATATAGTGTTACGAAGTTGCCGCATGTGAATTTTGATTTGCGTTGGGAGTTGGAGGGTTATGTAACGGTGAGTGAGAGTGGTGTGCATATTAAGTTGGGGAGGGTGAGGCAGAGGAAGGTGGTGATGACCCCCTGCCCCTAAAGGGAGATTAACAGCCGGTGCTATAACAATAAGAAGTGCAAAATCTCTTTGTAAGTTGGGGATTGCTTCGCAAAGCCTCGCAATGACGGAGTGATACTGTTACTGCACTATCACCCGCTTGCAAACATTCATTCCCTTCGCCACAAAGTTTACAAAATATATTCCTTTCGAAAGTTCAGCCGTTGGCAGCGTAACAAAATGGTGCGTTGAATTATCTACCTGCACGGTGCGCACTGTTCTTCCTGAAATGTCCGTCAGTTGAATTACACCATCTGCTTCTTTGCTCAAATTAATTTCGATGTTGATGATGCCGGTTGCCGGGTTCGGAAACACCTGCATATAAGCTGAAGCCTGCACTTCTTCAATACCGGTGTGTACCGGTTCGGTGGGTGCAGTTTTAGGCGGATTGAATCCCAGTGAATAACCAACGGTAAACTCATAGTGAACGTTGCCGCCCAAATCGGGGTCAAATGTTTTTATCACAGCACCGGGAACTTTGTAAAGCTTCAGTTGTCCGGTTGTTTCATACCAGGGGTCTGTGGTGGCAGCATTAGGCGGCTGGTTTACAAAAAACTTCAATCCGTCTCCGCATCCAAAATTTATTGAATCGAAATCGTAAAAATCAAAAACGTAACTGCCCGGTGAAAGGCGAAGGGTATCTCTCAGAATAGTACTTGGCGTAAACGTTGTTTTAATATCAATGGTATCACCGGCTTCGTTGCGCACCAGGTACCGGTTTTCCCACGGCTGGTTGTTTGCTCCAAACAGAATGTATGAAACGGAATCGAGTTTAGGCGTCATGTTAAACGAAGAACTTGCTTTATCATTAAAAGTGTACTCATCCGGTACCTGATTAGGCCATCTTACTTCGGCATAAAATACACGGTCGTTGGTATCCAGCCCGAACCAGTCGAAAGCGGGCAGGGTAATCAGCTCCGATTCAAACGGAGGAAGGTTACCGGTCCATTCATAATACCAGTAAGTGCCGCCTTTAATCCAGTATTTAATGTCAGCATGGGTAAGATTGTGCTTACCCATATTTTTAATCTGCACTTTCGGTTGTGTACAGATGGGGTTCCAGTGCAGAAACCTTTTATCGTTATTCGGTGCAATAATTTCTTCCAGCATGGCATCATTATTTTTTTGTGCACTGTAAGTAACAAGGTGTGCCGAAATACCATAACCGGCAGACGAACCGGATTGAATCACGAAATCATCTAAGTCCATATCAACCGTTATATTTTGCCCGGGAGTGATGTATGGAGTAATGTCTACTTCATAAACAGGAACTTTATCACCGGGGCACCAGTTGGCCCGTGGAAAAATCCAGGTGCCGCCCTGCGGGGCAACCGGGTTAACATCACAATCATCTTTCCAGAAAAGTTTACTGTAAACCTGATTGCCGTTTACCTTAATATGAAAACTGTGCGGGTCAAATTCCCCCTGGTTTCCATGCCCTGAAATGTATACCGTTACTTTTGCAGAAGTAACATTGGGCGCAACAGAAAATGTTTTAGCACTCACCTGATTTTCGAAATCGCTGGAATTGCCGTAACCGTAATAGGCGTGATAAATTTCACGTACATTTTCTACCGTCCGGTCCGGTGTTCCTTCAATAAATATGAATTCGACCCTGGCTCTGAAAGCGGCACTCCATCCATCATAGCGCACCCGGACGTTTACAGAATCTTTCAGTAGTTCGGCATAATCAGTAATATCATAAATGTAAGGATGTGTCCAGCTGCTGTCAAAACCATGGCGCTGGTTAACCGGCCAGTTCCAGTCCATGTAATTTCCATAAGGGGTAATAAGCCGGCCTACTTCGGTAAAGTTTACATGGTCAGAATAACTCCAGGTAGTATCGTGTGCTATGGTATCAATGGCCGCAATAGCCGAATCAATTGTCCCGTTTTTCTTTCCCAGTTCAGCCGTCACTGTATAATCCCAATGCGAACATTGCGGCAAACCGGCACCGAGGGTAAACTTCATAAAAACCTTCTGGTAGGTTTTTCCCGAATCAGGTATAAAAGACCAGATATCATAGTTGCCATTCCATGCAAGATTACTGCCGGCATGTGCCAGCACAACGGTGGTATCACCGGTGTTTGCAAAAGTTCCGGCAGCGAATAAAAGAGCAGCGACAGAAGAGAGAAAATGTTTTGTCATATTTTGAATTAAGTGCCCGAAAGTAGGCAATTAAAAACACATGATTCGGGCGTTTTTTGCATGTTTTTAAGGAATTAGCCCAAAAACCGGCATTTACCTATGAAAAAAGAGTTGGAATAGTGTAACCTTTTATGTAACCCTACCGTATAATTATATATATGCTTCAACGCACAAAACATAACACAAAACGTTCTTTAGTTAAATGCAGAAATGAAAAAAGCCCGGTTAAAAACCAGGCTTTGTGAAAGTTGAAAGAAAGGGAAAATAAGGTGCAGAAAATTAACGCACTAAAGTAACAGTACCTTTCGAGTCGAAAGATTTACCGTCCAGGTAGGTAGCAGTAACCTGGTATACAAACACATTAGTGTTTTGAAGTTCGCCTTTGTAAGTTCCATCCCAACCATCGTATTGGTTGTTGGATTCAAATACTTTTTCACCCCAGCGGTTGAACACTTGTAAGTCAACGCTACGGATGCCTTCGCCAAATACCATGAAGACATCGTTATTGCCATCACCATTAGGTGTAAAGGCATTGGGTACGAACGGTTGCGGATGACCGGCTACAGTTACTTTAGCAGTAGCTACAGCAGTGCAGTGTCCGTTATAAGTAACCGTTAAACTATACTCATTTGTTTTGCTGTACGAATTTACAGTCGGATTAGCGCAATCCAAACATGTCAAACCCTCATTTGGCGCCCAGGTATAAGAATCAACAGACGATGCAGCAAAAGGAGAGAACGTAGTATTTAACTGAATGCTTCCTCCTAACTCAATAGTAGTATCACCGGGAACAATTTCAAGAACAGCCTGAGCCGGTTGAACAACCATAACCGTGGTATCGGTAGTGCAGCCATTGTTGTTGATGATGTGAAGATTGTGTGCTCCTCCGCTTACGTTATAGAATTCATTCAATTGCTGGTTACCCATTCCGTCTAACGAATACAGGTAAGGCTGGTTCAGTATAGAGATAGGAGTGATAATGATAGTTCCATCGTTAAACTCAGGACCAAAACATGAAACCGGAGTGGTGGTAATCTGGAACTCATCAGCCGGTGGCACCGGTAAATTCAGGTTAGCCACTTTTACACAATTTCTTGAATCGCTTACGCTGATTACATAATCACCGGCAGCTAAGTTGGCGAATGCACCGGTGTTGTTGGTTTGAACCGGTGAGTTGTTAAAGCTTACGGTATACATGTAAGAAGCAGTTCCACCGGTGCAGTTAGCAGTAATAGTACCGTTGGTGCTGTTGAAACAAAGCGGAGCTGTAGATGAAGCGGTAACGCTCATCGACTGCGGTTCGGTTAAGGTAGTGTTGGCAGAAGCCGTGCAGTTGTTGGCATCTGTTACTACTACTGAATAAGTTCCTGCAGTCAGGTTGCTGATGGCCGAAGTTGCATCGGTGGTATTCCACATGTAAGTGTATGCTCCTGTTCCACCGGTAGCACTTGCAGCGGCAGTTCCGTCATGTCCGGCATTCGGTGTTATAGATGTTCCTGCTCCACCCGGATTACAGGTTATGTTGGTAGAAGATAAAGAAACGTTAACCTGTGCTGGTGCAGAAATAACCATTGTGGTATCTGCTACACAACCGTTGGCATCAGTAGCCGAAACAGTATAGGCATTGGCTGTAAGGTTAGTAGCAGAAGTACCGGTTCCACCGATGTTCCATAAGTAAGTAATGTTTCCTGCACCACCAGCAGCAGTAATATCAATGCTGCCATCGTTACCGCCAAAGCATTTAACATGGGTCATAGCCGGTGTGCTGAAATAAATAGGTGTGGTGGAAGCAACCGTTACAGTAGCGCTGGCAGAGCATCCTGAGTTATCGTTAACTGTCACTGAATAATTTCCTCCGCCAAGACCGGTTATCTGTTGGGTACTTCCGTTATTGCTCCACTGATAAACGTAAGGTGAAGTTCCGTTAGCGGTAACAGTAGCTGTTCCGTTATTGTAACCAAAACAGGTTTCATCAGTTGAAGTGGCGTTTATGTTAAGGTTGCCTAAGGTTATGCTCACAGTATCTTTCACTTTGCAGTTTCCGCTCGAAACTTCAACTACATAATTGGTATTGGTAGCAGGAGATGCAACCGGGTTGGCAACGTTAGTCACGTTTAAACCGGTGGCCGGTGACCAGTTGTAAACAAAAGGATTTCCGTTTACCGTGTTACCGGTTACAACTGCATTCAGTTGAATGTTAGGAGTAGTGCAGCTCGATGCATCCGGTCCGGCATTTACGCTGAACGGTGGGCTGATAACGGTAACGGTTACCGTATCCTGCGACTGGCAAACTCCTAAATCAGCAACAACTGTATAAGTAGTAGTAGTAAGCGGAGTAGCTACAGGATTTAATATAGCTGCATTAGAAAGAGTAGCTGAGGGAGTCCAGGTAACAAGTCCAAGACCTGTACCATTTAACTGTGCCTGATCGCCTGCACAAACATTCATTCCTAACCCAGCATCTACACCGAAAGAGTCAATCAGCAACAAAACGGCACTGTCGTAAGGCATGTTGCTGCAGGCAGCAAACAAACTTACCACTACAGTTTCTGTTCCTTCTACTACGTTATCAGAAACCGGATTGATGTAAAGAGAAACAACGGTATCTCCTGCCGGAATAACAATGGAGTTAGATATGTTGTTATAGTCTACTCCGTTTGTTGCAGTTCCGCTGATGGTGTAATTAACGGTAGTTGGCTGGCTTACCGCGTGGTCCATACGGAAACGGATAACTCCCTGCACACAACCTTCCATAGCGTTCTGAACGTTCGGAACATTTGTTTCTGCTGTATCAATGCTCACAAAGTTTGAAGTCAAACTGTTAGCTTCTAAAAACACACCTGAATCATAAATACCGTCACCTGCGTCAGCAATCACTAATTTTAAGTGATAAGTCTGGCAGGGTTGTAATCCTTTTTTCTTGGCAGTAAGCAAAGTGGTGAAACCATCATACTGTATATAATAGTTAGAACCGTTTTGAGGTGCAGTGTAACCGTCACCGTTGTTTACATAGTATTGCGAATAGCTTCCGGTGTTTACGTTATCGATAGTAACCGGTGTGGCAGTTCCGGGAACAAGTGCAATGTTTTGCTGGCCGGCAATACCGGGTCCGCTGATGAAGAAAGCAAAAGCATCATTGTAACCTGAACTTACCCACTCTAAATATTCTTCTGAACCGAAAATATATCTGAATTCAACACTGTCACTTAACACAGCCATATCAAATTCAAGGGCGCATGCATCGTGAGTAGTGGCACCGGCAAGTGTATTTAACTGAGGGTCACCGGGAGCTAAATTATCCAGGCCTTCTGAGCCTACATTGTTAGGACCGGTAACCATTGTGTCTGAACCTGTTGTGAGAACAATACCCTGCTGCATACCTAAGTTACAGTTATTGCAGGTAAAAGTTCCTGCTGCACCGTTAGGGCAGTTCATTACTACATTGGATATAGTTACTCCGTTGCCCGCCAGTATTTGCGAAAGCTGGTTGCCGTTGTTGTTAGTAGTGGCAGAAATCTGTGCAAAGGAGGTTTGCAGTAACAGAGAAAAAAGGATGGTAGTAAGCAGCTTGTTCATAGAATATGCGTTTATACCTGTTAAATTAAACCTCCGGAGCAGGTAAGTCAAGTGTAATCCGAGTGGAAAATAAACATTTTCCAAATACTTTACCACTGCTACTGTTTATTCCACAACACTTGCCTTGTTTTTGCATAAAAAGACGAACATTCAGGTTGGCAGGATGCACACGCACTTGACAATAAATCTGCCCGCCTTTCGTCCATCAGTCGGATTGCTATATTTGCCCGCTTTTTAAAAACAGATCCCCTGATTTTCCGATTCCCTGAAAAATGAAAAACAAAGAAACGATTATAGGTTGGGTGCTTATTGCCGCACTAATGGTTGGTTTTTTCTACTACCAGAACCAAAAGTTTACCGAAGACCAAAAGAAGAAAGATGAAATAGCCCTTATCGCTAAGCAGGATTCGATTAAGATGGCGAAAAACCAGGTTCCGCCAACTGTTGCAGTTTCTGAAAATACAACACAGCCAACGGATAGTCTTCAGCCAACAGCTAGTGTAACACAACAGGTGACTGACTCCAATGCTTTAAATCAGCAGTTCGGGGCATTTGCCAATGCGGCAAGCGGAGAAGAAAAGACTTTTGTTATAGAAAACGATTTGCAGAAGATTACCCTGAGCAGCAAAGGAGGGCAGATAAAAAATGTGTTGCTGAAGAAGTATAAAACATCAGATGGCAAACCGCTCGTTCTGTTTTCCGATAAATCCAATTCACTCAGTTACCAGTTTTTTATTGATAACAACCGCACCGTTGATACCAAAGATTTTTTCTTTGAACCGGTTGGCGAAGTATTTACAGTAACCGGTGAGGCGACTAAATCGTTTTCGCTGCGCTTAAATGCCGGTGAGGGAAAATACTTTGAGCAGAAATACACCCTAAAAGGAAATTCTTATCTGCTGAATTACGATGTAAGTCTGGTAGGGCTTAACACCGTTATTCCGGCTAACAGCACTTACATTGAAACGCGATGGCTGAATACGCTCCAAAGCGTGGAGAAGAATATTGAACTGGAAAGACGCTACAGCGCACTTTATTTCCGCTACAACAACAGCAACGTTGACCACCTGAATGAAGATAACGAAACCGATGAAAAGGATATTGATGCTCCTTTGGAGTGGATTTCGTTCAAGCAGCAGTTTTTTAATGCCACTTTGTTTAGTAAAGGAGAGTTTAACAAAGGCAAGTTAAAGTCGCGGTACACCACTGACGACCACAGCTATGTAAAGAAGTATGACGCTAAGTTTACTTTGCCTTATAAGAACGAAGCTAAAACCACTTATGCCTTTCAATATTATATAGGCCCTAACCACTTCAACACCTTAGCCGGCTTAGATAAAGAAACAGAAAGCATCATCAAGCTGGGTCCCGATTTCTGGATGTTTAGCTGGATTACCTACATCACCCGTTTCATTATCTGGGTGTTTAGCTGGTTTGATAGTGTTCACCTCAATTATGGTATCATCATTTTACTGATGACGCTTATCCTGAAAGTGGCTATGCACCCGCTTACCGCAAAATCTATTGAGAGTGCCGCCAAAATGAAGATTCTGGCACCGGAACTTGCTGCCCTTAAAGAAAAGTATGGTGACGACCAGGCTAAGATTGGTTCAGAACAAATGAAGATTTATCAGAAAGCCGGGGTAAGCCCGTTTGGTGGTTGTTTGCCGCTGCTGCTACAGATGCCTATATTAATGGCGATGTATTATTTCTTCCCCGCTTCAATTGAATTGCGGCAACAGGCTTTTCTGTGGGCAAGCGACCTTTCGAGTTACGACTCTATTGTAACTTTTGCCACCGCTATTCCGCTTATTGGTGACCACATCAGTCTGTTTACCATATTAATGACTATTACCTCGGTAGGGCAGGCCGTAATGAACAACCAGATGAACGCCATGGCCAACCAGCAGCCGGGTATGAAATACATGCCTTACTTTATGCCGGTGCTGCTCATGTTTATGTTCAACAGTTTTCCTGCGGCACTTACTTACTATTACCTCTTGCAGAATTTACTGGGTATGGCGCACCAGTGGATTATCCAGAAATTCTTTATTGACGATGCCAAGCTGCGCAGACAGATAGAAGAGAACAAAAAGAATCCTAAACAGCCATCGGGCTGGCAGAAGAAGTTGGCCGATATGCAAAAGCAGGCTCAGGCTGCGAAAGCGAAGAAGTAGGAAAGAAGCGCCACCTTTTCAAAACAAATACGGTTCAGTCGTTAATCGTGTGAAAATGATAGAGATTCACACTACCCCATAGAGG
>CAZBPG010000108.1:1929-12696 GCA_964493695.1 uncultured Chitinophaga sp. | reverse complement strand
GCCTCTATGGGGTAGTGTGAATCTCTATCATTTTCACACGATTAACGACTGAACCCAAAATCATCGCTTTTTCATCAAAAACATCCATTTACAGCCCCTTTCCCCTTTCCATATCCCCTCGCGAAGCGTTCCGAAAACCTCGCGACCGCTTCCTTTAACCTCGCGAAGCGTTTCTTCAACCTCGCGACCGCTTCCTTCAACCCCGCGAAGCGTTTCTTCAACCTCGCGACCGCTTCCTTCAACCCCGCGAAACGTTTCTTCAACCCCGCGACCGCTTCCGTCACCTTCGGAATTGCTTCCGTCAACCCCGCGAACGCTTCTGATTTTGCCGCGGAACCTACCATAGGGTCGCGGATATTCACTCAAACTCTTGCCCTTCAATCTAAAATCTAAAATTCCCCGATTCGGGTTTACATAGTCGGCCGGTAAATCACATTCCCCACCGTTCGGGCGAATTCTTTTTTCTGCTCAATCAGCAGCCGGTGGAGTTTCATCAGCCTGAGCAACTCGGCTTCGTCCTTCGAATCTTTAATAAGCTGCTCAATCTTCTTCAACTCCGAAATGTTTTTGAACTGCTTAAAGCGCATAATGCCCGAGGCAATATCCTTAACAAACACCTCGCGCTTAGTAGGCACATGAATTTTGTATTTGTTAGACCAGTTCTCGCTCAGCGAGTAAGGCTGCGCCAGAATTTCGATAGCCGTGTTCGTCACTTCCGTATCATCGTTAGCACTAAAAAAATTTTCGTCATGCACATTGCCCTGCGCAAACTCGCGCTTGATAAGTTCATACAGCATTTTGTATTTCGAAGTTTCAATGCTCAGCCCGTCCAGTTCATCGAGCACGTACTGCGTCACCGTTGTTTCATTTCCCTCCTCCCCTATCGTCCACGAACCGAACTCAATTAAAATGCGCACAATATCGCGCTCCAGAATATGCAGGTTCGAAGTGGCTTCGTTGAACTGCTCCGTATGCAGGCTCTGCGGAAGTTCATCTAGTTTCTTCTGGTCCTGTTGCTGCTGTTTGTCAGCTTCCAGTTTTTGGTCACCGGCTTTCCTTCTGCGTATTTTGTTTACCTCGGTAATCAGAATCTGCTCGTTCATATCGAACAACTGGCTGCACTCCTTTACATACACCGACCGGTGAATGGTATCGGGAATTTTTGCAATGCTCTCAATAATATCGCGTATCAGTTCCGATTTTTTTATCGGATCGTTCTTCGCCTCTGCCGCAAACAGCGATGCTTTAAACAGTATAACATCCTTCCGGTTCTCTTTAATGAAATTGGCAAACGCATCGGCACCGGTCTTCTTGACATACGAATCGGGGTCTTCGCTCGCGGGCAGCACCACCACGCGCACGTTCATACCTTCTTCCAGAATCAAATCGGTTCCGCGTAAAGCCGCTTTAATACCTGCGGCATCGCCATCGTAAAGCATGGTGATGTTAGAGGTGATGCGCTTAATCAAACGAATCTGGTCAACGGTAAGCGAGGTTCCGGAAGAAGCCACCGCGTTTTCGATACCCGCCTGATGCAGCGAAATAACATCCGTATAACCTTCCACCATCAGGCACTCATCCTTTTTGCGGATATCGTTTTTAGCAAAGTAAGCACCGTAAAGAATCTTGCTCTTCAGATAAACTTCACTCTCCGGTGTGTTCACATACTTCGGAGCCTTTTCATCCTTTACCATGATGCGCCCGCCAAAGCCCACCACCTTACCGGTCATGTTATGAATAGGGAACATTACCCGGTTGCGGAAAAAATCAACCGTGCTGTTTTCTTTAGGAGAAGTGAGCCCCGCTTTCTTCAACACCTCTAACTGGAAACCTTCTTTCAAAGCGTGTTTGGTAAACACATCGTAACCCTCAGGCGCAAAACCCAGTTGAAATTTTTCAATCGTATGGTTCAGAAATCCGCGCTCTTTAAAATACGCCAGACCAATCTTGCCGTTTTCATTGTGGGTCATGTAATCGCTGAAAAACTTCTGCGCGGCAGCATTCGCAATGTGTATGCTCTCTACTAAGTTGTGTTTCTCTACTTCCTGCTGTTTGGCTTCATCCGAAATGTTTTCCTCCTCAATTTCTATGTTGTATTTCTTTGCCAGATAGCGCAGCGCATCAGGGTAACTCATCTGCTGGCTATCGGTAAGGAAAGAAATAGGTCCACCGGCTTTACCGCAGCCAAAACATTTATAAATATTTTTTGCCGGGCTTACGGTGAATGAAGGTGTCTTCTCGTTATGAAACGGACACAAGCCCATCAGGTTGGCTCCGCGCTTTTTGAGCGCAACAAACTCACCCACCACGTCTTCTACACGGGCTTCTTCATTTATCTTCTGTATGGTGAATTTGGAAATCATGAATTCGGGGTGTCGAAAATAAAAGAAATAAAAAGAAGGACGTCAATGCCGCCCGATACTTCGTTTACATTTTTTCACATCCAGCCCAAACCCAGCACCAACAAGGGTTTCCATCACCCGCTACTTACCACTTACCACTCCCCATTAAACCCTGGCACTACTTTCGAAATCATACCGGCATATTTCTTCACCAAAAAATTAAAGGAGAAACAAGTTATGAAAACGATCACTACACTCGCACTTATCGCCCTTACAGTTCTAAGTGCTTCCGCACAATTCGGACAATCTATTCTCAACCTTCGTCTGAACGATAACGCTGCCTTCAAAGTAGTTATTGACGGACAGCCAACCGGTGGGGTAGGCAATGTTGCCAGACTTACCAATCTGCAGGGCGGAAAACATTTTCTGCAGGTTTACCGCGTTGGTAAATCGCATGGCAAGGGACATGGACACGGATACGGAAATTCCTACACAGCATTTAGCGGAGTAATTATTCTTACTGCCAATGCAGAATCATGGGTAACAGTTCATCCTGAACTGCAGAAGGTAAAGTTTGATGACATTCGCGCCTTTATGGACCCCTGCAATCCAAATAAAATAGATTGCCGCTACCCTAAGTTACCGGTTCGCGACAGATGCGAGGATGAATTGCAAAACAGGTTTCCCATAGCACCGGTTGGCCCGATGTGCATGAATGGAAGCGAATTCAATCAGTTAAAACAGACTATAAGTAACGCAGGTTTCGAAAGCACGCGGATGAACATCTTTAAACAGGCCCTTGCCTATAACTACTTTACCACCTCACAGGTGCGCGAACTGATGGACCTGTTTTGGTTCGAAGGAACTAAACTGGATGTTGCAAAACTCGCTTACCCTAAAACCATCGACCGGCAGAATTACTACTTAGTAAACAACGAATTCAGTTTCAGCAGCAGTGTTGACGAGTTGGGAAACTACATAGCCATGAGATAAATGCTGAGCTGTGATAGTTAGTGGCGAGTAGTAACGCAAAAAAGGTTTCAGCTAAGCTGAGACCTTTTTATCTTTTCTTCTTCTCTACAATCAGGCGGATGAGATTTTCTTTCAACTCTATCTTTCCTTCCTTGTATAAAATGCCTACCGCCTTTTTAAAGTTCTTCTTACTGATGCCAAGCACCTCGTGAATTACTTCCGGTGGAGTTACATCGCTCAGCGATAAAAACCCTTTATGCTCTTTTAGTTTCTCCAGTAAAATTTCTGTTACATCTTTTGCCGCAGCTATTCCCTGCTTTTGTAATGCCACATCAATCTTCCCGTCTTCGCGAACTTTCTTTACATAGCCTTTTACATGCGTCCCCTTTTCAACCGGTTTAAAAATTTCGTTTTTGAAAAGTATGCCCCAGTACTTTTGATTGATGATAACCCGAATACCCACTTCGTTCTCGTAAGTAATCAGCAAATCAACTTCATCGTTCTGCTTTAACTCAACGTCCTTGTTTTTAATAAACTTATTGAGGTTGGTGGTAGCGGCAATCCGTTTCGAAGCATAATCGAGAAAAATATACACCAGATAATATCTGTCGGCTTCAATGCGTTCAGTCTGCTCACGGAAAGGCAAAAACAAATCCTTCTCTAAACCCCAGTCTAAAAACGCCCCTATGTTATTCACCTCTTTCACCAACAGATAAGCCGCTTCTCCTACTTGCGCGAGCGGGGCTTGAGTAGTTGCTACCGGTCGGTCCTCAGAATCTTTATAAACAAAAACTTTCAGTTTATCCCCTTCCTTCATTTCCGGTGTAATGTATTTGTTGGGTAAAAGAACTTCTTCCAGCATCTCTCCCGGTTCAGTTTCCGCCAGGTAAAAACCGTTTTCGGTTCGCCTTGAAATAAGCAGGGTGTTGTATTGACCAATATTCAACATAGTGCGGCAAAGAAAGTAAATTCATGCCATGACTATTTTTTAGATTTTCTTTCATGGAATTTGGACTTTAGTCATGGCATGAATATTTACATTCGACCCATGAACATTCTTCTTCTCGAAACTTTCTTTACCGGCTCGCACAAAAAATGGGCAGAAGAGTTTCAACAATTCAGCAAACATGAAATTGAAATTCTCTCACTGAGCGGACATCACTGGAAATGGAGGATGCATGGTGGTGCGGTTTCGTTGGCACAACTTCAACCCAAAGTAAAACCCGATTTGATTTTGGCTACAGACATGATTGACCTGAATCTGTTTCTTTCACTAACAAGAAAATGGTCACATAACATTTCTGCCGCTATTTACTTTCACGAAAATCAACTGAATTATCCCTGGAGTCCGACCGATGCTGATGTAAAACTGCAACGCGATAATCATTATGCGTTTATCAATTATACTTCTGCTTTAACGGCAGACCATGTTTTCTTCAATTCGCAGTATCATCACGATGTGTTCCTGAGCTATCTTCCGAAATTTCTGAAAGCTTTTCCTGATAATAACAATTCGGAAACGGTTAAGACGATCCGAAAGAAATCTTCCGTACTTCACCTTGCAATGGATTTGAAAAAATTTGATGAGCACAAGCCTGCTAAAATTGAAAAGCCAAACCGCGCTGTTATTCTGTGGAATCACCGCTGGGAATACGACAAAAACCCCGAACGCTTTTTCAACTCTCTTTTTGAATTAACAGAACACGGAATTGATTTTCGCCTGGTGGTGTTAGGAGAAAGTTACGAAAAACGCCCGGCAATATTTGATGCAGTCAGGGAAAGACTGACAAGCAAAATTCTTCACTTTGGCTACGCTGAAACGTTTGATGAATACTGCAAATGGCTTTGGACAGCCGATTTGTTACCGGTTACCTCTGCACAGGATTTTTTTGGGGGCAGTGTAATTGAAGCTATGCATTGCAATGTGGTTCCATTTTTACCAAAGCGTTTGGCATATCCGGAGCATATTCCTGCAAAGTTTTATTCTACCTTCTTTTATGAGGAAGAAGATTTCACCGCTAAATTGCAACGCAGGATTATGGATGTAAAGTATATCCGCGTAATGGATACACAACAATACGCCCGTAAATACGACTGGAGTAATTTGATTTCGGTCTATGATGGCGAAATGGAGAGGATAAGCAAACTCCATTGACAAAAATCTTTCTTTCATTTCTCACCGAACATTTTACATTAGCGCTTGTTTAGAATAAATCTAAACTCATTTTATGCCAATTACTAGAGTGAGAAACAACTATTGTGCGTTTATTTTTCTTCTTTTCTCTACACTTTCCTATGGTGAAAACGGTGAGCAGTCGCGTATCTTAATTCACACGCTTAATTACATCAGTCACGATTATCAATTTGCCGTTAAAGACGGAAATGTGATTAGCAAAGGAGAATATGAGGAAGCCGTTGAGTTTGCAAAAGCCTCTGTAAAATACTTTCATCAATATTCAACAGACTGGAGCGATAGCGACTCTGCTGCTATAGGCGCGCTGATTCACCGCATGGATAGTTTGATTGGCAAGCGTGCCTCACCTAAAGATGTTTCAGTTTTAGCCATTGAAACAAAAAACAAAGTGATTGCAGCATCCGGTTTAACCATTACTCCTTCAACGTACCCGAATCTGCAAAATGGAAAAATCGTTTACAGAACAGAATGCGCTAAATGCCATGGCGACAAAGGCTATGGTGACGGATCGGAAGGAAAGGACCTGAAACCCGAGCCAAGGAGTTTTCAAGATGACGAGCGGATGAGAACCATCTCTCCTTTCAGCGCATTCAACTCCATCCGGTTGGGAGTAGATGGGACCGGTATGAAGGCGCACACAACACTTAACGATGAACAGGTATGGGAAGTTGCTTTTTATGTGGTTTCACTACGGTACCAATCGTTTAGTAATAGTCCTCAACTGAAAAGCGAAGCGGTTCTCAAATTTCTCGACTCTATTTCAGTTGGAAAAGCTGCAACTAACAGCGATGAGGAATTTCTGAGCTCTTTTTTGTTAAATGATCCCGAAATATTCCTCGCTGCTATTCGCTTGCATCAACCCGTATTGGATGAAAGTGAATTCATCAATACTTCTTTGAAATATTTAGACGGTGCAATGGAATTGTACCAGCAAGGAAAATACTCCGAAGCTTCACAACTGGCCGCACTTTCTTACCTGGAAGGTATCGAACCGGTTGAAAACCAGTTAAAAGCTACTGACCCTAGCCTTATTGAAAGACTGGAAGAGCAAATGCACCACCTTCGCAAAATGATGGATGAAAACCGTCCAGTATTAGAAGTAAAAGATTCGTTGAATGCTGTGCGCGCGACAGTAAAGAGTATGAACGAATTGCTTAACAAAAAGAATTACTCGTTCTGGTTAGCTTTTCTCTTAGCATCTTCTGTATTGTTGCGCGAAGGATTAGAGGCATTTCTCGTTATCATGGTTATACTTTCTGTTCTCAAAGCCACTGCACTGAAGAATTACAAAAGATGGATTCATGCCGGTTGGATAAGTGCTGTGTTAACAGGTGTTGCACTTTGGCTTTTTGGCGGTAGTTTGATGAAAGAACAACTGCAACATGTGGAATTAATAGAAGGATGTATTTCGTTTGTTGCAGTGCTTATGCTACTATACGTTGGCTTTTGGCTGCACAGCAAAAGTGAAATAGGCAAATGGAAAGACTATGTAAACAATATGATGAAGCGAGTAATCAGCAGCGAAAGTGTGTTCGGCTTAGCGGCACTTTCGTTCTTTGTTGTGTTCCGTGAAGTGTTTGAATCGGTGCTTTTTCTTTCTGCAATGAATATTGAATCTGGCGGCAAGCAAAGCAACGCTATTGTTCTGGGAGTAATTGCTGCATTTTTAGTTGTTATAATACTGGCCTCGCTGGTTATGAAATTCTCAACCAAACTTCCCATTCCTACACTTTTCAAGATTTCTTCCTTTGTAATGGGGATTCTAGCTATAGTATTAACCGGCAAGGGAGTTCACTCTTTTCAGGTTCTGAACTACATACCGGTTCATGCATTACCGGTAATGCGGGTTGAACTGCTGGGTATTTTCCCCACCGTAGAAAGTTGTGCAGCACAGGTTGCAGTGCTCCTGATTGTAATGCTGATTTGGAACTTCACTATTGGCGGTAAAAAGAAATAGCGACAACAGTTCTTGTTGTCGCTATCTGAAACATCGTTTCAAACAAGTTATTATTCTGTCAGTGCTTTGTCTATTGCTTTCATTACATTTTCATCATTCACAGATACTTTAGGAGATACAGCAGTAATAACCCTTCCATCTTTCCCAACAAGGAATTTCTGGAAATTCCAACCCACTTTAGCGTCAATAACTCCATTCTCCGATTTCTGTGTCAGATATTTATACAAAGGTGCCATGTCATCTCCCTTTACTGAAATTTTGGAAAACATCGGGAAGGTAACCGCATACTCTTTGGTACAGAATTGTTTAATCTCTTTGTCGCTACCCGGTTCCTGTCCCATAAAATTGTTGGCAGGAAAACCTAACACTACTAATCCTTTGCTACTATACTTCTCGTACAAGTTCTGAATGTCTTTGTACTGAGGGGTGTTACCGCACATACTTGCCACGTTTACAAACAACAGCACTTTGCCTTTGTATTGAGAGAGAGAAACTTCTTTACCATCAATATCCTTTACAGTAAAATCGTAAACTGTTTTGGCAGGATCAGCAGAAAGGAAAATTACCAGAAGGGAAGTAAGAATAGTTTTCATATATCGGTTTGTAACTTACAACAAATTAAGCGAAGAAAAGTTGAGAGAAAAAAAAAGAGATGTCATCTTTTGAAAAGATAACCTCTTCTTGTTTACCGAATTAGCGTAACGCTGCCCTTGTATTTTCGCTCTTTACTATTCATCAACACCACTTTAGCATTATACACATACACCCCAATCGGCAAAGGCTGTCCCTTGTACGTTCCATCACAACCATAAAAGAAGTTATTCGAGTCGAAAACCTTCTCGCCCCAACGGTTAAATATCTGCCAGTTTATCAGTTTTACACCACTACCGTAGGGAAGGAAAACATCGTTGTTACCGTCACCGTTTGGTGTAAACGCATTTGGCCAGAAAATATCGCCCACCGGCAATACATTCAGTATAACAGCATCTGTGCCGGTGCAACCGTAATCATTTGTGTAAACCAAAATATAAGTGATAGTATCAGCAGCATACGCCACTACATTCTGGCAATCAGCACAATTCAACAAAGTGTCGGGCATCCAATTGTAAGTTCCCCCGCTTACGTTGCCTTGATTAATGTTTGCAAAGATTCCGATATGCTCGCCTTCGTAAGCTAACTTATCATCGCCTAAATCAACCAATGGTGCAGGAACCAGATTAACATTCACCGCATCGCTGGCAGTGCACCCGTTATTGTCTGTAACAGTTACGGTATAAATTCCTGTAACCAATGGGTTGATAGATTGAGTTGTTTCGGTACTGCTCCACAGATAAGTTATGAATCCGTTAGGTGCAGTAAGTGTAACCGTTGAGCCTTCGCACAGGGTTATGTCATTTCCTAAATCAACAACAAGGACCGCAGGCTCGGTAATACTTGCCGATGCGGTTCCGGTACAACCGGTGGCATCGGTAACAGTTACAGAATAACTTCCTGCTGAGAGAGTTTGTATGGAAGAAGTGGTAAGTGCATTATTCCAAACATAGCCATAGGGACTATTTCCTCCAACAATCGTAGTTGTAACTGTTCCATCATTCGCACCAAAGCAAGTAACATCAGTAGGTGTTGCGGTAATGTTTAAACTGTTTGTTGATACAGGAACAACCACCGCCATTGTATCTGCACAAGCGTTTATATCTGTTGCAATAGCGCTGTAGTTACCCGGTGCCAAATTGCCGAACACACTTGACGATACGAAATTCACTCCGTCAATTGAATAGGTGTATGGCGGGATTCCCGCAGTAATTATGTTCACTGTAATAGAGGCATTGTTCAATCCGCAACTTGGCGGAACTACTGTTGCATCTATTTGTATAGTACAACAAATCGGAGTTGCCAGCGTAGCATTTGCATTCGCCTGACATCCATCAGCATCGGTTGCTGAAACATTTATAGAACCGGAAGGCACATTATTCAGAACAGTAGGCGGAATTGAAACCGGAGAATTAACCGTACTGAAAAGACTACCGTTGGTATCAACCGTCAATGCGTATGGAGCGGTGCCACCGGTCAAACTGAAAGTAATTGAGCCATCGTTTCCGGCACAGGTAGGAGCAACCGGATTGGTAATAGAAACACTTAATGAACTATTAGAGCTTAATGCAAGTATTGTGTCAATAAAACAATTTGGAAAGCCGGGGTCAGTAACAGTTACATTGTAGTTTCCTGCACCTATGCTTGTAATGGCAGAAGTGGTTTGCCCTCCGCCCCAAACATAAGAACAAGTACCTGAGTTACCTGATGGAGTAAGGCTAATGCTTCCATCGTTTAGCCCGCAGGTCGGCTGAACAAGTACAGCACTTACTGTAAATCCGCAGCAGTTGACCGGTGCGGTGAGTGCCGCAGTAGCGTTGGATGTACATCCTGCAGCGTCTGTAACGCTCACGTCAATGGTGCCCGCACCTAATGCAGGAATATTCTGAGAACCGGCAACAGGTGAGTTAAAGGTGAACGGAGTTCCACCGGTATCAACTGTAACTATGTAGGGAGCAGTCCCGCCAGCCAGCGTTACCGTAATAGACCCATCGTTACCGGCACAGGTTGGATTGACGGGATTAGTGAAAGAAACATTCACGGAGTTTGGTGCAGTTAAAGTGGCCGTAGCTGTGGCAACACAGCCCTGACCGTCTGTAACACTTACATCAATTGTTCCTGCATGTAAACCGGGAATACTTTGCGAGCCCGGTATTGGCGAGTTGAATGTAAAGGGAGTTCCACCAGTATCCACAGTAATAGCATAAGGCGCAGTGCCACCGGCAAGCGTTACGGTAATAGAACCGTTATTCCCCGTACAGGTAGGATTCACCGGATTACTAAATGAAACGATTAGCGTACTGTTTGAGTTAAGTGTAATGCTGGTAGAAAAAGTACATGTAGGCGTAGTTTGGTCAGTTACTGTTACTGTATAAGTTCCGGCAGCTAAACCGGTTCTGTTCTGGCTGGTATTTCCATCGTTCCAAATATATAGATACACCGGACCAACAGGGTTTGGAGTAACATTAATACTTCCATTACTTCCACCGCATGTAGGTTGTGTTTGTGTGGTAGTGGCTGTCAAACCACAACAGGCTTGTGTAGTTACGTTTATCACATCGGTCTGTGTTACACATCCTGCTGTGTCTGAAACCGTAAGCGTATACGCAGTGGGTGGCGGACAAACCGTTGGTGTCAGCGTGTTTGAATTCGTCATGTTCGTGGTCGGATTCCAGTTAAAGTTGCCTACGTACGAAACTTCGGGATCATTA
>CAZBPG010000108.1:0-1919 GCA_964493695.1 uncultured Chitinophaga sp. | reverse complement strand
ATTAAACGAAATACTCCAACTGTTAAAATTACCGGTGGGAAGTGAGAATCCATTAAATATTGCCTGAAAGTGCAATGACCAAACTCCGTTCGCATCGCAACCTGTGAGTCCATTGAATGATTGGTTGGGTGCGTAGCTACCGGTATAAGGTGAAGAAGCCGCTGTTATATTATTCCCTGCAGGAACAAAGCAGGTATTTGTTAATGAATTACCTGTTAGCGTACTATCTTTCACCAACAAAATTGAATCACCGCCCGGACAGACCAACCAGATATCAAAAATTTCTATACCGCTAAAAAGTATCATGTTTAACGAATTGATACAGACGCTGGTGATATAGCCATTGGTAACTGTAGATAAATTAAGGTTGGTAATATTTATATCCATGTTCAGAAAAGCAGTACCGGGAGTAGCCGGAATAATTGGCGGGAAACCGGGAAAACCCGGTGTACCGGTAATGGTTGCCTGTTCCTGGTTCTGATAAGTAGGTGTTTTTGCTGCTTTCTGAACAATCTTTGCTGTTGCATTTAAGGTAGCGCACTGTCCGGTGCATACGCTTGTATCATTACCCGCATTTAAAACTATGGTAGGGTTGCGCACCACAACTGTTACCGTATCGCGGCAGGTTGTTGTTCCGTTACTCATTACCACCACATAACTGGTAGTAGTATGCGGAGCAACCGGTGCAGGATTAGTACCCCCCACCGGTCCAGCGCTGTAGCCATCGTGCGTCCAAACAATATTGTAAGAAGGGTCGTTGCAATAAATCACCACATTATCAATACCCCAGTGGTCATAATCTGCCCCCGAATCGGCATCCTGATACCACCGGAATTTTGTATTCGCAGTAAGTGCGGCAACAGGTACTGCAAAACACCAATTACTCCAATTCACAAATTGAGGGTCATATCCGCCATTAGGGTCAAAATAGTTGATATCAATCCAGGTTGCGCCATTATCAATAGAGTATTGCAAGTATACTCCCTCCTGGGGCTCATCCGGTCCTTCGCAGGGCGCATTATTACCTTGCTCTGCAAAAAGCATATCAAAACAAATAGTAACTCCTGCATTTACACAGCTGCTCAGATTAAAAGAAGTAGTGGTAAGAACACGCGGCACTGGACCGGAGTTCCCCATCCAGATATGTGTAGTGCCATCTACGCCCCCACTGCTACAAGGATTATTCCACATAGCTTGTTGCGAAGAAGCCCACCCCGGACCGTAAGTCCCGGTATTAAAGTTTTCCGAAAGAAGAGCTATACCCTGCCCCTGACCGTAAGCGGTAAGAAAAATACTTTCTCCACATACAATTGTATCGCGTGGTATAGTTTGGTTAACCGTGCAGCCTTGTGAAAAAATATTTTGCGTAATGAAAAGAATGAGCAGGAAGGATAAAATCTTTTTCATTCTCTGTTTCTATTGAATTGGTTTTACAGAAATATCTTTCAGTTCAAAATGCTTGAGGTGGGTGGAGTTAAAGTTGAGTTGCTTCGAGAAAATATATACGCTGTTATCCTTCGTATCACAGTCTCCCTCCAGAGTTTCACCACCATTCAGGTGAACAGAGAAAACTTTTACATCGGGCTTTGTTACAGAGTTAGAGAAAGTAAGTTCTTTGGTGTAAAAAATCTCTACGGGCTTTTCCTTAAAATTAATAAAGCGCAGTAAAATTTTCTGCTGATGAATGCCATTAGGTATATCATGGCAATCAGCATAGCGAAAAAGAATTTCTACACCGTCATTCTTAAAATAAGTTTTCCACTCGCCTGAAGCGGACAGACTGCAAAGCAAGGTACAGAGAAAGACAAGCGTGTTTTTCAAGTTTGTGAATTTTTGAACGAATGAATATAAACGAAAAACAAAACGAAGCCGTCTCAAAACTCAATTTGAGGCGGCTTTTTGTTTTAGAGGAAGAGCGG